>CAXPJI010000001.1:0-2695 GCA_964217345.1 Euzebya sp.
TCCGCTGATAAAGGCTTTTTGTTGGTTGAAATCGAGATTCATCGACCTACCAAGATTTTAGTCCGAGGAGTTTTTCTCCTAATTCATTCAGTTCTGCGGTTTCGTATTTCAACTGCTCGAAGTTGCGCGGGTCACCAGGAAAGGCGTAACCTTCAGGAGCTACCCGATTCTGCCAAGAATTGATTCGCCATTCTCGTAAATCTGAGTCTTCTTCCTGAGCGGGCATCATCGAGATGTATTGTGCGATACGAACTTTGTCTTTCGATTGATTAAGTCGTATACCGTGAGCGAGGCAGCTATTGAAAATGAGAAGGTCTCCGGCTTCCATTTTTACCTTGACTATTTCGTCTTCTAGACCGGTGATATCCGGTTGAAAGCGGTTACGGTCTTCGGGCTGGGTTAGCTTCCATGTATCGTAGTTTCGGTAGAGGTAGGGGACACATTGAAATCCACCCATATTGGTATCGGTTTGATCGGCAAGCGCTAGAACTCCTTGTACATTTTGTGGACGCGTCTCTGGGTCATAATCCCAATGAATGAAGGGGTGATAATTGCTGCCTTCTCGTACTGGGAAATTTAAATTCGCGCGATCAATGGTTACCCATAACTTGTCGGTACCCCAAACGTCGCAAAAAGCATCATACACCCTCTGAGTTTGACGATTGTTCCACAGGTGTTGATTGTTGTATACCTCGACCATCCCGGTTCCTGCTAGTTCTTTCATCTTCATTTCAGCACGTGCCGCTGTATACCAGGTTGATGGATCGTTCGAATCTTTCTCTTCAAACTCCCATAAGAAGTCTGCAGTAGCTTCAGCCTGTTCTCTCGGCACAGCGTTTTTGATAACGATGTATCCGTTTTCTTTCCAGAATTTCCAATCTTCAAAACTGAGTACTTTAAGCGAATCAGCAGTTGCCTCTTCTCGTAACTTTATCGCGCTACTCTTTGCGGTTGATGGGTTACCTGGGATGTCGTAATGTGCGTTTGTTTTCATCAACTTAGGTCTATAGTTATGAGAGCCTCTTCAAATGAAGCGGGGTATTGTTTTAGATTTCCTGAAGTTCGGTTAGAGTTACAAGAGGCAATGTTTCCTTCACCAATATCGAATCGATTCCCATGATTGGTGCACAAGAATTTTCCTTCACCTAGGTATTGCCATCTTGACCGGCTCCCCTGGTGTGGACAACAGTTGCTTACTGCAATGATCGATTCCGCATCTTTGCGTAATACCAAAACTCCATTTTCGAGGTCATTAATAAAATTCCCAGGAGTTTTTAGCTCTTGAAACTTTGAGTGATCCATTGAGATGATTAGGGTGTTTCCTTCTCTTTTGATTCCGTCTGCCAATAGAATTTCATCGACTTCGCCGGTTTCACCGATCTCCTCTGATTTTGAACAGGAAGTGCTCATTAAGGGTAGGCCTAATGCACTCAGAATAAATGCACTGCACAAACTTTTATTGAAGTCTTCTCTGTTCATTATTGTATATTTAAGATATAAGATATGCAAAAAACTCCTACTCCATACCGCGAGAATTTACCTCCTATTGATCTCGTTCGTCAATTTGAAGACGATCAAATCAATATACAACCGTTGCTAGAGTCTCGAGAGGTTACCCTAGAAGTGGAGGGTAGTTTGAACAAGTATACCGGAGTTTTTGGCACCCAACAAAAGAAACATTTACTCAACCGATGTCTGGTCGGATATGCCGAGCGTCACTTAAAAGATTTAGAGAATCTCAGTTTAGATGAGGCGATAGATCTACTATTTACCCGTCACGATATCGGAGAGCCGGTCAATAATTATTACGAAGATTTATCTCCCCAGCAATACTCCGCTATCTACAACAATACCGATGTAGACCCAGGAGAACCTTTTATCAGCCGGGCTTATGTGCGTAATAATAACCCTGATGAAATTAGTGGGGGAGAGCGACACAACGCGATTTCGTCATGGATGTATTCATCGATTTATCATCAACCCACCTCGATTGAATGGAAGTTGTTTCTTTTTCTTCACAACCTTACCCCAGTTCAAGATTTTGGTAGACATAAAACTAGATATGCCTACTTGAAATTGGTTTATGAGGGCGCCTTTAGAAATTACAGAGACTACATTTATGATCTAACCCTAGACCCCACCATGCTTGAATACTTAAATCTTCAGGCAAGTCAAAAAGATACTCCAGACGAGAATTACGCTCGTGAAGTTCAGGAGCTATTTACGGTGGGTAAGCGACCCTTTGCTGAGTTTACTGAAGAAGACGTTCGAGAAGCTGCAAGACTGCTTGTCGGATGGTACTTTGATTGGGATCAAACTATGTACACCGAAGGATGGGAACCCGTAGTTGGTTTCAATGAATACAACCACGATACAGGCGATAAACAGTTTTCAGAGTTTTATAATAATACTTTTATCGAGGGGAGAAGCGGCCCGAATGGTAGAGAAGAACTCGACGAGTTTTTTGATATGATTTTCGCTACTGACAAGTGTGCAATTTATTTGTCTCGAAGACTTTATCAATTTTTTGTTTACCCAGTAGTCTCTGATTATGCAGAAGAGCAAATCATCAAACCTCTCGCCGAGGTGATGAGAGGCTCTAATTATTCATTAGCCGAAACCCTGAAGGTACTTTTATCTAGTGAGTATTTTTTCGCTCAGGAGTGTTATAATTCGATGATTAGTTCTCCACTTG
>CAXPJI010000002.1:0-35454 GCA_964217345.1 Euzebya sp.
CAAGCTCTTTTTCAGCACCTTCTTTGCTGATTAGAACTTTTAGTAGAAAAGCGGTAGCCTCTGCATCACCTAAAGCTCTGTGCCGATCACTCAAAGGTATCCCAAGCTCTTTGGTTAATTTACCTAGTTTGTAGCTCTCTAAACCTGGAAGAAGTTTTTGAGATAATTCGACCGTACAAAGCGTCTTTCTTTCAAAGCTGTATCCTAAGCGGTCGAACTCGAGCTGCAAGATTTTGTAGTCGAATTGGGTGTTGTGAGCGACCAAAATGGCATCCTCGGTTAATTCAATGATACGCTTGGCGACTTGATAGAATTTTGGAGCTCCTTGAACCATTGAAGGCGAAATACCTGTGAGTTTACTCACAAAAGGTTGAATGGTTTTTTCAGGATCTATAAGACTATGGAATTGATCGGTTAGCTCGTTCCCTTCATACCGAAGAACCGCAATGTCTATAATACCTTCCTCATTGAAGGCTCCTCCAGTGCTTTCTATGTCGACGATCGCATAGTTCATCGACTTCCGAATAAACTGCTGCCGATACGAATCATCGTGCTTCCTTGATCTATAGCAACCTTATAATCTCCACTCATACCCATAGATAGGGTAGGGTTCTCACCGAAATTAGATTGATACTCGTCGAATAAATCTTTTAACCCTTGAAACTCACGACGAACCTGATCCAAATCTGAGGTAAAAGTAGCCATACCCATTAGACCACAAGGCTTGATCCATTCGAGAACTTTACATTCGTTTATAGCCTCTTTTAATTCGTTTGAATCAAAACCAAATTTTGTGTCTTCTTGGCTAATATGAACTTGAAGTAGTACCGGGATACAACGATTGATTTTAGCTCCTTGCTTATTAATTTCCTTCAATAATCGCAAGCTATCTACTCCGTGTATTAGGTACACAAAAGGAGCGATGTATTTGACCTTATTTCTTTGTAAATGGCCAATCATGTGCCAACGAATATCGTCAGGTAAGACTCCTTGTTTCTCTACTAATTCTTGCACCTTATTTTCCCCAAAATCTCTTTGTCCAGTCGCGTAGGCTTCTTGAATCAAAGAGATAGGCTTAGTTTTAGAAACCGCAATTAGCGTAACATTTTGGGGTATTTCTTTTTTGAAATTTTCTATTGCAGCAGATACACGCATTACCTAAAATTCAAGTTTGTCTATAATCGCTTGAGCTACTTCTAGTGCCTTTGCACCATGTTCAAAGCTAACATTAGGATCTTTACTTCCTTCTATAGCTAAAGCAAAATCATTATGCTCTTCAGCAATCGCATTAACTTCAGTCGTTTCTGGGTTTTCGAAGTAAATCTGCTTTTTCTCTCCTTCTGCAGTTTGAAGAATCATATCGAACGGTTCAGGATCTTTGGGGGCCTTTTTTATACGCACGACTTCGGTTTTCTTGGCAAGAAAATCAATAGTGATATAGGCGTCTTTTTGAAAAAGACGTGTGCGTCGCATATTCTTCAAAGATATTCTGCTTGCGGTTAGGTTCGCTACACATCCGTTTTCAAACGCAATTCTAGCACTTGCAATGTCTGGCGAAGAGCTCACTACTGCAGCTCCATTGGCATCGATAGAGGTAATCTTACTTTTAACCATTTGAAGCAGTATGTCAATATCGTGAATCATTAGATCTAAGATCACAGATACATCATTACCTCTTGGATTAAATTCAGCAAGGCGGTGAATTTCTATAAATTTAGGCTCGTTGATATAGGAGGCAGCGGCTGAATAGGCTGGATTAAAGCGTTCGACGTGCCCGACGACTCCAATAAGATTCTTTTCTCTGGCATCTTCTACTAGCTGATATGCTTGGTTTACACTAGTGGTAATTGGCTTTTCGATGAGTAAATGAACACCGTGATTAATCGCCTTTTGGGCTACCTCAAAATGAAAAGGGGTAGGGGTAACGATACAAGCTGCGTCAATTTGACTCAGTAGCTCATCGATAGAAGAATAATAACGATAGCCGTTATTTGTTGCTAAAACCTCTGAAGTTTCGGTATTGGTGTCGAAAAATCCAATCAGATCATACTTGGGATTTTCGACAAGAAGTTTGAGATGGATTTTTCCGAGGTGGCCAGCACCAATTACTCCGACTCTAATCATAGGTCTTAAAATTTGATCAAAAATAAACATAAAGACGTTGTATTTTCGCTCGAAAGCTTTGAAGTGTGCGATTAGATGCTCCAAAACATAAGGGACAACGTAGGGCGATGGTTTCTTACCTCAAAGAAAGAGGTATTTCGAATCAAAACGTCCTAAAGGCTTTTGAAAATGTTCCGAGACATCTATTTTTAGATGCTACACTAGAATCACATGCCTATGAAGATAAAGCCTTTCCGATTGGGGCTGAACAAACGATATCCCATCCATATACAGTAGCCTTTCAAACCGAGTTGTTACAAGTAGCCTCAGGAATGAAGGTTTTAGAAATTGGTACAGGAAGTGGTTTTCAGACCGCAATTCTAATGGCTTTAGGAGCAGAGGTCTATACCATTGAACGCCAACTAGAACTCTACCGAAAATGTGATCGTCACTTTTCGGTTTATCCTCCAGGACCTAAAAAACTGATTTATGGGGATGGTTATAAAGGCTATTCGAAGGAGGCGCCCTATGACCGAATTATTGTTACAGCAGGTGCTCCTGAAATACCAAAAGATTTATTGAAGCAGTTAAGGGTCGGAGGTTTTATGGTAATTCCTGTTGGTGAGGAGCAGCAGAAAATGATTGTCCTTGAAAGAAAAGGGGCTAAAGAATTTCACCAAACCGTCTACGGCGATTTTCAATTTGTACCGCTGTTAAAGGAAACAGCCGGAGTTAAGAAGTAATCGTTTATCTGATTTTTTTGATTCGATCAAGATTGCGTTTATTCTCACGGTCTTTGATCGTCTCTCTTTTGTCATAGTTTTTCTTTCCTCTGGCTAAAGCTACAGAGAGTTTAGCCCACCCTTTATCGTTGATGTAGAGTTTTAAGGGGACGATGGTCAAGCCGTCTTTAGTTACCTCTTTAAATAGCTTCTTTAATTCCTTTTTTTGAAGCAGTAACTTGCGTTCTGCCGTAGGTTTATGGTTATAAAAGCTACCATGAGAGTAAGGGTCAATATTCATATTAACGATGAAAAGTTCTCCTCGATCATTAAATTCACAAAAGCTCTCGGTGATACGAGCTTTACTTTGACGGATTGATTTGATTTCGGTTCCGCCTAGGACTAATCCAGCTTCAAAAGTCTCCAACAGCTCATAATCGAAACGAGCGCGCTTATTTTTAATCGAAACAGTATTCTGGCTCATAACC
The DNA here is from genome assembly GCA_964217345.1 of Euzebya sp. Classification (GTDB taxonomy): domain Bacteria; phylum Bacteroidota; class Bacteroidia; order Flavobacteriales; family Flavobacteriaceae; genus UBA3478. Next base: position 3,314 of record CAXPJI010000002.1, read on the forward strand.
TAGTTGCGTTGAACTGCCGTTTGAAAAAGGTGCTCTATATAGGTCGCTGTATTCTTGACGTATTTGTCGTCCTTGGTAATTAGGCTCTGTGTAATTCCCCCTTGAAGAAGCGAGAATAACTGTTTGGCGAAAACAGCAGGAGGGAGGCTAAGGTAGAACTCTCCGTTTTCTTGTCCTTTACTTAAAACTTTAGTAAAAAGCGCTTCAATTTGCAGAATCGCCTCATTCACAAGTGATTGTATTTCAGGCACACCGGTACTCTGCACTCCGAAACTCACGATCGGACAAGAACCTATTTTTCTTACAAAATCAGGATATGATTTATAAAAACCTAGAAGTCTTCGGATGGTTAATTGAGCAGATTGCTCAGGTTCTATGAGAGATTCTAAAGAAGATAAAAGAATTTGGGCCGAAAAATTGAATACCTCTTTAGCCAAATCTTCTTTGTCCTTGAAGTTCCCATAAATGGCTCCTTTGGTAAGTCCGGTAGCTTTAGTAAGCATACTTAGGCTAGTTGCTTCAAAGCCGTGCTTTAAGAAAAGCACGGTTGAAGTTTCTATAATAAAGGCTTTGGTCTTCTCTGCTTTGGTCATCCTGAATCGAAAAAGGAAGCCTAATGTACAAAATACTAATCGGTATTTATCTTCCTTAACACCACATTTTCGTCAAAAGCATCAATTAAAACCGCATCACCAGTTGTGATTTCTCCAGTTAATAACCTTTTAGAAAGTTCATTCACTACTTTTCGTTGAATAACCCGTTTTATCGGTCGCGCTCCAAAATCTGGATCAAATCCAATTTTAGCGATAGCTTCAACAGCCTGGTCACTAACCTCCAGAGTTATTTCTTTGGTTTCTATCTTCTCGATCACGCGATCCAACTGAATTCTAACAATAGACTCAATAGCTTCAGAGGATAAAGGTCTAAAGGTGATGATTTCGTCAATTCGATTCATAAATTCTGGTCTTAGGTGTTTTTTAAGTGCTGTAATGATCTCTCTTTCGATGGATTCCATCTTGAATGGTGAGTTTGCCTCTGCATTATTCCACAAGTGACTGCCAAGATTACTAGTCATAATAATCACTGTGTTTCTGAAATCAACCACACGACCTTGACCGTCTGTTAATCTTCCATCGTCTAGGACCTGAAGAAGAGTGTTAAATACCTCAGGATGTGCCTTTTCAATTTCATCTAATAGCACCACAGAATATGGTTTTCTGCGAACAGCCTCGGTAAGTTGTCCACCCTCTTCATATCCGACATAGCCTGGAGGCGCTCCAACTAATCGGCTCACACTATGTTTTTCGCTGTATTCACTCATGTCGATGCGAGTCATAGCACTCGCATCGGTAAATAAAAATTCGGTAACCGTTTTCGCCAGCTCTGTTTTTCCAACCCCGGTGGTTCCAAGGAATAGGAAGCTTCCAATAGGCTTGTTTTCGTCTTGTAGGCCAGAACGACTTCTTCTAATTGCGTCTGAAACAGCTTCTATTGCATGGTCTTGTCCAATTAATTTTTTCTTTAATTCCTCTTCTAGGTGTATTAGTTTTTCTCTTTCAGAGGTAACGAGACTTTGAACAGGTATTCCGGTCCATTTGGCAACGACCTCTGCAATATCTTCCGAAGTCACTTCCTCTTTGATGAGTTGATTGTTATTTTGAGTGCTTTGCGATTCTAAATCTTTTAAAATCTCTTCCTTTTCCTTGATTTTACCATAACGTATTTCAGCAACTTTTCCATAGTCTCCACTACGTTCGGCTCTTTCTGCCTCGAGTTTTAATTCTTCAATGTGGTTTTTTGTTTTTTGTAATTCATCAATCACTCTTCGTTCTGATTCCCAAATACTGAATAGATGGTTTCTCTTTTCCTTCAATTCTGCTAAATCGAGATGAATAGACTTTGATTTTTCGCGATCACCTTCGCGTTTAATGGCCTCAAGCTCAATTTCGAGTTGCATGATTTTTCGATCGAGAATATCGAGCTCTTCAGGTTTTGAATTAATCTCCATTCGAAGCTTAGATGCCGCTTCATCCATTAGGTCAATGGCCTTGTCTGGTAAAAATCGACTAGTGATATAACGTTCAGATAAAACTACTGAACTGATTACCGCCTCATCCTTAATTTTCACCTTGTGATGAGCTTCATATTTTTCTTTCAATCCTCTTAGAATAGAAATAGCGCTTTCGATGTCGGGTTCCTCGACAAGTACCTTTTGAAATCTTCGTTCAAGCGCCTTGTCTTTTTCAAAGTGTTTTTGAAATTCATCAAGGGTAGTTGCCCCAATAGTTCTTAATTCTCCTCTAGAAAGAGCTGGTTTAAGAATGTTTGCTGCATCCATGGCGCCAGAACCACCACCTGCGCCTACTAAAGTGTGAATTTCATCAATAAATAAAATGATTTGACCATCAGATTCTCCAACTTCTTTTACCACCGTCTTGAGTCGTTCCTCGAATTCACCTTTGTATTTGGCTCCTGCAAGTAGCAGCCCCATATCTAAGCTATATATTTTTTTATCCTTTAAGTTTTCAGGAACATCACGGGCCACAATACGCTGCGCCAAGCCTTCGATAATTGCTGTTTTACCTACTCCGGGTTCTCCCACTAGAACCGGGTTATTCTTACTTCTTCTTGATAAGATTTGAAGTACTCTACGTATTTCATCGTCTCTCCCGATAACGGGATCAAGTTTTCCGCTATCTGCGAATTCGTTCAAATTCTTAGCATATCGAGACAGGTGAGTGCTTTCTCCATTATTCGAGTTAGAGGTATTCTGCATCAGATTAATTCGTTCTTCTGTAATACCCACATCTTTCATGATAGAAGCCGCCGTGCCTCCCTTTAAAAGAAGTGCAATAGCTAAGTGTTTGAGTGTTGCAATTTCTTGACTTTCCTTTCTTGCTCCTGCGAGAGCACTAGTTAAGACCGTAGCTGAAGTACTGCTCATCACTAAATTTGATCCCTTGCTTTTTCCTAAATGGTTTAGACTCGCGTCTATGGCTTTTTGAAATCGTTCGAATTGAGATTTTGAGCCTGTCCAGTACTCGAATTCGTTGGTGTTTTTATTGCTAGCTGCTTTAAGTAAATGTATGGGCTCTACCGAAGTATGATCTAAGCTTTCGGCAATTATTTGAGCTTCTCCAATGGTTTCTTGAACCTTTTGGCTAAATGAATTTATATCAATCATATTCTCTGTTTTTTCAGATAGAAGGTCAAACAACAAGCCAAAACGAAATGGCCATTAAAAGATGTCATTATGTCTTGATTTAGAGCGATTTAAATGACATTACGTCAGTTAATAATCTTTGAAATTTCTGTTAAAAACTGTCGTCAACCGTGGATGTTTAAAGTAATCACTGTTGTATTTTTGCTAAAAACAAATACTATGCAGCGCGATCAACCCATTTTCGATTTAATACAAAAAGAGCACTCAAGACAATTACGAGGTATTGAACTGATTGCTTCAGAAAACTTTACTTCACCTGCAGTGATGGAGGCAGCAGGGTCTATTTTGACCAATAAGTATGCTGAAGGCTATCCGGGTAAACGTTATTATGGAGGATGTGAAGTAGTTGATGAAATTGAAAATTTGGCTATTGAACGAGCTAAGGAATTATTTGGGGCAGCTTATGTAAACGTTCAGCCACATTCAGGTTCTCAAGCGAATGCATCCGTTTTTCATGCTTGTTTAACACCGGGAGATAAGATTCTTGGGTTTGATTTATCTCATGGAGGTCACCTTACCCATGGTTCTCCAGTGAATTTTTCAGGTCGACTATACAAGCCTTCTTTTTATGGTGTTGATCGTGAGACAGGATTGCTTGATTATGATGCTATCGAGGCAATAGCCGTTAAAGAATCTCCTAAAATGATTATTGCAGGGGCTTCTGCCTATTCCCGTGATATCGATTTTGCTCGTTTTAGAGCGATCGCCGATAAGGTTGGTGCACTTTTATTGGCAGATATTTCACATCCATCTGGTTTAATCGCTAAAGGTATATTGAATGATCCGCTACCACATTGCCATATAGTGACTACGACGACTCATAAAACGCTTAGAGGTCCGCGCGGAGGGATGATTATGATGGGTGAAGATTTTGAAAACCCTTTTGGAATCAAGCTAAAAGATGGTAGTTTAAGAAAAATGTCGGCGCTACTTGACCTTGCTGTTTTCCCTGGCAATCAAGGAGGGCCATTAGAACATATTATTGCGGCTAAGGCAGTGGCTTATGGAGAGGCGTTAACAGATAACTTCTTACACTACATGGTCAACGTAAAGAAAAATGCAGCTGCTTTAGGAAGTGCAATGGTTGGTCACGGATACCAGATTATCTCTGGAGGTACTGATAATCATATGATTCTTATTGATCTTAGAAATAAAGGGGTAACTGGTAAGGATGCCGAAAAGGCTCTAGAAAAGGCAGATATTACAGCAAATAAAAATATGGTGCCTTTTGACGACAAGTCTCCATTTGTTACCTCAGGAATCCGATTGGGAACACCAGCAATTACCACAAGAGGGCTGGGAGAAACCGAAATGAGTCAAGTCGCTACCCTTATTGACCGTGTGCTGAGAGATGTTACGAACGAAACTGAAATTGCTGCGGTTCGTAAGGAGGTAAACGAGTTAATGCAAAACAGACCGTTATTTAATTTTTAACGGACTAAAATCAATTCGTAATTCGAATAATTTATTCCAGTTTTTGCCTGTCACAAAAAAGGTTTTACGCTCTTTGTGATAGGCAATTCCGTTTAATACAGAATTGAGAGGATCAAAAGAGGAGTCTTTGTCTATTAATTCTTTTAATGAACTCAGATCAACAACACCTACGATTGCTCCGGTATTTTTGTCAATCACCATCACACTATCCTTTTGGTAGACATTACTTAAGATAAGATCACCATATAATTCAAGCTCATTGGCATTTTTGAAGTATGAGTTTTGAGAACCGATAGTTATAAAGTCAATTTCAGAAGCATCTACTTTCGATAGTCTCCAAATCAATTCAGAACCATCGCTTTTATAAATGAAATCATCATCGTGTGTGAGACCCCAACCCTCTATGGATCCTCTATATTCAAAGGATTGAATAGAATCGAAGTTCGATTTGTTTCGAATCGTTCCGTACCCGTTTTGCCAAGTGAGATGAAAAAGTTGATCATCGACCAGGGTAATTCCTTCACCAAAAATCTCTTTACCTAGTTTTTCTTCTTGGTCAATTACCCCAGTAAAAGGGTTGTAGCGAATAATGAGTGAATTGCCTAGTCCTCCAGTACTTTCGTACAACCAATCCCCTTCAAACTCTAAGCCTTGAGTATAAAAATCGGTTGAGTGTTCAAAGGTATTTATGACTTCGGCCGCTATCTTGATCGGCTTTTCACGAGCGTATACCGATAGGGTTATAGGTATTTCTTCTTCCTTATTGTTGAAGGTGAAACGAGCGATTAACTTTTGCTTTCCAATCGTTGTACTTTCTGGTAGTTGAAGTAAACCTGCTGAATAATCAAGTTTTTGTTCATTCATAAAAAAGGCGAGCGATTCGGTATTAATTCTAGAATCGATATTCATCTTAATAACAGAACCTGGATAGATTTTCTCTCCTTTCTGGACACTTACCTTAGGTAATTTCTCAATTTTGGATGCACATCCGGCAAATAAAAAGGTGATAACCAGGAGTAAATGACTAATTCTTATATATACCTTCATAAGGTGAAAATACGCCAATGCGAAAATTGTAACAAATAGAAATAGGTTTATCTTTGCATCGGCAAGCGCTGCACGACTAGCTCCTGCAGAATCCCCCAGGGTGGGAACACAGCAAGGGTATGTGGTTGTAGCGGTGCGATGTAGTTGCTTGCCTTTTTTCTTTTCTTATGGCACAAGTTGCATTAATTACTGGAGCTTCTTCTGGAATTGGTAAGTCAATAGCCGAACATCTTTCGAATAAAGGTTTTATCGTTTATGGAACGGCTCGTGTACCAGAAAATTACCCAACTCCAAAAAACTATTCACTAATTTCCTTAGATGTTACCGATTTGAAAAGTATCAGGCAATGCGTGCAAGAACTGATAGACAAAGAAGGTAGAATAGATGTGTTAATAAACAATGCAGGAAGAGGTATGACCGGTCCTGTTGAGGAGACCGATATCGATCAGGTTAAAGCTCTTTATGACACCAACTATTTTGGCCCTGTTTCTATGATTCAAGAGGTCCTACCATTCATGAGGAAACAAAAAGCAGGTACGATCATAAACGTAACTTCTATTGCAGGGTATATGGGATTGCCTTTTAGAGCACATTACTCCTCAGTAAAATCTGCGCTTTCTATTCTTACTGAGGGTATTCGATTAGAGGTAAAACCTTTCGGAGTATCTGTGTATTCATTAGCACCTGGAGATTTTGCAACCGACATTGCCAGTCGACGCTTTAATACAGAACTATCGAAAGACTCTGCTTATCAAAACACCTATAAACAGCAACTAGAGCTCTTTGATGAGCATGTAGATACAGCAATGGATCCCATTGAAGTTGCCCTTAAAATTGAAGAAATCATCACAAAAAAACCGAAGCGAATACACTTTTTAGTTGCGAATAAATTGCAGCGATTATCGGTACTTTTGTTGAAGAAAGTATTGAGTCAAACCCAATACGAAAAACTACTAGCTAACCATTACAATTTATAGTCATGAAATTCTTTATCGACACTGCAAATCTAGATCAAATTCGTGAGGCCCAAGATTTAGGCATCATTGATGGAGTAACGACCAACCCTTCACTAATGGCCAAAGAGGGTATCTCTGGTGAATCTGCTATTTTAAATCACTATAAAGCTATTTGCGAAATTGTTGATGGGGATGTGTCAGCAGAGGTGATCTCAACTGACTTTGAAGGTATGGTTAGGGAAGGGGAGATTCTAGCAGATCTACATCCGCAAATTGTGGTTAAAGTACCGATGATCAAAGAGGGGCTTAAAGCTATTACCTACTTTTCTCAAAAAGGAATAAGAACAAATTGTACGCTTATTTTTTCGGTAGGTCAGGCATTGTTAGCTGCTAAGGCAGGTGCAACTTATGTATCACCTTTTATAGGTAGGCTTGATGATATCTCTACCGATGGTCTTCGTCTTATTGAAGACATTCGAAATGTCTATGACAACTATGATTTTGAGACAGAAATTCTAGCAGCATCGGTTCGTCACCCAATGCATATTGTAGAATGTGCTCAAATTGGTGCAGATGTAATGACTGGGCCATTATCAGCAATGCTTGCACTCTTAAATCACCCACTTACTGACAAAGGTTTAGCCACCTTTCTTGCAGATCACAAAAAATTAAACGGTTAATTCTTTATGCTTTCAGTTTCTAATCTTTCGGTTCAATTCGGAAAACGCGTATTATTCGACGAGGTAAACGTAACTTTTGCTCACGGTAATTGCTATGGTATTATCGGAGCGAACGGTGCAGGGAAGTCAACTTTTATGAAGATCCTTTCTAAAAAGCAAGACCCTACCTCAGGACACGTTCATCTGGAACCTGGTAAGCGGATGTCTGTTTTAGAGCAGAACCATAATGCTTGCGATGACTTTCCAGTATTAGAAACAGTGGTTAGAGGAAACAAAGAACTGTTTAGTATTAAACAAGAAATTGATGCCCTTTATGCGGATTACAGTGATGAAAACGCAGATCGAATAGGAGAACTACAGGTTCAGTTTGAAGAAATGAATGGCTGGAATGCTGATTCTGAAGCTGCCGCTTTACTTTCTAATTTGGGGATCAAGGAGGATTTGCATTATCAACTGATGGCTGATATCGATCCTAAAATGAAGGTTAGAGTGTTGTTAGCTCAGGCACTATTTGGTAATCCAGACGTATTGATCATGGATGAGCCTACTAACGACCTTGATTACGATACTATTAGCTGGCTTGAAGACTTTCTTGGAAACTATGAAAACACCGTATTAGTTGTATCGCATGACCGTCACTTTTTAGATGCTGTTTGTACGCATATCGCAGATATTGACTTCGGAAAAATCAATCTCTTTTCGGGTAACTATACTTTTTGGTATGAAAGTAGTCAGTTAGCGGCTCGTCAACGTGCACAACAAAACAAAAAAGCTGAAGAAAAAGCCAAAGAGCTTCAGGAATTCATACAACGATTCAGCGCGAACGTAGCTAAAAGTAAGCAGGCTACCTCAAGAAAGAAGATGCTTGACAAGTTGAAGGTTGAGGATATTAAGCCTTCTTCTCGTCGTTACCCAGCGATTATCTTTGAAAGAGAACGAGAAGCAGGGGATCAAATTCTTCAAGTAGAAGGATTAAAGGCAGTATCTGAAGATGGTGTCGTACTTTTTGATAAGATCGATTTAAATATGGTAAAGACCGATAAAATCGCACTTATTTCAAGAGATGCTCGCGCTACTAGTGCATTTTATCAAATTATCGCAGGGGAGGAGACAGCCGCTTCTGGCAGCTATTCTTGGGGGGTTACTACCACACAATCCTATTTACCGGCAGATAACGATGCTTATTTTAATGAGGCGGTAAGTTTAGTAGACTGGCTACGTCAGTATGCAAAAACTGAAGAGGAGCGTGAAGAAGTTCACCTAAGAGGTTTTCTTGGTAAAATGCTGTTTAGTGGAGAGGAAGCTTTGAAAAAATGCAATGTTCTTTCAGGGGGAGAAAAGGTTCGATGTATGCTTAGTAGAATGATGCTTCTTCGAGCTAATGTTCTTATGCTTGACGAGCCAACGAATCACCTCGATCTTGAGAGCATTACTGCTTTTAATAATTCGCTAAAACAATTTAAAGGGAACCTATTAGTCACGACTCATGATCATGAGTTTGCAAATACGGTAGCGAATCGAATTATTGAGATTACTCCAAAAGGAGTGATCGATAGATACATGACATTTGATGACTACATGGAAAGTAAAGACATTAAAGCGCTCAGAAATTCTATGTATAGCTAAGCGTTAAAATATTTTGAGTTCCAAATAAAGGGGTTAAAGTTTTTACCCATTGAAATCCCGTAAAAGATCGTTAAGCCAACGACTCCTTTAAAGAAAAAGAAGAACAAGATCCAAAATTGAGCTGAATTTGCTTCTTTGCTAAATAATCCATTAGGTACAAGCAGGGTGAGTAGATAGCTTACAAGCAGTAATGTGATTACTAATTCTACGGGACCTCTAAGTGGCCATACCATTAATTTTCTAAAGCCACTAAGATCATTACCCCATTGATGAATTAAGGTGTAATAGCCATTCCCAATGGGAGCGAATAGCAATGGATCGTCTTGATTTTCTAATTTAAATAGCTTAGAAGGAGCTAAGATTTGCAGGTTCTTTACTTCGGTTTGATGCCTTTCTTCGAAATCTCGTATTTTTTGAAGGGCTTCTTTTGGTAGTGAAGGTTTAAAATACTTCAGAGGTAAGAATCTAAGTCTGTAGGTAGTTGCTATTTCACGAATACTGTCGATATGATATACTTCTCCGAGTTCTAACTGGTCAGCGTCAATAACATTCAACGCACTGTAGTCCAAATTTTTTAAGCGATATTCAAGAGTTGAATTTGCTTCTTTTTTTGTCGGACGCTCAAATAGATTAGAGAAATCAATATTCTGATAAAATTGATGATCTCTTTCTTTTTGAGACTGAAGTTTCTCTAAAAGGTTGAGTTTTGGAATCATAGTAATCTTTTTCTAGCTTTTCAAAATTACAATAACTCCACTAAAAAAGGAATTGCTTATCGCAATGAACAATCAAATTTTTCTTGAAGATTATTAACGATGCGTTCCATAGCCTTATCTACCTGCTTATCTGTTAGTGTTTTTTCGGGATCAGAAAGAAGAAGGCTTATACCGTAGGACTTCTTACCAGTATCTAATGATTTCCCTTTATAGACATCAAAAAGATTAACGTTTTTAAGCAATTTGCGTTCTGATTCAAAGCACACCTTTCTGATCTCACTAAAGAGAATATGATCATCGAGCAAAAGCGCCAAATCTCTTCGAACCGCTGGATATTTTGCAATTGGCGTGTATAATTTCTCTCCTTCATTTTGATCTGATAAGTCGAGAACTTTATCCCAATAAATAATTGAGGCGAATACGCTCTGATCAATGTCATAATTTTCTAAATGACTTTCTTGAACAAGCCCTACTTCGGCAACCCGTTGGCCATTAGATTCAATGATTAATCCTTCTGCTAAGAAAGCATGTTCATTGTCAAGAAGCGATTCTTGTAAATCATAAATACTTAACCTTCTTAGAAGTTCTAGACTCACCGTCTTGATATCAAAAAAGCTAGCGGCAGATTTTGTTTGCATCCAGTTTTCTAGGTATCTACTGCCAGTAACCGCTAAAACAAGTTCTCTCTTTTCTTCAAATTCTTTACCCTTTTTGGAATAGGTTTTACCAAATTCAAAGAATTTAATATCGCTTCGCTGTCGATTGAGATTGAATGCTACGCTTTGAAGCGTCGTTCCGATCATATGATCTCTAAGCACCTCTAGTTCTTTACTTAAAGGATTCTTTAACGCAACGGATTGTTCGGATTGGTTACTAGAAAGCGAAACTAGGCTGTTGGTTAAAATTTCGTTATACCCAAGGCTGACGAGAAAATCAGCTACTCTGTTTTGATTTTGAAGGTTAGAAGAAGATTTAGAACGATTTAATGTACTCGTAAGTTTTTGCGGAATCGGAATGTGGTTATACCCATAAACCCTCAGAATCTCTTCAACCACATCGATCTCTCTAGTCACGTCGACTCGATATAGCGGTGCGATTAGTCCTAGTCCAGATTCTGTTTCGTTGAGAATTCTAAAATCTAGACTAACTAGAATCAATTTAATTTTTTCATTCTCAATTTCATGCCCCAGAATGGTGTTTAACTTCTCATAGTTCAAGAAAAGTTGAATCGATTCCTTCTCTTTGGGGTAGAAAGAGGATATCTCGCTTGAGATTACTCCACCTGCAACTTCGCGAATTAGGATGGCTGCACGCTTTAGGGCAATTTCACAGAATTCAATGTCAATACCTCGCTCAAATCTGAACGAAGCGTCTGTGTTTAATCCGTGTCTTTTTGCTGTTTTTCGAACACTCACAGCGTCAAAGTATGCGCTTTCAAGAAAAATACTAGTTGTTGTATTACTTACACCTGAGTGATGACCACCAAAAACGCCAGCAATACACATAGGTCCCTCAGTGTCACAAATAACAAGGTCGTCAGTTGCTAACTCACGATCGACTTCATCTAGACAATGCAATTTTTCACCTTGTTTCGCTTTTCTGACCACCACTTTTGATCCTTTGATTTTGTTATAATCAAAGGCGTGCAGCGGTTGACCAAGCCCATGAAGAATGAAGTTGGTAACATCTACAATGTTATTGATAGGGTTTAATCCGATACTTTTTAAACGATCCTTTAACCAGGTCGGTGATTCTTTAACTTCAATTCCGCTAATAACCACGCCTAGATACCTTGGTACTAATTCGTGTTCTTCAACTTCTATTTCAATAGGTGAAGTAGTGTTTTCAACATGGAACGAAGAGACTGGAATGGTATTTAATGGAGGTTGAGTCTTCTCTAAAGCTAAGCCAGCCCTTAGATCTCTTGCTACTCCATAATGACTCATGGCATCTGAACGATTCGGTGTTAATCCGATCTCGTAGATATGGTCCTCATAGGTTTCGAATAAATTAGATAGAGGTGTCCCGATTTCTGTATTCTCGGGTAGAACTAGGATTCCATCATGTGAAGTTCCGATTCCCATTTCATCCTCCGCGCAAATCATTCCAAAGCTTTCTTCTCCTCGAATCTTACTCTTTTTTATTTTAAAAGGTTCCCCTTCTGTAGGATAAAGTAATGTACCTACGGTGGCTACAGGAACTTTTTGTCCTTCTGCAACGTTAGGCGCCCCACAAACGATTTGAACTACTTGATCACCAAGATTTACCTCGGTAACTTTAAGTCTATCAGCATTAGGGTGTTGCTTACAGCTTATTACTTCTCCAACAATAATTCCCTCGAGACCTCCCTTGATCGATTGATAAGAGGTTAGACCCTCCACCTCAAGTCCTAGGTCAGTTAGTAGTTCTGAGGTTTTAGAAGGACTTAAATCGAAATCTAAATAATCATGTAACCAGCGATGAGAAATATGCATAAATCGATTGACTTGAAATAAAGGCGTAAATATAAGACCTTCCTAGAAGTTAAAGTGCTTCCAAGCGCCGGTTCTAGGAATTGGACAGTTGATTATTACCGTTTCTTTCGAAACGGGGTGGGTAAAATTTAAACTCTTAGCAAGTAAATCAATACCTCCATCTGAATTACTGCGTTTAGAGCCGTATTTAAGATCTCCCTTTATGGGCAAACCTATCTTAGATAATTGCGATCTAATTTGATGATGTCTGCCCGTTTTTAATTCAATTTCGAGAAGGTGGTAGTTATTCGAACTATCTAATCTTTTTGCTGTTAATATGGCTTTTTTTGATCCGTTAACTTCCTTGTCGTGTGCATAGGATTTATTGTTTACCGGTTTTCTAAGTAGCCAGTGCTCGAGCCTAAACGAATCACTTTTTAATTCCCCGGATACGATGGCCCAGTATTTTTTACTAGGGGTTCGGTCTGCAAATGCCTTATTCATTCTTGTGAGTGCTTTTGAAGTTTTAGCGAAAAGCACAACTCCTTTTGTCGGACGATCGATGCGGTGTATTACTCCAAGGTAAGCTTCTCCGGGCTTATTGTATTTTTCAACGAGATAGGATTTAATCAGGTCAGACAGGGGAGTGTCCCCGGTTTTATCGCCTTGAACTAAAATTCCTGAAGGTTTATTTACCGCGATGAGATGATTGTCTTCGAATAGAACTTCTAACACTAATATTGTTCGTTTTCGTTCGGAAAATCTTTAGACTTAACATCTGCCACATATTTCACGAACGCCCCATTGATCTGTTCATCTAAATTTAGATACCGTCTTAAAAATCGTGGACTAAATTCAGTTGACATGCCTAACATGTCGTTAACTACTAAAACTTGACCATCAACGCTATTTCCCGCACCAATACCTATAACTGGAATTTGAAGTTGAGCAGCCACCTTCTGAGCAAGGGCTGCAGGTACTTTTTCTAAAACAATAGCGAAGCATCCGAGTCTTTCTAAAAGCAATGCATCATTAATGAGCTTTTCAGCTTCTGCATCTTCTTTGGCTCTTACGGTATAACTACCAAATTGGTAGATAGATTGAGGAGTTAAACCAAGGTGTCCCATAACCGGAATTCCTGCGCCAAGTATTCGCTTTAAAGAGTCTTTAATTTCTTCACCACCTTCAATTTTTACGGCATGAGCTCCACTTTCTTTCATAATTCGAATAGCAGATCGAAGTGCCTCTTTTGAATCGCTCTGATAGCTTCCGAACGGAATGTCAACAACAATAAGAGCTCTCGAAACACCGCGTACCACCGAGGATGCGTGATAAATCATTTGATCTAGAGTGATAGGAAGGGTGGTTTCGTGCCCTGCAAATACATTGCTAGCAGAATCTCCTACTAGAATGACGTCAACCCCAGCTTTATCAACCAATTGCGCCATTGTAAAATCATAGGAAGTAAGCATAGAGATTTTCTCTGCTTGCTGCTTCATCTCTAAAAGTGACTTTACGGTTACTCGTTTAAATGTTTTTTTGGCTGTTGACATTTGAAAGACTAATTTTCAACAAAGGTAAATGTAAATTATGATTGCGAACTATCGACTCCTTTTACTCATTCTATTATTGTCCTTTCATCCATTAAGGGCACAGCATCCTAGAGAGGTGATTGAGACTTTTTTTGAAGCCTTTCACCAAAAAGACACTACCTCACTTAAAGATTTTTTTACCATTGATGCGCGCTTAACGAGTGTTCAAAACTCTTTAAGTGGTGTTAAGACGAAGGAAGAGTCTGTTGAGGATTTTATCCAGGCAATAGGCTCTATACCTGATGATCTTTCTTTTGAAGAGCGTTTGCTAGGTTTTAATATTGTTGATGCTAGTGGAATGACCTTGGTTTTTACTCCTTATGAATTCTACGTTAACGGAGGGTTTTCTCATTGTGGCACGAATGTTTTTACTCTTGTGGAAAAGGAATCTAAATGGAAAATTTTGGCTTTATACGATACTCGAAATAAGTCCTGTGAGTTTAGCAATCAGACAAATTAACTCGTATTGCCAAACCTCCTTCAGAGGTCTCTTTATACTTAGTAGACATGTCTTTAGCGGTATCCCACATGGTATCTATGATTTGGTCTAGGCTAATTTTAGAATCTCCTGATTTTCTTCCCAATGCTAATTGAGCGGCATTAATTGCTTTTACAGCTCCCATTGAATTTCTTTCTATGCAAGGAATTTGAACTAATCCTCCGATCGGATCACAGGTGAGGCCTAAGTGGTGTTCCATAGCTATTTCTGCAGCGCTAATTGCTTGATCAGGTGTGCCTCCTAAAAGTTCAGTAAGTGCCGCTGCTGCCATTGCCGAGGAAACACCAATCTCTGCTTGACAACCACCCATCGCAGCTGAAAGTGTTGCATTTTTTTTAAATAGGCTTCCAATTTCTGCAGCAACCGCTAGAAACCGTTCGATTTCTTCCGCACCACCGTCGTGATTCTCAATGACTAGGTAATACATAAGCACTGCTGGTATGACTCCGGCACTACCATTAGTTGGAGCGGTGACTACTCGTCCCATCGCTGCATTTACTTCATTTACAGCGATGGCAAAACAACTTACCCATTGTAGAATTTGTCTAAATCGAACCCTGGAGTTTTTAATCACTTCAATCCACTCTTCTGGTGTTGAATAGTTGTAGTTTTCAATGAGTTCCTTATTCATTTTAGCAGCTCGCCTTGCAACCTTTAACCCCCCAGGGAGTTCGCCTGTAGTGTGGCAACCTTCATACATGGCTTCGAGCATAACTTGCCAGATCTCACTGAATCGATTCTTAGTATAAGACACACCGTACCTCTCGAACTCGTTCTCTAAAACGAGATCGCTAATTTTCTTTTGATTTTTCGAGCAATGATCTAATAAATCTTTACCGCTGTTTGAAGGGTACCGGTAACGATAATCAGGTTCTTTTTCATTTTCAAAGGCTTGCTTGCTCACCACAAAGCCTCCACCTACCGAAAAATAAGTCGCATGAATACTCTCATTATTGGCTAGCAGTGCTTTTATGATCATACCATTTGCGTGTTCTTCAAGAGCCTTTCGATGAAAGACAATCTGCTTCTGTGGATCAAATGAAAGTTTAGATTTTCCAAATAAATCAAGTTGTTTTTCTTCGGTTACCTGATCTAAAATTTCACGAAGGTTTAGGGTCGCATCCTTTTCATAATCTGCGCCACTTAAACCCAAGATCAGTGCTTTGTCGGTGGCGTGACCTTTACCGGTAAGGGATAAAGAACCATATAGATGAATTTCAATAGATAGAATGTCTGTAATTGCAATACTCTTGCGCTCTAATTCTTTTTTAAAGAGTTGACAAGCTCTCCAAGGGCCAAGGGTGTGAGAGCTAGATGGGCCTATGCCAATACTTAACATTTCAAACGAGCTAATCGCACTCATATCGGTCAATTTGTGCTTAAAGTTAACTCAATTTCTGACAGCTTGTCAGTCTTTTATTGATGGCATAAATCTTGACTTACTGAGGGCAAAAACGAAACTATTTTCAGTTATGAGTAAAATTATAGGTATTGACCTCGGAACCACCAACTCTTGCGTTTCTGTAATGGAAGGGAATGACCCAGTGGTTATTCCAAACGCAGAAGGTAAAAGAACCACTCCATCGATGATTGCTTTCGTAGAAGGAGGCGAAATCAAAGTAGGAGACCCTGCAAAAAGACAAGCAGTTACGAATCCTCACAAAACGATTTATTCAATTAAGCGTTTTATGGGTAATAAATACTCTGAATCATCAAAAGAGACAGAACGTGTTCCCTATAAAGTAGTTAAAGGTGATAACGATACTCCACGTGTCGAGATCGATGATCGCCTATATACTCCACAAGAATTATCTGCAATGATTCTTCAAAAGATGAAGAAAACTGCCGAGGATTATTTAGGACAAACGGTTTCAAGAGCAGTAATTACAGTACCTGCTTACTTTAATGATGCTCAGCGTCAGGCAACTAAAGAAGCTGGGGAAATTGCTGGATTAACTGTTGAGCGAATCATCAACGAGCCAACAGCTGCTTCATTAGCCTATGGGTTAGATAAAAAAGACAGTGATCAAAAAATCGTTGTATTTGACTTTGGGGGAGGAACGCACGATGTTTCTATTCTTGAGTTAGGTGACGGAGTATTTGAAGTTCTTGCAACAGATGGTGATACTCACCTAGGAGGAGACGACGTTGATCAAACGATTATTGACTGGTTAGCTGCTGAGTTTGAATCTGAGGAAGGTATTGACCTTCGTAAAGATGCCATGGCTCTACAGCGTTTAAGAGAGGCTGCCGAGAAAGCGAAAATTGAACTTTCATCTTCAGCATCTACAGAGATCAACCTGCCTTACGTGACAGCTACAGCTTCAGGTCCAAAGCACTTGGTGCGTTCACTTAGTCGCTCTAAGTTCGAGCAGTTGATTGCTGACCTAGTCGCTCGTACTATTAAGCCATGTGAATTAGCGCTTAAATCTGCTGGTCTATCGAAGAGTGATATTGATGAGATTATCTTGGTGGGTGGATCAACTCGTATCCCTGCAGTTCAAGAAGCTGTTGAAAAATTCTTTGGTAAAGCTCCATCAAAAGGGGTAAATCCAGACGAAGTAGTAGCTGTTGGTGCTGCGATTCAAGGAGGAGTTCTCACTGGAGATGTTAAGGATGTACTTCTATTAGACGTGACACCACTTTCGTTAGGTATTGAAACTATGGGAGGTGTTGCTACTAGACTAATAGAATCAAACACTACGATTCCAACCAAAAAATCACAAGTGTTCTCTACTGCGGCAGATAACCAACCTTCTGTAGAGATTCATGTGATTCAAGGAGAGCGTCCAATGGCAGCAGATAATAAAACTATCGGACGTTTCCATCTCGATGGTATTCCACCTGCACCTCGTGGCACGCCTCAAATTGAAGTGACTTTTGATATTGATGCCAATGGTATTATCAAAGTATCGGCTACGGATAAGGCAACAGGTAAGTCTCAGGATATTCGTATCGAAGCCTCTTCTGGATTAACACAAGAAGAAATTGACCGAATGAAAGCTGAAGCTGAAGCAAATGCAGAGGCGGATAAGAAAGCAAAAGAGTCAGCTGAAACGTTAAATGAGGCCGATCAAATGATCTTTCAAACAGAGAAACAATTATCTGAATTTGGAGAAAAATTATCTGAGGATAAGAAGAAACCCATTCAAGATGCTTTAGATGAACTAAAGAAAGCTTTTGAAACTAAAGAGTTAGAAGCAATAAAGCCTGCTCTAGACAAGATCAATGAGGCATGGAAAAATGCTTCTGAAGAAATGTATAAAGCACAGGCAGAATCGGGTGGAGCTCAGGCAGGACCAGACGCTAATGCTAATACTTCTTCGGGAGATTCAAATGCCGATTCGGTAGAAGATGTTGATTTCGAAGAAGTGAAGTAATTCACCGATTTGAAAAATTGATAAAAAGGCTGCGAATTTTATTCGCGGCCTTTTCTTTTAAAAGAAAATCATATTATATTTGCCACCCATTAGGAGAGATGGCAGAGTGGTCGAATGCGGCGGTCTTGAAAACCGTTGAGGGTCACACCTCCGGGGGTTCGAATCCCTCTCTCTCCGCCAGGATATGAAACCCGCAGCAAACGCTGTGGGTTTTTTTATTTTAACAGCATTAAACTTTCAGATGAAAAAAATATTCACCCTTTTATTTTTGTTAAGCATATCGTGGGGATTTGCACAAAACATTCTTGATACTTCAGCGTTTGCTCATAAACTCGATAGTATTTGGTATCTCGAATCGAAACTTAGCTTGAATTACTATGAAGGCAACCAGAGTTTATTTGTAGGAGCTACAGATATCGTGGCAGGGCATAGTTTAGGGGATTCTTCTGCAATTTGGTTTATTGGCGGATTCAACACAGTTAGCTCAGAAGGAACATCCATTCGTTCATCAACCTATGGTCATTTGCGATACAATAGGACGATTTCGAAAAGAGCAACCTTGAACACCTATTTTCAGTTTCAGTCTAATAATGTTTTAGATCTTCAGGCTAGGTATCTAATAGGAGCGAATGCTACTTTAGATGCTAAGGACACCAAAGATTTCTTATCCATTGGTATTTTTTACGAGCGAGAGGAATTTTCGATCGACCCTTCGACAACTATTTTTCGTGGTAATGTAATGGGATCACTACAGCTTGCAGATAGGCAACTTAAGAGTGCACTAGTACTCTACTATCAACCTAGCCTTCAGTCAATGAGCGACTTTAGGGTATTAGCAAATTTAAATTCTAAGGTACCTGTATCAGATAGAATGTCTGTAGGATTAGATATCGCAACACGATTTGATAATCTACCTAACACCGATTTGAAGTCATTTGACTTAAATACCTTATTCACACTTTCCTACAAGATCAAATAAAAAAGGCTAAGAATTTTCATTCCTAGCCTTAAATAAGGTTTAACAACTTTGTTTAGTTGACTATAGCCTGAAGCCCTTTTTGAGAGTCAACAATGGCATCTAGAGGAGATTGATCTCCTGTGTTGTCTTGTTCTGCTAGATAGTATTCCATACCCGCATGACCTGCATGCTTAAAGATTGCTTTAAAATCAATCTCGCCTTTTCCAACAGGTGCCATATTCCCATCTGCGTCTCTATCTTTTACGTGAAAAGCTTTGAAACGTCCAGGATATTTTCCGAAATATTCAATAGGATCAGCCCCTGCAACTGTTGCCCAGAATAAATCGATTTGAAAGTTTACGTGTTCAGGGTTAGTTTCTGATAAAATACGATCAACCATAGTAACTCCATCCTCATCTGCTTTAAATTCAAAGTCGTGATTGTGATAAAGTAATTGGATGCCGGCGTTGCTAGCTTTTTCTCCTACCACTGATAAAAATTCAATCAGCGTCTCAGTGGTACCATTCATTCCCATGGTACGAGTCTCAAAATCATAAGTAAACATTCCCATTGGAGGTACAGGAACAACAATGTATTCGAAGCCTGCCTCAATGGCATCTGCAATTTGTTGATCTGCATTCTCGTAACTGATTGACCCTTGGTGTGAGCTTTTAGGTTCTAATCTTAATTCGTTCAAATAATTTTTGAATTCTGTAGGAGACATACCGTAATAGGTGCCATTATCGTATCCTGCGGCTTCAATATATTGATACCCTGCATCAGCAACCGCTTTTAGTGTACCTTTAGGGTCCTTGCTCATCTCATCGCGCACAGTGTATAGGGCAAGACCACCTACACCACTTTCTGTACTTTCCATTTTCTTTTCAGTTTTAGGGCCACAGCTAGCTAATAACAACAAGCCTAATAAGGCATAAACTAGTTTCATCTTGGTTAAGGTTAAATTTCGATTCAAGATAGAAATTAAATATTCATACAATGAAATAGGTTTGTTAAAATATTGAGTATGGCGGTATCTTTGCTGCCATGGAAGAACAGCTCATTTGGATATTAATGGTAGTCGTTGGTTTTATAGCAGGCTTCATTAATACCATTGCTGGAGGAGCTTCAGTATTAACCCTTCCAGCTATGATTTTAATCGGATTAGACCCGACGATTGCCAATGGAACCAATCGTTTAGGAATAGCAATATCTGCCTTTTCAGCCAGTGAGGGTTACCGGAGTAAGAAGATCAACACCTTTCCTTTTAGTATTTATCTAGGTTTATCGGCAACTATTGGCTCGGTAATAGGAGCTATGATTGCAGTAGATTTTGACAAGGGCATGTTTAACAGGGTGCTTGCTGTTATCATGATCATTATCGTTTTACTCATGATATTTAAACCTAAGATGGATGTCACCGATATTGCCGAACAACTGAGCGGAACACGCTTATGGCTATCCATTGCAGCTTTCTTTGTGTTTGGGATTTATGGTGGATTTATTAACGCAGGAATGGGACTGATTATGATGATCTGGTTGAACTACTTCAATAAGATGGATTTGATCAGAACTAACGCAACAAAAGTACTAGTCGCAGGTATTTATACTATTGGAGCGATTGTTGTGTTTTTAGTAAATGACTTGATTGATTGGAAAATTGGTCTTTTACTTGCCTTCGGTAATATGGTCGGAGGTTGGATCTCGGCTCGACTCTCGGTAAAAAAAGGAGAGGGGTTTGTAAAGGCCGGAATGATGATTATGGTAATTATAATGGCGATTAAGCTCTGGTTTTTTTAATACCCGATCACTCCATCGATTTCAATTCCGTAACCTGCTAATCCCACTCTATTTTGAAGGTCTGAATTGGTCATTAAACGAATCTTATTCAGGTTTAAATCGTTTAGAATTTGGGCTCCTATACCAAAATCCTTTTCATCCATTTTTACTCCAGATTCGTTGTGTGCTTTGGACTTAGATAATGATCTAAAACGGCTCAACAATCCACTATTACTCAATCTATGGTTGATGAAGATAATAGCTGCTTTATCTTCCTCTTGAACCGCGCTAAAAACATTTTCTAGCCCGTTATCTTTTGAAGCAGTGAGAAACTCTACTAAACCATCGGTTAAACGTTGGGGTTGAATTCTAACCGTTACGGTTTCACCCTTTTGCCATTCCCCTTTTGTAAATGCCAAATGAATTTGATCATTGGTGGTTTGACGATAAGCGTTTAGTTGAAACGCACCAAAACGAGTCTCAATGGTTTCTGAAAATTCCTTTTCGATGAGACGATCATTTTGCATACGATAGGCGACCAGTGCCTCGATACTCACCATTTTTAAATTAAATCGGGATCGAACTGCTAATAAATCGTTGAAACGGGCCATAGTTCCATCCTCATTCATGATTTCGACGATAACACCTGCCTCTTTTAGACCTGCAAGTTTAGCGAAGTCTACGGCAGCTTCTGTATGACCGGTACGTCTTAGTACACCACCTTCCTTAGCAATTAAAGGAAAAATATGTCCGGGGCGCGTAAGGTCGTGTGGTTTAGTTTCCTGTTCGGTTAATGCGAGTATAGTTTTTGCTCTGTCTTCAGCAGAAATGCCCGTCGTAACTCCATTCCCCCTAAGATCGACAGATACGGTAAAGGCTGTTTTTAAGGGGTCTGTGTTGTCATTTACCATTCGAGAAAGACCCAATTCTGCACAACGTTTTTCTTTTAGAGGCGCGCAGATTAACCCACGCCCATGCTTTGCCATAAAGTTGATATGCTCTGGAGTAACCTTTTCAGCAGCCATCAAGAAATCACCTTCATTCTCACGATTTTCATCATCAACAACAATGATGATTTCTCCGTTCTTAATGGCCTCGATGGCACTCTCAATGGAATCTAACTCTTGACGCATGATTAAGCTTAGCAATTATTTTTTAAAGCCTTTAAAAAGGCGAGCAATTGGTTTAAAAATATTTAAGTTGATGGCTATAAGTCCTCGGTCTAGTAAGGCTAATCGACTTAAATAAAACGCTATCGGTAACATAACAAAGGTAGAAAACCATGCGCCGATAATAGGATGTATATTTCCTCTTTTTGCATAGTTTTCTGCAAAGACACCTAAGAAATGATAGCTTAAGAAGAAAATGATAGCAATCACCATAGGAAGTCCTAACCCTCCTTTTCTGATTAGTGCACCCATAGGAGCTCCAATAAAAAACAGTAGAATACAAGAAAGGGCTAAAGCAAACTTTTTATGTAGCTGTATGATGTGTCTATTGTAAAATTCGAAACGTTTACCCATCTCAGATCCTTTCTGAGCCACCGTGATTTTTAGACTAGCCAAATTATTTCTAGCAGACTTTAAAGCCTGTGAACGTTGCCAAGACGGAATAAGTCTTAAAATACTATCCTTTGGTGTACTGAGCTTAGCGAAAAAAATGCTATCGGGATCTGCGGGCTTTGGTCCTGTATGAGTTCGTAGTTCTAGAGTTTTACTTTCTTCGTTAGTTGGTCTAAGAAACTCATTAGCTCCTACATCTAAAGCCCCAATTCGGGTAAGCGTGTTTTCTGTAAATGCTTCAATTTGTTCATCGTTATTGATACGCAATGAATCTATGTCGCTCAACAACTGACGCATAGGCTTCATCTTATCTGTCGTTATCGATGACTCTTTATCTAAGTCAATTTCATTAAGACCAGATAAATCAATATACTTGATATAAGTGTCAAAATTAGCTCTAGCAAAGGGATGATTCTCCCGATCCTTTGCTTTGGAGGGTAGTATTTCCTCGTAATAATATCCGTCATATAAAACGAGTTCTAAAAGATTAGAATTCTGATTGCTGATAAATTCCCCTGAGGTAGCGCTA
Source organism: Euzebya sp. (assembly GCA_964217345.1). Lineage (GTDB taxonomy): Bacteria > Bacteroidota > Bacteroidia > Flavobacteriales > Flavobacteriaceae > UBA3478. The sequence goes on from CAXPJI010000002.1 coordinate 25,745, forward strand.
ATTACTACCGTATTTTGTTGATTTTCAGACTTTTGATGAATTAATACATCTTTTAGTAAACGATCATTATCGCCATACTTTTGCCCCACCTTAATGGTCATATCGGTATTCTCAATATCAGTAAAAATACCCTCGACAATAGCTGCTGATGGTTTTACTTGGGCAATATTTCTCCTTAAATTAAATATTTTCTGCTCTGAGGCAGGGATGATATTATTGGCTACAAAGAAAGTCGCTATAGCCAGTACAATCGAAAAAATTAAGGTGCTTCGCATTGCTCTGAAAAGCGATATACCAGATGCTTTTATAGCTGCGAATTCATAATATTCGGCTAAAGAACCATAGGTTAGTATTGAGGTTAACAATACGGCAAGAGGCATTACATCATCTACGATGGTAGGGAGATAGTAGATGAGAAATTTACCGATGATGGTGATGTCTAAATCTTTACCGGCTAACTCATCGATGAATAACCAAATTGCTTGAAAAATAAAAATGAAAAGAACGATAGCGAAGGCACTAAAGAAGGTAGAAGCAAAGCGCTTAAGTAAATAACTATCGAGTATTCGCATCCTGGGGTTTAATCTTCGATAAAGTAGAAGCCTAAGCCTTCGTAATAGGCTCTATCAAAACTAGTTTTGGAGGGTATCTTCGCGGTTAGTTCTTCGTAAGTTTCCACGACTAGTATCGTTTGCGTTTCATTAAGACCGGTTTGAGATAAGCTAATTAGCTGATCGGTATTCAAGTCTACTTGAGCAATAATTTCAGAAATCTCAGAGGAACTATCAATGGGAAACAATTGAATGAAGGCTTGATTTTCGGCTGTTAGCTCCTTTAACTCAATTCGATATCCATCTTTGTAAAAACTAAAGAGACTTGCAGGGTCTAGTCCTCCTTCGTTGTTAGGACTATAGGTGCTTATCATCACTTCTTCGTTATCTGGAATTATGGTATACGTTTTTTCACCATCAAATAATTGAGTGGTTCCAAAAAGCGTAAGGTGGTATTGAATACCTGATAAATAAAGAGCTCCCTCAGTAGTTTGATTAATCCCGGCTTCTTTGTTTTGAAGGCGATAAGAGAAACTGATTTGAACAGCAGGGGCTTCAGACACACGCTTGTAAACACGGTCTAGGTATTGTTCACCGATATTTTGAGCTTTTACGACACCACTAAAGAGAAGTAGCGTGAGAGTAAGGATCTGAAAGGCTGTTTTCATTTAGGTGTTTTGATTTTCATTATCAAAAAATTGTTGAAGACTTAAGGTGTCTTTGAAAAGTACTTGACGGGCTTTTGAACCTTCAAAAGGCCCAACAATTCCCGCTGCTTCAAGTTGGTCTATGATTCTTCCTGCTCGATTGTAACCAATCTTCATTTTTCTTTGAATCAGTGAAGTCGAACCTTGTTGTGATTGTACAACGATTTCAGCAGCTTCTTTGAAGAGTGCATCTCGCTCAGAGATATCATCAACTAGAGAACTTTCTGAGGAATCATCATCGTATTCGGGAAGCAGGTGAGCGCTCGCATAGGCTCTTTGACTGCCAATGTAAGAAGTAATTTCTTCTACCTCGGGGGTATCAACAAAGGCACATTGGAGTCGAACCATTTCACTTCCTTGAGTATATAGCATGTCGCCACGACCAATAAGCTGATCTGCTCCTGACCCGTCTAAAATCGTTCGCGAATCAATTTTAGAAGTTACACGAAATGCTAATCGTGCAGGGAAGTTAGCTTTTATGATACCTGTAATTACATTAACCGAAGGTCGTTGTGTAGCTATGATTAGGTGAATTCCGATGGCTCTCGCTAGCTGGGCGAGTCGAGCGATTGGGGTTTCCACCTCTTTTCCGGCAGTCATAATAAGATCTGCAAATTCATCGATGACTAGAACGATATAGGGAAGGTAACGGTGGCCGTCGTTCGGGTTTAATTTGCGTTTTACAAACTTTGCATTGTATTCTTTTATGTTACGCACCATCGCATTTTTAAGGAGATCGTAACGATCATCCATTTCAATGCAAAGTGAATTCAAGGTATTGATCACCTTTTTGGTATCGGTAATAATAGCCTCCTCACTTCCGGGTAATTTTGCTAAGAAGTGTCGCTCAATCTTATTGTAAAGGGTTAATTCTACCTTTTTAGGATCAACAAGTACAAATTTCAGTTCTGCCGGATGCTTTTTGTATAAGAGCGAGGTAATAACGGCGTTTAAACCGACTGATTTTCCTTGGCCAGTAGCACCTGCCATCAGCATGTGCGGCATTTTGGCTAAATCCACAACAAAGGTTTCATTTGAAATTGTCTTACCAAACGCAATAGGTAAGTCAAAGTTAGTCGAGCTAAATTTCTTTGACCCGATTACCGATCGCATACTAACAACGCTTGGATTTTTATTAGGTACCTCAATACCAATCGTTCCCTTCCCGGGTATTGGGGCGATGATCCGAATACCTAAGGCAGAAAGAGAAAGTGCAATATCATTCTCTAGATTTTTAATTTTTGAAATACGAATACCGGCTTGAGGGACAATTTCATATAACGTAACCGTTGGGCCTACGGTTGCCGTAATTCGTTCAATAGCTATATTGTAATTACTAAGGGTCTCTACGATACGATCTTTATTAGCTGCTAGTTCTTCTTTATCTACAGAAATCTGTTGATTACTAGAGCCGTGGTCTTCTAATAAATCAAGATGAGGCGCTTTATATTGTGAAAGCTCAAGCGTTGGATCAAACTCGCCAAAGTCATCCACTAATTTCTTGGCTTTATCTGCAATCTCATCGTCGTAACTTTTCGGAGTTTCAGCTACCTCAAAGGCTACTTCTTCAGCTTCTGAATTCTTCTCCTTTGGAATTACGTCTAAAACTTCCTCTTTGACTGTTTCTTCTTGTAGGACTTCGTTTTCAATAGTATCTTCTAACGAATTTTCGAGGGAGAAGGTAGTAGGGTTCTCCTGAAGAATAGGTGGGGCAAGGGTAGACTCTTCCTCCTCAATAGGTTTTACCTTTTCTAACGATGATTTTTTCTTTGGTTTTGATTTTTCTCGTTTTGGAAATTTGAAGCTAGGCAAGCTAATGCCTTTTGGTAAGCTAGGATAGAAGCTTAATTGTAATACAAGACCGGTTATTAACCCAAAGAGTAACATAAAGAAAATACCAATCTCTCCTATATGAAAACTAAGCCATTCAAAGGTCTCGAACCCAGAAATACCCGTTAATAAACTTTCTTCACTCGCTATAAAATTGAAAGCGATTGAAATCCAAATCATCCAAAACCAAGCACGACTTAAATACTTTAATAAGGGGCGTAGTCTAAGATTGAAAAACAAGTAAAAACCAATAACTGCAATCGATAGCGGTAGAATGATGGAGGATATACCAAAGGTTTTATAAACAAGAGTATAACCAATGGCTATACCTAAACGATTAAAAAGAGTTTTAGGAGTATCAATTAGATCGTTATACGACCCAATCAGGCTTACATCAGTTTGCCAATTAAAAAAAAAGCTAAGACACGCAATTGCAGCAAGGATTCCAAAGAAAAAAAGAAATGCCCCGAAAAAAATACGGTGCTTTACTTTATTCTTGTCGACAGTGTTACTCCCCATATTATGCTCTTAACTGTTTAATCTTGATATTTAAAGCTGCAAAGGTTAACGTTACAAAAGGGCTTACATAATTAAACACTGCAAAGATAAAGTATTCGAACACGGGAACACCAAGAACTGAACTGTGGTAGGCACCACAGGTATTCCATGGAATTAATGCTGAAGTAACTGTACCTGAATCTTCGAGCGTTCTACTTAAATTTTCGGGAGCCAAACCACGGTCTTTATAGGCCTTTGAAAACATTTTTCCAGGAACCACGATGGCTAAATATTGATCAGATGCGGTTAAATTGATAGCAAGACAACTGGCAACAGTAGAAGCAAATAATCCAAAAGTCGATTCTGCCAATGAAAGTAAAGATTGGGTGATTCGATTAAGTGCGCCTATCGCTTCCATAACGCCTCCAAATACCATCGCACAAATAATAAGCCAAATAGTTCCTAGCATTCCAGCCATTCCGCCTGAATTAAATAAATCGTTTAGGGCTTCGTTGCTCGTACTTACAGAAACGTCAGTGGTAAAGGCAGTTAACATCCCTTTGTAGCCATTTTCAAATTTTAGTGAATGGGCTCCGGTAATTGAAGCTACTAGGCTAGGTTGAAAAATTAATGCAATAACACCTCCTAAAAGAGTTCCCGCTAAGAGAGCGATAAGGGGTGGAGTCTTTTTAACAATCATAAGCACGACTAAAACAGGAACAATAAAAAGGATCGGACTGATAAAGAAACGCTCTTGAATGGCTGCATTGAGTGATTCAGTTTCAACTGTACCATTAACCTCTAACCCTAGGCTTAAAACGATAAAAACGATCAGCGTAATCACTATTGATGGTATCGTTGTGTAGGTCATATAGCGGATATGACTGAATAGTTCTCCGCCCGCCATTACAGGAGCTAGATTGGTAGTATCGCTTAAAGGTGACATTTTATCTCCAAAATAAGCGCCTGAAATGATTGCCCCAGCGGTCATGCCAACAGGAACACCCATTGCATTTCCAACACCTATCAGTGCGATCCCTACCGTTGCAGAAGTAGTCCAAGAGCTACCTGTAGCCACCGATATTAGGGCACAGATAACCACACTAGCTGCTAAGAAGACCGTCGGATTAAGAATTTTTATCCCATAAAAAATCATGCTCGGGATGATTCCGCTGATTAACCAAGAACCCGACAGAGCCCCTACCATAAGCAGTATGAGTAATGATCCTGAAGTCGATTTTAAATTGTTGGAGACCGCCTCCATCATATCCTCATAGGATACCTTCTGGTAAAACCCAACAAGCGCTGCTAGAAAACCTCCAATGAGTAAAATAAACTGATTTGAACCGTCTAAGCTTGCATCTCCGAAGTAAAACACGTTGATTCCCAATAGGATAACCAACAATAATAAAGGAGTTAAGGCTAAGGTTAGGCTGATAGGTTGGGTAGACTTCATTCAGAGAATTTATAAGTTCTTACGATATTACAACATTAACTAAGTAATGTCCAAAATCTATCCAATTTTAGGTAATTTTGCAGGGTTAAAATTTTGAATAAAATAGAATGAAAACGTTTGATTTAGTAGTTATTGGTTCAGGTCCTGGGGGGTATGTTTCTGCCATTCGTGCAGCGCAATTAGGTTTAAAAACCGCTATTGTTGAGAAGGACAATACCCTGGGTGGTACTTGCTTAAATGTCGGATGTATCCCGTCTAAAGCACTACTAGATTCTTCACACAGATATGAAGAGGCTGTTCATGAATTTGAAAATCACGGTATACAAATTTCAGGTGGTGTGAGCTTTGATTTCCCAAAGATGATTGAGCGAAAACAATCCGTAGTTGATCAAACCGTCAAAGGAATTGAGTATCTGATGGATAAAAACCAAATCGAAGTGATCAGAGGTTTGGGGAGTTTTAAAGATTCAAAAACACTTCAGGTTTCTGGAAATGAGGGAACGATTGAAGTTACCGCATCTAAGTTTATTATCGCGACAGGTTCTAAACCCGGTAATTTGCCTTTCATTGAACTGGATAAGAATCGTATTATTACCTCAACAGAAGCTTTATCCCTTTCAGAGGTTCCAAAACACTTTCTGGTTATTGGAGGTGGTGTAATTGGTCTCGAACTTGGTCAAGTATATCGCAGATTAGGAGCTGAGGTTAGTGTTATTGAATACGCTGAACGTATCATTCCTACGATGGATGCTGCTCTTTCCAAGGAACTGACTAAGGTCATGAAAAAGCAAGGAGTTAAATTCTTTGTATCACACAAAGTTTCAAGCGTCTCTAGAGAAGGTGATCAGGTGATCGTTAAGGCGACAGATAAGAAAGATCAAGAAGTTGTTTTTGAAGGTGATTACGCACTAGTGTCTGTCGGTCGTGTTCCAAATACGGAAGGGTTAGGACTAGAAAATACTCAGATCGAAAAAGATCAAAGAGGTAGAATAATCACGAACGAACAATTACAAACAAAAGAGACTCATATTTACGCTATTGGTGATGTTGTGGCCGGAGCTATGTTAGCTCATAAAGCCGAAGAAGAGGGTGTTTTTGCGGCAGAAGTAATTGCTGGACAAAAACCACACATCAACTACAACCTAATTCCAGGTGTTGTATATACTTGGCCAGAAGTAGCAGCTGTAGGTCGTACCGAAGAGCAATTAAAAGCAGATGGAGTAGCTTACAAAGCGGGAAGTTTCCCGATGCGTGCACTAGGTCGTTCAAGAGCAAGTGGGGATATTGATGGTTTCGTTAAGATATTGGCGGATGCATCCACAGACGAAGTTTTAGGGGTTCACATGATTGGTGCTAGATGTGCCGATTTAATTTCAGAGGCAGTAACCGCTATGGAGTTTAGAGCCTCTGCTGAGGATATTGCAAGGATGTCACATGCGCATCCGACTTATTCAGAAGCTATTAAAGAAGCAGCACTTGCCGCTACCGAAAATAGAGCCTTACATACTTAATATTTGAAGTTACTTGCTCAATTTCTCGAACAAAATGCTGGGCTTGAGCAAGCCAAAATCTTACTTGCCTTTAGTTCAGGACTCGATAGTCGAGTCCTGGCTAATTTACTTTACTCGGCTAAGATTGAATTTCAAATTGCCCATGTCAACTACCAATTAAGAGGAGACGATAGTGAATTAGATGCAGCGTTTGCACGAGATTGCGCAGAACAGTATAACGTTCCTTTTCACTACCTAGAAGCTCCCATAAGTAAAGCATCTGGTATTCAAGAAAAGGCTCGTTCCATTCGATACGAGTGGTTTCAGTCTCTTCTTAGCGAAAATCAACTAACTCATATTGCAACCGCACATCATTTAGATGATGCCATTGAAACAGGACTAATTCATTGGTTCAGAGGAATGCATTTAATGCAGTTTAAGAGTCTCTCTAATCAAGGTGTAGTAATTAGACCGCTCATTACTTTTCGTAAAAAGGATTTACTGCTTTACGCTGGAGAAAATGGATTAAATTGGAGAGAAGATGTTTCTAATCAGTCCAATGATTACTTACGCAACATTCTGAGAAATCAGGTAATTCCCGCTGTTGAAGCAAATCTTCCTGATGTTCGTAAACGGCTGAAGTATTCTATTAGTTCGCTTAATTCTTCTGCCTTATTATTAGAAGATTACCGTAATCTTTTATGGAACGATATCGCAAAGCAAAAAGAAAATGACATCTGGTACTTAGATATTCTAAAACTGAGTAGACTTCAACCAAACAAGGCCTATCTAGAACTGTTGTTTTCACCTTATGGGGTTGTTGATACAACAGCACTTGTCAGCCTTTATGCTGCCGAGAATAGTAAGTATATCACCTTGGGGGATTATACCTTATTCAAATTTGAAGGAGATTTAATCTTTGCTAATTTGAATCTTCTTACCCCGTACAACAGGTTTGAGATTGTCAAGAATTCGAATCGAAAAGTAACTGAATTAGATCCTAATGAAATTTTAATCAATGGCTCAGTCGTTAAACATTCGTTACAGCTGAGACTATGGAATTCTGAGGATTCTATCTATTTAGAAAAAGGTGGTACAAAGAAAGTTTCGAAGTTTCTGAGGGATCTTAAGATTAATCCAGTAGACAAAAAAAGAATGGTAGTCATCAAGGATGGAGAGGAGACCGTGTCGGTTATTGGTCATTATCTACATCCAGATTACCTACCGTTAGATAAGGATCCTTTAAATTGGCTTATCAGATGTTATTAAGAGTTGTTTTTTATTTCTTAACCCTTCTTCAAGGGATCGGGCTCGGTACGGTTAGTACCGATGATGTAGTTATTTGGGATACTAAGGTAGAACGCACAGCGGAGGGTGATTATAGATTATTCTTTGAAGCAAGTATTAAGGAAGGATGGTATATTTTTTCTCAACACTCGCCAGAAGGCGGAAGTCAGCCAGCTTTTTTTGAGTTTGAAAATTCTAAAAATTTCGAGCGAATAGGCCAAGTTGTTGAGTCTGAGTCTATTCCTAGTTACAACGAAGTTTTTGATGTTACCGAACTGATTTTTAAACAAAAAGCTTCATTTTATCAAGACATTAAGCTTTTAGAGCCTGGTGCAGTCGTAAATACCACTTTGTATTATCAAGTTTGTCAAACCGTATGTATAGCCGCTACAGAGACCTTTCGATTTGAACTTGGCCATGTAATCCCCGCTCAAACCAATACTAATGAGGTGAATAGATCGGTAGATGAACTTAGGGTTCCTTTAAAAAATACTGATCGATTATCTACTGCGATTGTTCAAGCAAAGAGCAATAGGTTTTCTGCTTGGTGGATCGGATTTATAGGAGGTTTGATTGCTTTATTAACCCCTTGTGTCTTTCCCTTAATTCCTCTAACCACTTCTTACTTTAGTGCAGCTAAAAGTCGCAATCACGCTTTCTTTTATGGCTTAGCGATTGTGTTCATATATACCTTATTAGGATTTCCATTTCTTTTGGGTTGGTCGAAAGATGCTCAAATTCTCAATGAATTAGCTTCTAATCTTTGGGTAAACATAACCTTGTTTATTGTACTCATCGGTTTCGCATTTTCATTTATCTCGGGTAAAGAAATTCAACTACCGCAATCTTGGATGCAAAAGATAGATAAGCAGGCTAATAATTCTAAAGGTATACTTGCCATTCTATTTATGGCTTTAACCTTGGTACTAGTCTCTTTCTCCTGTACGGGTCCAATTTTGGGGGCAGCCTTGGGTACCTTACTTACTGGTAATGGAGCTGAACTAGGAGTAAACCTAACTCTTGTATTTAACGGCTTTGGATTTGGACTTGGGGTTCCTTTTACTCTTGCGGCTTATTTTCCTTCAGTTCTTAAAAAATTACCTAAATCGGGTCAATGGATGAAAGAATTAAAGGTAGGACTTGGAGTCGTTGAGGCCTTTCTAGCGTTTAAATTCTTATCCAATGCAGATCTAATAGGAAAGTGGGGAATCTTCAAGCTTGAATACATGCTTGGTCTGTGGATGTTGCTATGGCTCGGTTTGCTTGCTTATTATTTAATCCGTTTCATTCAAGATAAAGTTATTGGGGTAGTGAGGGGAGTGTTTTCTATTTTAAGTATTTATCTGCTTGTGTTGATCATTTCAGGATTTTCATCCGTTTCAAACCTTGGGTTTTTAAGTGCCTTTGCACCCCCTTCGTATTACAATCTGCAATTTCAAGAAGATGCGGGTTGCCCATTAGGGCTTAATTGTTTTCACGATTTAGAATCAGGAATTGAGGAGGCGAAGGAGGAAGGCAAACCTATACTACTTGATTTTACTGGATATTCTTGTGTTAACTGTCGAAAGATGGAATCAGATGTCTGGTCAGATCCTGAAATTTATGAGTTGCTAGATAAGAAATTTGTCATCATTAGCTTGTATGTAGATGACCGTGAAAAATTAAACGATGATAGAGCAGGGACTTATCTTTTATCTAATGGTGGAACTAAAGAAGTGAAAACCATAGGTCAATACTACTCGCTTTTTCAAGGGGTTAATTTTAAGGTGATTTCTCAACCCTATTATGTACCCGTCAGTTCGAACTATGACCTTTTAAATACGCCGGTTCAAATGACTTCAATTGCCGATTTTAAAGGGTTCTTAGACGCTTCTTTGAAAGCCTTTGAGGC
>CAXPJI010000003.1:0-22489 GCA_964217345.1 Euzebya sp.
ATATTGCTCAGCAGGTAGCCCAAACGAATCATATCCCATCGGATGCAATACGTTATAACCCTGATGACGCTTAAAGCGCGCATAGATGTCACTAGCAATGTATCCGAGCGGATGACCCACGTGTAAGCCAGCCCCCGAAGGATAAGGAAACATATCTAGCACATAATACTTCGGTTTAGCCGAATGATCCTCTGCTTTAAAAGTTTCATTTTCTGCCCAATAACGCTGCCATTTGGCCTCAATCTCGTTAAAATTATAATTCATTTCTGACCGATATTTTGGGCCTTAAAAGTACTGCGAATAAACCGAGGCTGAAAATCTAGATTTACTTTGCTAATTTTAGTGCTCCAAAGCAATTCATGAGCTCCTATATCGCACGTTATGAAAAAAGAAGACTGAGATCTTCTTATGTCTCTGTAGCCTTGAGTATAACTGTGGTTCTTATTCTTGTAGGACTCCTTTGCACACTTGTATTTAACGCAAGCCGGCTAGGTGATTATTTTAAGGAGCAACTCATTGTTACCGCTTACTTAAGTCCCAATACCAAAGAGGTCGAGAAAGCTCAATTACTCAAAGGCTTTGAGTTAAACGAAAATACCTTAGCGATCACCTTCATTTCTAAAGAAGAGGCCGCCAAAGATTACAGCGAAGAAATCGGACAAGACTTTGTAGAGTTCCTAGGATTCAATCCACTAAGGGACGGTGTTGAAATAGCGCTAAAAGCTCCATTTGTGTCCGTCAGTTACATCGACCAACTTGCGACCGATCTAGAGCAAAGACCATTTGTTGAGGAAGTAATTTATGACACTGAATTGTTGGGGTTACTAGAAAGTAACTTTTCTTCAATTCAAAAAGCCCTAGCTGTTGGAGCAGTAATCTTGCTACTGTTCTCCATTCTACTCATTAATAGTTCGATTAAACTTTCGATTTACTCTAAACGTTTAGTAATCAAAACGCTTCGGCTCGTTGGGGCAAAAAAGGCCTTTATTCGCTGGCCCTTTATCTGGATAAATTTACGCCTTGGGCTTCTTGGAGCAACCATATCATCAATCCTGCTTACCATCCTCTATTTTGAACTAGACCAGTGGTATCCAAATCTTAAACTCACAGCAGACTATTATGCTCTTGGAGCCATTATCTCACTGCTGTATTTATTGGGAACGACTATCACGGTCTTTAGCACCTATTTAGCCACTTCACGATTCTTATCGCTCAAGGCAACTAACGATTTTGCATAACCTATGAAACGACCGCTACTAGAGAAAAGAAATTATCAAATAATCATTGCGGGAATTATTTTAATCGCCCTTGGATTCATACTTATGAGTGGCGGAAGAAGTGATGATCCAGAAGTATTCAATCCGGAGATTTACAATTTCAGAAGAATCAGACTCGCACCCACATTAATCATTGTAGGCCTAGCTCTTCAAGCCTATGCTATACTACATAGGCCGAAGAAATGAGTGTTATTGAATCCTTAATACTTGGTCTGATTCAAGGCCTAACCGAATTTTTACCCGTCTCTTCAAGTGGTCATTTAGAATTAGCTAAGGCTTTATTGGGAAGCGAAGCACTGCCCAAAGAAAGCCTACTTGTTACGGTAATCCTTCATTTCGCTACCGCACTAAGCACCCTTTTCTTATTTCGAAAAGATGTATGGGCGATCATTCAAAAAACACTTTCTAAAGATCCATCTTCAATAATATTCACCTTTTCTATCGTTCTGTCGATGCTCCCTGCAGCAGCTGTTGGTTTTTTCTTCGAAGATCTCATCGACTCTTTTTTCTCGGGTAATCTCACCCTAGTGGGGATGATGCTCATCTTAACCGCCCTTTTACTGGTGATCGCAGATCGAAGCAAGGCAAGTCAAAAGTCGCTTAATTACAGAGATGCCTTTTTAATCGGTATCGCCCAAGCGATTGCAATTCTACCAGGCATATCAAGAAGCGGAGCGACCATTTCAACTTCAGTCATTTTAGGGCTCGACAAGTCTGAGGCGGCGCGTTTTTCTTTTCTAATGGTGGTTCCTCTTATCTTCGGTAAGATTGCTAAAGATCTGTTGAGCGGATCTATTTTCAGCACTGAAATCGAAACAGTACCGCTAATCTTAGGCTTTCTGAGTGCCTTCTTCTCAGGAATTATCGCTTGTAAATGGATGATTGCACTTGTGAAGAAAAGCAAGCTTACCTATTTCGCGGTCTATTGTGTTATAGCAGGTGTTTCAGCTCTAATATTTTTATAATTAATGGATAACCTTGGCGAATTAAGTACCGAACAATGGCTCGAAGGTCAACTCCTTCTGGTTGATAAACCCCTCGGATGGAGTTCGTTTCAAGCTGTAAACGCCATAAAATGGGCTCTCTTAAAAAAACTAAAATTAAAGAAGATCAAAATTGGACATGCAGGTACACTAGATCCATTAGCTAGTGGACTGCTAATTATCTGCGTAGGAAAGTTCACTAAACGGATACCCACTTTTCAAGGTCAAATAAAAACCTACACGGGAACGATTTCAATTGGGAACACCACTCCTTCGTATGATCTAGAAACCGAATTTGACAATACCTTTGAAACCACTCATATTAGTATCTCAGATCTTCAAGAAAAAACCAGTCAATTTACTGGCGAAATAGAGCAGATTCCTCCACTATTTTCTGCACTTAAAAAAGACGGGAAACGCCTATACGAATACGCTCGACAAGGTCAAGATACTGAGATTCAACCTAGAAAAATTGAAATTCACTCCTTCGAGATTGATCCTTCTAGATTCGATTCAAAAAAGGAAGTCGACTTTGAGGTGGTCTGCTCAAAGGGAACCTATATCAGATCCCTAGCACATGACTACGGTAAGGCGCTCGAATCTGGAGCCCATCTTAGCGCTCTTCGCAGAACTAAAATAGGAGAATACGAGGTAGCTGATGCTTTAACCCCTGAAGAGATTAAAGAAAGCTTATGCGTGAATTAGTCAGAAGAGCACAGCGGATCGCCCGAGTAATCACTGGGGCTTTGATGATTCTCATAAGTATACTTTTATTTGGGTATAGTATTGAGTTAAATCTCAATCGCGATGAAATGATAAACGTCATCGAAGATCCCGAACCTGACTTTTTCAAAAAATTGGAGGAAAAACGATTCGAAGCTTTTAAAGTAGAAACGAATAAAGCATCTAACGAAGCTGGAAAAGAATCTGAATATGAAGACCCCGAGCCGTTGGCTTCTTTAGAGAGCCTCGAGGCAGGAAAAGACTATTCAAAAATGGCTGCCGAAATGGCCGCCGGTTCTGGGATTGGAGCCTTAAGTCAGGAAATCGAGGATCGTATCAATCGAATGAAGGAGAATGCCCCGCCAAAAGGACAACCCATAAAATTAGCCAAACGAACGACCATTAGTTACAATTTAAAGGGTCGCGTACACCGCGAACTTCCAGTGCCAGTATATAAATGCTTAGAAGGGGGTGAAATCGTCATCAATGTTGCAGTAGATAATCGAGGTAGCGTTGTAGATGCCTGGTTCAGTCCTGAATTCTCATCAACAAGTAACGGATGCCTAGTAGACAACGCCATAGAATACGCTAAACTTTCACGTTTTCAAGAGTCTGGTAAGCCCTATCAAAAAGGAACGATAACCTATTTATTTCCGGCCAAGGAGGACTAACAATTCTAAAATAATCTGTCTTCCCTTATTCTCATTATACCACTGCTGTAACTGCTCCCTCGCAGTCGCATCGAGCTTACCGTGCTGAGTTTTGTAATCATCGATCAATTTGGTAGCACCTACAGGTCGTGGCCCCCAACTATCTACAGTGTCTCTCGAATATTGAATAAGTTTAGGAATCGACTGAGCACCTCCCGTCAAAAATTGATTCATCAGATCAAGGTTCTCGTCTCTAAGTAGGATTTCTAACTCGAGACCGGGGTGTATTTCGGCAATTTTAGCCATTAAAGGCAATGAAGGCGCCGCATCACCACACCAAGGCTCAGTGAGTACAACCCATCTTATAGGTGCTTTTTGTTCTTTGAGCCAATCTATCTCCTGATCAGTGAGCTTTGCTTGTTTTTCCCAACGCTTTATACGTTGCCAATTAAGCTGTGTGTATTCTAGATAAGCCGGTTCTGTATGTCCGCCAGTGGTTCTATTCTCATCTACTAAACGCTTGTGTAATTCTTTGTACTCGCTATAATTCATCTCGAATTTTCGTTGACTGTAAAGATAATGCAGTTCAGTGGCTTAGCTTTACACCTATCAAACAACCACTTATGCAAAGTAGATGCCACTGGTGCGGTGAAGACCCTCTGTATATTGATTACCACGACAACGAATGGGGCAGGCCCAATAGAGACGACCAAAAGCTTTTTGAGAGTTTAATTTTAGAAAGCTTTCAGTCAGGGTTAAGCTGGATCACCATCTTAAGAAAAAGAGAATATTTTCGAAAAGCATTCGACAACTTCAATGCGGAGAAAATTGCGACCTACAACCTAAAAGATGTAGAGCGATTAATGTCTGATAAGAACATCATCAGGAATCGCCTGAAGATTGAGGCGACCATTCAAAATGCTAAGAGCTTACTTTCTTTAAATAAAGAGGGCATAACCTTAAGTCAGTTTGTTTGGGAAGTAACCGACGAAAAGGTTCTTCAACCAAAGTTTGCAGACTCAAGAGAGCTTCCTTCTACAACAATAGAGGCAAAGGCGCTTTCAAAGAAATTTAAAAAAGCGAACTTCATGTTTATGGGTCCCGTGGTGTGCTATGCCTTTATGCAGGCCAACGGTTTAACCAACGACCATAGTCTAGAATGTTTCTTACATCAATCCGTTTAGAAAGGGAGATCGTCAAAGTCTTCCTCGCTGGTCTGATCAGCTGCTGGGAAGCTATCTAGAGGAGGTAGTGGAGGCATTCCGCTATCTGATGTTGCTGCAGGAGCAGATTGTTGAGCTTCAATCCTCCAGCCTTGAATCGAATTGAAATACTTTACCTCTCCTTGAGGAGAAGTCCACTCACGACCTTTAAGATTAATACCTACGGTAACCTTTTGACCTGGAGAAAATTGAGATAATAAATCACATTTATCTTGAATGAACTCTACCAGTAAATCTTGTGGATATTGCTCTTCGGTGGTAACCACTATTTCGCGCTTTCTAAAGCCATTTGCACCGTAAGTTTTGGTTTCTCCTATTAATTTGATACTTCCTTGTAATTCCATGATCTAGTTTTGAGATTTATAGGCCTCTGCAATATCAGCCGCTAAGCTCTGAAAGGCTTCTGGGGTTAGATTTTCTTTATGTGTGAATTGTGCGTTCTTCATCTCATTAAGCGGAATAAGATGAACATGGACATGAGGTACTTCTAGCCCAATAACTGAAAGACCTACACGTTTGCACTCGACGACCTTTTCAATAGCCTTAGCAACTGAATAAGAGAACTGCATAAGGTCAGTATACTCATCTATGGATAAATCAAAAAGTCGATTCGTTTCTTTTTTAGGGATACACAGGGTATGTCCTTTGGCGTTTGGATTGATATCTAAAAATGCCAAAAAGTCTTGATTTTCAGCAACCTTATACGAGGGTATTTCTCCAGAAATAATCTTTGAAAAAATAGTTGCCATTAAGATCTTGTAATTTTTACTACTTCAAATTCGATTTTACCGCTAGGTACTTGAATCTCTGCCGTATCACCAACAGCCTTACCTAGAAGTCCTTTGCCAATAGGAGAATTCACTGAAATCTTACCAGTCTTGAGGTCTGCCTCACTTTCAGCTACTAATGTATAGGTCATTTCTTGACCATTAACCTTATTCTTGATTGTAACCGTTGACAATACTAAGACTTTAGAGTTGTCTAATTGTGATTCATCAATGATACGAGCCTTGGCCAAAGTTTCTTCAAGCTTAGAAATTCTCATTTCTAAAAGTCCTTGAGCTTCTTTCGCCGCATCATACTCGGCATTTTCTGACAAATCTCCTTTATCTCTTGCGTCTGCTATAGCCTGCGAAGCCTTTGGACGCTCGATATCTTTCAATTGATTTAACTCGTCTTTCAGTTTTTGCAAACCTTCTTTCGTGTAATAAGCTACTTTTGCCATGGTCATAACAATTAAAAAATCCTCAAGACGATGTATGAGTCGAGAGGATTGAATCAAAGATACAAAATTCTAAAGAGTCTCGAAAGTTGCGAATACCTATTAAATTTATTGCCCTTTTTCTTTTTCTCATTGTATGTAGCTGTGAATCAACCACTCCTATTCAAAATCCATTTTTGCCAAAGGCCTCCTTTGATGTTCAAATCGACCTAAACCTTCCACTCTATAGTCCGCTTCAAAACACAGGGAATTCGGTCACGCTCCCAAGCAACCTTGGGGGGATAAAGGGAATTCACATTACCAACGTAGGATTCTCGACATTTAGGGCCTTCGAAGTATCATGTCCAAATCACACCCCCAGTTCTTGTTCATCCACTGAATTGCAAGGAAGTCAAGTCAACTGCCAATGCGAAGATCAATTGAGTTACAGCATATTTACCGGCCAATTGCTTAATCGTCAAGGTTCAGAAACCTTATTCGACCTTACTGAATATCAGGTAAGAACCGAGGGCAATACGCTCTATATTTTTAATTAAGCGTTCTAGTTTTGATGAGACTTGCGAAGTAAGTCGTTTACCGTCTTCACCGGGTTAAAAGTCATTGAAGGCACTTCAACGAATAGTGTATTCCAAAAAGCCATAGCTCCATTCCATAAGCCGGGTAACTCAAGGGCAATAATCATATTTCCTTCATAAGTTTTATGAGCAATAAATCCTTGTTTGTAATCCACAAAATCTTCGAGCTGATAACGCTCTCCCCCATAATCGGTAAGGCCACAAACCATATCAACCGGATTAAAATGAGTTGCATTTTGAAGAATATCTTTTTGCTCAGGATTTTCTTTGTCAATTTGAGCAGACTCGACAATCTGAAGTCGTTCACCATCAGAGGTATTTACCCAAAATGGGCCTCCTCCTGGTTCACCTTCATTTCGAACCATGGCACAAACACGCAACGGTCTGAAAAGGGCGTTTTTTAAATCAAACAAAGGATCCTTAGAAGCAGAGCTAGGTTCGTATCCAAAGGTCGTACTTAGAAACGATTCGATTTCTGCAAAATCCGCGGCCTCCTGAGATTCGCACACCTCCTTTTGAAAGCGGTGAATTTGCTCCTGAATCTCAAAAGCAAGACCTGCTAAAACACGTTTAAACTTGTGATGTTCAGACCAGTCTCTTCGTATACATATATTATCGATGTTCTTAATAAAGACAAAGTCCGCCTGGAGTTTAGAGAGGTTCTCAATCAGTGCGCCATGACCTCCCGGTCTAAAAAGCAAATCACCATCTACCGTTCTTGCTGGTGTAAAATCAGTGTTCAGAGCAGGGGTGTCGGTATACCTTTTCTGAAAAGAGTAGGTAACATCAACTTTAAAATCAAACGATTTTTTTAAACGCTCAATTTCTTCAGAAATAGCATCGAGATGATCTTCAGAAACCGTAAAATGCACACTCCCCTTCGCATAATCTAAAGCCTCTATGAGATGAATAAAAAGCGGAGTATAAGACTGTTCTTCTTTGTGAAAAGGTAAGATAGCCTTTGGCTTGTTGCCAAATTCAAATGGCGGCTCATTAAGCATAGTACTTACTAGTGCAATACGGTCTTGATTGCTTGTTGGGCCGTTTAGTCCGGTAGCATTCGTTAAATCTGCAGCGAATGGAAAGCGATCAAAATATTCAAAGAATTGCTTTACAGACGGATGCTTTTCAGCATACTCTTCGAAGGAATCATCCGGTCTAAAATCATCTAAGAAACTATACAAACTTTTGAACATCCGAGTAGCAGCACCAGAGGCCGGAACGAATTTCTGAAAATTATACTGCGATGCTTTTTGAGTAAATATTTCAAGGTATTTTTCTGAATCCTCAATAGGAATAATGCCATCGTTCAACGTGGCCGGACGCGCTAAGTTCACGAAGGGCATACCTTCTTTTATTTGCTTTAACTGTCTCTCGTATTGAGATAGAGAAATACCTAGATTCTCGAGTTGGGCTTGGTCTCTAGGGGCTAAATTCATAGGGTTTAAAAGAGCGCCTCAATGGCAGTTGAAGCAGACTCTAGTCGGGTTGTTTGGTTTCCTTGTAAAGATATATAATTACAACCATTAGCCTCCAAAGCAGAGCGAAATGCCTCGTACATTTTCTCTCTCTCGTGTGGTTTATCTCTGAGATCGTCAGCTACCCACGGCACATCAATACCTGTGAGTAGATACAAATCATAGTTTTGACTAGACACCGCATCAAGAAGCCTTTGATCTGCCCATCCGTTATAATAGACCTCAGAGTATACCAAAGTCTCGAGTAAATCTGTATCGCAGACGATGAATTGCTTCTTCTCGTTTTCGGCCTGAATAATTGCCTCGTTTTCAAGTTTCATCTGTCCGATAGCTATCGGTACTAGATCTTCAGGCTGACATATAGCACGCGAACGATCCCATTTATCCTGCAGATACTCCCTAGCATATTCAGCCACCCAAGGCACATCGTACTTTTCAGAGAGTTGTTTGGCAAGCGTAGTTTTACCCGTTGACTCAGGGCCAAAAAGAACAATACGCTTTACTACAGTTCGTTTTTGTGAAGGGATTTTCTCCATGCGTAATATCCTTGAAAGGCAAGTATCGTAAAAATAAAATACTGTAATGAGAGCATCCCCCAACCTCGATAGGCATAAAGAGGAATAGTGATTAAATCAGCGGAAATCCAAAGAATCCAACTCTCTAATTTCTTTCGTGCCATCAACCACATCGCCGTGAAGAATACCCCACTGGTAAAAATATCAATGACGTTTGAAAGATCCATTGCTGTGCTAGTCAGGCGATAAACCATATAAGTAACCAGCATCGTAACAAGTACTAGGGTAAGGCCAAGTCCTTTTTCTTTGCTCGTCATCGTAGTGATTTGACGAACTTTTTTTCCGTCTTTTTGTCTCGACCACTCCCACCAACCATAAATACTCATCAATGAATAGTAGGCGTTCATCAGCATATCTCCGAGCAGACGGTCAGTAAAAAAAAGGTACATGGTTATCGTTGTTCCGATGATCCCTGTCGGATATACCCAAATATTAGCCCGCTTCGCCAACCAAACACTCCACACGCCGAATATAAAGGCCAAGAGCTCCAAAACAATAAGCTCAGTACTTCGTTCTAAATAAGGGCCTAAGAAGAAATCGACAATATTCATGATAACGTTTTAGTCTGATAGGTATAGACTAAGGTGTGATTGTCGAAAGTTTCGAAAGTAAAGTGGAATCGATTTTCATCAACCCATGCACTACTGTGGTGAGACTCTAGGGTAAAATCATCGATATTTGTGGCCTCTCTAAAGGATAACCCTGCTCGGTCCAAGATTTTATAAATCGATTCTTTAGCTCCCCAAATAGCGGTTAGTTTTTCAATACGGTCTGAGGTATTTTCAAGACTTGCTACGGCACCTTCCCCTGTAAATCGAGGTGCAATTTTCAAAATTTTCTCGCGATGCTGTTCTATATCTATGCCAACCTCAACATTAAATCCCAATGCGATCGCAACATAGCCCATAGTATGCGAAATAGATATCGAAATCCCACTATCCAGAAAAGGCTTTCCTGACGGCTTATACTTCAGCCCTTCATCTTCAATCTGATAAGTCTTTAGTAGCTGCCTTACCGCAAGAAAACATTTGCGATGCGCTTCTGACTTCATCTTAGACAAGCGCTCTTTAGAAGCCTCAGAAAGATTAAGGTTTTGGCGCAGTTCCTCTTCAGACTCTGAAACCCGCCAAACGGCGACCTTATAATCTTGAATACTCTTACTACTCAGGCTTTTAAATAAAGGCACTTTCTGAAAATTGATGGTATCTTTGTGGCCGTAAAAATACAGTTTTAATCATGGCAACACCCACTTACACCCCTTACAAAGTAAAAGACCTCAGTTTAGCAGATTGGGGACGCAAAGAAATTGAGCTCGCAGAAGCAGAGATGCCGGGTCTCATGGCCCTTCGAGAAGAGTATGGCCAGGCGCAGCCTCTTAAAGGTGCTCGTATTGCGGGTTGTCTGCACATGACCATTCAAACTGCCGTGCTTATCGAGACCCTTGTGGCCTTGGGAGCAGAGGTTACTTGGAGTTCTTGCAACATCTTCTCTACTCAGGATCACGCAGCAGCGGCTATTGCAGCGGCAGGGATTCCCGTTTATGCTTGGAAGGGGATGAACGAAGAGGAATTTAACTGGTGTATTGAGCAGACCCTTTTCTTCGGAGAAGATCGTCAGCCGCTCAATATGATTCTTGACGATGGTGGGGACCTTACGAATATGGTACTTGATCAGTATCCAGAACTAGTAGCCGAGATCAGAGGTCTCTCTGAAGAAACTACTACCGGAGTTCACCGACTCTATGAGCGTATGGCTAAAGGAACACTTCCGATGCCTGCGATTAATGTCAATGACTCGGTAACTAAGTCGAAGTTTGATAACAAGTACGGATGTAAAGAAAGTGCCGTTGACGCGGTTCGCCGAGCTACCGATGTAATGCTTGCCGGTAAACGTGTGGTTGTTTGCGGGTACGGAGACGTAGGAAAAGGAACAGCCGCTTCATTTAGAGGGGCAGGGGCGATTGTAACGGTCACTGAGATTGACCCAATCTGTGCACTTCAAGCCTGTATGGACGGATACGAAGTAAAACGTCTAGAGACTGCGGTAGGTAATGCGGATATTGTAATCACCACTACCGGTAACAAAGATATTGTGCGCGGAGAGCATTTCGAGGCGATGAAAGACAAGACCGTTGTATGTAACATCGGACACTTCGATAACGAAATCGACATGGCTTGGTTAAACGCTAACCACGGAAACACCAAGGTTGAGATCAAGCCTCAAGTGGATAAATACACCATAGGCGGTAAAGACATCATCATCTTAGCTGAAGGCCGTCTAGTTAATCTAGGATGTGCTACCGGCCACCCAAGCTTTGTAATGAGTAATTCATTCACCAACCAGACCCTCGCACAAATCGAGCTGTGGAAGAATCACAAGAATTACGAGAACAAGGTTTATATGCTTCCCAAGCACTTAGATGAGAAAGTAGCTGCCCTTCACCTTGCAAAACTAGGTGCAGAGCTTACCGAATTAAAACAAGATCAGGCAGCCTATATTGGAGTTACCGTTAAAGGACCCTTCAAACCTGAGTATTATAGATACTAGTGTCTTCTTTTCAGAAACTCATAACACTAGTAGACGAGCTGTATCAGGAGTCTAATTTGGCTGAAAAAAGTTCGATCGAAGTTTCCAACGCGACTATTGGGTGGCATATCGCGCACTCCTACCTGGTAATTATAAAGAGTTGTGAAAATCTTTTAAGTAATACAAATCGCCCATCAAAAAACCCAAAGTGGCTTCGACAAGAAGTCTTTTTTCTTTTACGAAAAATACCTCGAAATAAGATTGAGGCCCCAGACTTTGTTGTACCTATCGATGATAGCGAGAATGAGATTAAAAGGCTTTACGATCAGGCGATGTCGCTTCTTTTACAGATAAAACAAAATAAGGATGGGTACTTATCGCATCCCTTTTTAGGCCCAATAAAGCCTCAAAGAGTTCCTCTTTTTCTTCGAATACACACCGCTCATCACCTGCAGATTATTCGAGAAATTATCAAATAAAAAAAGGCACCGCAATGCGGTGCCTTTTTGATATTAAGTCTAGAAATCAATTACGCCTCTGGGAACGGATCAACAGATACAAATGATTTTCCTCCTACTTTCTTTTCAAAACGAACGATACCATCAACTTTCGCGTGAAGGGTATGATCTTTTGAAGCATACACATTTTCTCCTGGGTTGTGTTTAGTACCTCTTTGACGGACGATGATGTTACCTGCAATCGCAGCTTGACCACCGAAAATTTTAACGCCTAAGCGTTTCGATTCTGATTCTCTACCGTTTTTAGAACTACCGACCCCTTTCTTGTGTGCCATGGTATTATCTTTTTATTTAATTATGCTTTTGAAATCGCTTCAATTAATTCAGCCTTCTTCATTGAAGAAATTCCTGAGATCCCTTTGTCTTTAGCTACCTCTTTAAGTTCAGCCACAGTCATTGATGAATAATCAACGCTAGCTTCTTTAGCAGGAGCTTCTACCTCTTTCGCTTCTTCTTTCTTAGGAGCTGCTTTCTTAGCTGTTGCTTTCTTAGCACCACTAGAAACGATGTTTTCAATGCTCACTTCAGTTAAATACTGACGGTGACCATTTTGTTTTTGGTAGCCTTTTCTTCTTTTCTTTTTAAAGACAATTACTTTATCGCCTTTCAGATGCTGAAGTACTTTTACTTCTACAGCAGCACCTTCTACGACTGGGGCGCCAAAAGTAACCGAACCGTTGTCATCGATTAAAAGAACACGATCAAAAGAAACTTTTGAACCTTCTTTAGCATCTAAACGGTGTACGAATACCTTCTGGTCTTTTGCAACTTTAAATTGCTGCCCTGCCATCTCTACAATTGCGTACATAGTATAAAATTTAGTTCATTTCGCTATTAAGCGGGTGCAAATATAATTCAAAATAACGAGTTGCCAACAGTTTACAAACATTTTATCTCCCTCAGAATTAACACCTTTATAATAGCTGAAACCTCATTCAAAACGTATCTTTGTAGATAGTACATCCCCTTAGTCTCGATTTAACTTTTCTAAGGGTTTGTCGTCAGAATAGTATTAATTAAAATATCACTGATTCAATGAAGCCATTTTATGCTTTCACTGCAATACTTGGTCTTTGCTTGGGAACCCTTCAAGCCCAGCAAGTAGATTTCGAAGAGTACGATCTAGACAACGGTCTTCACGTGATCCTTCATCAAGACAATACCGCTCCGGTAGTTGTAACTTCGGTAATGTATCACGTGGGTTCGAAAGACGAAAATCCGGCAAAAACAGGATTTGCTCATTTCTTTGAACACCTTTTATTCGAAGGATCAGAAAATATCGAGCGAGGAGAGTTTTTTAAGATTGTCACCTCAAACGGAGGGTACAATAATGCGAACACTACCCAAGACCGCACCTACTATTACGAGCTTTTTCCTTCAAATCAACTCGCCTTAGGACTTTGGTTAGAATCAGAGCGATTAATGCATCCGATTATTAATCAAATCGGCGTTGATACTCAAAAAGAAGTCGTTCAAGAAGAGAGAAGACTTCGAGTAGATAACGCGCCTTATGGTCAATTGATTGAGAATATGTTTAAGAACTTATTTAGCAATCATCCTTATCGCTGGTCTGTAATTGGTTCTTTGGACCATTTAGCAAGTGCATCTCTAGAAGACTTTCAAGAATTCAATAAGGTGTACTATGTTCCAAATAATGCCACCTTAGTTTTAGCAGGAGACTTTGAAAAAGAAGAAGCGAAGAAACTCATCGAAGATTATTTCGGTCCTATTCCTAGAGGAAAAAAAATAGTAAAGAAAACCTACGATGAAGTACCAATCGATGGCCCTATCTACGCTCAATTCGAGGATGCAAATATTCAAATCCCGCTGATTTTATTAGGTTACCGCACCCCAGGTCAAGCCTCTAGAGATGCCTATGTACTGAACATGATTTCCTCTTACCTCAGCTCAGGACAAAGTTCTGTTCTCCAGAAGAAATTAGTAGATCAAAAACAAATGGCACTGCAAATCTTCGCTTTCAACTATAGCTTAGAAGACTACGGAGCCTATCTACTTGGAGGTCTACCTTTAGGAGACCATTCTATGGATGATCTAGTCGCAGAAATCGATGTAGAAATTAAAAAACTACAAAACGACTTGATTTCTGAGCGTGATTATCAAAAACTTCAGAATCAATTCGAAAACTCATTTGTAAGTGCCAACAGCTCTTTTGAGGGAATTGCAGAAAATTTAGCTTCATACAACCAACTTTTCGGTGACACCAACCTGATCAATACAGAGATTGAGATCTACAGAAGTATCACTAGAGAAGAAATTAGAGAGGTTGCCATAAAATATCTTCAAAAGCAACAACGTGTTGAATTAAAGTACGTTCCAAAACAAGACTAGTATCATGAAACTTAATATTCAAACTATTTTACGCAAAACCACAAAGACGGTTCTAATGACAGCCGTATTTGCAAGTGCTAGCTTGACCGCACAAATAGACCGTTCACAACAACCCGCACCCAACGGGTCTCCGGTGATTAAATTAGAAGAACCCCAAACCTTTGAGCTTAAAAACGGATTAAAGGTTCTAGTAGTTGAAAATCATAAACTACCTCGGGTTAGCGTTCAGTTGCTCTTAGACAATCCGCCCATCTTAGAAGGAGAAAAGGCAGGTGTGTCAAGCCTAACAGGAAGCCTCTTAGGTAAAGGATCTATGAATATCTCAAAGGACGATTACAACGATGAGGTAGACTTCTTAGGCGCATCAATCAATTTCTCTGGTCAAAGTGCTTTTGCTTCGACTTTATCTAGAAATTTTCCTAGAATCATTGAGCTCATGGCCGATGCGGCGATTCATCCAAACTTCTCGGGGGAAGAGTTTGAAAAAGAAAAGGAACGATTCATTGAGGGGTTAAAGTCTGACGAAAAAAATGTTTCAGCAGTCGCTCGTCGTGTAGAGTCAGCACTTGCTTATGGAACCGCTCACCCGAATGGTGAGTTTTCGAGTATCGAAAGTATCGAGAAAGTTACCCTAGAAGATACCAAGGCGTTTTATGAAGACTTTTTTGTTCCAGAAAACGCTTATTTAGTATTGATCGGAGATCTGACTTTAAAGGACGCGAAGAAACTAGTAAAATCAAATTTTGGAAAATGGAAGGCGAAATCTGCCAGACAAACTCCTTTCGCAGCAGCCTCGAATCCTGAAGCCACAGAAATCAACTTTGTTGATATGCCAAATGCTGTACAATCTGAAATTATTGTACAAAACCTGGTTGATCTTAAAATGAGTGATGAGGACTATATTCCTGCGCTTATTGCCAACCAAATTCTTGGAGGAGGAGCAGAAGGCAGGCTCTTTTTAAATCTTAGAGAGGATAAAGGATATACCTACGGATCCTATTCAGGTATCGGAAGCAGTAAGGACACCAAGGCACGTTTTAGAGCCACCGCGCAAGTTCGAAATGCCGTGACAGACTCCGCTGTAGTTCAAATTCTGGAAGAAGTGAAGCGAATTAGAACAGAGCTTGTTAATCAGGAAGATCTTAAAAACGCTAAAGAGAAATACAAAGGAAGTTTTGTGCGTTCTCTAGAACGTCCACAGACGGTAGCAAATTTTGCCCTCAACATCGAAACTCAAGGTTTAGACGGGGACTTCTATGAGACCTATTTAAGCCGAATTGATGCAGTAACTGCCGAAGAGGTAATGGCCGCCGCCAACAAGTTTTTTGCTCTTAACAACCTCAGAATCGTGGTGGTAGGAAAGGGTGTTGAAGTAGCCGAAACTCTTGAAAATATCAATTTCGATGGTGCCAAACTGAAGGTAAACTACTTTGATCCATTTGCAAATTCAATCGAAAAACCAACCTTTAGCAAACCACTACCTGCAGGGCTTACTGCTCAAAAGGTAATTGCAAACTACCTAGATAAAGTAGGCGGAACTGAAGCTCTTGAAAACGTTAGTTCTTACGCTATAAAAGCTACTGCTACCATTCAGGGGATGACTCTTGAGCTGGCAACTTCAGCAAAGGGAGCTAACTACACTCAGGAGATGAAAATGATGGGCAATGTTATGCAGCGTTCTGTACTTACCGAAAGTGAGGCCTATCAAGAGATGCAAGGTCAACGCATCCCAATGAGTGAGGAGGATCGCCAAAAAATGCAATTAGAAACAGGGATTGTTGCTGAATTAGCCTGGGTAGATCATCCTGAAATTAAATTAACCGCTATCGAGTCGGTTAATGGTTCTGACGCATATGTTGTTCAGCTCACTAAGGATCGCGCCCTTTACTTCGATGTAAATTCGGGACTTAAGGTTCAGGAAATTGTAACGGTTGAAGCAGGCGGACAAACGATTACTCAAAAAGCCTCTTTCAGCGACTACAAAGAAGTTAACGGAATACTTATTCCTCATAGCGTTTCTAGAAATTTAGGACCACAGACACTAGATTTTAAGATCGCTGAAATCACCATTAACTAGAGATGGAGAAAATTCTCATCCTATTCGCACTAATAGCAGGTCTAGCTGTATCATGCAAAGGTGAAACCTCTAAATCGAATACCGAAGCCAAAGTAGTAGATCCTTACACAATGGAAGGTGTGATGGAGGTGCACGATGAAGTAATGCCAAAAATGGGTCAAATAGCAAAACTATCTAGTGCATTAAAACCACTAGCTGATGCTTCTCCTGAGGGTCCTGAGGCCAAAGCTATCGAGGATCTAAAAGTTGCTCACGAAGCCATGATGACTTGGATGAAAGAAATTGGAGACACTTTTACCCATGAAGAAATCATGAAAGGAGCTGCCTTAAGTGATGAAAAGAAAGAAGCGCTTCGAATTGAAGCAGATAAAATCGCAGAGGTAAAACGCTTAATGCTAGAGAGTATTACCAATGCTGAGGCCTTGTTAAAGAAATAACGCGGGCATTTTTATTAACTGTATTACAGGGCTGTCTTTGGCAGCCCTATTTTTATTTGCTTGATTCTTTTATTATCGATGCTTTCAACCGTTAGGGTATACCCCTTGAAACGGATGATTTCTCCTCGCTTCGGAAATCCTTTGGTGATCTCTAGTACAAAACCAGCTAGGGTCTCAGACTCTCCCTTAAAATCTTCAAACACCTCTACGCTGCTCAATTCAGCAACACGATAGAAATCTTTTAACGAAGTTTTTCCTTCAAAAACATAAGTGTAATCATCGATACGAGAATAAACCAGATCGATATCGTCGTACTCATCACTGATGTCCCCAACAATCTCTTCAATCACATCTTCTAGAGTAATCACGCCAGAGGTTCCGCCATACTCATCTACAACAATAGCTAAGTGTGTTTTTTGATTTTGAAAATCTGCCAATAAATCATCCAACTTTTTATTCTCTGGAACAAAAAAAGGAGCGCGCAAAAGGTTCTGCCACTCAAAATCATCTTCGTCTAAGTGCGGTAACAAGTCTTTGATAAAGAGTACTCCCAAGATCTTATCCATAGAGTCTTCAAAAACAGGTACTCTTGAATACTCCTTTTCAGTGACCCGCTGCAACACCTCAGCATAGCTTAGGTCGCTTTTAAGGCCGAAAATATCAATGCGCGGACGCATTACTTGACGAGTTTCTGTATTACCAAAAGTCACAATTCCTTCGAGTAATTTCTTTTCCTCTGAGGTGGTATCTTCTTGGGAAGCTAATTCTAAGGCCTGAGAGAGATGATCTACACTAATCTGCGCACGTTTATCAGCCAGTTTATCCTCAAGTAAGTGGCTTAATGACTGAAGTGGTCGACTTAACGGGCTAAAAAATTTGTCTAAAACCGAAAGCACCGGTGTCATTCTCAAAGAGACAGTGATCGGATTTCTATTTGCATAGATCTTTGGCAAAATCTCACCGAAGATCAAAATCAAAATAGTTGCGATGGCAATGTCAAATAGTGTTTGCAACGATAAGACTCCAAAAAGCAAGGTTTCTGAACCAGAGAACCAGAAATCAGAGAGACTTGTGAAAAGTAAAACAATGGCAATATTGACTGCGTTATTTGCAATAAGGATCGTAGCCAATAAACGCTTTGGTGTAGATAGTAAGGCTAAGGTTTTTGCGCCTTTCTGTTCTGGATCTTCTTTCAGTTGATTGATTTCGGTTGCCGACAAACCAAATAACGCAACCTCTGACCCTGAAATCAATGCAGAACTGATGAGTAAAAATAGGAGTCCTATTATAGAAAGAAGAAGCTCAAGGTTACCTAAAACGGCGGTCTCGTTAACAGCTAAAACAGTTGAAATTAAATTACTGGATAGGGGGTCTGAGCTCATAGTTTAGAACGGAAGATCGTCGTCTTCTGCAGGAGAAATATTAGCCGCAGGAGTCGCCGTCGGCTGACTAGCTGATGGTTGTCCCATAGGTGTCCCACCTTCTTTTGGAGGACTGAGGAACGTGAAGTCGGTGACATGCACCTCAGTGCTATAACGCATTTGTCCACTTTCATCTTGCCATTGACGGTTTTTCAGTCGCCCTTCAACATAGATTTTGTCACCTTTCTTCAGGTACTTCTCACAAATCTCTGCTGCCTTGTTTCGCACAACTATGTTATGCCACTCGGTGTTTGAAACCTTTTCACCAGTTTGTTTATTAGTGTAGGTTTCATTCGTAGCTACCGGAAATCTACCGATACAATTTCCACCTTCGAAATAGTGCATTTTAACCTCATCTCCTAGATGGCCAATGAGCATAACTTTGTTGAGTGTTCCTGACATAAAAATAAAAGTACTAAATTTTGAATTGTTGAAGCAATCGCTCCATTAAAGTTGAGGTCGGATATTGATCAATTTCATCCATAGAAACCACCGGATGGTTTAGATTTTTTACCTCCACACGGTAAACTCTTACCTCGAGATGTCGATGAGAAAGCTTGTGCACTATTGGGTTTTCACTAAGCAAAGTCGCCTTTGCGCTTTGCCCTACGAATGACTCAATTTCATTCGCAGTTAATTCGACCGAAGTATCAGATTCTATAAATGGAAACTCATACAATCCCGCCCAAATACCATGGTTAGGTCGTTTTACAAACCGTGTGTTTCGATTCTGGTCAAGCAACATCAAATAATGCAGATAACGCTTGCTTACTTTTACTTTTGACAATTTGACGGGTAAATCATCGATCTTATTAGTTGCTAATGCTAGGCATCGATCATTAAATATACAGTTCGTGCAATTCGGCTTTTTTGGGGTACACTCAGTCGCTCCAAATTCCATAATTGCCTGATTAAAAAGATCTGGATCTTTAGGATCAATTAAAGAGTCTGCCAATTCTTGAAATAACTTTTGACCATTCGATTTGTTAATGGGCTCATCGATACCGAAAACACGCGACAAAACCCTGTAAACATTCCCATCAACAACTGCCTTTTTTTCCTTGAAAGCAAAGGAGGCTATTGCCGCTGCTGTATAGGGCCCAATACCTTTTAACTTCAAGAGTTCATCGTAGGTTTCTGGGAAACGTCCGCCAAAATCCTCGCAGACAATTTCCGCTGTTTTTTTTAGGTTTCGAGCACGTGAATAGTAACCTAACCCTTGCCAAAGCTTTAGAACCTCTTCCTCATTTGCCGCTGCAAGATCTTGAACTGTGGGATAAGCTGCCTGAAACTTTTCATAATAAGGAAGTCCTTGCGCGACTCGAGTCTGTTGAAGAATTACCTCGGATAGCCAGATAAGGTATGGGTCACGCGTATCTCTCCAGGGAAGGGATCGTTTACTTATTAAATACCACTTTATAAGTGGAGCTGAAAAATATCGGTTATCTTCGCTCATCTGATATAGTAGCCTAAAATTTAGAGGCTTAAGGCTAAAAATGCATTTAATTCGTATATTTGCAAGCCTTAAAAAATTATTAAAGATAACCAGCATATGACGAAAGCAGACATCGTAAGTAAAATCTCTGACAAATTAGGAATCGAGAAAGGAGACGTACAAGCTACTGTAGAGTCTTTCATGGAAGAAGTGAAAGCATCCCTAGAAAGTGGAGACAATGTTTACTTAAGAGGTTTTGGTAGCTTCATTATCAAAACAAGAGCTGAGAAAACAGGTCGTAACATTTCGAAGAACACAACTATTAAAATTCCTGCACACAACGTACCCGCATTTAAACCTGCTAAGGTTTTTGTAGAAGGCGTAAAAAACGGTGTAGAAGTAAAATAAGTATTAATCGATAAATCAACCGCATTATGCCGAGTGGAAAGAAAAGAAAAAGACACAAGGTAGCGACTCACAAGCGCAAGAAGCGCAGAAGAGCTAATCGCCACAAGAAGAAATAAGTAAGCTCGGGCTCTGTCCCGAGTTACTATTTTTCACCCCATACGTTCATTGACATTTTCGAATACCGCTGACAAAACACTTTGTGTTCTGCAGCACCATTATTAATTAGTGTACTAGTATTTCTACTGGTGCAATAAATATCGTAACCGTGAATAAAGAATTAATCATTCGAACACAGAACAACACGGTCGATTTTGCCTTATTAAAAGACGGGAAATTAGTTGAATTACACCGAGAAGAAGGAGATAATAGCTTCTCTGTAGGAGACATATTTCTCGCGAAAGTACGCAAGCCGGTTACCGGTTTAAATGCTGCCTTTGTAAATGTGGGGTATCATAAAGATGCCTTTTTACACTATCATGATCTGGGGCCAAGAATTGGGTCTCTTATGAGCTTTACAAAGGGAGTGTTGAGCAAAAAAATTACGGATTTCAGTTTGACAAACTATCCGCTAGAAAAAGAAATAGATAAAGACGGCAGTATCAACGACGCGATTAAAGCTAACCAATCTATTCTGGTTCAAATAGTCAAAGAACCTATATCAACAAAAGGCCCACGAATTAGTTCAGAACTCTCGTTGGCAGGTAGATATGTAGTTATGGTACCTTTCTCAGATAGAGTCTCAGTTTCACAGAAAATCGAGAGTAAAAAAGAGAAGGATCGTCTCAAGAGGTTGGTGATGAGTATCAAACCTAAAGGTTTTGGTATCATTGTGAGAACAGTAGCCGAAGGTCAAAAAGTAGCTAGCTTAGACGCTGACATACAACGCCTAATCGGAAAATGGAATACCCTATGCGCTAATGTTGCTCAAGGAAACCATCCATCTAAAGTACTCACTGAAGTTAATCGCTCTTTAAGTTTCATAAGAGACGTCTTTAACGAAAGCTTTACAGGTATACATGCCGACGATCCTACAATGGTCGAAAGCATCAAAGATTACCTCACTGAAATATCACCCAAACACGAATCGATTGTTAAGCTTCATACAGGAGCCGTTCCAATCTATGAGAAATTTGGGATTGATCGACAAATTAAAACATCATTAGGAAAGACCGCTTCTATGTCAAAAGGGGCGTACCTAGTGATTGAGCACACCGAAGCCATGCATGTCATCGATGTCAATAGTGGCAATCGATCTAACAAAGCAAATAATCAAGAAGACACTGCACTTGAAGTAAATCTCATTGCTGCGACAGAAGTTGCTAGACAACTACGTCTGCGCGATATGGGAGGAATTATCGTAGTCGACTTCATTGATATGGCTAAGAATGAACATCGCAAACAGCTCTATGATCACCTGCGTGAAGAGATGAGTGATGATCGTGCAAAGCACAAAATTTTACCGCCGACAAAGTTCGGTCTGATTCAAATCACGAGACAACGTGTAAGACCAGAGGTAAATATAAAGACCCGCGAAAAAGATCCGAATGAAAATGGAACTGTTGAAGCTCCAATCGTTTTGATTGACAAAATGAATTATGAAATCGAAAAGATTTTAAGCAAAAAGAATAACAAAGGAGGTATCTACTTAAACGTCCACCCGTTTATTGCAGCTTATCTCACCAAAGGGCTTAATTCTATTCGTTTTCGCTGGTTCTTAAAGCACAAGAAGTGGATACATATTATCCCTCGAGATGCCTATACCTACTTACACTACCGTTTCAAAAATAAACAAGGCAAAACGATACGTTTATAGAAAAAGCCCCCTCGATGAGGGGGCTTTTTTTTTGCAGTAAACCGAAGTACTTTTGAATGGTGTACTACAAGCCAAAGACTACATCTTACACTATCGACGAGGCGAAACAGCGCATTGAAAACTATTGTGCCTATCGAGAGCGCTGCCATAGCGAAGTAGTTTCAAAGCTTGAGTCTATGGGGATGATTCCTGAGGCCATAGAAAAAATCGTAAATGATCTTATTCAGTCCAATTACCTAAATGAACAACGTTTCGCCATTCAATTCGCACTGGGAAAATTCAGAATCAAGCAATGGGGAAAAAGACGAATCGAAAGAGAGTTGAAGTTCAAAGGACTCAGTCCTTTCACCATAAAAAAAACCATCCAAGCTCTAGAAAAGGAAGATTATGAAGGCTGCTTTCACTCCCTCTTTGATAAAAAATTAGATTCGTTCAGCACTTTTGAAGGTCAAAAACTAAAAAGCAAGCTCATTCGTTATTTTCAGTATCGAGGTTGGGAAAACGAACTCATATTTAATCGAATAGAGCGGCTTTAGGCCCGATTCATTCGAAGGCAGTATCTTTTCATCATGAGATTAGTCAGATTCGCAGAGCGACAGGTATTGGCCTCCTTAGTGAGTCTGAGTGTGCTGTTACGTTTTCCTTTTTTCTTTAGAGACTACATCGATAAAGATGAAAGCACCTTTATTCTTATGGGACAAGCATGGGTTGACGGATTTCTGCCCTATACCTTGCTTTGGGACTTGAAACCACCACTAGTCTTTCTCTACTTCGCTAAAATCATTTACCTATTTGGCAA
>CAXPJI010000004.1:0-11793 GCA_964217345.1 Euzebya sp.
GCGCTAGTAAAATAGACTAATTTTGCGGCTCGTTTTAAAAATTAGGATCTATCATGACGATCAGCAAAAAAGAGCTTGCTCCACTACACGCGCTAATTACTATTAGCCTAGAATCTTCTGATTACCAAAAAAAGGTTGATACCGTGCTTGGCAATTACCGTAAAACTGCTAACATTCCAGGATTTAGAAAAGGTCAGGTACCACTAGGACTGATTAAAAAGCAGTACGGTCAAGCAGTACTTGTTGATGAAATCAACAAAATCTTGCAAGCAGAAATCGGTAAGTATATCGAGGACGAAAAACTATCCCTATTAGGAAATCCGCTTCCTAAAGAACGCGAAGATTTCGATTGGAAAGCAGAAACGCTTCAATTCGACTTTGAAATTGGACTAGCTCCTGAAATCGCTCCAGCCCTAAAAACTAAAAAAGCGATCACTAATTATAAAATCACAGCCTCAGATAAAAGCATTGACGAGCAAGTAGTTCGTTTACAAGAACAATACGGTTCGCTTCACTCGAAAGATACTGTTGAAGAAGGCGATGAAGTTACTGGTCTGATCACTGCTGAGGAGCCAAAGATTGAAAATACGGCTACCCTCGCTCTAAAAACGATCAAGAGCAAAGCTTCGGCGAAGAAATTCATCGGTGCGAAAGTAGGTGAGGTTGTAAAAGTTAAAACGAAAGGTCTCTTTGAAAAAGATGTTGAACTAGCAAGAGTTCTAGGAATTTCTAATGAAGAGGCTGAAGGTCTGGCCATTGAAGTGGAGTTCTCTATAAGCGAAATCAATCGTCGTGAGCCTGCTGCATTAGATCAAGCATTCTTTGACAAACTCTTCGGAGAAGGCGCTGTTGACTCTGTTGCAGTAATGAAAGAAAAAATCAAGGCGGACTCTGAAGTGCAATTTGCACAACAAGCAGACCAGAAGTTCATGAATGACATTACTGAAGCGATCATCGCCGAAACGAAATTTGATCTACCCGCTGAATTCTTAACCCGTTGGATTCAATTCGGAGGAGAGAAAGAACTTACAGAAGATGAAGCAAAAGCTGAATACGAGCGTTCAGAAAAAGGGATTCGCTATCAATTGATAGAGGCTGAGCTTATCAAAACTAACAACCTTCAAGTTTCATTTGATGAACTGAAAAACTATGCCGGCAGCTACATCCGCAGTCAAATGGCTCAATTCGGAAGAATGAATCCTAGCGACCAAGAAGTAGATCAAATCACTGCCTCTATCATGCAAAATCAAGAAGAGGTTCGTCGACTATCTACCCAGGTGATGAATGAGAAATTGTTAGACCTTTTCAAGAAAGAAGGAAAAGTAAAAGAGAAAGCGATCAGCTTTGAAGACTTCATCAAAGAAGCATACGCCTAATTAGAGTATCTTTAAAGTAAAAGCAGTTAATAGCTATGGATTACGGTAAAGAATTCAAAAAATTTGCGATAAAAGATCAAGGTATCAGCTCGTTGTATTACGATCAAATAGTATCTAGTATGACTCCTGTTGGCCTTACTCCTAACATCATTGAAGAACGTCAAATGAACATTGCCATCTTTGATGTGTTTTCTAGACTAATGATGGACCGAATCATTTTTTTAGGAACGGGAATCAATGATCAGGTAGCAAATATTGTTCAAGCACAGCTTTTATTTTTAGAGAGCACAGACGCTAGTAAAGACATACAGATTTACATCAACTCACCTGGAGGTAGTGTATACGCTGGTTTAGGTATTTACGACACCATGCAATTTATACGACCTGATGTTGCAACGATTTGTACAGGAATTGCTGCCTCAATGGCTGCGGTACTACTATGTGCTGGCGCCGAAGGAAAGAGAAGTGGATTACAACACTCAAGAGTGATGATACATCAACCGCTCGGAGGTGCTCAAGGTCAAGCTTCAGATATTGAAATCACCGCAAGAGAAATCCTGAAGTTAAAAGATGAACTTTATGAAATCATTGCAAAGCACAGCAAACAACCTTTTGAGAAGGTTTATGAAGATTCAGACCGCGATTACTGGATGAGAGCTGAAGCAGCGAAAGAGTACGGAATGATTGACGAAATCTTAGTTCGTTCTTAACATCTTACCATGAGCGATAAATCTCTACAGTGTTCTTTCTGCGGAAGAAAGAAAGAAGAAACCGAAATTCTTATTGCAGGAATTGACGCTCATATTTGTGATGCTTGTATTGAACAGGCCTATCATATCATTGCTGAGGAGCGGAAAGGAAATAAAAACCAAGCATTATCTGAATCATTAGCGTTAAAAAAGCCGAAGGAAATTAAGGCCTTTTTAGACACTTATGTCATCGGTCAGGATAAAACTAAGAAGGTATTATCCGTTGCAGTATACAACCACTATAAGCGATTGTTGCAAAACAACGATGACAACGAGGTTGAAATTCAAAAAAGTAATATCCTTATTGTAGGGCAAACAGGTACCGGTAAAACTTTGGTTGCAAAGACTATAGCTAAAATGCTTGAAGTTCCTTTAGCCATCGTTGATGCCACTGTACTAACTGAAGCAGGATATGTAGGAGAAGACGTCGAGAGCATTCTCACAAGACTGTTACAAGCTGCAGACTATGATCTTGAACGTGCTCAGAGAGGTATTGTATTTATTGATGAGATTGATAAGATTGCTAGAAAAAGTGATAATCCATCAATCACTCGAGATGTTTCTGGAGAAGGAGTACAGCAAGGATTGTTAAAGTTACTTGAAGGTACTACTGTTAATGTTCCGCCGAAAGGAGGTCGAAAACATCCCGATCAGAAGTTTATAGAAGTAGACACTTCAAACATCTTATTTATTGCTGGAGGTGCATTTGACGGTATCGAAAGACACATTTCTAAGCGACTGAACCGACAAGCGGTTGGTTATAGCAGCTCAATGGAAAGTGGCCAAATCGACAAAGAAAATCTGCTTCAATACATAAGCCCTAAAGACATTAAAAGCTTTGGGCTAATTCCTGAAATCATTGGTAGACTCCCGGTACTTTCTCATATGAATCCATTAGATAAGACCAGTTTACTCTCGATACTCACTGAACCCAAAAATGCTATCATTAAGCAATATCAAAAGCTATTTGCAATCGACGACATCACCTTAAAAGTAACTCCCGACGCTTTAGAACTTTTAGTAGATAAAGCCTTAGAACACGATCTAGGAGCAAGAGGCCTTAGAAGCTTGTGCGAAGCGGTACTTACTGATGCTATGTATGAACTACCTTCAGAAGATTCAGTTAAGGAGCTTAAAGTAAATAAAACCTACGTTCAAGAGAAACTCTCAGGAGCCTCTGCAGTTGCTTTAGGAAATCTAAAAGCTGCTTCATAACCCAAACCATTTAGCTATTACCTATTGAGAACCAATAATTCCTCTATATAGGTTCTAGTATTCGACAATCGAGGTATTTTGTGCTGGCCACCCACTTTGTTCTGCCCATCTAACCACTGATAAAACAGCTTCGACTTAGCAACAACTAGTTCAGGTGCTCTGAGTGTAATATCGTTTAAACGCTTTGCCTCATAATCCGAATTCAGGTGCTGCAAAGCCTCATCTAATACCTGCATGAATTGAGTATAGTCAGAAGGCGCTCTATTGAATTCAATCAGCCACTGATGCGCCCCTTTTTTATTTTCTGACATGAAGATAGGTGCAACCGTATAATCGCTAATACTCGCCCCGGTTTGTTCGCAAGCCGTTCTCAGGCCTTGCTCTGCATTTTCAACCATGAGCTCCTCGCCAAACACATTAATGAAGTGCTTAGTTCTACCCGTAATTTTAATTCGATAGGGGTCAACAGAAGTAAATCGAACGGTATCACCGATGATATAGCGCCATAAACCAGCGTTTGTGGTGATGACCATGGCATAATTCACCCCTAACTTCACTTCCCAAATTGGCACCGCCTTTTCACCAAAACTGCCGAGAGTATCTAATGGAATGAACTCGTAAAAAATTCCATAATCAAGCATGAGCAATAGATCATTCTGGTAATTTCGATCTTGAATAGCAAAGAACCCTTCAGAGGCATTGTAAATCTCGTAGTATTTGAAGTTACTTTTTGGAAGCAATCGTTCATATTGAGCACGGTAAGGTGTAAAACTCACCCCCCCATGAAAATAAACCTCTAGATTCTCCCAGATTTCAAATAAATGTTCAGTACCTGAATAAGTATTGATTTCATTAAGTAAAACAAGCATCCATGAAGGTACTCCAGCAAGTGAAGTGACGTTCTCTTTAGTGCTCTCAGAGATAATTGCTGCGATCTTTGTTTCCCAATCAGGCAACAAGGATATCCGATTACTTGGCGTGCTACTATACTCAGCCCACTTCGGCAGATTATCAATAAGTATGGCAGATAGGTCTCCGAAATAAGAGCCTTTATCTTTATACAACTCTTTGCTCCCTCCTAGCCTTAAGCTTTTACCGGTGAAGAGTTTAGAATTCTCATTATTATTCAAATACAGCGATAATAAATCTTTACCACTTTTGTAGTGACAGTCATCTAGCGCCTCTTGACTTACTGGAATAAATTTACTTTTGGCATTGGTGGTGCCACTACTTTTCGCAAACCATTTAATTGGGCTAGGCCAAAAAACATTTTGTTCTCCCTCTCTTGTTCTCTGGATCTGATCTGCTATATCCTCGTAACTGACAATAGGAACTCTAGAGGCGAAATCTTCATAAGTGCGAATACTACTAAAATCATAGCTTTTCCCCACTTCAGTGCTTGAAGCGGTTTCGAGTAGTTTCTGTAATACTTCGAATTGAACCTCTCCTGGGTACTGAATAAATAGCTGTATTTGATGAAATCTTTTCTTAAGCAGCCAAGAGGCAACAGAATTAAAAAGAGGCAGCATCATTATTCGTACATTAGAGGTTGTAAAGCTCAAATATACACATCCCTTTCTATGCTTTTTCAGACGGTACTAAAGAAGATGGAAACTGAAGATTTCAGTCCGATCAATTATTTTCTCCCTATCGAAAATGATTTGCTACAAGTCAACCAACTTATCGGCAAATCCATTCAAATAAAGCATGTCGGATACCAATGTCTTAGCTGTAGTGACGATCACGGAATTTTCAGACAAGGATTTTGTAAAAAATGCTTCTTCGAATCTCCAATGGCAGGTACTTGGATTATGAAACCTGAAGAGAGTAAAGCGCATCTAGGGATCGCAGACCGCGATCTAGAGTTTGAAAAGCAAATACAATTGCAACCTCACATCGTGTATTTATCCAATACTGGAGCGATCAAGGTCGGAATCACTCGAAAAAAACAATTACCTACCCGTTGGATTGACCAAGGAGCTCATCAGGCACTAGCTATTTTAGAAGTTCCCAATCGATATCTAGCAGGGGTTGCCGAAGTGGCCTTAAAGGAACACATCAGCGACAAGACTAATTTTAGAGTGATGCTGTCAAAGCCAGAATCTACCTTGGATTTAAAACAACACTGGAACTCTTTAAAAGCTTACGTCCCCAGCGAAGTAAGCGATTTTATCGTTGAAAGCGAAGTAGTTCACATCAACTTTCCGTTTGATCCGAAAGGTAAAGAGGTTCAGAGTACTAATCTCACCAAAGAGCCAGAACTCAATGGAGTGCTTACAGGGATCAAAGGACAATACCTACTTTTTGAAGACGGAAGAGTCTTCAATGTTCGATCACATGAGGGTTTTCAAATAGAGCTGCGACTTAACTAGTCTCGAACAGTTCAATCTCTTCATTGACTTCTAATCGAAAGTATCTACGACACCCGTAAACCATCAAATAGAGAATCGGTGTGTCTAGAAGGGCAATTAGCGCCTTAAATAGAAACCCTGAGAGAACTAGCCCCGTAAATCGTTCCCACTCAATCTCACCGAAGAAACAGAGTAACAATACAACCGAAGTAGTATCGATGAGCTGAGAAGAGAAGGTAGAAAAGTTATTTCTCAGCCAAAGGTGTCGACCCTTGGTAAGCCTTTTCCAGAAGTGATAGATCTGAATGTCTACAAACTGAGCCAGTAAATAAGCCATCATTGAGGAGAACACAGCAACAATTGTATTTCCAAAAACCGTTGAAAATAATTCATCACTAACGGGTGACCAGTCGGTTGCACTCACTGAAGAGGCAGTGTACACAATAAGTAGTGAAAAGACTGAGGCAATAATCCCTGCAACGACCACTTTGTTCGCCATCTTTTTACCATAGATTTCTGAGATCAAATCGGTGATTAAAAAAGTTAGCGGATAAGGTAAAATACCCACTGAGAGTTCGAATAAAGGAGCAGAAAACAAGCTTATCTCACCGAAAGGAGACCAATAAAAAAACTTCTGAAAAATGAGGTTTGAAACCACCAAGGAAGTGATAAACAGTCCTGCAAGAATCAGAAAGAAATAAAATGCTTGGGGTCGTTTTGAGTATTCCATTACTCAATTTTTAAATCAAAAGGCAAGCGCACCTGAATGCGATTATAACCATGGTTTTCACCACCCACCGTTTCCCAAAAATTCAGGTAATCAGAAACAATGCTAGGAAGTTTTGATGAAATAATCGAAAGACTTGCTGCAGGTAAATCTCCCAACAAGCGCTCAAAATCAGATTTATATCTAGGATATTCTCTTAACTTAAATTCATCAATTGCTGCAAGTTCAGCTGCCTTATTGATGGCATCATCGAGCGTTCCTATTTCATCAACAAGACCGAGCTCTAACGCTTTTGGAGCGAGATAAACGCGTCCTTGTGCAATTGCATCTACAGATTCGATAGACATGGATCGACCCGAAGCTACGCGTTCTAAGAAAGTCTGATAAGTCTGTTCAATTCCTTCCGTTAGCTCTGCTCGAAAAGTATCACTAAGCGGTCGTAGGGGCGAATAGGTCGCCGAACGCTCATGAGTACTTAGGGTATACGAAGAAACACCCCACTGCTCAGCAAGTTCTGAGGCGTTCGGCAAAGTACCAAAAACACCAATAGAACCTGTGATAGAGGTCGGTTGCGCAATGATATAGGTTGCCGGGGTAGCAATATAATAACCCCCTGAAGCGGCGACATCAGAAATAGAAACCACTACAGGTTTTTCCTTGGCTGTTTTTTCAACTTCACGCCAAATGAGATCAGAAGTAAGTGCACTACCTCCCGGAGAATTAATGCGAAGTACTACTGCCTTAATGTTTCGATCCTCTCGAGCACTTTGTAAAGCTTTATTCATGGTTTCTTGACCCATGATCGTAGGGGATCCCTCACCGTATAAAATACTCCCTTGTGCATAAACAAGTGCAATTCGATCAGAAGAATCGATTGGTGTTGATTTAATCGTCTTAAAATAAGAACTAGACGAAATGATATTCAATTTCGAGGATGCACTTAAGTCATTTTTAGAAGCACCGACCGCGCGTTTTAACGCGTCTTCATACTGATCTTCATAAATCAGACCTCCGATCAAGCCTAGTTCCTTTGCCTCTTCTAAATCACGAGTTGCCAAATCATTTACCCAACCTTCGAAATCAGCTTTTGAAACCTCTAATTGATCGGCCATTTGGGCTCCAACCTCGTCCCACAAACCATCGATTAACTCCTGAATTTGTTCAATATTTTCCTTTGATGGGGCATCATTAAGGTAAGGTTCTACCGCTGCTTTGTATTTACCATGTCGAATCACCTCCATACGCAGTCCTGACTTTTCCTGAAATGATTTATAGTAGGTGAGTTCTGACGAAAGGCCACGCAAATCAACAAAGCCGGTCGGAGTTACAAATAAACTATCCACCACAGAGGATAAGTAAAACGATTTCTGAGAGTACGAATCTCCATAGGCGTAGATGAACTTGCCCGAACTTTTAAATTCAATGAGCGCATTTCGTAAGGTCTCAGCTTGACTCCATCCCCCAAGAAAAAAGGGAGTTTCAAAGCTAATACCTGAAATACGATCATCTTCGGCGGCGGCCTGAACAGCTGAAACTACCTCATCTAATGCAATCGTTTCTTCGAAAAACACAGAAAATGGATCATCCCCAGATCCTCCCTTGTAATCTACAATAGGTCTATTTAAAGCTATTTTTAAGACAGAGGCATTAGCAACGGAAGGAGCAACATCGGCGCTTCCTAAACCAGCGATAATTAGGACTAAAACAATACCCATAAACCAGAAGGCGGCAATAACTGCGAAGAAAGAAGCAATAAAACGTTTAAAAAAATTCATAGCACTAACGTTTAAAGCCTTAAAGATACTGAAAGTTGAAGCCTTTTTGTACTTTCGAAGGCCATGAGAACTAGCACCTACTATATTGGGATTGGCAGTAATGAAGGAGATCGACTACTCTACCTTCAAAAGGCATTATTTAGCATATCGGATCAGCTAGGAATCATTCGATCTGTATCCTCAGTTTATGAAAGTCCTGCACTCGGTTTTGAAGGTGAAAACTTTCTGAATGCATGTTTGGAGTTAGAAAGTGAATTTACTCCAGAGAGATTGTTACAAGCCTGTTTAGACCTGGAGAAAACTTATGGAAGAATACGATTAGGAAAGGGATACGCCAATAGACCGTTAGATATTGATTTACTGATGGGCCCTGTAGCCCTTAATACACCTTCACTTGAGTTACCTCATCCGAGAATGAATCATCGCCGTTTCGTCATCGAACCTCTTTGTGAAATTGCACCGCACCTAGAAATCGCCAATCAATCAATTAAGGAGGTGAGAAAAATGCTAGAAAAAGATCCTTCTCAGCCCATCTCAAAAACTAAGACTAGTTTAGTACGAAACAAAAAAGAACTCTGGCATACGAGCAAAAACGTAGTATTAGAAGGTTGTATCGGGGTAGGAAAAAGTACGCTATGCAAAGCGATTGCAGAGCGTTACGAACTAAGCTCAAGATATGAGCGATTCGACGAAAACCCTTATTTGGAGTCTTTTTACAAAGACCCTAAGGCCTATGCATTACCTGTCGAATTACACTTTTTACTCGATCGATTTGACGCCTTAAAAACCAACCAAGCCGCTGAAGGTTCAGTTAGTGACTATCACCTATCAAAGTCGTTACTTTTTGCCAAAAACAATTTGAACGAAATAGATTTCGAACTTTTTAGTCGCTACTATCGGTGGAGTGAACGACTGCTGAAAGCTCCAGGACTTTACGTTCTTCTTGAAAATAGCCTCGATCGAATCCTCGAAAACATAAAAAAAAGAGGACGTAGTTACGAGCAAAATATTGATCCAGAATATCTGAGATCCATAACTAAGGGATATCAAGATTTTATCAAAAGACAAAAACGATGGAATATTCTGGTTATCGATCTCAGTCTACTCCCGAGTTACGAAGATCCTAGTTTCTTTGATACCGTTACTGAACGAATCGAGGATGCACTACTCGAAGTTCACTGGAAAAAACAAACCAAGAAAATTGCCAGAACTAAAAAAGGACTAACACTTTTTTAAGAAAATAGTTGCATTTAACTAAAACACTTAGTTAATTAGACTCAGCATTTTTTGCTAACTAACTCAAACTATAAAGACCCCTTCGAAGTGATTTCAAGGGGTTTTTTGATTTTGGCTAAAACAATGCCACAAGACTACTCCTGCAGAAACCGATACGTTCAGCGAATGTTTCGTACCCCCTTGTGCAATTTCAATAACCCCATCACACTGATCAATCACCTCTTGATCAACTCCAAAAACTTCATTCCCGAAGATTAACCCATATTTTTGGTCAGATAAGGGCGTAAAATCTCCTAGGTCTGTAGCTGAAGAAGCTTGTTCAATAGCCCATATCTGGTAACCTCGTTGTTTTAGCTCGGCAATAGCTTCTAGAGTTGAAGGCCACTTACTCCATGCTACACTTTGTTCAGCACCGAGAGCTGTTTTGCGTATTTCCTTACTCGGAGGAGTTGGCGTAATTCCACATAGCATTAACTCTTCAACCACAAAGGCATCAGAACTTCTAAAGATAGATCCCACGTTATGGGCACTTCTAACCTCATCGAGCACAACCACAAAACGTTTATCGATCGACTTAAAAGTATTGATGTCGGGTCGACCTAATGCCTGATTTTCGGTTTTAATAAAGGGAGTTTTCATATTTTCGACAAAGCTATGGCAAAAAACAAAAAGAGCACTACCCCACTGATGCAACAGTACGATGCAATAAAAGCAAAGCATCCTACCACATTACTTCTATTCAGAGTTGGAGACTTCTATGAAACCTTTGGTTCTGATGCTGAAAAAACAGCGAAAATACTGGGGATTGTTCTCACGGCTCGAAACAATGGGGGTGACCAAACTCCACTCGCTGGATTTCCGCATCACGCCTTAAATACCTATTTGTATAAGCTAGTGAAGGCCGGAGAACGAGTGGCTATCTGTGATCAATTAGAAGACGCGAGTCAAACCAAAGGAATCGTAAAAAGAGGAATCACAGAAATCATCACTCCAGGAGTCACTTATGAAAGTGAGCTACTGGATTCAAAGACGAATAATTTTTTGGCCGCTATCTATAAAGGCGAGAAGAATTATGCATTGGCATTAGCCGATGTATCTACCGGGGAATTCTCAGTAGCTGAAGGTTCTGAATCTTATATTCTAAAATTATTAGCTCAATTTAATCCTTCTGAAATTCTTATTTCGAAGCCTCAGCGAAACCAACTTCAAGAATCGCTTCAAGGCAAACCCTTATTTACTTTAGAGTCTTGGATTTTTAGTGAGAGCTTCGCTAATGAAAAACTGTTGTCTCACTTTAAAACTCATAATCTCACTGGTTTTGGCCTAGACAATAAAATTGATAGTATCATTAGTGCAGGAGCCATTCTTCACTACTTAAGTGAAACTCGAAATGACAAACTAGGACACATCCAGACCATTCGACGAATCAGCCCAGACGGTACACTTTGGCTAGATCATTTCAGTATTCGAAATTTAGAACTCTTTCATCCGCTACAATCAGGAGGAACCGCACTGATTGACATTATAGATCATACGCAGACAGCCATGGGCGGTCGACTTCTAAAACGATGGATTGGTCTACCCCTTACTCATCGAGAGCATATCGAAAAGCGCCACCAAAAGGTTTCAGAGCTGCAGAAAGAAAATCTTTTTGAATCGGTTCGCACTACTATATCTAAATGTATTGATATCGAACGAGTGGTAGCACGAATTGCAGCAGCACGTGTACATCCTAAAGAGCTTAAAGCACTGTCCTCATCTTTGCACAAGGTCTTAGAGCTATCAACACTCTTACAGTCTAATTCTTATCATTCCTCTATTGATGATCAGACAGTTATCACTATTACAGAATTACTCGATTCCTGCTTAGAAGATAACCCTCCAGTCCTAGTCTCAAAGGGAGGCGTAATTAGAACCGGAGTAAGTGAAGAACTCGATGAGCTACGATCACTGTCAGAAAAAGGTCATGACCACCTTAATGCGTTACTCGAAAGAGAAATCGAAAAAACAGGAATTACCTCTTTAAAAATTGCATCAAATAACGTTTTCGGATATTATATCGAGGTGCGAAACACCCATAAGGATAAAGTTCCTGAAGAGTGGATTCGAAAACAAACTCTTGTCAATGCAGAGCGCTATATCACAGAAGAACTTAAAGAATACGAAAGTAAAATCTCCTCGGCAGAGGCTCGAATTCAGATCTTAGAACAAAAACTATATTCCCAGCTTGTTGAAGACCTACAGCCTAGAATTAGTTCATTGCAGCAATTATCTAATGAA
The DNA here is from genome assembly GCA_964217345.1 of Euzebya sp. Classification (GTDB taxonomy): domain Bacteria; phylum Bacteroidota; class Bacteroidia; order Flavobacteriales; family Flavobacteriaceae; genus UBA3478. The sequence goes on from CAXPJI010000004.1 coordinate 11,710, forward strand.
ATTGCAAGTATTGACTGTCTATCAAACTTTGCGATGTAGGCAAAGTAGATCGGAAGAGCACACGTCTGAACTCCAGTCACGTGA
>CAXPJI010000005.1:0-15484 GCA_964217345.1 Euzebya sp.
TAGGCAATTACAATTAGTAGCAAGAGCCACCAATATTTTCGAAACATTCGATCGGTCCACTCGTTGGCTCCCCACATTAGTTACTCCAAATTTCATAAATAGGGCTCCCCTTACTGCTTAAGCCTGAATGATGCCAGTGTCCGTCTACGAGTTCATAAGTAAAAGCTAACGAAGCTCCCACCCGTGAGCGATCTCTCGAGAAAAATTCAATATTTTCGGTATAGGTGCCATCTTTGCTAGTGTAAGTACCTCCGCCAGTTCCAGAGAATTCTTTAGTTTCTACATTAAAGGCAATCCATTGAAATCGTTTTCCTGAAAGCAGTTTTAAAGTTCTACGTGCCTGATTAATGGGTCTAGAAACCATTTCTTCTCCGCGCTTTCTTCCCGTCATTTGCCAGGCTCCCATGAGTTTGCCTGGATAGCCGTTATCGATTTGTTTGAAGGTCAAACCTAATGGCAAAAGATGATAGCCCTCTGCGTTGGGGATGATGGTAAACTCCTTTGTGCTTCCAACATTGTCGGGGGTTTCAGAGTCAAACTCAACCTTTAATTGCCAGCGATCGCCGTAGAGGGTCCATGATCCGCCCATGGTTTTAATAAAGTCTCCGCTGGTGTCATACCAAGTAATCACCTGGTGGGTCTCGGTGACAATACTCGATACATTTAATTCGTTACCGTTTGAGTCTGTCGTTGCTGCTTGCCATCCGCCTAGTGGTGATTGTGCGCTAATCAGTAGGCTAAACCATCCTAATACAAGTGTAAGAAGGGTTCTAGTTTTCATTTGCGCTAAGGTTTTTAAGTACTAGATTACGTGTAGCTATAATTCCTTCAATTTCAGGCAGGTCATTGCCTTCATATTCTACACCGATGAAGCCCTGATAATTGTATTTATTGGCTATGGCTAGCATTCGGGTATAATCAATATTAATTTCATTGCCCTCGGCGTCAAAGTCAAAAGATTTTGCGCTTAGTGCCATTGCCTTTGGCATCATCTCTTCAACGCCTTTATAGATATCGTAAACCTCAGAGCAATTTTCGTCGGTGATCGATCCGTATCCGTCCTCAGCAATACAAAAGTTACCATAATCGGGAAGAGTTCCACAATTGGGGAGGTCAACACTGTTAATTACCTGCATGAGTGCTTCACCATTAGAGCTTAATCGACCGTGATTTTCAACTAGAATATTAATGTTTTTGTCGGCTCCATAATTGGCTAATTCAGTAAGACTCTTGATCGAGGCTACACTCCAAGTTTCAAAATCATTGGATCCATGAAGGTTGACACGAATGGCAGAGCAGTTCATCGCCGAGGCTGCATCTACCCATATCTTATGGTTTTCTACAGCTTTAGTACGCTCAGTTTCATCAGCCACAGAAAGACTTCCTTCTCCATCAATCATGATCAGTACATTTTGAAGCTGATACTTCTTGGCGAGTTCATTATTCTTAGCCACAAAATCTTCGATGGCAGCAGCTTTGTCTTCTGCAAGCATTACTTCTGGATACAACTGATTCACATATTCTAGCCCTTTAAATCCCAGGTTGTGTGCGTATTCGGCGAAATCGTAGGGTGAAATATTTTTCTCCCATATCATTCGGTGGAGCGACCATTGAGCTAAGGATAGCTTCGGTTGAGGAGCTGGTTTTGTGCACGAGAACACTAATAGGGCTAACAGGGCGGTGAGTAGTTTATTCATTGGTTTAGATTTTAATTAGGTTGTTCGTAGTTAATCGTAAATCGGGTGGTCTTGTTAGGGGTGTCGATATAAAGTTCTTCTTGGGCACCCAAGGAGATTCTTTTCGTTTCTTTTTTTTCTACAGCGATAGTTCTTAGCACAATCCCTTTTTGTTGAATTCTAACCGAAAATGGAGTCTTCGCTAAGTTCGCTACTACCGCCACGCAATCTTGACCTGCAAAAGGATTGATAGACCCGTCTTGACCGGGTCCTTTACCTGTCATCAGCATGCTCGTTGAAGGATCGAGTTTAAAGTTGTTTTCCTCTTGAGCGTAGACATGGGTGTTAAATAGCAGCACTCCTAAAACGATTAAGGATTGACTAATAGAACGTAATTTTTTCAAATTCATACTGCTGGTTTTTAACATCTTACCTAATTTAGAAAGAAAAAATGGTATCACTATTACTTTCATTTGTACTCTTCTTTCAGACTCCAGACATTGAGGGCCGTTGGGTCACTATTGATGATGAAACGGGAAGAGAGAAATCAGAAATTCTTCTTTACATTGAAGATGGAAAACTTTACGGGAAAATTGAACGTCTCTTATTGCCCGAAGATCAGGGTAAAACGTGCGTGAATTGTAAAGGTGATGAGTACAACAAACCCATAGAAGGCTTAGTTATTGTTAAGGGGTTAAAACCTGATGACGACTCTTGGACCAAAGGTAAAATTATGGATCCAGCTAACGGTAAAAATTACGACTGTACCATTACCTTAGAAGATGACAATACCCTTAATGTTAGAGGTTATTTAGGTTTTTCTCTATTAGGCAGAACCCAGGTCTGGAAGCGTAAGTAATTATTCAGGACATTGTCCCCAGATCGGTAATTGACCCGGTGAAAGGGGCGATTCAGTAGCGAAGTTTCGGGGCTCGTTGGTTATTAGGGCTACGCACCAACTGCTAATATCTCTGTTGAATACAGCAGCTTGGTAAAACATCTCGTCCATCACAGTCGCACTTGAGGTGTTCCACCCTCCGATATCTTGATTAAAACCTCCGGTTGAGGCAAATAATTCTGAAAAATCGGTGACCTTTGAAACGTTCCAATAACTAATATCTCCATTATACAAGGTTGCTCCCTTAAACATGGCCTTCATGGTGGTAACATTCTGAGTATCCCAAGACGAGATATTAGGAGTTAGGGTTGTTTTATTTTCAAAGAGAAAACTCATGTCAGTTACGAGGGTTGTAATTAGCTTAGATAAATCTTCTCGTTGATCGATGACGATTTCTCTTAGCAATTCGTTGTCTACAATGAGATATTCAGTATCGTTATAGATGAGACGATCTCCTGCTTTTGCGTTGATTGCAACGAGTGTCATCCCATTATCGAGTTGTAGGATTTCAGCAGTATCCGACGGATTCTCTGATTCTTCCCCTTCTGTTCCTGAGTTATCAGGAGTCTCAACCTCGAAATGAGCCTGTAAGTTAAGATTTGCAGTTAATTGAATACTCAGTGGGTTTTCTTGGCTATCGATGGATCCACTCCAATGAGTAAATGACCATCCCTCTTCTGGTACTGCCAGAATTTCAAGATTAGAATTTTCGGGATAGCGATTGTCTGCTGACGTTGGACTTAGACTAATCTGACCACTCCCTTCGACACTTAAGCTGATTGAATAGAATACTGATTCAGCACCTTCCTGAAGGGTTGGTGTATCCTTCGAACAGGAGCACAGCAAGATGAGAGCAATCCAAATACCCTTTTTCAATAGCACCTTTTTTTATAAAGGTACGGGCAATAGACTTTTTAATAAAACACCTGGTCGAAGAAGGCTCTCATTTTAGCAGCATAGGGGACACCGTATTTGTCAAAGGTGGCTCTAGTTGTTGTATCTGGTTTCCAGTCGAAGAAGGCGTGTCCTGCCTCTTCTACTTGAAGATATATCGCTTTTTGGCCCTTTGCCTCTAAGGCATTTATATATGCCTGTACCATTTCGTGAGAAATCAATCCGTCCTTGGTACCTCTGGTCAAGAAGTGCGGTATTTCACGTAGGTCGCTTGAGGGTACATTTTTGATAGGCGATAGTCCATTTCGATAAGCAATATCTGTTTGAGAGATAAACTGATTGAGTGGGTTTACATCAAATACACCATAGCTAGGTGCCGCTGCTTTGATAGCGTTTCTGATTTCTTCTCCCACTTGTTCTGCGGTTTTATTTTCAGGTAGGTAGGTAGGAACAAGTTTGAAATCGGTCGGATAATCTCCCGTTCCTATCTGGTCAGAAAGAGTTGCTGCTGCAGCGGATAGATGGCCTCCGGCGCTATCACCAGTAACTGCAATATTATTTGGGTTAGCTCCGTATTTTGAAGCATTCTCCTGAAGATGCGCAATCGCACCAAAAACATCTTCTACTAGGTGGTGCATAGAATTGGGAGTCTCATCCCCGTCTAAAGAGTTGATCCAACGGTAGTCAATACTAGCAATTACGTAGGTGTTTTCCTTAGTCAATTCCCAAGCCAGGGCGCGCATAATATCTTCGTTGTTTGAAGACCATCCGCCCCCGTGAATAATCACTACCATCGGTAAATTCTCACCCCCTTTAGGAGCGAACACATCATACTTAAGCGCTTTCTTTCCAGGCTGAGCATATACCACGTCTTTATATATAGTAAGATTATCGACTAGTTCGCGGTTAACAAAGGTTGCTCCGATAGTCATGTCCTTGGTGACCTTAATGGTTTCTTTTGCCGAGAAGAACTCATAACTAGTGGTTCCCCACATCCCACCTTGAACCGTGTAGTAAATAGCGTCAATTTCATGACCTGGTTCAGGGATAGCAGTTATCGTAAGCTCGGTGTCGGGAGCTACAACTCCGTCGGCAGGTAATGTAGGTGCTACCCGAATACGACCGTGATCGAGATCTGCGAGTTTAACCTGAAACTGTGCGCTCATGGTAGGTATTGAAATGATTGCCGTTAGAAGGGCTAGTCCTTTAATTTTTAGCGAGTACATATGGAAGGTTGTTTAACCTTCTCAAGTTAGAAGAATAATTAAAGTGAAATTGTTAAAGTTTGTTTACTCTATTTTCAAACCCTCATACAGAATCGCCTTTCTGATGTTTAAATCGTAGATCGCTTGTTGCTCTCGTGAAGGATAGACCCGATTGGATAAAAAGATATAAATAAGTTCAGTGGCAGGGTCAACCCAAAAGAAGGTGCCTGTGAATCCGGAGTGACCATAACCAGATAAATCGGCTAAAGGTGCAGGGTATGAATCTTCATAGGAGAGGGTGTCATTTTTAATCATGGGTTTATCAAAACCTAAACCTCTACGGTTATTGTTTTCTTCGAATTGAATATGGGTGAAGGTGTCTATGGTTGAGGTCTTAAGAAATTCTCTTCCTTGGTACTTTCCTTTGTTTAAGAACAGCTCTAGAACTGGGAGTAAAGAGCGGGTATTCGAGAATAATCCTGCATTACCTGAGACACCTCCCAGTAACGCTGCATTTTCATCGTGCACCCACCCTCTGGTCAAGGTTTTTCTAAACAGACTATCCTGTTCTGTAGGTACGATACGCTCTATGGGTAATTGATTTGCCGGATTAAAAAGAAGCTCATTAGCGCCCAGGTTCTGATAGAAGTTTTCTTTCAAGAAAGTTTCGAATTCTTTGCCACTTAAACGCTCGACGACTTCAGGAATCATAAGAAAGCTTAGACCCGAATAACGGTACGTTTTGTCTGAATGTTTTGATCTTCTCGCCTTGCGGTAAACATAAGATTTAAAACGCTTGTGAATATAAATCCCCTCATAGGCCTTTGTAGAATACTGATCAGATGCAGTATTAGTTACCCATCGCTTCTTAAGCTTGCCATTTCTTTTTTTAACCTTATTGAGATAAACGATATAGGGAACGATGCCGCCCTGATGAGCGAGTAGCTCTCGAACGGTTAGCTTACTCTTTTTTGGATGATTTTTCCAATCTGGAAAATAGTGGCTGAAGGGCTTATCAAGTTCTATTAATCCGTCGTCATAGAGTTTCATAAGCGCTAGGGTAGACCCCACTACCTTAGTGATTGAAGCGAGGTCGTACAAATCATTTAGGCTAACTTCTGTGATACTGTCATAGGTGTGGTAGCCATAGGCTTTGTCTACTAGAACCTTGTCTCCCTTTTTTAGGAAAATCTGGGCTCCAGGGAAAGCACCATTTCTAATACCGTTTTCAACTATGCTGTCGATGTGTTTCTCTATATCACCTTGGGCGTTAGTAAGCAGTGTCGACAGGCCAAAGACTAGAATTAAAAGACTTCTCATTACTTTAGAGTTTGGTATACGCAGCATAGTAAAGGGATGCCTTTAGTTCATAGTTTTTGCGTTCAAAAAGAGTGCTGTCTATCACTTTTGTCGATTTACCCATATTTTCAAACTCTGCAGATAGTAATGATTTCATCCCTTCTAAACTACAATTAAATGAGGTCGATTCTACCTGTCTAAGGTGCTCTTTAAAACCCTCGTAGTTGGGGTAGTCCTTTAAATTTTTAGAATGGTTATAATCAGTTCTTATCGGTTCGAGTCCTATTTTTTCTAGAATTGGCTGGTAGTCTACTTCAAAATCACAGCAAATTAACTGACCCCCATTAACTAGTTTTTGAGTGTATTTTTTTAGAGCTACCGGATTAATGTATTCGAGTGAGCCAAAAAAACAAAGTAGATCGCAAGAATTAGGAAGCTCATCAATTAAGTTCGTATAGGTAATAGTTGGGTGAGGGGTAGCTTTCTCAATCATGGCTTGACTGGGGTCATAGCCAATCACTCTTTTGGTATAGGGTACTAAGGCTAGACTTGAAGTACCCACTCCGCACCCCACATCTAACGCTATTTGAAAGTGCCTATCCTTTAAGATCTTCGATAGAATGAGCTTGTGTAAAGGAGGTCTGTACGCGCTGTAATGGTTCGACTCCAATGAATTATATGCAGAGGAATGTTTCGACATTTACTCTAAATGTGTTTTTGAAATACGCCGAACAAGAAGTTTTGGGAGCCTCCCATAGGAGTGATGTGAACTGCTCTCAGCGTTTTCAGGGTTTTAAGATCAGCGATTGCCATACAGTGTTGTAAGGCCTCCTCGTTGTATTGTTTGATGTCAAGAGCGCTACATTTTTTTGGACCCTCTGTAGAGAATCCTCCAATGATAGCATATCCTTTTGTGGCCTTCCTAAGGATACTCAGGTATTGATTAATCGCATCCTCTGTGATTTGAAAGTGAAACGAGGCCCGATCATGCCAAAGCGTATACGTAGTATCAGGACTGAAGTCGAGAATATCTGAAACCACCCACTTCACTTTGTTCGCATCAGACTGTAATCGTTCTTTAGCTCTTTCAATAGCGGCAGCTGATATATCGAGAACAGTTAAGTTCGTGTATCCTTCCTTTAACAGGTAATCGACAAGATGACTGTCACCTCCACCTACATCGATGATGCTCGCGTCTTTTGAAAGGTTAAGTTCTTCAATAAGCCCAATCGAAGTGGTTGGAGTTTCTTGTGTCCAACTTACCTCGTGGGGCTGTTTTGTAGTATAAATATGTTCCCAGTGGTCTTTCAGGTTGTTTTCCATAACTATTCTGTTTTCCAATCCCAAAGTACGATATCCCACTCAGCATTTCCATATTCGATTTTGTGAATGATTTGAAACCCGGCCCTTAAATGAGTTCGAAGCGACCGCGGGTTATTGCAATCCACGTCTGTAATGCAATAATCAAAGAAGCCTGAGTAACTTTCTTGATACTTCTTGTAGAGTCCTTGGGCGATTCCCCGTCTACCATAGTCGCTATCAACACAAAGTTGTCCAACCACGGTATAGTTCGTGTCTTTGAGCGGATGACTATCAAATGATAGTCTGTTTATTTGAATAAATAAATCGTCGAGCAGATTGTGGCAGCCTATAATTCTGGGATCGGTGACTAGGGCATATCCGACTACCTTGTCGCCATCTTTTGCAATAATGGACGGAAGTAAACTGTGCATTTTTTCGAGTAGTGAAATCTCATATTCTGCAGTAACAAAACCGGTCGTTTCCCGAAGCTCAGGGGCAATAGATTCTTTCTGATGTCTTTTTTGAATATCCTTAATCTGTCGAATTTCATCGAGGGATTTTGTCAGGTGAAAGGTGATTGGTTGATTCACAGAAGGTGATTTTTTAAAAGAATAAGGTAGGCGATTTCTTGATGTTGAAGATTTTTTGTAACCGTATTTTGTTTATACTTTTTTAGTCTTTGTTTAAGAATTTAAAAGTATCTTTAAACAAAAAAGTTATGTTACGACTAATTACGCTTTTTATAGTCTACGTTCTTTTGACTGTAAATCCTTTGTATGAAACTCAGGAGATCCAAGGAAAGGCAACCTATTACTCTAAGAGTAAAATGGATTTGGGTTCATGGGGAGCACGAATGAGTGAAGCTCAGAAGAAGCAAATACAAGCTCGTTTAAAGAATCGTTTAGAGAAAACTTACACACTTTATTTCAATAAGACCGAATCTGTATTCACTGAAGATTATCGCTTAGATGCTGTGAGTGGAGCAACTGATAGTTGGGGAAGTAATTTTGCGCGTGGAGAACAGTATAAGAATATTGTAGATAGCTCTTTAGTTCAATCTCAAGAATTCTATGGTAAAAAGTTTTTAGTTAAAGACAACCTACAAGAATTTCAGTGGGTAATGACCAAAGAGACTAAACGTATTGGTAATTACCTCTGCTTCAAAGCGATCGCTACAGTCCCTACCAACGAATTGAACTGGTTTGATTTCTCATGGAATGACTTACAAAATACCGAGGAGAATAAGGAGATCGATATGACTCCTGTAGAGGCATGGTATACTCTTCAAATTCCAATTGGCCATGGCCCTGCAGAGTATTGGGGATTACCTGGTTTTATTCTTGAGGTAAGTTCAGGGAACACCACCATTCTTTGTTCAGAGATCATTATCAATCCACAAGACAAAATTAAAATTGAGGCTCCAGATAAAGGAGAGATAGTAGGAATTGATACGTATCGAGAAACAGTAAGATCCAAGATGCAGGAAATGAGAAACGGTTATAGTAGAAGAAGGAACTAATGCAACTCTTTACCAGACTTTCTCTGACCGTTTTGTTATTGCTTTCGGTCGCTAACTTAACTGCCCAAGTTAAATTTCAAGGTGTTGTTCGGGATACTGTGGGTAAACCCATTGAAATGGCAAGTGTTGTCCTTATCAAGAAAGCCTCTGAAGAGGTAATTTCTTATGGTATTACTTCTGAAGATGGTAAATTCTCGATCAAGGCGGAGCCAAACACCGCCTTTGAAGCACAAATAAGTGCATTTGGTCTTCGAACAATCACAGAACTCCTTGATTTTAAAGATCAAGATATCTTCAAAGAGTATGTAATGACTAACAATATCGTTCTTGACGAGGTCGTAGTGAAATTACCGGTCACGGTAAGTGGAGATACGATTAGTTACGATGCAGACTCATTTAAGAATGGATCGGAGCGAAAATTAGAAGACATAATAGATAACCTCCCGGGTGTTGAAATTAATGATAATAATCAAATCGAAGTTGAGGGAAAGGTCGTTAACAAACTCTTAGTGAATGGTAAAGAGTTTTTCGAAGGAGATACTAAGATAGGAACGAAAAATATCCCTTCAAATGTTGTCGATAAGATTCAAGTACTTCGCAATTATTCTGAGGTTTCACAATTAAATTCTGTACGTAGTTCACAAGATAACATCGCTATCAATATTCAATTAAAAAAAGGGAAAGAGAGTTTTGTCTTTGGAAATGTAACCGCAGGAGGAGGTGATTCACCCAGCGAAGACTTATATGTAGTTCAGCCTAAGATCTTTTATTATAATCCGAAGTACAGTATTAACTGGATCAGTGATTTAAATAATATTGGAGAGATAGCGCTAACGCGTCGAGACATACAAGGATTGACTGGAAGATTTCAAGCAGGCAATACGAAAAGTGGAACCCAAATCAACCTAGGTAATAACAATCTTAATTTCAATACCAACCAAAACAATGCTCTTTACATTGAGAATAAGTTGAGCTCGATTAACTTCAGCTATTCTCCGAAACCTAACTTAGATCTCAGTGGTTTTGCAATTTATAATTACAACAGAGCTGACTCTAGACAAGATCGGTTGATTCAATACACCGATTCGAGTCTCAATATTCCTGATGAAGAAACTCAGGAAATAGGAGAAGAGCGTTCTAGGCAACTCGTGGCAAAATTTGGAGCGAGCTTTAAACCCAATGTAAATCATCAAATAGACTATGATTTTTTTGCTCGTGTCTCAGATGATGCTCAACTAATTGGTACAAACTCTTCGGTGGTTGGAAACACTACGGAGAATGAAACGATTACTCCTATTTCATTCAATCAAAATTTCAATTATTACCTAACCCTATCAGAAAATGATATTCTCTCCTTAGAGATTGAACATGTCATAAGGGAAGAAAACCCCTATTACAATGCTCTTTTAGAAAATAATGAGTTTGGTGTTTTTCAGTCTACCGCAACAGCCCTTGGGTTTAATCTTGATCAATCCATTTTTGATATTGGACAGAATAGAGAGATTATCTCAAATCAGTTTGATGGGAAAATTGATTACTATCATATCGTAAGTAGTAAGGCGAATCTAAATATCACCCTTGGTGCGATTCTTAGTAAGCAGACCTTTGATTCAGAGATCTTTCAAATCTTAGATAATGGCAATACCAATAGCCTTACGACAGAGACATCCGTTTTTGCTACAGTGAATAACACAGAATCTGATTTTACCGATTATTACGCGGGCATGTATTATCGTCTTCGCTTAGGTAAGTTTACTTTCAATCCTGGATTTTCAGTTCATCAATATGAGAATCGAAACGTTCAGTTATCGAACATAACATTTAGTGAATCATTCACCAGATTTTTACCTGACTTTGAAACACGATTTCAGATAAAAAAGAGTGAGTCTCTAACTTTTAATTATCGAGTATTTAATCAGTTTACTGATGTTTCTAGGCTAGCCCGAAGTCTTATTATGAACAACTATAATAGTTTTCAATACGGTGAGCCTACCCTTACTAATGGGGTTACAAGAACACTCAGTTTATTGTATCAAAGCTTTAATCTTTTTAATAATACAAATGTCTTCTTCAGAGGAGCCTATTCGAAAAATATTGACCCTATCCGTTCTCTCACGAATTTTGAAAATGTAATTCGAACCAACACATTCTTTAACTCTGGATTTGCAGATGAGAATGCTAATTTCAGCGGAAGAATTCAAAAAACAGTAGGTAAGCTTCGTTTTTCAACTAATGCTTCTTTGAATTACAATAAACTAAATCAGTTTATACAGGGAAGACAGTCTGTGAATGAAGGTATTAGTAAAACTATTGGTCCTGGTCTCAACACGAATTTCAGGTATGCTCCGAATATAAGATTGGGGTATCGTTATAGTGTAACAGATAACAACCAAGGGAATCGTAAAACACAGTTTATACGAAATTCAGTGACCGCTTCTTTTGATGCTTACATTAAAAAGAGTATTACCCTCGAGATTGATTATAGCTATAACGATCAATCGAATGAACAAGACAAATTTACTTTTCAGACTTTAAACGCTTCTTTAAAGTATCGAAGAGATAAAGATTCTAAGTGGGAGTACGAGTTAAGAGGCTCAAATCTTTTGAATATCGATGCCCAAATTCAAAACACTGCTAATAATATTTCTGTTTTTTCTTCTCAGACCTTTATTCAGCCTAGATTATTAACTGCAAGAGTCATATATTCTTTGTAAAAAACAGGTATGAACAAACACGTTAGAATTCTGACTAGTAGTGCAATTATCGTTCAAGGAGCTGCACAAATGTTAAAGGAACAAGGTATTATTCCACTGATTAAAAACATCAATGAATCGGGTCGGCTTGCCGGTTTCGGAACTTTACCTGAAGAGGTAGAACTGCATGTTTTAGAATCAGAGGCCGAAGCGGCGCTTGAGCTTATCAAAGACCTTGCTTAATTACTCACTTTTTTCGTGAGCTTCAAGATCACTCTCTAAATCTAATTTTCTAAAACTAGGTGAGATTATACCTGTGGTTAAAACGGTTAGAATGGTCATGCTGCCGCCAAATACAACAGCGGTTACAGTTCCCATTAATTTTGCAGTTAATCCACTTTCAAAGGCTCCAAGTTCATTCGATGAACCTACGAACATGGTATTTACCGAAGCGACCCTACCTCGCATATGATCAGGTGTTTTTAGCTGCAGGATTGTCTGGCGTATTACCATAGAAACTCCATCGGTGACTCCGCTAAAGAATAGTGCGACTACTGAAACCCAGAAGATGGTTGAAAGTCCAAATACAATGATTGAGATACCAAACCCGAATACAGCTACTAAGAGTTTGAGTCCAGCCTTTCTACTTATAGGGATATAGGCGGTAATCAGCATGGTTAAAAAAGCACCAACCGCTGGGGCTGCTCGTAAAATTCCGAAGCCTTCGGATCCGACCTTCAGAATGTCTTGAGCGAAGACGGGGAGCAAGGCTACTGCACCTCCGAAAAGAACAGCAATCATGTCTAGACTAAGTGCGCCTAGAATGGCCTTAGTACTGAATACAAAGCGAACACCCTCTTTTAAACTTTCAAGAACAGGTTCTCCGATTTTAGGGTTTAATACTGGTTTTTTAGAGATTAAGGTTCCTAAAATAAGCGCGACCATTACCAGTATAAATACGATGCATAAAGACCAGTGAATACCAATCCAATTAATGGTGAAGCCTCCTACAGCAGGTCCTAGTATCGAAGCCATCTGCCAGGTTGAACTACTCCAGGTAGCTGCGTTCGGATACACCTTTTTAGGAACAATCAGTGCAATTAGCGAAAAAATGGTTGGGCCAAAAAACGATCTGAGGAGTCCTCCAAAAAAAACAAAGGCGTAAATCGCATAAAGAATGGTGTTTGTACTCCAAGTAATTGAGTCCCCGGAGATGAAGAATAAGCCTAGACTAATGAGAGAAAAAAGGCTAATAATCTTCAGAAATAGATTGCGTTTTTCTTTTTGATCAACGATATGGCCCGCAAATAAGGCCATACCAAGAGCAGGTATGATTTCCATCAGACCGATAATTCCTAAAGAAAGTGGGTCTTTAGTGAGTGAATACACTTGCCATTCGACGACAATGAACTGCATTGACCAGGCAAAAACTAAAACAAATCGAAGGGCTAAAAAGATGTTGAACTCTTTTATTCTAAGAGCAGCGTAAGGATCTCTTTTTGCCATAAAAAGCCGATGTGTTTGAAAATTCTTTTACCAATGTATGGAATTTTAGAAGGCCAAACACACCGACCTAATCGATTTAAATAGCGCTTAGGGAATTAAAATTTAAAGGTCACCCCGGCTAAAAAGTTTGCAGTGGCTTGCGGATAATATCCGGCCCCATCAGCGGTGATCGTTTCACCATTCTCTCCTGGATAGTCATAGGTATAGTAATAGCCTCGATCTACATATTCTGCATTGAAGATGTTATTGATAAGTGCGGTGAAAGTAATAGACTTAAAAACAGATTTTGGTTGAATCTGATACGCGAAGTTCAAGTCGCTAGTGAAATAAGCCTCGAGTACATCAAGACCTGAAACTTCACTCCCTAGGTTACTCATATATTGTTCACCGACGTACTTAGATAAGAAGGCTAATTGAAAATGCTCGCTGGGAGCATAGGTGAATCGGTTACCCACAATCACCCCAGGAGAAAATGATAATGGCGTATCTCCAAGATTTTTTAATTCACCGAAAACAAATGCATTAAAGTCTTGGTTACGGTTGGTACTAAGTGCTGCATTCGACTGAATGCTGAAACTTTCAGATAACTGATAATCAGTATCTAGCTCTAACCCTAATCGGTAGCTTTTACCGCTTGTAGCTCGTATGGTTGCACCGACATCGTCAATGGCTCCAGTAAGCACTAACTGATCGGTGTAATTCATAAAGTAGCTGTTCGCGTTTAACTTGAATCGCTCACTTTTGTAACGCCATCCTAGTTCGAAGTCGTCTAATCTCTCCGCAGTGCTAACGCCGTTTTCGAAATCGTTTCTATTAGGCTCTCTGTGAGCACGTGCAAATGAAAAATAGAGGTCACTATCATCAGCCATACGATAAATAAAACCCGCCTTTGGATTGAAAAAATTGAACTTGGCATCAACATCGATTGGAACTCGATCAGAGGTTAAGCCTGAGGTCTGATAAGAAACGAACCGTCCTTGAACATCTAGATAACCAGACAGTTTTTTGCTAATGGTAAAGGTTGCCTTCGAGAAGAAACTGAGGTCTGTTTTAAAAGCATCGCTGAAGTAATAGCGATCTCTGATTGAGGTATTGTTTGCTAAATTACTTCCCCAAATCACTTCCCCAAAATGGTCTCCAGTATAATGGCTGTATGAAACACCACTGATGATGTTTAAGTCTTCTTTGGAGTAATTGACATTAAAGTTAGCCACATAGAAATTATTGTCGAGCCATCTTCGTACAATCAGGTCGCTGGTGTCTACAATGAGATTATTAAAGTCAGAGGCACTCTCTTCGGCTTTGAATTGCTCAAAGAATCCTGACCCCTTGGTGTAGTTTAAGCTTAGGTTGGTTGACCAGTGGTTGTCGATGATTTCATTCCAGTGCAATTGAAAATGATCTTGGCCATAATCATCTACCTCATTTTCATAGGTGTATGGATTTTGTCTGCGGTTCTCGGCGAGTTGCTGAGGATCAAGACCATACCACGCTTGATAGGTACTTTCGTTACCACCAAAGGCGATGGCTTTTATCAGGCGATTCGAGTCGCTATAAGCGGCTTGTAAAAAATATGATTTGAGATCGGCGAAGGCTCTGTCGACATAACCATCAGAAGAAATATTTGAAAGTCTACCTGATAATTCAAAGTGGTCATTTAGTCTTCCTGTGGTAAACTTAACGGTGTGTTTACGGGTGTTGAATGATCCGAAAGAATTCGAGCTTTCACCTCCAGCTTCATCAGCCATTGCATCCGTTAAGATGTTCAGACTTGCCCCAAAAGCCCCAGAACCATTGGTTGAGGTACCGACTCCGCGCTGTAGTTGTAGATTTTCGGTAGATGAAGCGAAATCTCCCAGATTCACCCAAAAAGTACCATGGCTTTCTGCGTCGTTATAGGGAATCCCGTTAATGGTGACATTGATACGTTCGCTGTTGGATCCTCGAACGTTGAGATAGGTGTATCCGATACCAGCGCCCGCATCAGAAGATGAAATCACCGAAGGGAGGTAGTTCAGCAAGATGGGAATATCTTGTCCTAGATTTCTTTTAGCGATTTCCTTTTTGTCAAAATTGGTAAAAGTTATCGGAGTATTTGAATTGGCTCGAACGGCACTCACTAGTACTTCATCTAGAATGAATTCATTCGATGAAAGAGTGATTAGCATCGAGTCATCAGCAATTAGATTGATTTCTTGTTCTTTCGATTGATATCCGATGTAAGAAATCTTTAAGGTGTAACCTCCCTCTGCTAGACGTAATTTGAAGTTACCTTCTTCGTCAGTAGCGACTCCTTTGTTTAGCCCTTTAACAATCACACTTGCACCGCCAAGTGGTTCGTTACTTTGGTTGACAACCTTACCAGACAATAGTCGTTCTTGTGCGTTTGTAATTAGGCTTACAAACAAGAATAAGAAAAGTAGATTTTTCTTCATTTTAAAGAAATTTAAAACGAATAAAAAGAGGTAATTATTCTTGATTAGTAATTGAAT
>CAXPJI010000006.1:0-78074 GCA_964217345.1 Euzebya sp.
ACTTTGTATCTGCTTTTGACTTTGTGATAACAGGCATCTTTTTTGCCTTTTGCTTCATCTATGTGATGTATATCACCGCCACAACTTGGACATTGGGTAAATGGTATTTTGTTCTCTAATGTTAGAGCACCATTCTTTCTTTTATAAACTTTTTTGTCAAGCATGTTTGCAAGACGTCTTAATGTTTTAAGACCTTCTTCTTCATTTGCTTTCTTTTCTAGACTGTGAATTACACTTTTAACAAGTGTGGCTTTGTCCGCTGAATATTTTGCTTCGTAAGTTTTAGAATCGCCTATCTTTTTTTTTGAGAATTCCTAAAGTTTGCTCTAGTGATAGGACTGTTAATAGGATTTTTGCTTACAGATGTATTAATGCTTGGCTCACCTAGTTCAATACCACCTTGTGGTTGTTTAATAGTTTGCCCTAACTTTCTGCCTGCTCTTTTATATGCTGGTTCACTCACAGGTATTTCGCCTTCAATGGTTCAAGGAGCTCCAAAATTCTATCAAGTCGCCAAGCGTATCATTGAATTAACCGAGAATGCCATTTTGGTCGCTCATAACACCCAATTCGACTATAAAATCTTGCAGCTCGAGTTTGACCGTTTAGGATACAGCTTTGAAAGAAAGACGCTTTGTACGGTCGAATTATCTCAAAAACTTCTTCCAGGTTTAGAGAGCTATAAATTAGGTAAATTAACCAAAGAGCTTGGGATACCTTTGAGTGATCGGCACAGAGCTTTAGGTGATGCAGAGGCTACCGCTTTTCTACTAAAAGTTCTAATCAGCAAAGAAGGTGCTGAAAAAGAGCTTGCTTACTTAACCTATAGCGAGAAGGAATCAGACCTTAAGCCATCACACATTCATCTTGTTCGAAAATTACCCGAAGCTACTGGAGTTTATAAGCTCTACAATGCTAAATCCGAGCTATTGGAGTGTGGACACGCAAAAAATATTAAGAATCATGTGAGCAATCTATTATCCTCTCTTTCGATTCATCAGAATTCAATTTACAAATCTGTAAAACGTGTAGAGACTGAACTCTGCGAGAGTGAGCTATACAACGCAATGAGGGTTTTACAAGTTCAGTTTTCTTTAAAACCTAAAAAGCAATTCAATCTAAAAATAAATACTTCTTCTGCGATTTCATTTCCGAGTGAATCAAGTCTATTAATTGATAAAGGGAGAACAGAAGGAGAACACGCTGTTTTTCTTATTGAAAATCAAAGAATTAAAGCAATGGGGTTCTTCGATCTAAACTACCAAATGACCAATAAAGAAGTGCTCGAGAAAAGACTTTCTCCTGTCACCCCAAATAAATTGAACGAACTCATACTCTCAACGTATCGATCGAAAAAGAATTACGAAATCGTTTGTATTGAATAATTTCATCATTCATATAGGCGGACCAACCGCATCTGGAAAAACTTCTCTTGCTATCGAGCTAGCGCTCTTATTAGGAACTGAAGTTATTTCAAGCGATAGTCGACAGTGCTACAAAGAAATGAGCATTGGAACGGCTGTGCCTACCAAAGCTGAACAGTCGAAGGTTTTTCATCATTTTATTCACTCTCATAGTATACACAGTCCTTTAACCGCTGGGAGCTATGCTTCTGAAGCAGGACACCTAGTTTCATCACTTTTAGAAAAGTATGGATCTGCGGTTATTGTTGGTGGTAGTCCGTTATACGGGGATGCTTTATTGTATGGTCTAGATGATTTTCCGAAAGTAGACGAAAGTATTCTGGACCAATTATCTAAACAATCATTAGAGGAGCTAAGTCATCAGATTAAAAAATTAGATCCAATCAGTGCCGAAGATATTGACCATCAGAATCGAAGAAGATTAGAGAGAGCCCTCTCTATATGTCTTCAAACAGGCAAACCTTACAGTTCATTTAAAAACAGGAAGAGACCCAAGCCTTTTGAAAATATTTTCGAAATAGGCATCCATTGGGAGCGCAATTTACTTTATGATAGAATCAATAGTCGTGTCGATCTAATGTTTGAATTGGGGTTACTTACAGAAGTCCAAAGTCTAATTCCTTTTAAAGATCTCAAACCACTTCAAACGGTGGGTTATAGCGAGTTATTTGAATACCTCGAAGGGAAGTGTAGTCTGGATGAAGCGACTGAAAAAATAAAACAGCACAGTCGAAATTTCGCGAAACGTCAACTTACCTGGTACAATAAAAAACCAGAATTTCGTTGGTTTAACCCAGGTGGATTAAACGCAAAGGAAGTACTTGATCAACTAAGCGTGAACTACTAAACGAAAGCCTTCTCCGTGAATATTCAAGATCTCAACCTTAGGATCTTGCTTCAAATATTTTCTAAGCTTCGCAATGTACACATCCATGCTGCGTGAGGTAAAATAATTGTCATCTCTCCAAATTTGGGTGAGCGCTAACTCTCTTGGCATCAAATCATTAAGATGAAGCGCAAGCAACTTTAACAAATCATTTTCCTTTGGGGAAAGTTTAATCGGATCCTCTTTCCTGTAAGTCAAGAATCTCAACTTTGCATTTAAATGAAAATCTCCAATTTGAAAATCCGTTTGCTTTTGGCTTACGGTAGTCTGAGAACTTTTTCTCTTTAATAAAGTCTTAATCTTCGCCAGTAAAACCTCCGAATCGAACGGTTTATTTAAAAAATCATCCGCTCCTACCTTGTACCCTTGAAGAACGTCCTCCTTCATCGATTTTGCTGTAAGAAAGATGATCGGAACCGATGTATTATCTTCTCTGATTTCCTTAGCCAGCGTATATCCATCTTTATATGGCATCATCACGTCTAGGATGCAAAGGTCATAATCTCCCTTTTTGTATTTGTCAAACCCTTCCATTCCGTTCTTTGCTAGCATAACTTGAAAACCATTAAGATTGAGATAATCTCTTAGAACAATTCCGAAATTAGGGTCATCTTCAACCAGTAAGATATTCTTAGCATCAGCCATATTTGGGTCATTTTAGTTTTAATTCAACATAAAATGTAGTTCCAACTCCTATCTCACTTTCTGCCCGAACAGTTCCTTGATGTGCTTCTATAATCTGTTTCACGTAGGCTAAACCTAAACCATGACCTTTAACTAAATGCAAGTTTCCACTGGTTTCCCGGTAAAACTTATCGAAAGCTTGTTTCAAGGTAGCTCGACTCATCCCTATTCCATTATCAGAGAGTTCGACTACAATTCTGTGATCAATTACTCTGGTTGAAATACGCACTTCAGGTGCTTTATTCTCATCAGTGTACTTGATCGCATTATCTAATAAATTGATAAAAACATGGGTAAGATGCATCGCATCTCCTTGAATCATATCTTTTACCGCATCAAGCTTTACAACAATTGTGCCATTTCTCTCATTTGAAATTAGATCAACACGTTTCTTAGCTGCTAGAATAATATCGTGTAGTGAAATTTCAGATAAATCGAGATCGATTTGACCCCTCTCTAATTGTGCGATTTGAAGAACATTCTCAACCTGAGTGAGCATTCGTTTATTTTCATCGCGGATCATATCTAAATACCTACCTCCTGTTTCATTTTTTAAGGTAGATTTCAAAGCATCCACTGCAAGACCTATAGTTGCAATTGGAGTTTTAAACTCGTGGGTCATATTATTAATAAAGTCTGCTTTAACCTCCGCATTCTTCTTTTGTGTAAATAGTTGATAAATCGCCACAGAAAACGTAGCAAGAATAATTAAGGTGAAGAAAACAGATAAAGCCATAAGACCCAAAACATCCCTGATGAGATAAGCATTTTTACGAGGGATATCAACCACTAATTCATAAGCACTCACTCCTTCACTATCCTTAAAAATGGAAGACCGATAGGTTGAGGAAGAAGTAAAATCAAAGCCTTCACTTCTTACTGAGGTAGGATATCCTTGGCGCTCAACTCCAAATTCAAAGGGTAAAGAAATACCACGTTTCAGAAGTTCTCTACTCAAAACGAACTGGATTTCTTGAGCAGTAAGTCTTTCATAAATCGGAGTAGCTTTAGCGGCCTCCATAAATACGTCTTCGTATTGGGCCTTTTCAATACTACTGAGTGATCCAATTTTTTCAATAACCTCAACAGGCTCAATGTTTGAACTTAAACCATCGCTACTTAGACCAGATCTAAAAACCTTTTTAGTTCGATTTGATGTAAAATTGACAATCCTCGTGGTATCTGAAGAGGTTGCACCCCAAAAGCCTGGTAGTGATTGTGTAGATAAATCATACCCCTCCTCTAAAATGTTGTGTGAATAATAAATAATCTCATCCTCTGAAACTCCTCGGTTTACAAAGAAAAAATTTCGAATATGGGTGGATTTCGGAGCACCTACACTATCGATAAGAACTGCTAGTTGATTGTAATAGTCTTTTCGTTCACGATCTTCAATTTGCTCTGAAGTATGTTCTAAAACATCAATTATAGCCGTTGAAAATTCTTCGGAGCGACTATCGAAGGAAATTTTAATCCAATAACCTTGAACTAAAATGATGCCTATTAGAGCAACGGACATTAAAAACAAGGTAATGTATAACCACTTCTTATTCATAGTTATCGTTTTTAAGATCTTCAATTAACGCATCTATTTCATCAAAGAGAGAATCATCAAACTTATTGTTGATGATATAATCGATTTGTGAAATGTGATCCTCTAATTGAGGTTGGGCTGCAATTCGTTGTAAAATTTGCTCACGAGAAGTTTGATCACGCTTCATAATCCCTTGAATTCGTTGATCCAAGTCGGCATCTACATAGATAATTTTGTCGAATGGATAAGGCTTTCTCGAAGCTAATATTAAAGCTGATTCTTGAAAAATGAATTCCGCGCTTTGCTTGTTAAGCCAACCTTCAAAGTCTTGTCGAACTGCTGGATGTACAATCCCTTCCATTTTCTTTCTCAACACATCGTCTGAAAAAATCTTTGATGCGATATAGGGCTTATTAGCTAAATACACCTTTCCATCTCTAGTGTATGCATCAGAACCCAATAAATCCATAATTTTCAAGCGAATGTTATCTTCTAAAAGCAATTGCTTTGATCGGTCATCAGCAGAATAAACTGGATAGCCTTTTTCGATCAAATAATTAGAAATCTTTGATTTACCAGATCCTATTCCGCCCGTGATTGCAATTACTTTCATTGCTTTTCTAGAATATAATTCACTCGATCATTCGAAAAAAACACTTCTAGTACATCAGAAGGGCTATAAGAGAATCTTAAAGGCAGTCTTGAAGGCAAGGAATCCATACCTTGACTAAAATCAAAGTCTACAGTAACACCAAAGGCTCCTGAATCTAAAGCTTTCAAAACTTCTGCTGGCGCCTTGCAAACTACTTGTGCACTCGGTGGAAACACGGCTAATCGCATCCCATTTTCAAGTTCTGGAAGGAGAATGGGAACTTCATAGACCATCTCTGAGAATCGTACAACCTCTGCACTAATTGTAACCTCTGTTTGTTCTATACTCGAGAGTTCTAAATCAGAGTAATCAATAGCCAAAGGCTGATTTATTGATACGGATACATTATCTCGTTTAAGAGGTACCGTATTCAGTGCACTAATAGTGCTTAGCGTAGACTCTGGCGCACTGATTCTTACACTATCTGGAGACACACTTAGAGCACCTTTCAAAATGTAATTCTGCCTATAGGATATCGAAACATTGGGTATTACAGGTACTTTTTTGGAGGCAATTCTCGCTAAAGGAACGGCTAGTTCTGCGGTAAATATCTTTTCGATAGCGATGGCTTCACCAAATTCCTTTTGAAGTTGACTTTCTATATCAGAAGGTAATAAAACGAATTGATCATCCGATTCAACCATCGATTCTGTCGATAAGGAATAAACTTTGTTGTAAGGCGAGTTAAAAAGTAATCTTAAACCCGTTGCCGTCACTCTAGTTTCAATCGAAACTACCGAGTCATCAATTAACTGATAATCCCCATCTGGAGCTTTAAAGGTTACGTTAACCAATTTACTAACTGAAACAGGCTTTGCTAAATTGGTGAATTGCCATAAGACTATAGAAAGTGCTAGAAAAACAAAAAATTTCGGATCAACCTTATACTTCATAGAGGAAAGTTAAGCAATGTCTTTAAAAAAGAACTCTGGAAGTTTAGCTTGTATACGGTCGCCAGTAACTCCAATGAGTTTTATGGATGATCTTAAATAACCATAGGCATAAGATGCAAATTGAATAAACATAAGAGGAATGGATACTACCGCTATTCGCAACGATTTACTTCTATACCAATTACTTGCAAAAAATAGGACAGAATAAAGTAGATATAAGGAAATCCCCAAATTGACATAATCAAGATAGAGAGCCTTTACATTGAATAAAAAAGAGATTAGTAACAGAACGATTAATACTATCCAACCAGCGGTAAATAGACTCGGTAAAAGGAAAAGTCTTGATTGGTATTTAGGATGCATACGATTTAAAATCACACGTACAGATCCGAATTTATAAATCTGTTTTACAAACGAATTTAGACGAATACGTCTTTCATGAAAGACCTCAGCCCCCTCCACAAAACGCGTTTTAAATCCTAAATCCCAAGCTCGAAATACAAATTCAGGATCTTCACCAGGATGAATCGTTCCAAATCCTCCAGTAGTCTCAAAAAGCTGTTTTGAAACGCCCATATTGAAACTTCTAGGTTGAAACCGCGTCAGTCCTTTTTTGCGACCCCTTATACCCCCTGTCGACAAAGGATTGGTCATCACTGCATTTACTACCTTTTGAAAGAAAGTGAAAGACTCGTGAGCTGCATCAGCACCTCCGAAGCAATCAGTATACGAAGTAGAAAGAGCCTTGCGAACCGTAGAGAGATAGTGACAAGGAAGAACACAATCACTGTCTAAAATCAAGAAATAATTACCCTTTGCTTTAGACATACCGTAATTACGGCTATCACCCGGACCACTGTTTGATTTAAAGTAGTAGTTAATCTCTAATTGATTCGAGTATTTATTACATACTTGTTCAGCATCAATAGTTGAGCCGTCTTCAACAACAACCACCTCAAAAGGATTGATATCATCCTGAAGGGTCAAACTCTGAAGAAGTCTATCGATCTCATCAGGTCGATTAAATACCGGTATAACGATAGAAAAATAAAAGGGATTCATTAAAAAAGCCCCTTAAAGGGGCGTCTTTTATTCAGAAAAATGATCAACAATTTCTTGACTGACACCGGTATTTGAAAACCCTCCGTCATGGAAAAGGTTCTGCATCGTTACCTTCCGGGTTAAATCAGAAAATAAGGTAACTGTATAATCAGCGCAATCAGCAGCCGAAGCGTTTCCTAGTGGTGACATTTTTTCTGCAAAGTTTAGGAAAGCATCAAAACCTTTAACTCCTTTACCCGCAGTAGTAACCGTTGGAGATTGAGAAATCGTATTTACTCGAACATTTTTCTCCTTTCCAAAGAAATAGCCAAAACTTCTTGCCACAGACTCTAAGTATGCTTTATTGTCTGCCATATCATTATAATCAGGAAACGTACGTTGAGCAGCCATATAAGTTAAAGCCACAACACTACCCCATTCATTCATCGCATCGTTTTTATAAAGCGACTGAAGCAACTTATGAAATGAAAGAGCAGACACATCCCAACCCTTCGTTGTAAAATCATAGTTTTCGTCAGTATAGTGTCTTCCTTTTCTAACGTTCACAGACATTCCAATAGAATGCAGAACAAAATCAAGTTTACCTCCTAAATGAGCAGTTGCCTCCTCTATTAGTTGGTTGAGATCTTCACTAGAAGTTGCGTCGGCAGGGATAACTTTAGCACCCGTTTTCTCCGCTAAGGCATTTAATTGACCCATTCTAAGGGCGATTGGCGCGTTGGTTAATACAAACGACCCTCCTTCTTCATGGACTCTTTCTGCCGTCTTCCAGGCAATTGAATTTTCATCAAGGGCACCAAAGATAATTCCTCGTTTGCCTTTAAGTAGGTTGTAACTCATATCTATTGAAACATTATTTAAAACAAATATAGCAAGTTCGTTGCTATAAGCGAGCGAGAAGACTCCTCGCATGCTGAATGGCCGTATCTGAAGGATTCAACCCTTCTAACATAGTTGCAATTTCAATCTCTCTTTCTTCTTTGGATAGTTTTAGCATCTGGGTGCGAGTAGACTCTGAATCTTCTGTTTTTGCAATTTTGAAATGAGTTGCTCCTTTAGAGGCTACCTGTGGTAGATGACTGATAACGATCAGCTGATTTTCTGTTCCCATTGTGACAAAAAGTTGGGCTATCTTATCAGCAATTTCACCAGAGACCCCTGAATCAATTTCATCAAACACTTGAACTGGTAAAGTTCCTTTGCGGCTCTTTACATATTCTATAGCTAAAGCAAGTCTAGATAATTCTCCTCCCGAAATTGAATTCTTTAAGAGGCTAAACGTCCCTCCTCGATTTGCCTTAAACATCAAATCAATTTCAAAGCCGCCATTAGCCGTCATCTCGGCAGGCTTAAACTCAAATCGAACTTCTGATGACGGCATACCTAATTTATGTAATACAGTCTCTAGATCAGATGAAAGATCGCTTGCCCCTTTTTGTCTTATACCTTGAAGTTCAGCGGCTAACAAATCTAACTCAGACTTTAATGTATCTAGTTGAGCCTCTATTGATGCTATTTGATTGGTTGGTGACTGCTCTTCTGAAAGTTTCTGATTCAAATCGTTATAAACCTCCTTTAACTCAGAAATTGAAGCTGCCTTGTGCTTTTGTTGTAATCGATAGAGGTCATTGATACGCGCATCTAATTCTTCAAGCCTTGAAGGATCAGGAAGCAGTCGATCTAAAGAGTTTTCGATATCGCCATCAATATCCCTTAACTCGTATAAAACACTAACCACACGTTCTTCAAGCCCCTTGAATTGTTGATTACGACGACTTAAATCAGAAAGTGTTCGTTGAAGTTGATTCAAGTTCGTCAAAACACCTATTTGTTCGTCTTGAAGCATGCCTAATGACTGGGCGAGTTGTAATCGAATCGTATCAATTTCAGAAAGGGTATTAAACTCTGTTTCTAGTGCATCTAAATCAACTGAATGAACCTTCGCTGCTTCTAACTCTTCGATTAAAAATTGATGATAATCCCAATCCTTTTCAATGGCCTCTTTTTGGCTCATTAACTGATCGTAGATTTTTTGAGTAGAACGATATTCCTTGTATTTCCCCTTCAACCGTTTTGATAATTCTGTACTCCCTGAAAATTCATCGAGAAGATTAATCTGCTCAGAACTAGCAAGAATCCCATGAGACTCATGCTGTGAGTGAATCACGATTAACTGATCGGTTAACTGTTTTAGAAGATTTTGAGTTACCGGAGAATCATTTACAAAAAGTCGAGATTTACTACTTGGCGAAAGTTCTCTCCGAATAATAGTTATTGGCTCATAATCGAAATCGTTATCTTCAAACCACTGACGATAGTTATCATCTACCTTTAATTCTACTTCAAGCACGCATTTATCTTCTTTGTTAAAAAGAATACTGTGATCTGCCCTTGCACCTAAAGCTAACTGAAGTGCGCCCAACAAAATCGATTTACCAGAACCCGTTTCTCCGGTAATTACGATAAAACCATTCGGGAATTCTAACTCCAATTCCTGAATTAATGCGTAATTCCTTATGTAAATTCTTTGAATCAAAACAACAAACTTAGCGTCTAATATAGAAAGTTCGAGTGCACTATTACAGCACTACTCTTCAGAACTTATAAACCCCTCAAATTCAACCTTTTTAGATTCACTTATGCGCTTGTAAATCAGAAGATTCTTCAGCGATTTATTCATCTCTAAAAACACCCCAATAATTTCACTGATCATCGATTTTGACTCAGAAGTAGTCTCGTATTGGCTATCTAAACCTATTCGATGGTATTGATACCACCATTGTCTTAAGATCTTTCCGTTCGAAGAAAGTAATTCATAGACTAAACGATATTTCGTTGTGCCTGATCTGCGCATTTCCCATCCCTTGGTTCCTAAGGTTTGTGCTCGAGCAATTAAATCATTAGCATTTTGATGATAACTTGACCCTCCATATAACTCAAAACTATCTCCTTCATAACCAAGAGCCAAGTAGGTGTAAAACGCAATATTGGTCAACAAATTAGAATTCAATTGGTTTTCATTGTAAATCAGTGGTCGATTTACTTGGTAATTAAAGGTCAAGTCACTCTCAATAATCTTAAACAAAGGAGTTTTGTAGGTTGTATTAAATACAGGTCTAAAAGCTTCGACCATAAGAATAGCACGATACTGTTCTCCGTTTTGCTCTAAAACAGAAAGGTAATAACGCATATCTAATTTCGCATTCTCATCTCTTGTTTGTCCTCCCCATTTTTTCTGGGAGATAAACCGCTCAAGGTCTAATTTTAGGCGATTTTCAATGGTTGAAACATAGCTTGAATTACTGCGATTCGAAACCACTACGGTTGGTCGAATTTCTTGAGCAAACGAGTTACAAGAAAAGACTACGAATAATAGAGAGATGACGTACTTCATAAGACAGCATCTATAAGAACCTCCCAAAATTGGGAAGCTATGATCGACTTGTCTGCTAAAGGTAGTTTTACCTGCTTAGAATCTTTAAAAAAGAGTGTGAGTTGGTTGGTGGAGTTCCCGAAGCCCGCACCTTTTACCTCTAGAGAATTAAGAGCAATTGCATCTAAGTTTTTACGCTCTAGTTTTGATTGAGCGCTCTCCACGCCATTGTCAGATTCTAAGGCAAAACCAATTAGAATCTGATCTTCTGATTTCAGCTTTCCAGCCGAGGCCAATATATCCTCTGTCTTTTTTAATTCGATGTTTAACGAATTCTCTCCCTTTTTAATTTTGTGTTCGGCCACTGCTAAAGGGGTGAAATCAGCCACTGCTGCGGTAGAGACAAAGCAATCGGATGATGAAAAATGTTTATGAACCGCTGAACTCATCTCAAAGGCACTTTCTACCTCAATACGTTGAATAGATGATGGTAGCTTTATCGGGCAAACAGGCCCTGAGATTAAAACAACCTCAGCCCCCAGCTCAAATGCTTTTAACGCTATTTGGTATCCCATAGTGCCCGTCGATCGATTCGACAGAAACCTCACGGGGTCAATAGACTCTCTAGTCGGTCCCGCAGTAACTAAAATTTTCTTTCCCTTTAAAGGCAACGATTCACGTATCTTATTCTCAATAAAAGCTACGATCTCTTCGGGCTCAGCCATTCGGCCTTCACCTTCTAAACCACTTGCTAAAAAACCTGAATTAACGGGTATAACATGAACCTTATGATTCTGAAGCGTTTTCAGTGTTGCTGCCGTTGTCGGGTGTGCATACATATCAAGGTCCATCGCTGGAGCTACATAAACTGATGAAGGGCACGAAAGGTAAGTGGCTAACAAAAGATTATCGCATGTACCCTGAGCCATCTTCGACAAGGTTGAGGCAGTAGCAGGCGCAACAACCATCAAATCAGCCCATTTACCTAATTCAACATGATTGTTCCATGATAATTCACCATTATCCTCATTGACGAAATCGAAATGAACCGGGTTCTTGCTTAGGGTTGCAAGAGTGAGTGGAGTGACAAAGTCTTTGGATGCAGGGGTCATTACGACCTTTACTTCTGCACCAGCTTTAATAAATAAACGCACCAAATTAGCTGTTTTATAAGCGGCGATACCACCACAAACACCTAATAGGATGCGCTTACCTGAAAACATAAGCCTAATTATTAAGCTTCTGTTTTTGTATTTCTAAAATAAATACGTTCGTTTAACCATTCCTCAATAGCAATTGCATGAGGCTTTGGAAGCTTTTCATAGAATTTAGATACTTCGATCTGCTCCTTATTTTCGAATACTTCCTCTAAGCTATCCGTATACGTTGCAAACTCTTCTAGCTTCTCTAAAAGCTCTTTTTTGATCTCTGCATTGATTTGAATCGAGCGCTTAGCTACCACAGAAATAGCTTCATAGATGTTTCCAGTTTGTTGGTCTACCACATTTTTATTCAATGTTTTGGTAGTTGCTGATGCTTTGGTTTCTTTAAGATTTGCCATAATAATTAAGATGACGTTAGTGAAAGTAGAGATTCATCAATTTTTTCTTTGTAGGCATCCGCCTCCTCAGTGAATCTCGAATTTGGGTAATTTCTTTTAAACTCGTTGTAATATTTCAAGGCGTCTTTGAAACGCTGATCCATCTTCTGAAAGGTAGAATTCTCTGCAAGTTCAGTAGCCGATTTCAAACGAATGAAATACGCTTCTTCCCTGTATATCGATCCTGGATTTTCTAAGATAAAATTATTCAAAGAGGTAATCGCCGAAAACAATACAGGCAGATTAAACTCTCCCAACTTGTCGTATTGTTTCGCAATTTCAAAAGCCTTTTGTTGCTTTTTAATATTTAAAGTTTGGACCATTTCATTCGCAGAAGCGAAATGTTCTGAATCTGGATAGTCATTGATAAAAGACTGTAATTTAATGAGCGCTGTATCTGTATCCGTTTGATCAAGACTAAATTTTGGACTCATCTTAAAATAACTGGCTGCTTCTAAAAAGCTAGCTTCCTCCCTTTTGTCGCTATTTGGATAAGATTTAATAAACCTTTCGAACTGGTAGCTCGACAGATAATAGGATCCTGTTAAATATTGAGCATTTGCAAAGAAGAAGCTCAAGCGCTCTCCTTGAGGTCGACCGGCATATTTTGGAGCAATTACTTCAAATAGTCGCTTTGCCTTTACATAGTCTCCTTGCTCGTAATAAGAATTTGCAAGGTCATACATCTCTTTGACATCGTTCTTGCGAAGTACCTTTTGGTACTCGCTACATGAACTAAATAGTACGAGAGACATAAAAGGAATAACAAGTAGGCGTAAATTCATGGGGCAAAAGTAATCTTTTTTAAGATCACAAAGCCTCCAATCTAGTCATTTCGGTGGAAATAAGCGAACTCAGTTCTTCTGTCGCTGATACTAGGGGTAGTCTCAAATTAGATTCAACCAGTCCCATATGAGATAAACTCGACTTTATTCCGGTTGGGTTACCCTCTCTAAAAACCAAATCACATAAAGATTGAATCTCTTCATTGATACGATTTGCAGCCTCTATATCGCCAGATAAAGCTGCACGTATTCCTTTACCGAAAAGTTCAGGAATCGTTTGTCCAATAACCGATATAACTCCTACTGCGCCTAACGCAATAGCAGGAATAGTGGTAAAATCATCACCCGAAATGATCTGAAAATCATTAGGCAATTCTTCTTTTAATGCTGTTATGGTAGGTAAATCGCCACTGGCTTCTTTTATCCCAATAATATTAGAATGAGCCTCATTTAGACGTTTCACAGTGCTTACTGCTAAAGAAACACCTGTTCTCCCGGGAACATTATATAAAAGGACTGGTAAGGAAGTGTTAGATGCTAATGCCGAGAAGTGTTGAAACATTCCCTCTTGAGAGGGTTTAGTATAGTACGGACAAACGGATAAAATCCCATCTACTCCCTTAAAATCGAATACCCCTAATTGTGCAACAAGCGATCGCGTGTCATTCGAACCTAAACCTAATACGATAGGAACTCTATTTTGATTTACTTCTTTAACACATTCAAGTACCGCGATTTTTTCATCCGTTGAAAGCGTGGCTGTCTCAGCTGTAGTACCCAAGACCACCAAATAGTCTACTTTTTGATTGATTTGAAAATTTACTAATCGCTCAAGAGCAATAAAATCAATATCACCAGAATTGTTGAACGGAGTAACTAAAGCAACACCAAGACCACCAAATTGTATCATTGACTAAATATTGGATTGCAAAAGTACTTCATCTATAAACGCCAACGCAATTCATTTGTTAGAAAGCCTGCTTGATTAACTAAATAAAAACAACATGTTATGATTGTAACATTACTAAGAAATCTGACTCTGAGAGAATCCGAATACCCAAAGATTCTGCCTTTTGAAGTTTCGAAGGTCCCATGTTTTCTCCGGCGATTACATAATCTGTTTTTGAAGAAATACTACTCTGATTCACAGCACCTAAGAGTTCTAGCTTTGATTTTAACTCCTCTCTGCTAAAGGAAGTAAATACACCTGAGACTACCACTTTCTTATCTGTAAAAACAGATTCTGTTTGAACAGAAGTATTTACCACTTTTTCAAGCTGTAATCCTGCATTTCTAAGTCTTTCAACTAAAGTGATGTTTTTTTCATCATTTCTATAGGCAATAACGCTCTCAGCAATTTTTAAACCAATATCTGGGATCTCACTTAACGCTTCTAAATCTGCTGAAAAAAGCTTTTCTATGGTCGGAAAGGATTTAACCAACTTTTTCGCTACGGTCTCTCCAACCATTCTGATACCCAAACCAAATAGTACTTTCTCAAAAGGTTTTGATTTACTTTTTTCCACGCCCTCAAGTAGGTTTCGAACTGAAGTATTCGCCATTCGTTCGAGAGTAATTAATCGGCTGTATTCCAATTGGTATAAATCAGCTATATCTCCAATTACCCCTTCATTGACTAACTGGGCAATGGTCTCATCACCGATCCCTTCAATATCCATTGCCTTACGTGAGGCAAAGTGCTGAATTCGCCCAATGACCTGTGGCGCACAACCAGCATGATTCATGCAATAATAAGCCGCCTCACCTTCTGGCCTTTCAAGAATACTACCACATTCGGGACAAACTTTCGTAAAAGAAACTTTTGTACCATTGCCATTGCGTAATTCTTTCTTTACACCAGTAATTTTAGGAATAATTTCACCTCCCTTTTCAACCGTTACCGTATCTCCATAATACAAATCCAATTTTTCGATTTGATCAGCATTATGTAAAGAGGCGCGTTTTACAATAGTACCTCGGAGAAGTACTGGAGTCAAATTAGCAACAGGAGTTACTGCTCCTGTTCGACCCACCTGAAAATCAACTGAATTCAGTTCCGTTATTACTTCTTCAGCCTGAAACTTGAAGGCGATCGCCCAACGTGGAGACTTGGCTGTGAAACCTAATTTTTCTTGTAGATCGATGCGGTCAACCTTTATAACAATACCGTCAATTTCATAATCTAACTCCTTACGTTTTTCATCCCAATGTGAAATAAAGGCCTGTATCTCTTCTATTGAGTGACACAATGCAGAATGATTCGGAACAAAGAACCCCATTGATCTTGTCTTTTGAAGTAACTCATATTGTGAGTGATACAGCTGATTTTCAGAAACAACTCCGTACAGAAAACAGTCTAAACCTCGCTTAGAAACTTCACTAGAGTCTTGCATCTTTAAGCTCCCTGAAGCTGTATTGCGCGGATTCATAAACTCTGGCAACCCATCAGCACGCCTTTTTTTATTTAATTGGTTAAATGCACTTCGCGCTAAAATGACTTCGCCCCGAATATCAAAGTCTTCAGGAAAAGGAGCGCTAAGTTTTAAGGGTATGGTTTTTATGGTTCTAACATTAGTCGTTATGTCATCGCCTTGATTCCCATCTCCTCTTGTTATTGCCTCAATCAATTCACCCTTTTTATAGGTAATCGATACACTAGCCCCATCGTATTTTAACTCGCAGCAGTAGGAAAGCTCAGCACCACTTACTGTAGGATCTTGACTTAATCTTTTTTGAATCCTACCTATCCATTCTTGGATATCTTCAAGCGAATAGGAATTATCCAAGGAGAACATCGGATAACGATGAGTCTTAGTCAAAAAATCCTTAGTAACTCCTCCTCCTACACGCTTAGTTGGTGAATTTGGATCTGCCAAATGCGGATAAGCCTGTTCTAATAAACTCAATTCCTTTAACAACCTATCAAACTCGTAATCAGAGATGATGGGCTGATCCTCGATATAATATCGTCGATTGTGATCAATTAATTCCTGGGTAAGTTGGATGATACGTTCTTCTGGTTTCATTGCTTCTTAGATAGCTTTAGCATTCTAAAATTCATTCTAAAATCATCTCGTGATTCTACATTGAATTCAGGGGAGTATAAATCAATCAAATCTTGTTTTAGATATTGATTGCATTCTAGATACATCACAGCGTGATCTTGGGTATATTGATTAAAGATATATCTCAATCGCTCGTAAAATACCAGCGGATCGTTATCGCTCACAAAAAGTGCCGCATGAGGCTCCTTGCCTAGTACATTTAAATGTATTTCTTCTTTTTCTAAATCTCTGACATAAGGAGGATTAGATACTATTATATCAAATTTAACTTCAGGTATGAAATCAAACAAATCCTGTTTTATCCATCGAAGATTAGACTGATAAATCTCATCATTATTCACAGCGTATTTAAGTGCCTGTTCACTAATATCAACTCCCGTTATACGGGCCGATTCTAGATGCTTTGAAAGCGCTATTGAAATCGCGCCACTGCCGCAACAAGCGTCTAATACTTTTAAATTGCCTAGGGTTGCAAAGTCTTCTAACACCCAATCTACCAGCTGCTCTGTCTCTGGTCTCGGAATTAACACCCCTTCACCTACTTTTAACCTTAATCCATAAAATTCAGTATAACCGAATATGTATTGATAAGGATTCCCGAGGATCAATTGATTCAAATAATTTTCGAAAAGCTTTTGTTTGTCACTTCTAATCTCTCGTCTTTTATCTAAAATTTCTGAAGGCCATTTATCCCCGAAATACTCCTGGTAGGCATATTTGCACAAACTAATGATTTCCCGATTTGAATAGAGAAAATCTAATTCTTTAAAGCATTTATTTTCAAATTCTTGAATACTCAAATTTCAAGTATTAAATGAATGGGACAAGAAGTGTGGCCCGTTCCCCCGAGAGGACCATCTAAATAGGTAAAACCTAAATGTTCATACAAGCCAATAGCCGATTTCATTTGAGGTAGTGTTTCAATATAAGCCTTCTTATATCCCGTACGTTTGGATTCTTCTATTAGCTTTAGCAGTAATCTCTTTCCGACACCCTTGCCTCTTAATTTTGGGTCAAAGTACATTTTCTGAATCTCACACACTTCCTCTGGCGCCCCAGGAAGATCTCCATATCCACCCCCTCCTAACAACTCTCCGTTGTAATGAATTACATAGTAATCTCTCTTTGGATGATTATAATACGAATACAAATCAAAAAGATAAGGGTCTGCGTATGCCGTCCCTGTTTTAGGCGCATTCATCTCCTCTAAAACCCTCTTAATCAACTCCCCAAGTTCTTGACTATCCTCGGGTTGAATTAAAGATATTTGAATCGATTCTAGCTGCATCTCAAATCTTGTTTTCTTTCTCTATTTTTGATGGGTGAAGATACATGAATTCTACATGAAAAGGGCCTTAGAACTGGCATTAAAAAACAGCCAAGGAGCCAGGCCAAATCCTTCAGTAGGAGCCGTTATCGTATCAGAATACAAAGTTATCGGTGAAGGATTTACCTCGAATTACGGAGGTAATCATGCTGAAATCAACGCCCTAAATCAAATTAGAAAAGAAGACTTACCTCTTTTAAAAAAGGCCACACTTTATGTTACCCTCGAACCTTGCTCGCATACTGGTAAAACACCTCCTTGTTCTTTAGCAATTATTCAATCGGGAATCTCCAAGGTAGTTATCGGTTGTCAAGACCCTAATCCTTTGGTTTCAGGTAAGGGTATTACACTATTAAAAGCTTCGAATATCGAGGTAATAACTGGTGTGTTCGAGGAGGAATGCGCTGAAGCTCATCGTCAATTCTTAACCTATATTAACCATAAAAGACCCTACATCACTTTAAAATGGGCCGAGTCTAAAGACGGGTTTATCGCTCCATTAAAAGATCAACAATCAGAACCTGGTTCTTATTGGTTATCTCAACCTTTATCAAAACAATGGGCTCATAAATTGAGAGCCTGCTCAATGGGGATTGTAATCGGTGCCGAAACCTTGCGTTACGACCAACCTTCTCTAAATACTCGAATTTGGGCAGGTAAAGACCCTGAAATTCTAATTATCGGAGGAAAACTAACTGACATTCCTAGCCATTGGCTCGATAAGCAAGTTTCAATTACGCAGTTTACCAAAACTCCTGAAAAACGAAGCTTAAGTATTCATCAAATTGCTATAGAGGACTCATCCAAAACCTTAAATTCACTGCTTAACCATTGTATAGAGTATCAAATACAAACGTTACTCGTTGAGGGAGGATCGCAAGTAATTAATCAGTTTTTGGAACACGATCTTTGGGACGAAGCGATTATTTTCAAAAGCAACTCTAACCTAATAGAAGGCGTAAAGGCTCCAAGCATCGATCAAAAGCCGCTGAAAATGATGAATTCCGCAAGTGACAAAGTGATTTTTCACAGAAACCATGCAAATCAATGAGTAACTCCGAATATCTAGAAATTACAGAGGAGAAAGGACCTTTCATTTTCAAAGATCGCGGGAGCAAATTCTATGGATACGCTGCGCCATTTAATCACATAGAGGACTTTAAATCAAGGATTGGGCAATTCAGAATCCTGTATCCCAAATCGAATCACGTGGTATCCGCCTATCGAGACCAACCTCAAAAAAATCAAACCTTTTGCACAGATGACGGGGAACCAAAAAATAGCTCGGGACCTCCTGTCTTAGGTCAAATTATACAACATAATCTATATAATACCGCGGTATTTGTAGTTAGAGAATTTGGAGGAACACCACTCGGTATACCTGGCTTAATTGGCGCATATAAAACCACTGCAAATGGAGTGCTCTTGGAGTGTAAAAAAATGAGAGTTATCCCTTCAACAGACTATTCGGTACAAGTCAATTATACAGATGAGAGATGGCTCACAACAATGATTGAAAAGCACGGTGGTAAAATCAAATCTACCAGCTACTTACAACTCATTTCGATAGCATTCACTATTCCCCTATCAACCAATGAAGTTTTTCTTTTCAAATTAAAAAATAACAAGCGGTATGTTGATCTAATTATTTCTGAATCAGAGAAAGCAGACTAGCGGGTAATTTAATCGGCTTAAACGAATTAAAATCGGTAGCAACTAAGGTCACTTCTCCCTCAACTAAAAGCCGCTTATTTTCATCGTAGATTTTGTTGTGAAACATAAGAGATGCACCCCCAATTTTTACAAGTTCAGTCTCAACAGAAAGTAACTGATCATACCTAGCAGGCGCCTTGTAATTGATACTAACATTTACCACGGGAAGAAGTACACCGGAATCTTCTAAACCAGCATAGTCAAGCCCTTTATTACGCAACCATTCGACTCTTCCTAACTCGAAGTAGGACAGATAGTTAGCGTGATAAACAATTCCCATACGATCGGTCTCTTGGTAGCGCACTCGAACTTGTATATAATGTGTATTCAATGATGAATTTTTAAATTAACACCTCCGCAATTGCAGTTCTCTTAGGTATGCTAAAAAAACTTAAAAACAAATACCTAAATAATTTTTTTTTAAGCAAAGAAGTAAACATATTTGTTCTTCCATCGATGGATCACCTTTTTAGTTTTTTTCATCCATCGAATCGTTAAATTTTAAGCTTAGTAATAAACAGTGAAGATGTCCGCTGAACATGTTTGGAATAAATGCTTGTCCTTTATAAAGGATAACATTCAACCCCAGGCATACAAGACATGGTTTGAACCTATCTATCCTGTTAAACTCCAAGACAATGCACTGAGTATTCAAGTTCCTAGTAAGTTTTTTTACGAATGGCTTGAAGAGCACTATGTAAAATTATTAAAAGTTGCACTCCGCAAAGAACTGGGAGAGTCAGCAAAGCTTCTTTATGTAATTAAAATGCAAAATGAGGAAGCAACTTCACATACTGAGCAAATCCCTAGTAGACACAAGAGTGCATTCTCTACTCAAGAACTTGACGTTCCTATCGTACAAAAAGATCCAGGATTAAAGAATCCTTTTGTCATTCCTGGTATACGAAATATTAAAATTGATTCTCAACTTAATACCTCCTACAGCTTTGAGAGCTTCTTAGAAGGTGAATCAAACCGTTTAGCCAGATCAGCTGGCCAGGCCGTTGCGAACAAGCCAGGGGGTACTTCATTTAATCCATTACTCATTTTCGGGAATGTAGGATTAGGAAAAACACACCTATTGCACGCCATTGGTGTAGACATCAAAGAAAAGCATCCTGATAAAACGGTACTTTACATTTCTGCAGAGAAATTTACCCAGCAATACATTGAGTCAGTAAAGAATAACACTAGGAATGATTTTATTCACTTTTATCAACTGATCGATACTTTACTTATTGATGACGTTCAATTCCTGGCCGGTAAAAGTGGAACTCAAGATGTATTCTTCCACATCTTTAATCATCTACATCAAAACGGTAAACAGGTAGTATTGAGCTCTGACAAAGCTCCTGTAGATATGCAAGACATCGAACAGCGCCTACTATCGCGCTTCAAATGGGGACTTTCTGCAGAACTACAGCAACCAGACTATCAATCAAGAGTAGCCATTCTTAAGAATAAGTTATACCTAGATGGTATGACACTACCTGAAGACATCATCGACTACATCGCCCAGAACATTAAAAGCAATATCAGAGAGTTAGAAGGTGCTATCATCTCCTTGATCGCTCAAGCATCTTTTAATAAAAAGGAGGTAAATATAGAGCTCGCTCAGCAGGTGGTAGATAAATTTGTTAAAAACACCAAAAAGGAAGTCTCGATCGATTACATCCAGAAAATGGTAGCTGATTATTTCGAGATGGACCTTGATACCCTGCAATCCAAAACTCGAAAGCGTCATATTGTTCAAGCAAGGCAATTAGCTATGTATTTTGCCAAAAAATACACCAAAGCTTCACTTGCAAGTATTGGATCACAAATTGGTAAGCGAGATCACGCTACAGTCTTACACGCCTGTCGTACCGTAGAGAATCTCGCTGATACAGACAAGCAGTTCAGAAAATACATCGACGATTTAGGTAAGAAGTTTTCTTAAACGCTCACCTATCGACTAACAACTTATCTTGATGGCAAACCCTTTTGGTAAACTATACCTTATTCCCGTACCTATTCATGAGGGTGAGGCGTCTTTTTCTATTCCCAAAGGAGTTATTGAACGTGTTAAACAGCTGAACCACTTTGTGGTTGAAAATGAGAAGACAGCTCGAAAGATGATTCGATGTATTTATCCCGAGGTATCTCAACCCGATCTAACGCTATCCATTTTAGACAAAAACACACCAACAGCAGAAATTGAATCTTTGCTTTCTCCTTGCCAAAAAGGGATCTCTATAGGGCTGATGTCTGAGGCAGGGGTACCTGCGGTAGCCGACCCAGGAAGTCGCTTAGTTGAGGTTGCTCACCAAAAAAATATCAAGGTGATCCCCTTAGTAGGCCCTTCATCAATTTTACTTGCACTTATGGCAAGTGGACTTAATGGACAAAGCTTTGCGTTTAACGGGTACCTACCTATTGATTCAAACGATAAAAAAAGAACTATACTCGAATTAGAAAAACGATCATTTAGTTTTGGTCAAACTCAAATCTTTATGGAAACTCCCTATCGAAATGATAAAATGTTTGAGTTTCTGCTTAAGATTTTAGGTAATGAAACCCTTTTGTCTGTAGCGGTCGAAATTAATGGTGACAAGGAGTACATTAAAACACTACCGGTTAGTATGTGGAAAACTACAACTAGTCCCGACCTCCACAAAAGACCTGCAATTTTTAGCATCCTTAAGAAATAAACAACTCGCTTATTACCTTCTTATGTTTCGATCGTTTAGCCATTCGGTATAGGCTTTTCGTTTCTTGTTATGCTCAGAGAGTGTTTTAGAAAAATTGTGATAACCAGGTCTTTCGACATCAGCAACAAAATACAGATATGGATGTTTCTCTGCATTTAAAACCGCTTCAATCGCACTCATTTCAGGCATTGTGATCGGCCCTATTGGCAAGCCACTTCTTTTGTAAGTATTATAAGGGTTATCTAAGCGAAGATCTCGATATAAAACACGGCGAATGATGGTATCAAAATTACCTGTTGTATGCTTTATCGAATAAACAACAGTCGGATCTGCCTGTAGTTTCATATTCTTTCTGAGCCTGTTCAAATAGACACCAGCAACTCTAGGCCGTTCATCTACTTTCACTGATTCTTTAGAAACAATCGAAGCAAGGGTATAAACCTCAGAGGGAGATAGTTTAATCTCATTCGCTTGTGCGAGTCGACTTTCATTCCAGTAATCCCGATATTCCTTTAACATTCGATTTCGATACTGAATGGCAGAAGTATTCCAATAAACCTCATAAGTGTTAGGAAGTATAAGGCTTAGCACGTTTTCAGGTCGGAGTTTGGTTTGAAACAGAAAGTCAGAATCATAGAAAGCTTCTATTATATCAGCACTGTCTGCCTCGATTATTCTTGAAACATATCCTGCAACCTCTTCAATTCTCTCAAAGGGAGCAATCACAAGATCTATAGGTTTATTTTTAGAACGTAAAACCCTGATCAGCTCGTTGTTGTTCATCCCTTTATATAATACAAAACGACCTGGCTTAATGTTCTGCAGATACTTCTTTCGGTTAGCCACCCATCGAAAAGTTTTAGAACTCTTCAAGAATGGGGTGATTTGAGTCATAAACTCCTCTTCTGAGATATCGGTCTCTATGAACAAAAGTTGATATTCATTTTCAAATTTGGTGTTTGAGGCGAAAATTATATTATAACCAACCAAAATCAGTATACCTCCCGCAGTGGCTAAAGCAACGATCAACTTCTTTATATTCTTCATGAGTCTACCCCAATTTTTTTTGATACCATAATTGCGTTTCAAAACCGCTAGGAGTAGCAATCCAATCGTACATCACTCCAGACTTTTGAAATCCAGCTTTCTCAAAAAGCCTGATACTATGACTATTCGATTCAGAAATCACAGCGGCTAGTTGTCTACAATTTAACCAAGTTTTCGCATAGTCACACATAGTAACAACCGCATTTAATCCAATACCTTTATTGCGCTGCAAAGGGTCTATAACTACCCCAATCATCGCATTCCCGTGCTTTGGATTAAAATCAAAAATATCCACGAGACCAACAGATTCTCCTGCTACTGTAACCACCAATCTTAATTGACCAATTTTAAATGGGTCCAGATGGGCCTGATCCAAATATTTTTTTAATCGATTCTTAGAAAGCGGTCTTTGATTTTCAGAATACTTCCAAATTTCAGGATCATTCTCTAACCGAAATAGGAAATCCAGATCTTCTGGTTCTAATGCCCTTAATTCAACCGAAGGGTAAGTCTCTTTCATTACTTTAGCTCTATAAGCCCTGTAAACACATGAATTGCAGGGCCCGTTAAGTAAACATTTACAAAACCTGAATCCGAAGGTTCAAAACGCACCCACAGCATTCCACCTACCGCATTCAACTCAATCTCTGTAGCAGCTATTTTCTGATCGAAATAAGCAGCAATTGCAGCAGCTGTGATTCCAGTTCCACAAGCATGAGTCTCCGCTTCTACCCCTCTTTCATAAGTTCTAATTGCAAGCTTATTTTCTCCGAGAAGTTCAACAAAATTAACATTACATCCGGCAGGGCTAAAAGCGTAGCGAAGTGCTCTACCCTCTCTTTCAACTTCAATTTTATCCACCTTCTGAACCCAAACAATCTGATGTGGAGACCCGGTGTCTAAAAACAAATTATCATTATCCAAACGTTCTACATGAGAAACATTTGACATATTAATTTCGATAAGACGATCTTTACGTTTCGCTCCTAGAGGAGTGCCATTGAAATCAAAAGTAATAGCATCTGAAAGACCTTTGTTATCCATTCCGAATTGGACAATACAGCGTGCCCCATTACCACAAAAAGAAGACTCTGATCCATCAGAATTAAAATACGTCATTTTAAAATCTAACTCATTATGGCGATCGTAAAACATAAGACCGTCTGCACCAACGCCATAGCGTCTCTCACAAATCTGATTAATCTGTTTGGCGTTAAGTTCAAAGGGCACTTCTGAACGATCGATAATCACAAAATCATTCCCCGCTCCGTGATACTTATAAAATGGCACCTTTACATTCATACCTGCAATATACCTCAATTTTTATAGGAATTAGAAGCGTTAAATGAGCGTTAAAAGCCTATTTTAAAAAGAAAAATGATTTCATTTTTGTAAAAAAAATCAAATATTATGAAAAAATGGATCTTCCCCTTGACGATAGCCGTTTTTTCGGCGATCACAACTTCTTTTGTTCAACATTGGTTGACTGACAAAGAGAAACCATCAGTCGAAGCAATAACCTTTGCGAGTGCGACTACGCAGCCTGTTTCTCTTAGACTTCCAGAAACAAGTACCGATTTTACAATCGCTGCTGAGAAAAC
This sequence comes from Euzebya sp., assembly GCA_964217345.1. Lineage (GTDB taxonomy): Bacteria > Bacteroidota > Bacteroidia > Flavobacteriales > Flavobacteriaceae > UBA3478. The sequence goes on from CAXPJI010000006.1 coordinate 24,337, forward strand.
CATACATGCAGTAGTTCATGTAAAGAATGTTAGCAGTGCCAAAGGGCCTCAATCTTTAATGGACTTTTTCTATGGTTATGAAAGTTTTAGCACCCCTCAAATTGGAACAGGTTCTGGAGTAATTGTATCACCTGACGGATATATCGTTACCAATAATCACGTTATCGAAGAAGCCTCAGAGCTTGAAGTCACTTTAAATAACAATGCCAGTTACACCGCTCAAATCATAGGAACCGACCCAAACTCGGACTTGGCATTATTAAAAATTGAAGCTGAAGAAGAACTCCCCTATTTAGCCTTTGGAGATTCTGATCGCAGTGCGGTTGGCGAATGGGTACTTGCTGTCGGAAACCCGTTTAATCTTACATCTACGGTTACTGCTGGTATTATTTCGGCCAAATCGCGATCGATTTCAACCGCTAACAACCTCTCGTTTATTCAAACCGACGCCGCAGTTAATCCTGGTAATAGTGGTGGCGCACTAGTTAACACCAAAGGAGAGCTTATTGGTATTAATACAGCTATAAAGTCTCGTACCGGATCCTATGTCGGTTATTCATTTGCTATCCCTAGTAATACTGCAAAAAAGGTTATAGAAGATCTTTTAGAATTTGGAAAAGTTCAACGCGGAATACTTGGTATTTCGGCGCTAAGAGCAGAATCTATTGAAGCCATTAGAAGAGGTCTCGACGAAATTGAAGGAGTTTATATCTCTGAAGTAAATGTAGGTTCAGGGGCTGAAATAGCAGGATTAAAATCTGGCGACATCATTAAGCGTGTTGACGGCCTGCCGATTAAAAATTTCACAGCACTTACAGGTTACCTCTCTGCAAAAAGACCGGGTGATCAAGTGGAGATCATATTCGAACGCGATGACAATCAGCTTTCTACTATAGTCACTTTAACCAAAAATGAAACTGCCGATCTCAATCGACTTGGCCTACGGGTTCAAAATTTAAACGAAACGTTACAGAAAAAATTTAATCGGAAAGAAGGAGTAATTGTAACCGCAGCTTCAGAGTACTATAAAAATTATAATCTTGAGGGTAAAGTAGTTATTGCCATTGACGGTATCAAGGTTTCAACGATTGAAGATGCCATAGAAGCTAGTAACGAAAACAACACCTATCGACATGCTCTTACGGTAATCGACGAAGAAGGCAACAAAGAAACCCTAATCTTTAACTAATTTTGACGTTTAACTTGATCGTTCGATTTTGAGAATAGATATCATAACTGCCGTTCCAGACTTATTAGATAGTCTTTTAGGACATTCAATTGTCAAAAGAGCTGTTGAGAAAAATTTATTTGAGCTACAAATACATTCCCTTCGAGAAGAAGGTTTGGGAAAGTATCGACAGATTGACGACTATCCTTATGGAGGAGCGGCAGGAATGGTCTTAATGGCAGAACCCTTAGATCGAATGTTAACCAAATTATCGGAGCAGCGAACCTACGATGCGATTATTTATCTAACACCTGATGGAGAGTTATGGACGCAAAACGCGGCCAACCAATTATCACTTAAAGGCAATATCATTATGATATGCGGTCATTACAAAGGTATTGATCAGCGCATCAGAGATCTTTGGGTAACTCATGAGATTTCTATCGGTGACTTTGTTTTATCAGGCGGAGAAATAGCAGCCGCGGTATTAACAGACAGTGTCGTTCGATTATTACCTGGAGTTTTAGGGGATATGGAATCTGCCTTAAGTGATTCTTTTCAAGATTCTCTACTGGCCCCACCGGTGTATACCCGACCAGCAGAATTCAAAGGTTTAAAGGTGCCAGAGGTACTAATGAGCGGAAATTTTAAAGCTATTGAAACCTGGAATGAAGAGGAGGCAATTAAAAGAACGAAAGAGCGCAGACCAGACTTATTAAAATAAGTAATTTTTTAAGTCAAGGTGATTGCTATTTTTAAATAAAATACTATTTTTGCACCCAGTTTTAAAGCATTCCAAATGGAAAATTTAGTTCAATACGTAGAAAACTCCGCAGTGGCGCAGAAGGAATTCCCAAAGTTCGGAGCCGGTGATACGATTACTGTATATTACGAAATTAAAGAAGGAGAGAAAACGCGTACTCAGTTCTTCAAAGGGGTAGTTATTCAAATTAAAGGTTCTGGTTCTACTGAAACCTTCACTATCCGTAAGATGTCAGGAACAGTAGGTGTTGAACGTATCTTCCCTATGAATATGCCAGCGCTTCAGAAAATTGAGGTGAATAAGAGAGGTAAAGTTAGACGTTCTCGTATCTTCTACTTCCGCAGCTTAACTGGTAAAAAAGCTAGAATCAAAGAAATAAGAAATTAATTGATTTCTAATCATTTTGTTAAGCCGTGCAAAGTTCTTTTCACGGCTTTTTTTGTGCCTTATATTTGCCACGCCAATATGGCTTAAAACCAATAATCAATGAAAAAAATCTACTACACTCTTACCGATGAAGCACCCGCTTTAGCGACTTTTTCTTTTCTTCCGATGGTAAAGGCCATCACAAAGTCTACAGGTATAGAGTTTTTGGTGAAAGATATTTCTCTCTCTGCTAGAATTCTCGCAGCTTTCAATCATCGACTACCCGAAAGTCAACGCGTTGAAGATGCCTTAAGCACCCTTGGAGCTCTAGCTAAAGAATCAGATACTACGATTATTAAACTACCTAACATCAGCGCATCCATCCCTCAGCTTAAGGCTGCCATAAAGGAGCTTCAAGAAAAAGGGTTTAACCTTCCTGATTATCCAGATACAGTGAACAGTGAAGATGAAAAGCAAATCAAAGCCTTATATGACAAGGTTAAAGGTAGTGCCGTTAACCCAGTTTTAAGAGAAGGTAACTCTGATCGTCGCGCCCCATTAGCGGTTAAAAACTACGCTAAAAAACATCCTCACTCAATGGGTGCATGGTCCTCAGAAAGCATGAGTCATGTGAGCACAATGAGTAAAGGAGATTTTAAAAGCAATGAAAAGTCAATTACCAGCGAAAAGGCTACTGAGGTAACTATTGAGTTTGTTTATAGTAAAGGTACCTCTTCCCTACTCAAAAAAGACATTGCCATTCAAGAAGGTGAAATCTTTGATACCACAAAGATGTCGGTATCTCAGCTAAGAGCATTTTTGAGAGATGAAATAAACGATGCTACCTCTAAAGGTCTTCTGCTTTCAGCTCACCTTAAGGCGACGATGATGAAGGTATCTGACCCCATTCTTTTCGGTCATATTATCGAAATATACTTCGAAGAAGTCTTTGAAAAATATCAAGAAATCTTTGCTCAGTATGGCATCAGTGCCAATGAAGGTCTTCAGAGCATCTTCAATAAACTTAACGAAATGGCCGATGCTGATTTAGCCAAGGAGATCAAAGCGAGTTTCGATAAAGCAATGGAAAATAAGGCCGATCTCGCGATGGTTAATTCAGATAAAGGAATTACTAATCTTCATGTGCCTAGTGATGTAATCATTGATGCTTCGATGCCTACTATGATTAGAAACTCAGGTCAAATGTGGGATAAAAGCGGCCAATCGAGAGATACTAAAGCCTTGATTCCAGATAGCTCTTATGCTGCCGTTTACCAATCAACGATTGATTACTGTAAAGAGAACGGAGCTTTTGATCCAAGAGAAATGGGTACTGTTCCGAATATCGGACTGATGGCCCAAAAGGCTGAAGAATACGGTTCTCATGATAAGACTTTTGAACTCTCTGAAGCCGGAGTAGTTAGAGTATTAGATAAAGATGGTACCGTTCTACAAGAACAATCTGTTGAAAAAGGTGACATCTTCAGGATGTGTCAGGTTAAGGATGCTCCGATAAGAAATTGGGTTTCTTTAGCAGTTGAACGTGCACGTTTAAGCGATACACCTGCTGTTTTCTGGTTAGATAGTAGCCGTGCGCACGATAGAGAACTTATCAAAAAAGTAGAGGCTTATCTGGGTGAGGAAGATACAGTTGGATTAGATTTACGAATACTAAGTCCAAAAGAAGCTACACTATTCACACTAGATAGATTGAAAAATGGCCAAGACACTATTTCGGTAACGGGTAATGTTCTTAGAGATTACTTAACAGATCTCTTCCCAATATTAGAGGTTGGAACATCGGCTAAGATGCTTTCAATCGTTCCACTTATGAATGGTGGAGGTTTATTTGAAACAGGTGCAGGTGGATCTGCCCCAAAACATGTGGAGCAATTTGTTGAAGAGGGACACCTTCGTTGGGATTCTTTAGGAGAGTTTCTTGCTCTTCAAGTCGCATTAGAATTTGTTGGACAACAAAATCAATCTAATGAGATTCAAGTTTACTCGGATGCTTTAGGTTTAGCTGTGGAAAAACTTCTAGATGAAGATAAAGGTCCTAAGCGTAAAGTAGGTGAGCTCGATACAAGAGGAAGTCATTTCTACCTCGTTAAATTCTGGATTGAAGCATTAGCTCAATCGAGCTTAAACGACAAAATCAAATTCGAGAACCTCAATGCTGCTATTGATTCTTTGAGTGATCAAATTTTAAGTGAGATCAATACTACCCAAGGTCAGCCACAAGATTTAGGTGGATACTATATCCTTGATGCGAATAAAGCAACCAAGGCTATGTGCCCTAGTGAAACCTTAAATAGCCTTCTAGAGGAGCATTTGGCATAAAATGGACAAAGCTGTACTACAAAAAGGTCTAATGATTTGGCTAAGAGCATTGCTATTTATGGCCCTAGGACCGGTTGTGCTCAGTAGTGCATTTAAAAATCAGAGCCATTCCCTTTTTATACCTGTACTCGTTGTAGGAATAGTTTTAAGTTTTTTCGCTATTTATTTTGGCTTCAAAGCGATTAAAAAAATGATGGAGGGGCTATTTAGCGACAAACGCTAATTAGCCTTCCATATCTCTTCCATCGATGCCAAATTTATTGGGTGTAGTGCTTCATGATAGGGTAAAGTACCGGCGGTAAAAGCCCTTTGAAGAATATCTTCAATCCAATAATCCTCAAGATTCTCATAGGGATTGTAGGCCTCTTTTAAATCCATTTGATAAGCGGATGCAGCGGTTTGGTACCAAAATGCGGTCCAACCATTTCTGAAGGTTTTTACCAAATCAAAAGCGCTATAACCCGTTTGTCTGTCTATTAAGCGGATAAGTACTTTACCATCATTGCGAGAAAGTTTCTTGAGTGGTTCAGTGAGTTCACTCTCTAGATATTTCTTAACTCTTTTAGTGTAAGCCCTTTTCTGTCCCTTCCTCTTCAAGGTACTCAAACGATCCTCAACCGTTTTTAGTCGATCCTCAGCAAGTACAGCGTATTTGAACACTTTAAGAACACGCATCCGTAATCGATAATATTGATTCCGCTGGGTGTTCGATTCAAATTGAAGGGGAGATAAAACATAGACTTCATCAAGAGAAATTGCACCGTAATATTCAGTCTCTTCTGACCCCGTTTCAGATTGAATTACTTGTGAAAAGGATGCCGAGCAAATGGTGATAAATAATAGAAATAGCGAATAATTTCTTCTCGAAGCCGTCATAGTATTTGTAAATTTAGATCAAAATTATTCTTAGATGAAAACAGATCATATACTTAACGATGAGGCACTAAAATTTTTAGAAGATTACTTAAATAATGCCTCTCCAACGGGATACGAAGCTCAAGGACAACAAATCTGGATGAATTATCTAAGGCCTTACGTAGACGAATTCATTACAGACACTTACGGTACTGCGGTAGGTGTAATCAACCCTAAGGCAGAGTACAAAGTGGTTATTGAAGCTCATTCTGATGAGATTTCATGGTATGTTAATTATATCTCTGACAATGGCCTCATTTATGTAATTAGAAATGGAGGTAGTGACCACCAAATTGCTCCCTCTAAATGGGTGAATATTCACACTAAAAAGGGCATTGTTGAAGGGGTTTTTGGATGGCCAGCCATTCACACTCGCAAACCAGGTAAAGAAGAAAACCCAAAACTTGAAAACATCTTTATTGATATCGGCGCTAAAGACAAGAAGGAAGTTGAAGAGATGGGTGTTCACGTTGGATGCGTGATTACTTACCCTGACAGTTTCAAAGTACTCAACAAAAATCAATTTGTTTGTCGAGCTTTAGATAACCGTGCCGGTGGTTTTATGATTGCACAAGTGGCTCGTTTACTCAAAGAGAATAACATTGAACTTCCGTTCGGTCTGTATATCACCAACTCTGTACAAGAGGAAATCGGTTTAAGAGGTGCAGAGATGATCACCCAACGAATTAAACCCAATGCTGCGATCATTACCGACGTATGTCATGACACTACCACTCCAATGATCAGCAAAATTGAGCAGGGAGAAAGTAAAATTGGTGACGGTCCTGTAATATCTTATGCACCGGCAATTCATCATATCCTTAGAGAGCGAATTATTGAAGCGGCAGAAGAAAATAAGATCCCGTTCCAACGTCATGCCTCTTCACGCTACACAGGTACTGACACCGATGCATTCGCTTACAGTAATGGCGGAGTAGCTTCAGCGTTAATTTCTTTACCGCTAAGATATATGCATACTACGGTTGAAACCGTTCATAAAGAAGACGTAGCAAATGTCATTCGACTAATCTACCACAGTGTACAGAAAATAAAAGCAGGAGAATCGTTCTCTTATTTTGACTAACCAAAAAGGCCCTTAGTTAAGGGCCTTTTTTATTTGATCTATTTCAGAGATTTCAAGAATACTAACCTCTCCGCTAGAGAGATTTTTAACCTCAATCTTATCTTCAGCTAAAAGTTCTGATTTAGGGAATAGAACCAATTGAGCAGTCCGTTTATCTAGGTATTTGAATTGCTTTTGAATTTTGGCAGCTAATGGATATAATTCCACTGAAATACCTGCTTTTCTAAGCTTTTGGATAAATGGCAATAGCTGTTTTGAACTTTGATCATCATAATTGACGATGAATACATCCAGTCGATCTGAAACGTTTTCTGGAAATAAGCCCAAAGCCTCTAAGACTAAATAGATTCGATCGAGACCAAAAGAAATTCCAACTCCTCCTAAGGCTTGACCGCCAAATTGACTCGTTAAATTATCGTAACGACCTCCACCACCAATAGAACCCATCTGAACTCCTTCAGGAGCAGATACTTCAAAAATGATTCCGGTATAATAATTAAGACCTCTGGCTAAAGTAAGATCTAATTTCAAGACGATCGACTCTAAACGAACCGCTTCAAGCTGATCGAGTAAGAATCGTATTTCGTCAACTCCTGTCCTCCCCTGTTCTGAATGAACAAACAAACCGTCTAGAAAATTCAACTGATCGGCTAAGTTCGATCCCACTTTTAAAAAGGTGTCCACCTTTTCTAAAACCGAATCGCCCAGACCAAGTTCATTAAGTTCCTTTAAAACACCTTCAGTACCAATTTTATCCAATTTGTCTAAAGCTACAGTAAATGGAATAAGCTGATCTTCAATACCAAAACTTTCTGCAATCCCAGCTAATATCTTTCGATGATTGATTCGTAGTGTCGGATGCTGATCACCCAATAAGCCCAATTCTGAAAATACCGTATCATACAACTGTATAAGATCAACCTCTTGCCATAAAGACATGGCTCCTACAACATCAGCATCGCATTGATAAAATTCTCTGAATCGACCCTTTTGAGGCCGATCTGCACGCCAAACGGGTTGAATTTGATATCGCTTAAAGGGTAGTGCAAGTTCATTTTGGTGCTGCACAACAAACCGAGCAAAAGGCACAGTCAAATCGTATCTGAGGGCCTTATCACTAATCTGAGAGGTCATCGCAGAGGAAGTGAGTTCGACACGATCCTGGTCACTCAATTTAGACAGATAATCGCCTGATTTTAATATTTTAAAAATCAATCGATCGCCTTCTTCACCATACTTACCCATAAGGGTATCTAAATTCTCGAAACTAGGAGTCTGAATCGCTGAAAACCCAAATCTCTTAAAAGCGCCCTCTATGACCTCTATGATATAAGATCTACGAATTAATTCGTCTCCGAAAAAATCTCTTGTACCTCGCGCTATTGATGCCGATGTTGCCATATCTTAATTATTATCTAACCAATCCTTAAACCAAAGATACAGTTCCCCTTTCGTGATAACAGCACCTTTTTGAATCAATTCAAACAGATCATTATAGGGATCCTCAGAATATGCCTTAGTTGCTCGACGATAAATTACCCGTTCATCAAGGTAATTTTTCTTTAACCAAGTAAATCCTTCTGAGGTTCTTAGATCTAATCCTGCTACTTGGGCTTCAACCGCGATGAGTTCAAGTCCATTCTCCTCTCTCGAAAACAAATAAATAAAGTGTTCTGACAGGTTTTCAAGATAGTTCACCTTAGAAAGTACTCCTTTCCATATGATATCACTAAACTCATCGAGAAGTTCATCAACACGGTTACCATTATTAGATTGAAGTCGCTCCCATTCAGGTTTATCAATCCCATGAACCGCAAGAAATTTAGAAAATTCCTCTGCTAATATCTCAAACTGTTCTTTGCTTAATCTTTGGTATTTCATAGTATAAAAAAAAGGGCCCTAAAGGCCCTTAATCTGTTCAAATATTATTTGAAAGTTATGCCTCGGCAACAACTTCGAATGCTAGGTCAGCAGATACTTCACGATGAAGTCTCACCTTTGCAACGTATGATCCTAGACGCTTAACAGAACCACCTTGTACAAGGATATACTTTCTGTCAATAGATACACCTTCTTTCGAAAGCCCAGCTTCTAAATCGATATTAGATACCGAACCGAAAAGCTTATCTCCAGCACCTACTTTAGCACTAATTTTAAGAGCAATTGCATTGATTTTTTCAGCCATAGATTTAGCCTCAGCAATCAATTGCGCTTCTTTGTGTGCACGTTGCTTTAAATTTTCTGCGTGAACTTTACGAGCCGATGGTGTTGCAAGAACTGCAAGACCTTTAGGGATCAGAAAGTTACGACCATAACCATTCTTTACTGAAACGATATCGTCCTTAAACCCTAGGTTCTGAACGTCTTCTTTTAAAATAATCTCCATATCGTTTTCTTATTTAAGCATATCGCCAACATATGGCATAAGTGCAAGGTGACGAGCACGTTTGATAGCTTGTGATACTTTACGTTGGTATTTCAGTGAAGTTCCTGTTAAACGACGAGGTAAAATTTTACCTTGTTCATTCACTAACTTTAATAAGAAATCTGGGTCTTTGTAATCAATATACTTGATCCCTGATTTTTTAAATCTACAGTACTTCTTCTCTTTCTGTGTCTCAATATTTAAAGGAGTTAAATAGCGAATTTCGCCATCTTTTTTTCCTTTAGCTTGTTGTTCAATAGTTGACATAATTAAGCAGTTTTAAGTTTTTGTCTTCTTTTCTCAGCCCAAGCGATCGCATGCTTATCTAACTTTACAGTTAAATAGCGCATTACTCGCTCATCACGGCGAAATTCAAGCTCTAATTCGTTAATCGATTCAGCCGGAGCTTGAAATTCAAACAAATGGTAAAAACCACTCTTTTTGTTCTGAATTGGGTAAGCTAGTTTTTTAAGTCCCCAGTTTTCTTTGGCAACAAACTTAGCACCACGCTCTGTTAAGAAGCTCTCAAACTTCTTGGCTGTTTCCTCTACCTGAGTGTCAGATAGAACGGGATTCAAAATGAAAACAGTTTCGTATTGGTTCATTATAATAAGTTAAAAATTCGTGCAAAAATAAGTTTTAAATGCACATTATACAAGCATTTTGAAAAGTATCTATCTCTCTAGATATGGTCTACATGAAATATCACCTGAATTTTTGAAAATCCGGGGACATTATCAAAAGATTTCTTGAAACGCAGCAATTGTTTTTTAAGCGAAGACATCGGGTAATTAAGTGGAGCCTTGATGAGTATCTGTTGATAATATTGGTTTCTAATTTTCTCAATGGTGGGGGCATCGTTCCCTAATACTACTACCCCATTTATTTGACGCACCCCTTTTGCAAACCAAGAGGCACCTTCGATCGCCAAGGATACTTGTTTGGCTAAAAATTGAATCTTAATCATCCGAACATAGGGCGGATAATTAAAAAGTCTCCGCTCGGCGAATTCACTTGCGATAAATTCAGAAACATTACGGCCTTGTAAACTTCGAAACACACGATGATTGGGGTCAAAGGTCTGGATGAGAACTTTTGAAGTTTCTGAAGTCCTTCCAGCTCTACCAGAGACCTGAGTTAACTGTTGAAAGGCACGTTCATGAGCCCTGTAGTCTGCTCTGCGCAACAGCTGATCCGCATTTACAACCACAACTAAGCCAATATTTTTAAAATCAAGTCCTTTACTGACCATTTGCGTTCCTACCAAAATCTGCAATTCTTGGTTTTCGAATTTTTCAAGAAGCTTTTGATGACCCGATTTACCTTTTTGAGTATCTCTGTCCATTCGGCCCACCTTGTAACTAGGAAACAACTCTTTGACCAACTCTTCAACCTGTTGAGTTCCGAGTCCATGTTTATCTAAGGAAGATGAATGACATTTTGTGCAGTGATTCGCTACGCTCTCAGAATAACCACAGTAATGACATCTTAACGATTGATCCAATCGATGAAAGGTGAGACTTACATCACAATTCTTACATCCAGGGATATGACCACAATCCAAACATTCTAATAAACTTGAGAATCCCCTGCGATTCTGAAAGAAAAGAACTTGTTTCTTTTCACTAAGAATCTTCACTACCTGGTCAATTACTGGCTGTGAAATCCAAGACCTCATGAGTTTTTTCTTTCTTAAAAGCGCTTTATCTAGAACCTGGATGTCTGGTAATTGAGATTCACCAAACCGCTCACCTAGATATACATAGTGGTATTTGGATTGCTTGTTTTCACCAAAACCGGCATTATACAACGACTCTAGACTGGGAGTTGCAGAACCTAAAATAATTGGACAATGTTCTTTATGAGCTAAATAAACGGCTAAATCTCTCGCTTGATAACGAGGGGCTGGATCGTGCTGTTTATAGGAGGGATCGTGCTCTTCATCTACAACAATTAAACCGAGGTTGTTGAATGGAAGCAGTAATGCAGACCTCGCTCCTACGATTACCTTTGCCTCATCAGAGTTTTCTCTAACCTTATTCCAAAACTCTGCCTTTTCAACCGTTGAAAGGCTTGAACTATAGGCGATGACTTGTTTAGAAAACCGCTTATTCAAGCGCTTCCAAAGTGAAGTAGTCAGTGCAATTTCTGGCAGCAGAAATAAAACCTGTTTTCCTTGTTTTAGAACCTCTTCAATGAAACTCATGTAAAGCATTGTCTTCCCCGAACCCGTCAACCCGTGCAATAAAACGGGCTTACTTGCCTTAAAACCCCGGTTGATTTCTATAACAGCCTTTTGTTGTAACTCTGATAATTCGAAGACTACCTCCTCATCCTCTTTACCTGAAATACGATCGAAAACTCTAGAGTCTAAACGAAATACACCCTTCTTAATTAAGCTATTACGAATGGATGTGCTGATTGCGAATTTCTTAGAAAAAGGTAACCAAGCTATTTCGTTAGCTCCTTTCGCTTCGTTAAAAAACTGCATGACCATATCGCGCTGTGCAGGTGCTTTGGTTTGCTTTAAAATTTCCTCTGCTTTTGCTGTATCTTCTAAGACCAACCAAGGAGTAAATTTCTGATACCCTTTATTATCGATCTGCTCAAATCGTTCAAGAATCTCCAATTCAATGAGATCATTTAGACACTTATTCAGTCCTTTAATCTCCGCATGTTTACGAATAAAAGAAAGCTTTTGGGGCTGCTGTTCGAGTAGTTCGCATAAAAGGTATTGGTCATCGGTGAGTTTACGGTTTCTAAAATCATCATCGATTAAATGAACCATCGATTCACTCTCAAAAAGCAATGCAGAAGGCAGCGCTGCCCGCATTACTTCTCCAATTCCACAGAGGTAATAGGAAGCAATCCAGTTCCATAAGTCGATTTGAGTCTTGCTAACGATGGCCTGATTATCGAGAACTTCCTCTATTGCCTTTACTGGATAGCTTGGGATTTCTTCACTTACACCAACTACTATCCCTGTGTAAAATTTGTTTCTGCCGAAGGGGACAATAACTCTGCATCCGACAAGGTCAATGTCTAACTCATGACTGATGTAGGTGAACGGACGATCAAGAGCTAAAGGAAGAATTACCTCAACATACTTCGTCATTCCTTTGAGGTATTCAATTCATTCTTTAATCGGGCTAAAACGGCATTTAATTCGAAACCTAATAAGAGGATGTTTGAATTTAGCCACAAAAAAACCATCAGTATCAACAACCCTCCAAGTGCGCCGTATAGTTCATTATAACTAGCAAATTTTTCAATGTATACTCCAAACAAATAAGAAGTAATCAAAAGAAGTAAGGTAGTCATAAGTGGCCCCCAGGAAAAGAATGCGATTCTAGTCGCTCGTGCGGTACCAAAATAATACAATAAACTGGTCCCTATGTAAGACATAAAAGTTACGAATAGCAGTGAAATTCGATTTTGACTGAAGCGTGCCTCATCTAGACCTAATTCAACGATATAGAATTCAGAGTAGATGTAAGCAATAGCTCCTACTATGATGCCTAGGGATAAAAGTAGCCCTACAAAGACGGCGTATGCGTATTGCTTAAAAAAGTTTTGATTCAGTTTGATATGATAGGATTGGTCAAATTGACTAAAAATAGAACTGACCCCATTAGCAACTAGAAAAATCGACAACAAAAATGTGGTTGATAATAATCCATCAGTTGGCTGATTTTTCAACTGTTCAAAAATCTGAGAAAAATACTCCGCAGTTGCCCCAGGCAAAAAGGACTCCAAAAAGAAAAGAAGCTTCTGATCGAATGGCTCAGAGGTTGTTTCAACTAGCGGAATCAAATAAGGAATAAGTGTCAATAAAAAGATCAGTAAAGGAAATAGAGCCATAAAAAGACTGAAGGCGATAGAACTTGCTCTTGAGGTTAACGCTCCCTTGATAATGCCAGAGATGTATAGATTAATCAAGTCGAATAATGAGAAACCGGGGTAACCGGGTAACTTAACCGTTCTAAGGGCCCTAACCAGCGTTTTTACTACTGGCCAATTCAAGAATTTTTCTACGGAGGCATCCATTTTATGAACTCGACTTATTTTTGAGGTCACACGAATTTAAGAAAATGAAAGTGACCCTGCTAGTAATTGGTAAAACCGATGACAAGCTTCTCAAAGAGCTTATTGACAAATACCATAAAAAACTGAAACATTATGCGAGATTCAGTTACACCGAAATTCCAGATCCGTCTCGTAGGAAATCGCTCAGCATCGATGATCAAAAGGAGCAAGAAGCTCAAAAAATCGAAAGTTTAATAGACAAGCAATCGAAACTCATTTTACTAGATGAGAATGGAAGAACCTTTAGTTCAAGGTCATTCGCTAGTTTCATTGAAAACCAAGGCTTGCAAGGAAATAGTAATTTAACCTTTGTAATTGGTGGCCCTTATGGGTTTAGTGACTCGTTAAAAGCCAAGGCACTTTTACTGATATCCCTTTCTAAAATGACCTTCACTCATCAGATGGTGCGATTGATTTTCAGTGAGCAGTTATATCGAGCCTTTTCAATTCTAAAAGGTGAACCCTATCATCACGATTAGCGACTTCTAATAAAGAACTCTGAATCGAATGGTATTCGGAATTTGTCTCAATGCTTCAATCACTTCAGGATTGTAAGCACTATCAACATCAGAGATTACATAGCCTACCTCAGGGTCCGTTGACAAGAATTGACCCACCAAATTCAGCTTATACTCAGCAAGTATTTTATTGATCGCTGCCATAACCCCTGGAACATTTCTATGAATGTGTAAGAAGCGGTGACGGTCCTGTTGCTGTGGTAGTCTAATGTTTGGAAAGTTAACAGCATCCTCAGTGTTCCCCGAATTGATATAACCCATGATCTTTTTAGGTACGAATCCTGCTATATCTCGTTGGGCTTCAATAGTACTCCCTCCGATATGAGGAGTAAGAATCACGTTCTCTAAGCCTAATAGTGGACTTTCATAGCTACCATTCTGCTTAGGTTCTACAGGAAACACATCAACCGCTGCTCCTGCGAGTTTCCCAGATTTTAAATGTTGTGCAAGCGCATCAATATCTACTACAAACCCGCGAGATAAATTAATCAGATATGCACCATCTTTACAGAGTCTTAATTCGCGATCTCCAATTAAATTCTTGTTTTGTGGGTTATCGTCAACATGCAAAGAAATCACATCACTGATACGTAATAGATCATCAAGGCTAACTACCCTTTCGGCATTACCCAAACCTAGAGTATCCTGTAAATCGTAGAAGTAAACCTTCATACCGATCGCTTCGGCTAGAACAGAAAGTTGCTTACCAATATTTCCATAACCCACAATACCCAGAGTTTTTCCTCTCACCTCCCTAGACCCAGCAGCAGTTTTATTCCAAACGCCATCATGCATTTCTGAAGAACGCTGAAAAGTAGAGCGCATAAGCATTACAATCTGACCTAGTGCTAGTTCTACTACAGATCTTGTATTACTGTAGGGTGCGTTAAAAACAACCACTCCTGACATTTTGCAAGCTTCAAGATCAATTTGAGTGGTACCAATACAAAAGGCACCAATAACCAGAAGCTTGTCTGCAGCATCTAGAACAGCCTTGGTAACCTTCGTTTTAGAACGAATACCCAGTACATGAACCCCTTTAATACGCTCTATAAGCTCTGACTCACCCAAAGCCGTAGAAACAAGTTCAACACTGTAACCATCATTCTCTAGACGCTCGAGGGCATCTGGATGTATATTCTCTAAAAGAAGGATCTTAATTCGATTCTTAGGGTATGAAAAATTTCTTGGCAAATCGTTGATATATAAAAATTCATCTAAAGTTTCTGTAACGAAATCGGCATTAGCAACAGCCTTCTCTCGCTTCACGTTTTCTGTATATGCAAAAAATTTCTTGGCAATACCGGCTTCTCTCATTACATAATCAGAATAGCCATCACCAATTACTTGAATATCACCTGAAAGGTTTAGCCCCTTCAAGCATTCAATTTTACCATTGTGCTTCGATAATGGATTATCTTTATCGAAACCAACAATAAAGCCGCTATTATCAAATGTAAACGTATTTGCATAAACGCGATCGGCTGGGATGTGAAACTGTTCAACGATAGGAATAATGAACTCCTTAAAACCCGCCGAAATCACGTAAATTTCATCTCGATGAGTTTCAAAAAACTTGCGGTTGGATGCGAACGAATGGGAAATCTTATCTTTTAATTCCTCTATCAGTAACTCGAGATGGTCGCGATGCGCCCCAAGAAGCTTTATTCTTTGCTCCAAAGATTCAGTGAAAGAGATATCACCATCAATTCCAAGATTGGTAATTTCTTTAATTTGATCTATGATCGCTTCTTTCTTCGGGTTTTCTTCAAGCGAAATCTCTGCAAGAATATCAAGAGCTTCAACTCGAGTAATGGTACTATCGAAATCGAAAATGTAAGAGGTAGGCACGTGTTGTTTATTGATGATTAATGGCAAATTTAGCTAAACTTTCAATGCTTGAGCCTATTTTTGCAAGTAGTTATGACTGATTTACCAACACTCGTATTTGCCACTCAAAACCAAGGAAAGCTTGAAGAATTAAAAGGCTTAATTTCCCATAAAGTTCATTTGATTTCTTTAAACGAACTCAATTTCGATGAAGATATCCCAGAAACTACTGGCACCCTTGAGGGAAATGCCCATCAGAAAGCCTCAACGATTTATAAGCGCTTTGGCAAACCTTGCTTTTCTGATGATAGTGGTCTATTCGTAAATGCGCTAGACGGAGCTCCGGGCGTAGATAGTGCTCATTATTCTGGTAGTAGAGACAACGAAAAAAACATTGCTCACTTACTTAACAACCTTAGTCACTTCAAAGACAGAAGTGCCTACTTCAAGACGGTATTTTGTTTAATAACTCATGACAATACCCATTACTTCGAAGGTATTGTTGAAGGTCATATTGCAGATGGTTCTAGAGGTAATAATGGTTTTGGGTATGACCCGATTTTTGTGCCAGAAGGTTACAATCAGACCTTTGGAGAACTCGATAAGGAAATTAAAAAATCGCTAAGTCATCGAGCCAGAGCTACACAAAGTTTAATAGAATTTCTTCAAAAAACAGATCTGTAGAAGCATACACTTATTTAGACTACCTTTGCGGCTTAATTCAACCTATGCAATCCTTTTTAAATCTCGGCTTAGATGAAGATCTATTAATAGCCGTACAACAGATGGGTTTTGAAACTCCATCTGAAATTCAATCAAAAGCAATTCCACAACTGTTAGAGAAAGAGACCGACCTTGTAGCGTTAGCACAAACAGGTACTGGTAAAACTGCCGCATTTGGTTTTCCTCTACTTCAAAAAATTGATACTAAACGTAAAGTCGTTCAGGGGCTAATTATCGCTCCTACTCGAGAGCTTTGTTTACAAATCACTACCGAGCTCGGTAAATATGCTCAATTCAAAAAAGGAATAAAAATTGTTGCCGTTTATGGTGGAGCAAGTGTTAGAGAGCAAGCAGAATCTATAAAATCAGGAGTTCAAATCGTCGTGGCTACACCCGGTAGGCTTCTTGATTTAATTCAACGTAAAATGCTTCGCATCGATCAAATAGAATACTGCGTTTTAGATGAGGCTGATGAAATGCTAAACATGGGATTCTACCAAGATATTAAGTCAATTCTGAGTTATACTCCTGAAGACAAATTGACTTGGCTGTTCTCAGCGACCATGCCTGCAGAAGTTGCTCAAATCGCAAAAGAATTTATGCATCGTCCGCTAGAAATAACGGTCGGAAGCAAAAATGTAGGAGCAACTACAGTAAGCCACTTCGTGTATACGGTTAGTGCAAGAAATAAGTACGCGGCTCTAAAACGAATCGTAGACAGCGATCCTCAGCTATTTGCTATAATTTTTTGTAGAACAAAGAGAGAAACTCAAAAAATTGCAGAAAAGCTCATAGAGGACGGATACAATGCAAGTGCCCTACATGGTGATCTAAGTCAAAATCAAAGGGATCTGGTAATGGCCGGTTTCAGAAAACGTCAAATACAAATTCTAGTAGCTACTGACGTTGCTGCTCGTGGTATTGATGTCGATGATATCACCCATGTCATCCACTACCAGCTGCCTGATGAACCTGAAACCTATAACCACCGAAGCGGAAGAACAGGTAGAGCCGGTAAAACAGGACATTCCCTATGTCTTTGTTCTAACAGCGACCGAAGAAAAATCGAACAGTTCGAGCGAAAACTTAAAAAGAAATTCGAGTTCGCCGAGGTTCCTTCTGTTGATGGAATCATTGAGAATCAGCTTAAAAGTCTAGCAGATAAACTAAGGGATACTGAGGTGGATGAGAGCATTGAAAGCTACATGCCTCTTTTAGAGGAAACCCTCGCTTCTATCGATCGCGAAACACTTCTAAGAAAAGTGTTTGGAGAAGCCTATAATCGATTGGCCCAGTACTATCTAAAAGAAAACTTTAGCTCTGAAAATGCTTCTGAGCCAAGCTCGAGAGCGAAACACGGTGAGGTTCGCTTTTTCATCAACCTAGGTGAAAGAGACGGCTTTAACTGGAAGTCGATGAAAGATTATCTTAAGAATGCTCTTGAACTTCAACGAGAAGATATTTTCAAGGTCGATACACTCAATAACTTCTCATTCTTTAATTTAGATACTGCTCTTACTGATTTAGTTCTAGAAACCTTTAAAGACACTGAATATAACGGATACCGAGTAAGTGTAGAAGTTACTAAGCAA
The DNA here is from genome assembly GCA_964217345.1 of Euzebya sp. GTDB lineage: Bacteria > Bacteroidota > Bacteroidia > Flavobacteriales > Flavobacteriaceae > UBA3478. The sequence continues at coordinate 42,147 of CAXPJI010000006.1, forward strand.
GGGGAAGATTCAGGGAATAAAGGAAAATCGAAAAAAGGAAACTTCAAGACTAAACCCTCTAGAAACTTCAGCAAAAATTCTAAAAAAACGACCGGCAAAAGAAAACGCAAAGGGTTTTATTAAAATCAAGTTAATTACCGCTAATCACTCGTGAATTTGTAAATTAATTCCTTGATTCGCATACTGTGAAAAAAAGCGTAATTCTTTTATTTTTTATATTCCTTCATTGGGGAACATCCTTCGGACAAGAAAGCCAGGCTAAAGAGGTCGAACTAAAGGCCAAGGTTGTCGGCAGCTCTAACAATCTACCTCTTGAAGGGGTTCATATCATAAACCTGAACAAGGTAATTGGAAGTATTACCGATCTCGCAGGTGAATTTAGGATTAACGCAAGTGTTGGCGACACGCTATACATTACTTTTCTAGGGTTTAAACCTGAAAGAGTCCGGGTGTCCAATGACCTTGTTAATCTAGAGAACAGCTCAATTACCCTAACCGAGTTAGCCTACGCGTTAGAGGAGGTGGTTGTTAGACCCTATCAACTAACAGGATACCTAGAGATCGATGTGCGAAACTTACCTATTTCAAGCGCGTTTCAGTACAGTATTTCGGGATTAAATTTTAGTTATGAAGGAAGATCAAAAAGCGCAGCAAAGCAATTATCCTCTGTCCTTAACGGTCCCGTCAACTTCATAAAAAGCATATTCACCAAGAATCAAATGCAATTCGACAAGCTACCCAATATGAAGCAGGATGATCGAATTCGCGAACTATTAGCCACTAAATTTGATCGTGAAACCCTTAGTGTGCTTTTGCAAATTGATCAGCAAGAAATTATTCGAATTTTAAATAATTGTAGTTACTCCCAAAGTTTCATACAGGATGCAAACGACCTTCAAATACTTGATGCGATTAGTCAGTGTTATGAAGAATATAAAATCCTCAACCGATAATTATGAAGTATTCATCTATCCTTCTTTCTATTCTATGCAGCCTAAACTTAATAAGTTGTCAATCTTCTCTTAAATCTTCAGAAGTCCACTCAAAGGACACCTTTAGTTGGAAGTCTGCTAACATCTACTTTCTACTTACTGATCGATTTAATACTGCTGAATCAGATACCACTAGAGTTGGCGCAGATAAAGAGACTGCTGTTTTAAGAGGGTTTGAAGGAGGAAACATCAAGGGAATAACCCAGAAAATCAAGGAGGGTTATTTTCAAAAGTTAGGAGTTGATGCCATTTGGACCACTCCGGTGGTTAGACAAATTGATGATGCAACCGACGAGGGAACTGGCGTTACCTACGGGTATCACGGGTATTGGACAAAAGATTGGACGAGTATTGAGCCCTCTTTCGGAACCTATGATGAATTGAAAGAATTCGTTGAAACTGCACATGAAGCCGGCATTAAGGTGATAATGGACGCTGTCTTAAACCATACCGGCCCGGTAACTGACATCGACCCAACCTTTACAGAATCTTGGGTTAGAGAAACTCCTCCATGTGATTTCAAAGATTATCAGGGTACTGCTGAATGTACTTTGGTGGCCAATCTACCCGACATTAAGACCGAATCAACCCAAGAGGTTGAACTTCCACAAACCCTTCTAGACTTTTGGGAGTCCGAGAATCGTTTGGATCAGGAAATCGCAGAACTTGACACCTTTTTTAACAAAACAGGACTAAAGCGAACTCCTAGAAACTACATTATCAAATGGCTTACTGATTATGTTAGAGAATTAGGTATCGATGGTTTTCGTGTAGATACAACTAAACACGTTGATGAAGAATCTTGGGCAGTATTAAAACAGGAAGCTGAACGCGCTTTTGAGGAATACCATCAAAATAATAACAGCATCCCCTCTGCCCCATTTTATATGGTTGGTGAAGTCTATTTTTATGGAATCAGCGGTGGACCAGAATATAATTTCGGAGATAAAAAGGTTAATTATTTCAATTATGGTTTTGATGCGTTAATCAATTTCGATTTCAAGACAGATGCAGCAAATGATTACGAGTTCGTTTTTCATAAATACGACTCACTACTTAATCAAACGCACGAAAATATAAGTATACTAAGCTACATCAGCTCCCACGATGATTCACAGCCCTTCGATATCGAAAGAAATGATCCTATTAAATCGGCGAATATGCTTCTTTTAGCACCCGGAGGAGTACAGATGTATTACGGTGATGAAATCGCACGCCCATTAGTAGTAGAAGGAGCTGTCGGAGATGCTAATCTGAGATCTTTCATGAACTGGTCGTCTATTGAGGATTCTGAAACCAAGAAAATTTTAACGCATTGGCAAAAGTTAGGACAGTTTAGAAAATCTCATCCAGCAATAGGTTTAGGATCACATAAAGAACTTCAAACCAAACCCTATTTCTTTAGCAGAACCTATGAGAGTGATGCGGTAATTGTAGGACTTGATTTAATTCAAGACCAGGAAATTGACATTCAAATACCCACTCAGTGGTCAACTATAGAAAAGTGGTATGATTCCTATTCGAATCGATCGTTCACCGCACAAAATGGTGTAGTACACCTTAAGACAAATCAATCAACAGTGCTTTTATCTCCTGAGTTTCCCTAATTGATTCTCTCGAATGTCTTAATTTCGCATTTTAGTTTATCATCATGAATCTCACTGAACTCTCAGCCATTTCACCGATTGACGGTAGATACCGATCAAAAACTGCCACCCTTGCTCCTTATTTCTCAGAATACGCACTGATCAAGTATCGCGTTCGGATAGAAATCGAATACTTCATCGAATTGTGCGAAACAGGGGTCAAACCTTTACATCCTTTAGATCAAAAAACTAAGGAGGATTTAAAAGCGATCTATCAAAATTTTAGTGAAGAAGATGCGCAATCCATTAAAGATATTGAACGCGTAACCAATCATGATGTTAAGGCGGTTGAGTATTTTATCAAAAACCAATTTGATCGTTTGGGATTGGATAATATCAAGGAATTTGTTCACTTTGGATTAACCTCTCAAGATATCAACAACACAGCTATTCCGCTATCGTTGAAAGAAGCTCATTTAGAAGTAGTTCTACCAATGCTTCAACAACTGGTGATCGAAATCGAAAAACTAGCAGAAAGTTTGAGCGACATCCCAATGCTTGCCAGAACTCATGGTCAGCCTGCTTCACCTACTAGATTAGGTAAGGAATTTAAGGTGTTTGCGGTACGTTTGCATGAGCAAATTTCTCAGTTTGAATCACAAAAGTTTTCAGCAAAATTTGGAGGTGCAACCGGTAATTATAATGCACACAAAGTAGCTTATCCATCGAATAATTGGCCCGAGTTTGGAAGAGCTTTTGTGACTGAAAACCTTGGATTACACTTTAGTTACCCAACCACCCAAATCGAACACTATGATCATTTAGCTGGACTTTTTGATCTATACAAACGCATCAATACCATCCTCATCGATATATCTCGAGATGTTTGGAGCTATATCTCAATGGATTACTTTAAACAACGAATCAAAGAGGGTGAGGTAGGTTCGTCAGCCATGCCGCATAAAGTCAACCCTATAGACTTCGAGAATGCTGAAGGTAATTTAGGTCTTGCGAACGCTATTTACGAGCATTTATCCGCGAAGCTTCCTATATCTAGATTACAGAGAGATCTTACGGATAGTACGGTATTAAGAAATGTTGGTGTGCCTATCGGACATTCGATTTTAGCCATGCAATCTCTTCTTAAAGGATTTGGCAAACTCCTCGTTAATAAGGAGAAGGTGGTTAATGAACTATCAGATAATTGGGCAGTAGTTGCCGAAGCAATTCAAACGATTCTTCGTCGAGAGCAATATCCCAATCCCTATGAAAGTCTTAAGGCACTTACAAGAACCCATTCAGTGATGAACGAAGAAGCAATACACGACTTTATCGAAACCTTAGAGGTTAATGATTCAGTGAAGTCTGAGCTTAAAGCGATACGACCAGAAAATTATCTTGGGTTCTAAAAACCCATCATAACTGCTCTTCTCCGAGTACATCCTTTAGAACACTATTGCTCAAGAACTGAAAATCAGATTCTTCAAGTGAGTCTGCTAGTTGCAGAAAAGCAGCAGGGTTCATTTGTTCTCCTAAAATTCTAGCTAAAACAAAGCCTTCGCCCTCCGCAAAGCCAAAGAAAACGGCCTCATCAATTTGATCCACAGCTCCACGAATAAGTATACTGGCTTGCGCCTCACCTTTCATTCGTGCTGAAACTAAAGCCTCAAATCCGTCACTTTTTAGAAAGCTATTAATTAGAGATTGCTGACTAGCAATGAACTCTTTTTTCTCTGCATTTCTATACATCAAAACACTTACTTTTCTTAGAGAGGAAAAGGTTGCCATTTGCTCGGGAGTCAAATCTTCTAGGCTTGCACCTAATAGACTAGCAGGAATTTCAATGAGTGTAAAATCGGCATTTTCCTGTGATTCAAGAAAATAACGCTGTAAGGTCATCGCTGGTTGACACGACATCATCAAAGTTACAGCTGCTAGAACAAGTAAAGTAAATCGTTTCATGAAAAGCTATTATTGACGTTGTGCTGAATTAATTTGACCTAACTCCTCTGGTAAATTCATTTTATTCGCAAGAGCCCCAATCTTTTCCATGTCAAGATCCCCTGTTAAAGAGAGTAATACAGTCTCAAAGTTGCGACCATTAATATTTACCTCTTTAATTTCAGTTACCAACATAAGAAGTTCTATGATTTTCCCTTCACTAGCTCCTTCAGCGATATAGAAGTATACCGACGAACCTTTGTCCTTCACTACAAGAAGCTCAGAAAGTTTCTTTGAGCGAACATAATCTAGGGCTTCGTTTTTGAGATCGTCAGCAATAGCACTATTTGAGGTAGTTAGTACGCGTAATCCTTTGACATTTTTCGCGATATCGATAAAATCTTGAGCCTCTTTATCTTCAACCACTAGCTGCATATTCGCAAATAGTTTGAACATATTTTCTGAGATCACTACAGAGGTTACCTCGTCTTTACTTGCGTACTTATCAAAGATCGATTGAGAGTGCGCTGCAAGCGAAGTCAGCATGAATACTGTGAGAACTAGGATGTGTTTAACGTTTTTCATAATCTTTTTTATTTATTTAATAATGAGCTAACGCTCTTTTCATAATAACCGAGATAAGAAACCGAAGCGGTCCCTTTATTCATTTGTGTGGCAATTAAATCAAAAGCTTCTTTCGTTTGCTGATAAGCCAATTGCATTTGTTTCTGTTGGTAATTTTCTTGTAGACGATAAACTCCAAAACTTGTTACACAGATAATAGCAACAGATGCAGCAACCCGTCTCCAATCGAATATCGATGGTGATACTGAAGAAGAATCTAATTGCTCCTCACGAGCAGTCTCAGAGTAGGCAAAAAGCATTTTTGCCCAATTCAGTGAAGAATCCACCTTCTCACTTCTGAAGTAGGCTCTTAGTCGCTCTTCCTCTGAAAGATTTGTTTCTGCCGCTAGATAACGATCTATTAATACTTTTATTTCTTTAGATTCCATACGCATCTATTTGTTCTAAACTTTCTTTTATTCTCTTTCTTGCCCTTGACAGGTTTACTCGAATGGCTGTAGGCTCCATTTGAACCACCTCAGCAATTTCCTCAAAGGTCGCACCTTCAACATCCCTAAGTTGCCAAATGAGTTTTTGCTTTTCAGGCAGATTATTTACAATTTTCTCGACAAAGGAAAGTCGATCTTTTGCTTCAAAGGCTGCCGATTGATCATGACTCTTATCATGAATAGAATACTCTATACTCATATTCGAAGCCTGTTTGGACTTCAAACGATCATAACAATAATTCTTCACCATGGTCATGGCATAAGCCTCTATACTCTTGACGTGAGAAAGCTTTGAAGAACTTTGCCAAACCTTAACTAACACCTCTTGAGTAGCATCTTGAGCCTCCTCATGCGAAATAAGTAACCGTTTCGCTATGCGATATAATTTCTGCTCGATCTGATGAACAGTCTCTATGTAAGCGGCCTCTTTCACAAATGATTCTTAAGGTTCTCCAAATTAAGACGAAATCATCCTAAATTTGTTACAAAGCACGATTTATGAAATTGAAGCAGATATCCTACACCCTACTGGTCGCGGCAACCTTCTTATTTAATTCCTGTTCATCAGATCCAGTCAATCCTGAGATTGATGAAGTTAGTCTTGAAGACATCGAAATTCAAAATTTCATGTGGAGATCGATGAACCTATGGTATTACTGGCAAAGTAGAGTTCCTAATTTGGCAGATTCAAAGATTGAAAACACAGCAGATTATATTGACTATTTAAACAATAATCCAGACCCAGAGAATTTCATTGAAAGTTTACTTGACCCTGAGGATCGATTTACTTTTTATTCAGACGATTATACTGAATTAACTAATACGCTATCAGGTATCTCCAAAAGTAATGGGTTAGAATTTGGATTAGTCTTGGAGGCAGAAGACAGTGACAAAGTGATTTTGTATACCAAATACACTATTAAAAACTCCGATGCGGAGAGACAAGGAATTCAACGCGGAACCTTGTTCAATAGAGTAAACGGAACACCAATTACTACCTCTAATTATATTGAATTATTGTTTTCAACCGATGACAGTTACACTTTGGGTAAGGTGGAATATATAGATGGAGAGTTCGTAGACAGTGATGAGTCCGTACTGCTAACTAAAGAAGAGAATTTAGCTGAACATCCTATTTATCTAGACACTATCTTCACCGTAGAAGATAAAAAAATTGGGTACCTCATGTACAATGCTTTTATCGCTAATTATGATACAGAGGTTATGGCAGTATTTGATGAATTTCAAAGTAATGGAGTAAACGAAGTGGTTCTTGACCTTAGATATAATTCAGGGGGATCTACCGCATCAGCTAGGAAAATTGCAAGTCGTATTTATAACGCTACAGAAGAGACCGTATTTGCCCGCCAAGACTGGAATGAAAAATGGAATGAAGCCTTTGGAAATCAATTAGAAGATTATTTCGATACCAATAAAGGACTTAACCTTGGGCGGGTTTTTATCCTTACTGAAACCACAAGTGCTTCAGCAAGCGAACTTCTTATTAATGGCCTAGATCCACACATGCAAGTCATCCACATTGGCGACACGACTCGAGGTAAAAACGAATTTTCAATCACTCTAGTAGATGATGTCAGTGGTTATTCGAATTTCCCCTTTCTCTATCACCCTAGTAGAGAACCTTATATTAATTCAAATGTTTCATGGGCGCTTCAACCTCTAGTTGGTAGATATGAGAATTCGGTAGGTTTTTCTGATTATACCTCAGGTCTTGTACCGGATATTATCCAATCAGAGTCGGTTCTTAATATGGGACAAATTGGATCTGTTACCGAACCACTTCTAGCTAAGGCAATCGAACAAATCACCAGCGTTGTTTCGTCTTCTCGTGAATATGAGCTATCTACCGCAAAGAGTGGTCCCAAAAAAACCATTGAATTCAAGCGACCTTACATGGATGTAACGATTAAAAATTAGAAAATGGCTGAGATCGCACTTACTATACTCGCACTTATTCTAGGAGGTGCAGGCTTTTATTTCGGCAAGAGATTAAGTACTGTTGAGTCACAAACACTTCTCAATGAACGAATTAGACAATTAGCCGATCAACTCGCCACCTCAGAAACTAGTTTAAAATCGATTTCGCAAGAAAAAGAAGAGCAATTACGTCAACTCATCCATCTCGAGGCAGAGTTGACCTCCTTAAGATCAAAGGAGGATGAGCGAGTGAAAGAATTAGAAAGCTTACAGAAAAAATTTCAAACTGAATTTGAAAATCTCGCTCAGAAAATTCTCGATGAAAAATCATCGAAAATGAATGAGCAAAACAAGGAAAGTATTAAGCTCTTACTCGACCCACTTAGAGAACGTATCAGTGACTTCTCCAAAAAGGTAGAGGATTCGAATAAGCAAAATTTAACCTTTCATGAAACCTTTAAAGTTGAATTAAAGCACATGCAAGAGCAAAGCCTTCTCATGCAAAATGAAGCTGCAAATCTGGTAAAAGCATTGAAAGGTGATAATAAAATGCAAGGAAACTGGGGTGAAATGGTCCTCGAGCGAATACTTGAGAAATCAGGCCTTCGTAAGGATATTGAATACTCAGTTCAACAGAGTTTTACAACTGCAGAAGGTAGGCGTTTGATGCCTGATGTAATTATCAATTTACCCGATGACAAAAAATTCATCGTCGATTCGAAGGTATCTCTAGTTCACTACGAGCAATTTATCAATACTGAAGATGAAACAGAGAAAGAAACTTTTGCAAAGCTCCATTTAAATTCAATTCAAAGACACATCAAAGAACTTAGTGAAAAGCGTTACGAAGACTTATATGAAGTCAATTCACCTGAATTTGTAATCTTATTTATTGCTATCGAACCCGCTTTCGGAGTTGCTCTCCAAAGAGATCCTTTACTGTATTCTAAGGCTTTCGACCAAAACATCATTCTCGTTACTCCGACTACACTTCTCGCGACATTGCGTACCATCGACGCCATGTGGAACACCGATAGACAACATAAAAATGCACTTGAAATCGCACAAAAGGCGGGGGCGCTACACGATAAGTTTGTTGGTTTTATTGAGGATATGAATAAGGTGGGGTTAAGAATGAATGATGCTAAGAAAACCTATGAAGAAGCTATGAATAAACTTCATTTAGGTCGGGGTAATGTCGTTCGTAGCATTGATAAATTAAGAGAACTCGGAGCTAAAACCAAAAAGGATCTTCCTGAGGCAAATTTAAACAGAGCTTTAGAGGAGTGATGAGGCGTCCTCATCTAAGAACCAAACCGCATTCTTCACTAAAGTTGCTGGGTAGGTAGCAGCCACAGGCTTATTGTTGGCAATTTCTTCAACAACGGTTGCCTTAGACGCACCTGAAACCAAAAACACCGTTTGAGTTGCAGCATCAATCATTTTACCGGTCATACTTATTCTGCGTTGACCTGAAGGGTGGCTAGCAGCGACGGCATAGGCACCTGCACGGTATAGGTCTATTTCATGCGGAAAAATCGAGGCGGTGTGCCCATCTTCACCTAGACCTAACATTACTAAGTCCATAATAGGATGAGCCTTTAGAAGTTGATGATAACGATCGGCTTCAACCTCTGGATCCTCCTCCCCTTTAATTCTAAAGACGCGATCCGTTTGGTGATCGATATGATTAAGTAAGTGTTTACAAGTCATCCCGTAATTACTCTGCGAATCATTCGGAGCTACGCAACGTTCATCTCCCCAATAAAAGTAAACCGATGACCAATCAATTTGTGTACGATAACGCTCTACTAAGAAATCAAACAATCCGACGGGAGTGCTTCCTCCAGATAAAGACCAATGAAAACCCTCTTTATAACCTAAGGGAGTGCTTAACTTTTCTGTGATTAGCTGAGCTAAGTAATGCGCAAATGCTTCAGTTAAAGCTGATTTATTCGAATAGATTCTTTTATCCATCAAGATGAAATTACACAATAATTTTCATCATCGGTGAGGTGCTCACCAGGATTTCTCCAATAACCCGGGCCCTCGATAAATTCATTAGACATTTTAGGTCCCCAAGTACCCGCAGGATACCCATGCATCGGCATATTCTGATTATTCCAATGCGCAATGATCGGATCTACAAACTCCCATGCCTTCTCAACCTCTTCAGCCCTAGCATAAAGCGTAGCATCACCATTTAAAGCATCTAGTAAAAGGCGTTCATAAGCCTGCAATACTTTTCGATCTTTAAAACTGTCGTAATAAAAATCCATGTTTACTTGCTGAGCTTTAAATCCATGACCGGGTTGTTTCACACCGAATTTCAAAAGAATACCCTCATTCGGCTGGATACGAATGACCAAAATATTCTTCTTTGAATGTCCAGCACTATATTGAAATATTTGCTGTTCAGGTCGCTTAAAATAGATAACAAGTTCTGTAACCGTTGTAGGCATTCGCTTCGCCGTTCTCACGTAAAAGGGAGTACCCTTCCATCGCTCATTATCTACGAAAAATCGGACAGCCGCATACGTTTCGGTTAGTGATTGTTCAGCAACTCCCTGTTCCTCTCGATAACCTTCAACAAGCGAGCCATTAATTCTTGAAGCCGTGTATTGGCCTCTAAGGGTATTACGCTCAATGTCTTTACTCGTAAGTAATGGTCGTAATGCTTCGAGAGCCTTTACTTTCTCATTTCTAATATCTTCAGAGCTTTCAGATTGAGGAGGCTCCATAACGACCAGAGAAACTAATTGTAAAAGATGATTCTGAAACATATCGCGAAGCGCTCCTGTATGATCATAATAACCACCTCTGAGGGCAACACCATCCGCTTCTGCATTGGTCATCTCAACACGCTCTATGTACTTGGAATTCCATAGAGGCTCAAAAATCGAATTCGAAAATCGGGTTACCAAAAGGTTTTGGACCGTTTCCTTGCCGAGATAATGATCAATTCTGAAGATTTGCTCCTCATTAAAATATCGATGCAAACCTTCATTGATCGCTTTAGCAGTTTCTAGACTATATCCAAAGGGCTTTTCAACCACCAATCGTCGAAATGAAGTTGACCCCTTGTGATCATCTAATAATCCCGCTGCCTTTAGTCGCTCAGCGATCGATTCATAAAGATTGGGTGGGGTAGAACAATAGAATAAATATCTACCCTCTAGTGAAAAAGTCTTATCTGTTTCAAATACCTTTTTTGCCAAGGCCGCATAGTCATCGAGATAGTCCTTTTCTAAGGTGAAGTATAAAAATCGTTCGGCGTAATTATCAAAGCTTACCTTACGAATGTCCTTTGAAAGGTGTTCGTTTTCGAGAAGCACCTTAGCGGCAAATTCCTCGTTCAAAAAAGGGCTTCTCCCTACCCCAAGTATGCGGGTATTTTGAGAGATTAAATCGCTGTCGAATAGTCGGATTAATGCCGGAATTAATTTTCTTGAAGTAAGATCACCCGATGCTCCAAATAGAACAATTAATTGAGAATCGGCCTTCGTGAATGACATAAACGCTTTTTAATTGGTCAGAATTATTCGATTTTTGCGACAAGGCGAATATACATCCTTAATTTCGTTTTAGAATTTAAAGTGGATAACTATGAATAAATCAAGTTTCGGTTTAATTGGATTAGGTGTAATGGGACGAAATCTACTGCTCAATGTGGCAGACCATGGATTTCAAGTAAGTGGTTTAGATCTTGACCCGAAACAAGTTAGTGCCATGAAATCTGAGCGTTTAGAAGATCACCAACTTGAGGCATATACATCCACTGATAATTTTCTTGACAGCCTCACCTCACCTAGAACTATCATGCTTTTAGTTCCTGCCGGAGCTATTGTTGATCAGGTGATAGAATCATTAATCCCTAAACTCGATAAAGGTGATTTAATCATTGACGGGGGTAATAGTCATTTTCTTGACACTGAGCGACGAGAGCAGTTGCTAAATAGTAAAGGGCTACTATTTTTAGGAACGGGGGTGTCTGGTGGTGCTCAAGGAGCAAGGAAGGGGCCGAGTATCATGCCGGGAGGTGATCTTGAAGCCTACCAAAGGGTGGCTCCCATTTTCGAAGCAATCACAGCAAAATACCAGGGAGAACCCTGCGTTTCTTATGTCGGACGCTCAGGTGCAGGTAACTACGTAAAAATGGTTCATAATGGTATTGAGTATGCCATCATGCAGAGCATTGCAGAAGTCTACGCACTTTTCAGATCTTATGGATTCTCTAACGCAGAAGTAAAGACGGCATTTGATAGCTATCAAAAAGGAAGATTATCTTCTTTCTTAATCGAAATAACTGCAGCTATTCTAGGAACCAAAGACCCTGAAGGAAAGGGAGAACTCGTCGACAATATCCTAGACAAGGCAAAACAAAAGGGTACAGGTAAATGGACCTCTCAAAACGCCATGGATCTAGGAATCGCCATCCCTAGCATTGATATGGCCGTTAGTCAACGCGCCTTGTCAGCCTTAAAAGAATTACGAGTACAACTATCAGGTAGTAAGCCTCATCTGGAAAAGATTGATTTTAATACACTGGTTCAACATGCAGAAAAGGCATTATACGCAAGCTTCGCCATCGCATATGCTCAAGGATTGCAACAAATTAGTGAAGCCTCTAAGGTTTATGATTATCAAATCGACCTAGTGAGTGTTATTAAGCTTTGGCGCGGAGGTTGTATTATTCAATCGAGAATGTTGGGTGATTTGGCAAGCAGTTTTGAAAATGAGTCTATCATGCATTTGTTTGAGTCTTCACATTTCAAACCAGCCTTATCCCAAGCCGTTGAAGGGTTAAGAGAACTCGTTTTATCTGGCGTGAAATATGCCTTACCTATCGGAACACTTTCAAGTAGTTTAAGTTACTATGACACGCTACACTGTTCAGATCTGCCGGTAAATATGGTGCAAGCGCAAAGAGATTTCTTTGGGTCACACACCTATGAAAGAAAAGACCAGCCGGGGATTTTTCACCACGACTGGCCTCTTTAAAATTATTCTAGAAAAAATTCTTACTTCGATAGATACATTTTTCTACGCGTGTACAAGTCGTAGAAAGCGTCATCTTTAAGATCATCAATAAACAAGATACTCTCTCCTGTACTTTTCATTTCAGGACCCAAATTCTTGTTGACATTTGGGAATTTATTGAACGAGAATACGGGCTGCTTGATCGCGTAACCGTTTAGTTGAGGATTAAAATTAAAATCACTGATCTTCTTTTCACCTAGCATCACTTTGGTCGCATAGTTAACATAGGGCTCTCCATATGCTTTTGAAATGAAAGGAACCGTTCTAGAAGCACGTGGATTCGCTTCGATGATGTATACCGTATCATCTTTAACAGCGAATTGAATATTGATTAATCCTACGGTATTAAGCGCTAAAGCAATCTTTCGTGTATGATCCTTAATCTGCTGCATTACGAACTCGCCTAGATTGAACGGTGGTAATGTAGCATTCGAGTCTCCTGAATGAATTCCACAAGGTTCAATATGCTCCATAATACCGATAATGTAGACATCTTCACCATCGCAAATAGCATCCGCCTCAGCCTCAATAGCTCCATCTAAATAATGATCTAAAAGCAGCTTATTATTTGGAATACTACGAAGTAAATCAACCACATGAGCCTCTAATTCTTTTTTATTGATCACAATCTTCATTCCCTGCCCTCCAAGTACATATGAAGGTCGTACTAGAAGTGGAAATCCTAACTCATCCGCAAGCTGTAAAGCCTCTTCTGCATTTTCAGCCACACCAAACTTAGGGTAAGGAATGTTATTGTCTTTTAGAAGTGTAGAGAAACTACCACGGTCTTCTGCCAAATCAAGAGCAGAGAAACTTGTCCCAATAATCTTAACGCCATATCGCTCTAATTTTTCTGCTAGTTTCAATGCCGTTTGACCTCCTAACTGAACGATGACACCTTCGGGCTTCTCGTGCTTGATAATGTCATAGATGTGTTCCCAAAAAATAGGCTCGAAATATAATTTATCTGCTGTATCAAAATCGGTTGAAACCGTCTCTGGATTACAGTTAATCATGATCGTCTCATAATCACACTCAGCAGCGGCTAAGACTCCGTGAACACAACAATAGTCAAATTCAATTCCTTGACCAATACGGTTCGGACCCGATCCTAAAACAACTACTTTCTTGCGGTCGGTCACTACAGATTCATTAGAAACATAAGTTTCTCCGTCAGCGTTTCTAAGACTTGCCTCGAAGGTCGAGTAATAGTAGGGAGTTTGAGCTTCAAACTCAGCAGCACAGGTATCTACCAGTTTATATACACGTTTCACTCCAAGGTCTTCACGCTTTTGGTAAACTTGGCTTTCAAGGCAATCAAGCATATGAGCAATCTGTCGATCTGCAAACCCTTTTTGTTTTGCCTCAAGAAGTAAGTCGCGATTAAGGGTGTCTATGGTGTGTTTAGAGATTTCTTTTTCTAGAAGATAGAGTTCCTCGTATTGACGTAAAAACCAGCGGTCAATTTTAGTAATCTCGTGAATTCGTTCTAACGGAATACCTAGTTGAATCGCATCGTAAATGACGAAAACACGGTCCCAACTAGCTACCGTAAGTTTCTGTATAATTTCATCGTAGTTCGTATACCCTTTACCATCAGCACCTAGGCCGTTGCGCTTGATCTCAAGCGACTGGGTAGCTTTGTGTAATGCTTCTTGAAAGCTTCTTCCGATACCCATTACCTCTCCTACCGATTTCATTTGAAGTCCTAGAGATCGGTCAGCACCTTCGAATTTATCAAAGTTCCATCTCGGAATTTTTACGATAACGTAATCCAATGTTGGTTCGAATAAGGCTGAAGTGGTACCCGTAATCTGATTCTGTAATTCATCAAGCGTATAACCAATAGCCAATTTCGTAGCAATTTTTGCAATTGGGTATCCTGTGGCTTTAGAAGCTAGCGCTGAAGATCTAGAAACACGAGGGTTAATCTCAATGGCTATAATATCCTCTGCCTCGTCAGGGCTCACCGCGAATTGAACGTTACAACCTCCTGCAAAGTCTCCGATGTTTCTCATCATCTTGATAGCCATGTCACGCATACGTTGGAAAGTGCGATCAGACAGCGTCATTGCTGGAGCAACGGTAATAGAATCACCAGTGTGGATTCCCATCGGATCCATATTCTCGATCGTACAGATAATAACCACATTGTCGTTCTTATCTCTTAGAAGTTCTAATTCATATTCTTTCCATCCAATGAGTGCCTTATCAATCATTACTTCATGAATCGGAGAAATCTCAAGTCCATAACTCAACTGCTTATCGAATTTCTCTGGATCATAAATAATCGAAGCTCCGGCACCACCAAGCGTAAAAGAAGCCCTAACACAAAGCGGAAATCCAAATTCTTGAGCGATCTCTTTACCTTTTAGAAATGAGTTTGCTGAAGCTTGTGGAGGCATTCCTATATCGATCTTTTGCATCAAATCGCGAAATTTCTCACGATCTTCAGTAATCTGAATAGCATCAATATCAACACCAATAATCTCTACTCCGAAGTCTTTCCAAATACCTTTCTCGTCTGCCTCAATACATAAGTTCAGTGCGGTTTGCCCTCCCATAGTAGGCAAAACAGCATCAATATTTGGATGCGCTTTGAGGATCTCAATAATTGATTTGGTATTCAGTGGTTTTAAATAGACATGATCGGCCATTGAAGGATCAGTCATAATAGTGGCAGGATTCGAATTGATAAGGATCGTTTCGATTCCATCCTCTCGAAGTGAACGAAGAGATTGTGAACCAGAATAATCAAATTCACAGGCTTGACCGATTACAATTGGCCCAGAACCAATAATTAAAATTGAGTTGAGATCTTGTCTTTTTGGCATTTTTCGTGGTGACTTTCGTTAATTATATTTCAAAAAAAAGGTGTTACCCAAAAGTAACACCTAATTAATTATTTGTAAATCAGCAGTTCGTCATTACTTCTTGTGACGAGGCTCTGATGATACAGTAAGTTTCTTACGTCCCTTAGCACGGCGACTAGCAAGAACTTTACGCCCATTGGCAGAAGCCATACGCTCTCTAAATCCATGTTTGTTTCTTCTCTTGCGCTTTGAGGGTTGAAATGTTCTTTTCATTGCGTTGGTGCTTAATGTTTCAGCTTAAAAATATTGGGTGCAAATATAAGGATATTTTTAAATCATAAAACTAAAAATTTAAAAGCTATTTAAATCCTTAAATTTGCCTCACCAAATATAATAGACATCATGATTCACAAAAATATCAAACTCATTTTATCTGGAGCTTCGTTAGGATACGGTATCTATCAATTTATTGAAGGCAACATTGGCAATGGGATCTTTTTTACACTTTTAGCAGTTCTTGTCTTATTCTTTTACTTCAGAAACGAATTGATCCTTTGGTCTTTTCTAAAAATGCGTAAACAGGACTTAGAAGGAACTGAAAAGATTTTGAACAAAATTAAACATCCGAATCGAGCACTTATTCAAAAGCAACAAGGATACTATCACTATCTTTTTGGTATTATTTATGCTCAAAAAAATTTAGGAACATCAGAAAAGCACTTTAAGCAAGCCATTAAATTAGGTTTGAGTATGGACCATGACTTAGCTATGGCAAAGATGAGTCTAGCAGGAATCGCTATGCAGAAACGCCGAAAAAGAGAAGCGCAATCCCTACTCGCAGAAGCTAAAAAATTGGATAAGAATCAGATGCTCGGAGACCAATTGAAGCTGATGCAACAGCAATTGAAAAAAATCTAACCCTAGGTTAATTCGATACCTGATTTCGAAAGAGACTCATAACCAGACGATTGGTTCTATTTTAACAAAAAGATGTATCTTTAGGGGACTAATCGTCTAACCATGATTGACTTCGAAATTAAGGATAATGCTTTTTTACGACAATTCGAAGCTTGCGTAGAGGGCGAAATGGTTAAAATCGAATACGCAGCTCAAGAAAGAAAGATTTTTCTAACTAAACTTATCGTACCTGATTCATTGAATAATAGTTCCTTCAAGGAAGCTTTTTTAACCAAAGTCTTGGATCATATCGGTGAGAGTAAACTTAAGGTTATGCCTACCTGCCCTGAGGTTGCTTCATTTTTAAAGCGAAACAAGTTTAAGTATCAGGGGATGCTCCCTGTTGGCATTCGAATTTAATCTTCTATTCGCTCAATTCTGAATCGAGCGAATCCTTCGTCATCAATTTCGATGATTTCGCCATAACACACCTTATTCGCCAATTCAGGGTTCCATGGATATCGTACTCGTAGATAGTTTTCAGTAAAACCTTCTAGATACCCTTTTTGAATATCCTTTTCAAAAAGAACTTGCTTGAATTTGCCTGCTTGCGAATTATAAAATTCTCTGCGCTTTCGTGCCGATAATGCTCTGAGCATTTTTGATCGCTTCTTTCGAACCGATATCTCTACAACCCCTTCCATGTTAGCTGCCAAGGTATTTTCTCTTTCAGAATAGGTGAATACATGCAGATACGAAATATCTAAATCAGCTAAATAGCGATAGGTTTCCAAAAACCGTTCTTCAGTTTCACCAGGAAAACCAACAATGACATCCACACCGATACACGCATCGGGAAGTTGTTGCCTTATTTGATTTACACGGTCCGTATATAGACTCGTCAAATAACGTCGACGCATTAATTTTAGAATCTGATCTGAACCGCTTTGTAAGGGTATATGAAAGTGAGGAACAAAGTTTTTGCTCTTCGAGACAAATGCTATGGTATCGTTACTGAGCAGATTCGGTTCGATCGATGAAATTCGTAATCGTGCGATACCCTCCACCTCATCTAAGGCTTGAATCAGTTCTAAAAAAGTATGCTCATGTCGTTTATTCCCAAACTCCCCTTTACCATAATCACCAATATTTACACCGGTAAGTACAATTTCTTTAATGTCCTGAGCCGCAATCTCACGCGCATTGTTGATCACATTTTCTAGAGTGTCACTTCTGGAGATTCCTCTTGCCATAGGTATAGTACAATAGGTACACGGATAATCGCATCCATCCTGAACCTTCAAGAAGGCACGGGTTCGCTCAGAAGTTGCATAACTCCCTACATAGAAGTCAGTCTCATCAATTTCACAAGCATGAATAACAGCAGAATCTTTAGGTTGGTCTTGGAGTAAATCATTCAGAAATGCGGGTAATTCAAATTTTTCCTTAGCTCCGAGTACCATATCTACTCCATCAACCGCAGCTAACTCTTGAGGTTTTAATTGAGCGTAACAACCCACGGCAATAATTAGCGCCTCTGGGTTGGTTTTATGCGCTTGTCTGGCAATAGATTTAAACTTCTTGTCCGCGTTTTCTGTAACCGAACAGGTATTGATCACATAAACATCTGCCTTATCTTCAAAAGAAGTCTTTTCATACCCTTCCTTTTCTAAGGAACGTGCAAGTGTTGAAGTCTCTGAAAAGTTCAACTTACACCCCAGTGTATAAAACGCAGCTTTACCCCTACTTTCCACTAGAAACCAGCCTTAGTAGTTAATTCATGTACAGCTACAAACAAGCTCTTCTCCCTATCATCAAAAGCCATTGATCTTCTTTCTAAAACCCTTTCGGCAGTTTCCATGGCCTTATCTAATCGATAATCACTCATACCTTGCGGACCACCCCAAGTAAAACTTGGAATAAAATTTCTAGGATAACCTGCCCCGAAAATGTTAGCATTAAAACCAACGACGGTTCCCGTGTTAAACATCGTATTGATCCCTGCCTTTGAATGATCACCCATGACCAAACCGCAGAATTGAAGCCCTGTTGCTTTAAACCGTCCTGATGGATAGTCATATAATTTCACCTCGCCGTAGTCATTCTTTAGATTACTAGTATTGGTGTCAGCTCCTAGATTACACCACTGACCTAGTATTGAATTACCCAAGAACCCTTCGTGCCCTTTATTTGAATAGGCAAGCATAGATACGTTATTGAGCTCACCTCCTACATTACAGTGAGGACCAATTGAAGTAGCCCCATAGATTTTTGTTCCCATCTTTACGGTAGAAAAATCACCAATAGCCAAAGGTCCTCGAAGAATAGAGCCTTCCATAACTTTAGCACCCGCTCCTATATAAATAGGCCCTTCTTCGGTATTAAATATCGTTGCAAAAGCACTAGCACCTTTAGATAAGTATACTGGATGTTTACCAATAACTGTGCAGGTAGGGTGAAGCTCAGTAAATGCGCCCAAGGCTACTTCATCAAAATCACGAATCAACACTTTATCCAACTTTGAGAATAAATCGGTGATATGATTTAGATGGATCAATTCTCCTTCAAAAGCAACCACTTCAAAACGAGAATGATCTCCATCAAAGTTTTCAGGACGAACGTAGGCTAGACATAACTTTTGCCACATCAATTGCTGGCCTTCTTTCAACTGTAAAATATACTCCGTCAGTTCTGCAGAAGGAACAATAGTCGCATTGATTACAATTGCAGCACTATTTTCAGGTGCTTTCGAAAAATAGGGTGTTAAGTGTTCAGCAGTTTCATAAGAAAACACCCCCTCTTTCAGTGAGTCACTCCACTTCTCCTTTAATGTCGTTATCCCAAACCTTAATTCAGCAATAGGCCTAGATAAAGTAAGCGGATAAAATCGACTTGTCTCATCGAAATCACTCAGTATGATATGCATGAAGGTTTGTTTTAGGCAAAAATACAATCAAAAAAAAAGCACCCCAACTTTTCGGTTAGCGTGCTTTTAAAACTTCTATTGAAAAGTCCTTTATTTCTTGAACTTCGCGTATTTATTTTTGAATTTATCGATTCGACCAGCAGTATCAACCAATTTCGATTTACCAGTGTAAAAAGGATGAGAAGTTCTTGAGATTTCAAGCTTCACTACTGGGTAAGTAACACCGTCTACTTCGATAGTCTCTTTAGACTCTGCAGTTGATTTAGTGATAAATACATCGTCATTTGACATGTCTTTAAACGCTACTAGACGGTAATTTTCTGGGTGTATTTCTGGTTTCATCGTTATACTATATTCTTTTCGAGTGTGCAAAAATAAAATAATTTCTTCTTTTGCACAATCTTTTTTTCGCCCGCTTTACGCCTTCCAAAGATTTTAATATTGATGCTAATATGGTATCTTGCCTTACATTAAAACCACAATCATGAATTCAACAGTAAAAACAAGCTCTTTCATGCTTCTGTATGGAGCAATCCTCGGCGTACTAAGCGCCATTTTTTCTTTCATGCTCTACACCATGGATATGCACTATCAAGGTGGAACCTTTGTAACCCTAGTAAGTGTTGTCCTTTCAACCGCATTGTACGCAGTAGCCATGTATCAATTTAGAAATGCAAACAGCAATTTAATGTCTTTCTGGCAAGGAGTTAAAATCGGTGTAGGTGTCGCAGTGATTAGCGGTATTATCATCGTCCTTTTCAATCTCCTACTTACCCGTGTGATTGATCCTGAGACCATGACTAAGGCTATGAATTTTCAAAGAGAGCAATTGATCGAGAATACCGAAATGACTATTGAGCAAATCGATGCGCAGTTAGAGATTGCGAAACAATTCCAAACTCCAGCGATTCAGGCTGCTTTCGGATTATTGTTTGCGGTAATTTTCGGTTTTCTACTGTCTTTAATTCCTGCTGCAATTCTTAAACGAAGCGAGGACTAGCCACTAAAAAATAGTACTTTTGATTCTGCAATGCAGCTATCAATTGTTATCCCTTTATACAACGAATGTGATTCGTTAGCAGAATTAAACGATTGGATTGTGTCAGTGATGCACTCCAATCGTTTTGATTTTGAGGTAATTTATATCGATGATGGCAGTAATGATGGGTCATGGGAAGTCATCGAACAATTATGCGCGAAGCACCCTGAAATAAAAGCGATTCAATTTCAGAAAAACTTTGGGAAGAGCCAGGCGCTTCATGCAGGTTTTAAAGCAGCAAGTGGTGATATAGTAATCACTATGGATGCTGATCTACAAGATAGTCCTGAAGAAATTCCCGACCTAATAGTACTACTCCAAAAAGAAGAGTTAGACCTGGTATCAGGATGGAAGAAAAAGCGCTACGATAGTCTCATCGGTAAAAACATCCCCTCAAAATTGTTCAATTGGGCGGCTCGAAGAAGTTCTGGGATCAAACTCAATGACTTTAATTGTGGACTAAAAGCTTATCGCAGCGAAGTAATTAAAAACATAGATGTTCATGGTGAAATGCATCGATACATACCGGTTCTTGCTGCGAACGCTGGTTTTAATAGAATAGCCGAGAAAGAAGTGAAACATCAAGCTAGAAAATACGGAGAGACCAAATTTGGGGCCGAACGTTTTATCAATGGTTTTTTAGACCTCATCACCATTGGCTTTGTGTCAAAGTTTGGGAAACGACCGATGCACTTTTTTGGCGCAATTGGCCTAATCATGTTTATCATAGGAACGGGACTAGCCGTCTACCTGGGAATTGACAAGCTATTCATTGAACCTAAAGGACGTTTAATTACAGAGCGTCCCGAATTTTTCATTGCACTTACCACAATGATTTTGGGAACACAACTTTTTCTTGCCGGTTTTATCGGCGAACTGATCATACGTTCAAAAAACCAAACTTCACGATATCAAATAAAACAATCCATCAATCACATAACTAAATGAATTCTTTAGAAAAAGCACAACAGTGGCTTAAGAGCCCTTTTGACAAAGAAACCATAGAAGAAGTTCGACATCTTATCGATACCGATCCGGACACTTTGAATGATAGTTTTTACACCGATTTAGCATTTGGAACAGGCGGAATGAGAGGTGTATTAGGTGCCGGAACCAATCGAATAAACAAATACACCCTGGGTAGAGCAACACAAGGTTTGGCAAACTTTTTAAAGGAACAATACAGCGATATCCGAGTGGTGATTGCTTACGACTGTCGTCACGGTAGTGATACCCTTTCTAGAATTGTTGCAGAAATTTTATCGGCTAATAACATTAAAGTATCCCTTTTCTCCTCGCTTCGAACTACGCCAGAACTTTCGTTTGCGGTTAGACATTTGAATGCTCAAGCAGGTATTGTACTTACGGCTTCTCACAACCCACCAGAGTATAACGGATACAAAGTTTATAGCAGCGATGGAGGACAAATTGTTCCGCCCGAAGACAAGCAAATCATTGAAGCTATTAATGCGATTTCTTTCGATCAGATTAATTTCAATGCAAATACCTCACTCATTGAACTGATTGATGAGGAAGTAGACAAAGCCTTTTTTACAGAAAGCGTAAAGGCTGGGAGTTTTAACGCAGCAGGAAAAGAGGATTTTAGATTAGTTTTCACCTCGATTCATGGTACCTCGATAACGGCAATACCACCTGTACTTGAACTGGCAGGGTTCAAAAACGTTGACATCGTAAAGGAGCAAGCAGCACCCGATGGAGATTTTCCTACAGTAAAGTCGCCCAATCCAGAAGAAACCGAGGCACTTGCAATGGCTATGGATCTTGCTGAATCAAAACAAGCCGATATGGTGATCGGGACTGATCCAGATAGTGATCGATTGGGGATAGCCGTCCGCAATCCTTTTGGAACTCTTGAACTGCTCAACGGGAATCAAACCATGATTATCATGACCGAATACCTACTTCGACTAGCAAAGAAGAAAGGCTTAAAAGGAAATGAGTTTATTGCCTCCACGATTGTTTCTACTCCAATGCTCAAAGAATTAGCCAAAGCATATGAGGTAGACTTCAAAATATCGCTAACGGGGTTCAAATGGATTGGTAAGATGATCAAAGATTTTCCGCAGCAGCGCTTTATCGGAGGCGGAGAAGAAAGCTACGGCTTCATGGTCGGAGATTTCGTTAGAGATAAGGATGCAGTTACCGCTAGTCTTTTAGCGTCAGAAATAGGTTCGCAATTAAAAAGCGAAGGTTCTTCATTCTACAACTTACTCATAAATTGTTACCTCAGCTATGGGTTTTACAAGGAGCGTCTAATTTCGATTACCAAAAAAGGGCAAGAAGGGGCCAGCGAAATACGCAAGATGATGAATGATTTTGAAGCGCGTCCACCTAAAACAATCGTAGGGGAAACACTGAAGTACATTGAAAACTATAACATTAGTACGCGAATTAACCTTGAGACTGGTGAAAAGGAAATGATTGACCTCCCTACCTCAAACGTAATAATCTACGAGACCACTGAGAGTACTAGAGTTGCTGCACGTCCGAGCGGAACAGAGCCCAAAATTAAATTTTACATCAGCACCAAAACACAGTTAGAAAGTGCTGAGGTTTTCGAAAAGACCAATAAAGACATTGAGGCGAAAATTGATCAAATCATCAGTGAACTGCAATTGAATTAATGAAATCTGCCTTTCGTCATATCCTTAAATATGCAGGTCCTTATAAGCAATCGGCCTATGCCAACGTGCTATTCAACATGGGCTACGCTTTATTTAATGTGTTGTCTATTCTGATTTTCATTCCTACCCTAGGGATTCTATTTGGCACACAGCCAGAAGTTACCGAAGCGCCCGTATACGAAGGGATCAGTTCGTTAAAAGGATATGTAGAGGGAAGCTTAAATTACCAACTAACCAAAGAATCCAATGCGAATGGGCCAATAAGAGCCTTACTGATTATTGTCGTTCTCAGTGCCATCATATTTTTTCTCAAAAATCTCTTTAGATACTTGGCGCTCTACTCCCTCGCTTCACTTAGAACAGGAATGGTCAAGGATCTTCAGAATGATCTTTTTGATAAACTGATCGACCTGCCCATTGCTTATAGCTCTGAAAAACGAAAAGGAGACCTTTTATCTCGGATGACCTCTGACATCAAAGAAATCGAAAGCGCGATTATCAATTCTCTAGAAACCTTAGCAAGAGAACCTCTTACCATTCTCTTTGTGATTTTCTCTATGCTTGCAATTAGCTGGCAGCTCACCCTCTTCGTATTTATCTTTCTTCCCATCACAGGATTTATCATCGCCAGAGTAGGTAAAACACTGAAGGCTAAATCGCTAGAGGCACAAAAAGAGTCAGGACTTTTCCTGTCCTTTTTAGAAGAATCATTGGGCGGCTTGAAGATTATCAAAGCTTTTACCGCAGAATCGAGCGTAAAAGAAAAATTCAACACTTCTACACAGAGGTATCGTAACACCATGAATGCCGTTTTACGCAGAAATGGTATGGCCTCTCCTCTCAGCGAATTTTTAGGGGTCTGCGTGGTCTTATCTGTCTTATGGTACGGAGGTAGATTAGTACTAGGCACCTCCTACTCTTTGAATCCTCAACAATTTCTAGGATACATAGGGCTGTTTTACACGATAATCAATCCGGTAAAGTCAATTACTACCGTTAACTATAACATTAAGAAAGGAAAGGCTTCGGCAGAACGGGTTTTGGAGGTCATTAAAACTGATCAAACCATCAAAGACCCAATAAGCCCTAAACCTTTTCATTTTGAAGAGTCGATCACCTTTGACAACCTTAATTTTGCCTACGAGGAGCAAAACGTATTAAATCACCTAAACCTTACCATAACAAAAGGCCAGATGCTTGCCCTAGTAGGGAGTTCGGGTAGTGGTAAATCAACGATCGCACAACTCCTATTAAGATTTTACGACTCCCCTTACGGTCAATTAAAAATTGATGGTGTAGCGATTCAAGATTTTACCAAAAATGATTTAAGAAATCATATTGCCTTGGTAAGTCAAGACCCACTACTGTTCAATGACACGGTGGCTAATAATATTGCACTCTCAAATCCTGATGCGACGGAGGATAAAATTATATGGGCTGCGAAACAAGCTTATGCCCATGAATTTATTGAGGCTATGCCAGAAGGGTATCAAACATCCATCGGAGACTCAGGAAACAAGTTAAGTGGCGGACAAAAACAACGCATTGCTATCGCCAGAGCGTTTTTAAAAAATGCTCCGATCCTAATACTAGACGAAGCAACCTCAGCGCTAGATACTGAAAGTGAAAAGCAAGTTCAAATGGCGCTAGAAGCCATAAGCAAAGATCGCACAACCATTGCTATAGCTCACCGCCTATCCACTATTAGCAATGCCGACCAAATCGTTGTTCTAGATCATGGTCAAATCGCTGAAAAAGGCACTCATCAGGGCCTTTTAGCAAACAAAGGACTCTATGCGAAATTGGTTGCACTACAATCCTTGAGCTAAGAATCGAAAAGCTTCAGAAAGCTTTCTTATCTTCGCGAGCTCAATAACCTTCTATGCGACTACACCGCAATCTTGTTTTTACTGTTTTAGATTCCCTTCATCTGATTTTCAATGAAGGTCAATACGCCGACAAGGTGATTGAAAAAGCACTAAAAAAAGACAAGCGATGGGGTGCTAGAGATCGAGCGTTCATAGCCTCAACTACTTACGAGATCATTAGATATAAGCGGCTTTATGCTGAGATCGCTGAGGTTAACGGTCATTTTTCTGTCCAAAATATAAAGCGCATGTTCGCGGTTTGGACCACACTGAAAGGAATACAAATTCCTACAGATTGGCCTGAATTCGAGCCTACTCCGACACGTAAAATCAAAGGTCGTTTCGACGCGCTTATAAAAACTAGAGCAATTAGAGAATCAATTCCCGACTGGTTAGATACACTAGGCGAACAATCCTTGGGTAATCAATTGTGGGAGGCAGAGATTAAAGCGCTTAATGAAGAGGCCGATGTGGTTCTTCGAATTAACACCTTGAAAACAACCATTGATCTTGCTGAAAAACGTTTACAAGAAGAAGGTATTGACACGGTGAGAATTCCTGATTTACCCGAAGCCCTTCGATTAGTAGAACGACAGAACGTTTTTCTTACCCAAAGTTTCAAAGATGGATGGTTTGAAATTCAGGATGGAAGTTCTCAGAAGGTTGCTCCACTACTCGATATTCGTCCGGGACAACGTGTTATTGATGCTTGTGCAGGGGCCGGAGGTAAAACCCTGCATTTAAGTTCTTTATTGGAGAATAAAGGACAGCTTATTGCCATGGATATACACCAGTACAAACTGAATAATCTGAAGCTTAGAGCCAGGAGAGCAGGAGCACATAATATTGAAACTCGTCTTATCGATTCGAATAAGGTGATTAAAAAATTGTACGGCTCTGCTGATCGTGTTCTTATTGATGCGCCTTGTACAGGACTGGGTGTATTAAGACGAAATCCGGATGCCAAATGGAAAATTGATAGCGATTTTCTAGATCGCGTGGTAGCTACTCAACAAGAGATCTTACAATCCTACTCTAAATTGGTTAAGGTAGGCGGTAAAATTATTTATGCCACTTGCTCTATTTTGCCACAAGAAAACGATCAACAAATAGAAAAATTCATGACCTCAGAAGCTGGAAAAAACTTCAGCCTCATCGAAAGTCATAATTTATACGCCTCAAAAGATCATTTCGACGGATTTTTTATCGCGTTACTTGAGCGAAAAACCTAATTAAAATACCTTTGGAACTTAACCACATTCCGCTATGATTCTATTTTTCGGAACTCCATCACAATTGATTTACGCAGTACAAAGTACCGCCAACCTCGACGAGAAGACTATTGAGAAATTAGAATGGCTATTTGGCGGATTGACGCTGATTCGCGAAGAGTCTGTTGAGGGAATATTTGTCGGTCCAAGAGCCAGTATGATTACCCCTTGGAGCACGAATGCGACAGAGATCATTGCTAATATGGGCATTGAAAGTATTCAAAGAGTAGAGCAATTTGCTGCGGCAGAGGAGCACAGTAGTTTTGACCCTATGCTAGTGGTGAAACACCAAGGATTGACTCAAACCTTATTTGATGTAGCTACCGCACCAGCGCCTATCGAGGCCATAACTGACATCGCAGCTTACAATCATTCAGAGGGACTAGCATTAAGCGATGACGAAGTTGCTTATCTAGAGGGCTTAAGTAAACGTCTGGAACGCCCCCTTACCGATTCAGAAGTTTTTGGATTCTCTCAAGTAAATTCGGAGCACTGTCGCCACAAGATTTTCAATGGAATCTTCGAAATTGATGGAAAAGCCATGCCGAATTCACTTTTCGGAATGATCAAAAGAACCTCAAAAGAAAATCCTGGAGATATTGTTTCGGCCTACAAAGACAACGTTGCGTTTATTAAAGGACCAGAGATTACCCAATTT
Source organism: Euzebya sp. (assembly GCA_964217345.1). GTDB lineage: Bacteria > Bacteroidota > Bacteroidia > Flavobacteriales > Flavobacteriaceae > UBA3478. The sequence goes on from CAXPJI010000006.1 coordinate 68,834, forward strand.
GCTCCTCAAAGAGCTGATCAGCCTTCAAATTATGAGGAGAAAAAACGTCAAAGTGTTCTTTCATTAAAGGCAGAAACACACAACTTCCCGACTACGGTAGAGCCCTTTAATGGCGCTGCAACCGGTTCTGGTGGAGAAATCAGAGACCGTCTTGCCGGAGGTACCGGTTCTATCCCACTTGCAGGAACCGCAGTTTACATGACAAGCTATGCACGTCATCGTGAAGAAGAACTAAATTGGGAAACACAACCCGCAGCAAGAAAATGGCTATATCAAACTCCTTTAGATATTCTAATTAAAGCGTCAAACGGCGCTTCTGATTTTGGAAATAAATTCGGTCAACCACTAATCGTTGGTTCACTGCTTACGTTCGAACATCAGGAGACTGAAGAAGGTAAAGATCCTAGAACGCTTGCTTTCGATAAAGTAATTATGTTGGCAGGAGGTATCGGTTACACCAATGCAGAATACGCTCAGAAGAACAAGCCTTCAAAAGATGATACGGTCGTTATCTTAGGTGGAGACAATTATCGAATTGGAATGGGAGGTGCAGCGGTATCCAGTGCTGACACAGGAGCCTTCGGTAGCGCCATTGAACTTAACGCAGTACAGCGCTCCAATCCAGAAATGCAGAAAAGAGCAGCAAACGCCATTAGGGGATTGGTAGAAAGTAGTGAAAATCCAATCGTATCGATTCATGACCATGGCGCAGGAGGGCATTTAAATTGTTTATCTGAACTCGTAGAAGAAACTGGTGGTAAAATCGAAATCGATGCTTTACCCGTTGGTGATCCTACCCTATCCTTTAAAGAACTTATCGGTAACGAATCTCAAGAGAGAATGGGATTGGTAATCCAACCTAAAGACACCGACCTAGTTCGAAAAATTGCTGAAAGAGAACGAGCTCCGTATTTCGAAGTAGGTGAGATTACAGGAGATATGAGATTCGTGGTATCCTCTTCAAGTAAAGGAGAAAAAGCCCTTGACCTTGACCTTATTGACCTTTTTGGAAACGCTCCAAAAATGGTTCTTAGTGATAAAGATACCCAGAGAGACTATGCTTCGATCGATTTTGAATTAGAACATTTTCACGATTATCTAGAGGCGGTACTTCGTCTTGAAGCTGTAGCGTGTAAAGACTGGCTGACGAATAAAGTAGATCGTTGTGTCGGAGGTAAAGTAGCTAAACAGCAATGCGTGGGTAGCCTACAAATACCCCTTCAGAACTATGGAATCTCTGCCCTCGACTTTACCAGCAAAAATGGAATTGCTACATCAATCGGACACAGTCCTATCAGCGGTCTTATTGACCCCGTAGCAGGAAGTAAAAACAGTATTGCAGAGGCGCTTACGAACATCGTTTTCGCTCCTCTTGAGAATGGACTTAAATCGGTTTCCCTGTCTGCAAACTGGATGTGGCCCTGTAATAACGAAGGTGAAAATGCAAGACTCTACAGAGCTGTAGAGGCGGCATCTGACTTTGCGGTTGCTCTAGGGATTAATATCCCTACGGGTAAAGATTCGCTATCCATGAAGCAGAAGTATGCCGAACAGGAAGTTTTATCTCCAGGTACCGTAATTATTTCGGCTGCAGGTCATTGCAATGACTTTGCAAAAGCCGTAGAACCAGTTTTTAAACCAGGAAAAGGAAAGTTATTCTACATTAACCTCTCTGCAGACTCATTTAAACTCGGTGGATCCTCATTTGCACAAACACAAAATAAAATTGGAAACACCGCACCTAACATATTAAATGATCAGGCTTTTAAAGAAACTTTTGATTGGATACAAAATCAAATTAAAGGCGGAAATATCGCAGCAGGTCACGACGTTGCATCCGGAGGTTTAATCACTACCCTTCTTGAAGGATGTTTTGCTGAAACAGCACTAGGAGCTGAAATCAATCTATCTGCTTTGAGCGATCAGTCTCTTGTTGAAGTGTTATTTTCAGAAAATGCAGGGGTTATTCTACAAGCTACGAATGAAGGATTTGATCCTATCGCTAAAGATTGCCCACTACCCTGTATAGAAATAGGATCAGTAACCACTGAGCCTCGTTTGAAGATTAACTATCACCACGTAGAAATCGGTTTAGAAATTGAACGACTGCGTTCGGTTTGGTTCGAGACTTCGTATTTATTTGACAAGCATCAAACAGCTAATAGCCTAGCTGAGGTTCGTTATCACAACTTAGGCAAACAGCCTCTAAACTATGTATTCCCTAAAAACTACCAGCGCGAGGCCTTTACTGTCGAAGGAAAACGTCCTGTCGCGGCTATTTTAAGAGAGAAAGGAAGTAATTCAGAGCGCGAAATGGCAAATGCCCTTTATCTGGCTGGTTTCGAAGTGCGCGATGTTCATATGACCGATCTGATGAGTGGACGAGAAACACTCGAGGATGTTCAATTCTTAGGCGCCGTCGGAGGATTTTCAAATTCAGATGTACTTGGTTCGGCAAAAGGTTGGGCAGGTGCTATCAAATACAATGAAAAGGCGAAAAAGGCGATCGACAACTTCTTTGCCAGAAAAGACACACTCTCTGTAGGAATTTGTAATGGCTGTCAATTATTCATGGAGCTTGAACTCCTATATCCCGAGCACCTAACACACGGTAAGATGGTGCACAATGAATCTCACAAACACGAGAGTAATTTCACTTCAGTAACTGTGGAACCCAATCACTCGGTAATGCTTTCTTCACTTGCAGGTAGCACTCTTGGGGTATGGATTTCTCATGGCGAAGGAAAGTTCTCTCTTCCTGAAGCGAAAGAAAATTATCACATCGTCGGTACTTATGGATACGACAGTTATCCGGCCAATCCGAATGGAAGCGATTATAACGTTGCTATGCTATGTGACCCATCCGGACGTCATTTAGCAACCATGCCACATATAGAGCGTTCTCTATTCGCTTGGAACTGGGCACATTATCCAGAAAGCAACGATCATTTTAGCCCATGGATCGAAGCATTTATCAATGCTCGTAAATGGATTTTAAATTGTTAGGAATATCCCGTATTTTGGAGGTTCTAACAATTTGCTAACATGAAGAAGGTAACACGTCTCTTTGATTTTGCGTATTATCAATTAGAGAACCATCCACTAGAAAAACTATTCTCTACCAAAAAGAATGGAGAATGGAAGAGTATCAGCTCTCAAGAATTCATAGACACTGCTAATGCTATCAGTCGCGCACTCATCGAGATGGGTGTAAAAGCCAATGATAAAATTGGACTGATCTCTATGACTAATCGCACTGAATGGTGTTTAATGGACCTTGCAATACTTCAAATCGGAGCACAAACGGTACCCATCTACCCCACTATTTCTGAAGAAGACTACGCCTATATATTGAACCATAGCGAAGCTAGCTACTGTTTCGTTTCTTGCGAAGAGGTGTATCACAAATTGGCATCTGTAAAGGATCAGGTTAAAGGACTTAAGGAGGTTTTTAGCTTCGACCAAATTAAAGGTTGTAAAAACTTCGAGGAGCTTCCAAAACTAGGTGCGTCACTCGACAATCATGACGAAGTTGAAAAACGAAAAGAAGCGGTACAGCCCGAGCAATTAGCCACACTTATTTATACCTCTGGTACTACCGGAAAACCAAAAGGAGTAATGCTTTCTCATCACAACATTGTGAGTAATGTACTATCGGCTCGATCTAGAGTACCCTTCGATAAGGGAGCTGTTGCCCTTAGTTTCTTACCCTTATGTCACATTTTCGAAAGGGTTATTATCTATATCTATCAATACTGTGGTGTTACCGTTTACTTCGGTGAAGGACTAGACAAAATCAGTGATAATATTAAAGAGGTTAAACCTTCAGTGATGACTGTGGTACCTAGGTTACTCGAAAAGGTTTATGATAAAATCGTAGGAAAAGGAAAGGAACTAACTGGGATTAAAAAATCACTATTCTTCTGGGCATTAGAGTTAGGGTTAAAATTCGAACCCTACCATCGATCAGCCCTTTACAATTTCAAATTAAAAATTGCCCGAAAATTGATCTTTTCAAAGTGGCAAGAAGCCCTTGGAGGAAACCTAGAGCTTATGGTGTCTGGTAGTGCTGCCTTGCAACCTCGATTGACTAGAGTTTTTGGTGCAGCAGGTATTCCTGTTATGGAGGGTTATGGTCTTACTGAAACCTCTCCTGTAATTACAGTAAATGATCAGCGCGATGGGAATTGGCGCATAGGTACTGTTGGTAGAAAAATCGATGGTATCGAAGTGAAAATTGCAGAAGATGGTGAAATCCTTTGTAAAGGACCCAATGTAATGATGGGTTATTACAAAGACGAGGAAAAGACGAATGAAGTCATTAAAGACGACTTCTTCCACACAGGGGATATTGGAGAATTTGATAGCGATGGGTTTTTACGTATTACTGATCGAAAAAAGGAAATGTTCAAGACCTCTGGCGGTAAATATGTCGCTCCACAACTTTTAGAAAACAGATGCAAGCAATCGCTATTTGTTGAACAGATTATGGTGGTAGGTGAAGGCGAAAAAATGCCAGCAGCAATTATTCAAATGAATTTCGATTTTATCAAAGATTGGGCCGATAAGAAAGGAATCAAATTGGAGGCAGATCGTTCAGCATGGGGAACCAATCCTAAAGTGATCGAACGTATTAGCAAAGAAATTGATGAAGCCAATGAAGGTTTTGCAAAGTGGGAAAAGATCAAGCAATTCAGACTGACTCCAGACGAGTGGAGTATCGACGGAGGGCACCTCACCCCTACAATGAAACTTCGAAGAAAAGAAGTCAAAGCCAAATATCTAGACCTTTACGAATCGATTTACAGAGAATCGTAAAGTACTGAATACAATATGTTTAAAAGGCCTGCTAGTGATAGCAGGTCTTTTTTATTTCTTCTCAATTTATTATGCATGCATAATAAATTGACGTATCTTAGAGCCAATGAGCACGAAAAAACCTCTTATCGATCATTCCCTTCGAGCCACTTGGCAGGCCGTATCAAAAATGTATAGCGAAGTTGCTAGGCAATACGGTATCACTATGGCTCTTGGACTGACCTTACTGAATATCGATCCTAAAAATGGAACGGCCTCTACGGCACTCGGTCCTATCATGGGAATGGAACCCACTTCTTTATCTCGTTTGATTAACTCCTTAGAAGACCTGCACCTGGTTGAGCGTAAGCCTAATCCACACGATGGTCGTGGTGTTATCGTCCACTTAACTCCAGATGGATTAATCAAAAGGGATTTTATTAAAAAACACGTATACACCTTCAATGAAGCTGTAGCTAACAAGGTCTCTCAAAAAGATCTAATAGGATTTTACAACACTATTGAAGCTATAAATTCGACCAGTTCAGAACAACTTTTTGACTTTCAACAAACCTCTAATACGATCCTATGAAAAGGAATATAGAAAAAGTAGCCGTCCTAGGCTCCGGAATAATGGGTAGTGGAATCGCTGCTCATCTTGCTGGTATCGGCCTTCAAGTTCTCTTATTAGACATTAGCCCTAAAGAACTTAATGAAGACGAGAGGTCTAAAGGATTGAGCCTTGACCATCCGAGTGTGCAAAAGAGAATTGTTAATGACTCTCTAAGTAAATCATTAAAGTCTAAGCCCTCTCCAATTTACAACGCTTCATTCGCTAACCGAATTAAAACGGGAACCTTCGAAAATGATTTGCATCAAATTGCAGAAGTCGATTGGATCATTGAAGTAGTTGTAGAAAGACTTGATATCAAAAAACAAGTTTTCGAATCGGTTGAAAAACACCGAAAGCCAGGAACGCTTATTAGTTCAAATACATCGGGAATTCCAATACACCTTATGGCTGAAGGAAGGAGTGAAGATTTTCAGCAATACTTTTTGGGCACTCACTTCTTTAATCCTGCTAGATATCTTCGCTTATTAGAGCTTATTCCAGGGCCAAAGACCAACCAGGAAACGATTCGTTTTTTCGAACATTTCGGAAGAAAGTTTCTAGGAAAGTCTGTTGTGGTTGCTAAAGATACTCCCGCATTTATAGGAAACCGGATCGGAATCTTTAGTATTCAAAGTCTTTTTCACCGTGTAAAAGACCTTGAAATGACCATAGAAGAGGTAGATAAACTTACAGGTCCGGTTATTGGAAGGCCCAAATCTGCCACATTTAGAACCGTTGATGTGGTTGGATTAGACACCTTAGTTCATGTAGCCAATGGAATTAAAGAGCATTGTACCTCTGACGAGAGACACGAATTATTCAGCTTACCCGATTTTATCGAATCAATGATGGAAGCTAACCGACTCGGATCAAAAACAGGAGAAGGTTTCTACAAAAAAATCAAGAAAGACGGTAAATCTGAAATCTTAAGTTTAGAACTAACCACCGGTGAATACCGCGCAGCAAAAAAAGCAAAATTCGCCACACTTGAAAAAACCAAAAGCGTAAGCAATGTTGCTGACAGGTTCCCTATACTCGTGGGTGGTTCGGATAAGGCTGGAGAATTCTATCGTTTAGTATTTGCCGACCTCTTCGCTTATGTATCTCATCGTATGGGAGAAATTACCGATGCAATCTACAAGATTGACGACGCCATGAAAGCTGGGTTCGGATGGGAACATGGTCCATTTGAAATATGGGATGCTGTAGGATTACAGAAAGGAATTGAACTAATTAAAAAACAAAATCTTCAACTTCCTAGTTGGATTGAAGAGCTCGCTGCCAATCAGTCCTCTTTTTATAAAGTAGTAGAAGGAAAAACTCATTATTACGATACTGAATCAAAAAGTTACCAAAATATACCGGGTAGAGAAGGGTTTATTTTACTAGACAATCTTAGAGAAAAGCAAACCGTATACGAAAACAAAGACTTCAGTCTTATCGATCTTGGAGAGGGTATTGTATGTGCTGAGTTTCACTCCAAAATGAATACCATTGGGGCCGATGTATTAACCGGGCTCAACAAAGCTATCGATATTGCCGAGGAACGCTTTGATGGTCTTGTTGTAGGTAATCAAGGGGCTAATTTTTCGGTGGGTGCTAATCTCGGGATGATTTTTATGCTCGCCGTCGAACAGGAGTACGAAGAACTTAATGCCGCAATAGCCTACTTCCAAAACACCATGATGCGCATGAGATATAGTAGTATACCGGTTATCTCTGCCCCACACGGTATGTGCTTAGGTGGTGGATGCGAGCTCAGTCTTCACGCAGATAAAGTAGTTGCTTCAGCCGAAACGTATATTGGTCTTGTCGAATTCGGCGTAGGAGTTATCCCCGGCGGTGGAGGAACCAAAGAAATGACCTTAAGAGCCTCTGATGCTTTTAAGAAAAACGATGTTGAATTAAATATTCTTCGCGAACACTTCTTGACCATCGCAATGGCTAAAGTTTCTACATCGGGGCACGAGGCTTATGATCTTGGGCTTTTTGAAAAGTCAAAGGACGTGATTGTCACCAATAGAGATGAACAATTGTCCATTGCAAAATCCTATGCAAGAGTCTTAGCCGATGTAGGATATGTAAAACCGATTGAACGTACAGACATTAAGGTACTAGGTAAACAAGCTTTAGGAATGTTTATGGTAGGTACAGATTCAATGAAGGCTGGTAACTATATCTCAGAATACGATCTTCTCATGGCCGATAAATTGGCTTATGTCATGTCTGGAGGAGACCTTTCCGCTGCCACAACAGTAAGTGAACGCTATTTATTAGACATTGAAAGAGAAGCTTTTCTTTCGCTCTGTGGCCAGAGAAAGACGCTAGAGAGAATTCAACATATGCTAACTACGGGTAAACCCTTAAGAAATTAAACATCATGCAAACAGCTTATATCGTTAAGGCCTACCGCACTGCTGTAGGTAAAGCACCAAAGGGAGTTTTTAGATTTAAACGACCCGATGAATTAGCCGGCGAAACCATTGATTATTTATTAAATCAAGTACCTCAATTAGATCGAACCAGAATTGACGATGTAATTGTCGGTAATGCCATGCCCGAGGCTGAGCAAGGATTAAATGTAGCAAGACTCATATCACTGATGGGGATTAAAAATGAGGACGTGCCCGGGGTAACGGTCAACCGTTATTGTGCCTCTGGTCTAGAAACCATCGCAATGGCTTCAGCAAAGATTCAAACCGGTGCTGCAGATTGTATCATCGCTGGTGGAACCGAAAGCATGAGCTTTATTCCAATGGGCGGATATAAGCCTGTACCCGACTACCAGCTCGCTAAAGAAGGTAAGGCCGATTATTATTGGAATATGGGGTTAACTGCAGAGGAGGTTGCTAAAGAATTCAACGTAAGCCGAGAAGATCAAGACGCATTTGCCTATGAATCTCATCAAAAAGCCCTTAAAGCCCTCGAGGAAAACCGGTTTAAGGATCAAATCGTACCTATAACGGTTGAGGAAATCTATCTAGATAAAAACGAAAAACGCGCCAGACGATCTTATGTAGTAGCTACTGATGAAGGTCCACGCGCCGACACCAGTAAAGAAAAACTGGCAAAACTTCGACCCGTTTTTGCCGATGGAGGTTCTGTAACTGCAGGGAACGCTTCTCAAATGAGCGATGGGGCTGCTTTCGTTCTGATCATGAGCGAATCTATGGTGAAAGAATTAGGTTTAGAACCGATCGCTAGATTGGCGGGTTATGCGGCAACAGGAGTTCCACCAAGAATTATGGGGATAGGTCCCGTTAAAGCCGTTCCAAAAGCTTTAAAAATTGCAGGAATCGATCAAAATCAATTAGAACTTATCGAATTAAACGAGGCTTTTGCTTCTCAATCTCTCGCCGTTATTAGAGAATTAGATTTTGATCCGAATCTTGTTAATGTTAACGGAGGGGCCATTGCACTGGGCCACCCTCTCGGTTGTACCGGCGCCAAACTATCGGCACAACTCTTTGATGAAATGAGAAAACGAAACTTAAAAAATAAATACGGTGTAGTCACCATGTGTGTGGGAACAGGACAAGGTGCCGCCGGAATATTTGAATTTATTGCTTAAATCGATCAGCTATGGAAACAACTACGGACACGATTATTAGAGGAGGACAATTTATCGTCAAAACTCCGACTCTCTCTTCAATCTTCTCTATCGAAGATTTATCTGAAGAACAACGTATGATGCGTGAAAGCACCATAGAATTTGCTGAGCGTGAACTTTGGGCGAACTGGGAACGCTTTGAAAAGAAAGACTATGAATTCACCAAAGTTTGTATGCAAAAGGCTGGTGAGTTGGGTCTTTTAAGCATTGCTGTACCTGAA
>CAXPJI010000007.1:0-17025 GCA_964217345.1 Euzebya sp.
AGTTCTGAAACGATCAGAGAAGTGTTTACATTATAAGAAAGCCTATAAAAATCAGTCGAATAGATTGAGTTTCTCATCTCCATTTCAATACCATAAACGATTGCCTCTTGAGTATTTCTCGCAATTAACGTATTTGGAGTAGTAACATCAAAATAATTGATTTCTATGGGGTCTGTAAATTGCTTGTAGAAAGCACTTAGCGCCATGAAGCGGTTATCCTCTCCATAATGCTCCCATCTCAAATCAAAATTATTCACATAAGTTGGTACAAGATCGGTGTTACCAACAAAGAATCGCTCGGTAATCGGATCATAGATGTTTGCCGCTGAATTTTCTTTGAAGCTTGGTCGAGCCGTAGTCATCGAATACGAGGCTCTAATATTCGTCTGATCATTTACCGAATAGATAAAGTTTGCAGAAGGGTAAACGTCTGCAACATCAATGAACTCACTATCCCTGTAAATTTCTCCAGAAATAGCTTGACCAGAGTAGAGTACACTATATTCCTCGTAACGAACTCCTAGAATTGCTTTTAGCTTTTCAGCAAGACGCAGTTCAGTTGAAAGGTATCCTCCAATGGTGGTATTTTCAGCCTTATATTGATTGGTTGGCTGATAATCTCCAATAACAAAAGACCCGACCCCTTTAGTTGAGTTCCAAATAAAGTTAGGGTTAAGAATATTGTTGTAATCTCCGGCAACGTCTAGAGATGATCCTCTATAACCAATCGAGAATAAATCAGTTCCAAAATCACGACTCTTATTGTTGTAAGCGAATCCAACCTTTAGGTTGTTTCCCTCAGATCCAAATAGTTTGAAATCGTACTTCAAATCGGCTTTAGCAGAAACAGCATACTCCTCTAAATCTCTCCATAATCGAAGTGGAAGTGCAGATACAGAGTTATCGATAATTCGTGTTCCATCCGATAATACATTGAAAACCGACTTTCTAAAATCGATGTCTCGAACACGAACAACAGAAGGAGCAACTTTCCAATCAAAGGATAATTTATCTCCTAGTCGATAAACGCCTGAGAAAGGAACCGTTAAAATGTCTCTTTGGGTATGGGTCATCGTGTTGGTAACTCCAGTATATGGGTTTTCAATATAATCTTCGATAACCCCATCGAAACCATTACTTTCTCCACTTCGAATGGCTAAAACAGAAGCCTTGTGTTTGAAACTTCCTGTCTTTAATGAAACTCCAAATAATCCACTAGCAATCGCCTGAATAGACCCCAACTCACCCTCTTGTGCGTCAAATTCTTGTTGTGCTCCATTACGGACAGCTACACTGCGATTAATTGTATTTTGGTAATAGTCTGAATCGTACTTATAGTTCACCGAGGTGATGTATCCAATCGCGATTTTATCATTGATATTGTATTGATTTGAGGCCGTGCCTCCAATACTATAATCAAGAAGGTTATTCTCTCTACTTACACCCATTTGTCGAGTAAAAGCCTTGGTACTTGAAACGAGTAAGGCCTCTTGCTGCGCATTAGTGATGTTTACCGGACGAGGAAAATTGATTACCGACGAAAACGGTAAATCATTCGCTCCTGAATCAAACGAAAGACCATTCAATGAATAATCTGGCAAACCAGGGGCGTCTTGAAAATTGGTAGCCGAGTTGTATCCGGTAGAAACAGAGAAGGTATACTCAGGTAAGGTTGAAAAATCTTTCAAGATTACATCGACCAATCCACCTGTAAAATCAGCAGGTAATTCTGCGCTTACAGTCTTACTAACTAACAAGTTGTCTAGCAGGTTAGTTGGAAAAATATCTAACTGAAGTGTGTTACGATCAGGATCGAGTCCAGGAACCTCAAGCCCTCCCAATAAGGTTTTGGAATAACGATCTCCTAAACCCCTTACATATACAAACTTTCCTCCTTGCACAGACACTCCAGGAATACGCTTTATAGCATTCGCCACATTGCCATCGCCAGATTTCTTAATTGTTTGAGCAGAGAGACCATCAAGCATCGTAACTGCTCCCTTTTGAATCGCAAGTACTGAGGCTTCACTATTCTTACGTACAGTGGTAGTCACCACTACCTCCTCTAGCGCGTTGGCTAACGGATTAAGAACAATGCTAACCTCAACCTCATCTCCCTCTTTAGTTTTAATCTCACTTACTACCTTAGTTTCATAACCTAGGTATGAAAATTCAATTTCATAAGGACCAGGACCATTCACTTCGAAAACGTATTTTCCCTCAAAATCGATGATGGCTCCTGAAACAGTTTCAGTCGAGCCCTGTTCACGCAATACGACGTTTGCAAAAGCTAGCGGTTCATTAAAATCTCCATCGATAACTGTACCAGTGATCACAGACTGCCCAAAGCTTAGTGAAGTGATGAAGACTAAAACAAAAAGAAAGAAGTTTTTCATAAGGGTATAAATTGAAAAAATAGCCCCGGCAAAGCAGGGCTATTTGCTTAAAATAGAATTAAGTCTATTGGGTTTAGTTGAAGAATTGTGTCCAAGCAAATACAGATTCGTCAGCCCCTTTTCCTGAAGGACGAGTTGCACTGATTGTTAACCAGGTAGCTGAAGCATCGTCAACTTTACCAGCGATCACATCAGTTTTAGCATCAGCAGACACCACCACCACATCTCTAAAGTTTACCTTTCCTACCACTGTAGCAGTACCGGCACCATCATAGGTGTCAGCATCAACTCCTTTGAGCGTAGAGCCTGACTTGAAGTCGACATAAAGGATGTTATCATTGAAACCAGTTGCATCCGATTTCCAATCACCCAGTGTAGCTGTTTTTACTACATCAGAGCGTCCATAAACGGTTACGTTTTGAAGCGTGTATTCACCTACAATCGCATCGTTAGGCTCTTCAGTACCGTCGATTTCAAAAGCAGTATCTGAACCGGTAGCAAGAATAACAACAGCGTTAGAGATAGTACCCGCGTAGGCTTGATCTAGATCGATACCGTCATCATCGTAGTTAGCAACAACAAGGTTAGTTACATTTACCGCTCCACCGAAGATTTCGATACCGTCATCCTCAGATCCTACAAGTTCGATGTTCTCGATAACGGTTCCTGAACCAACACCTCCCATAGTTAGGCCTTGAAGCTCATTACCTGGAGAAACAGCAGTTCCTGTGTGGCGGATAGAAACATATTTCATCACACCAGAGTTGTCGGCATTGTTAGATCCTCCGTACTTCGTCCACTCATATCCAGAAACAACACCTTCGATGTTTGCTTCCCCGTTAGCAGCACCAACGATACCATTTCCTAGAATGATTACAGATCCCCAAAGACCTTTATCAGTCGCTGATCTGTTAGGTGAAGTAGAGCCGTTTGCATAAACAATTTGATCGTTTGCATCCGTGAAGATAATTGGCTTATCTGCAGTACCAACCGCATTGATTTTACCACCTTTAGCTACTACTAAAACGGTAGCATTGGCACCCGTACCCGTTGCACCTTTAACGATAGTTCCTTCTTCGATAGTAAGAGTAGCACCGTCTTGAACAACGATTTTACCATCCATTAACCAGATTTTATCGTTCGTCCAAGTAGTGTCAGAAGTAATTTCAGTTACTGACCCTGTACCAACACGTACAACTGGAGGATTAGTTAAAGCCTCAGCAGCGTTTAATGCATCTTGAATCGCAGAATCGATATCGCCAAGACCATTAGCTACAGCAGCAGTCGCGGCAGCAGCAGCAGCATCAGCAATTTCTTGAGTGTTTGGATAATTAGCTAGTGCAGCAGCAACAGCAGCGTCAACGATCGCCTGTAACTGAGCATCGTCGATAACTACTTCTTGCTGGCAAGAAGAGAGTAACATTGCTCCAGATAAAGCAAAAGCAAAGATTGATTTTTTCATTTTGAGGGTTTTAAAATTTTTTCCAAAAGTATCGGCATCAAATTGATTGAATTTTAGGCGAAGGTTAACTTTCGATGTAGAAATCCTTAAAAAGGTTAAATCTTTAACTCTAAAAGGTTAATTAATCATTAAGGCAATCGAGAAAACCTCTTGCAGGCCCTTAATTCATTAGGTCTGAACGAAAAACGAACGATTCTAGTTACCTTTGATTCACTTTTAAAGAATCATGGCAAAAGTTGAATTCACATCTGTAACTGAAAGCGATTTTGAGGAAAAGGCGTTAAACCTTTTTAAGGATCAATTTCAAAATATTGAGGTGTATAACGCCTACTGCCAAATCCTTAAAAGGAATCCGAGCAATGTCTCTTCACTAGTCGAAATCCCTTTTCTACCCATATCCTTTTTTAAGAGCCATAAAGTCTTTGATAAAAATCGAAAAGAAGAGGGGTACTTTATGAGTTCGGGAACAACAGCTCAGCCCAATCGAAGTAGGCACTACTATCATTCATTAGAAGGGTATGAACGAAGTTTTTTTACTTTTTTCGAAGCGACCTACGGGCCTATTTCAGACTTAGTTTTAGTAGCTCTTCTACCCTCTTATAAAGAACAAACTCATTCCTCGCTCATTTATATGGTCGATTACTTAATAAAAAAAGCTCGACCAGGATCAGGTTATTATAAGCTCGGAGATCAACAACTCACTGAACTATTAACAAACGATCAAAAAAAGCTGTTAATCGGAGTAACCTATGCGCTTCTCGATTGGGCAGAGAACAATCCCATGGCGTTGCAAAACACGATTGTTATGGAAACAGGCGGAATGAAGGGACGACGCAAAGAAGTTATCAGAGATGAAGTGCATCACAAGTTAAAAACGGCCTTCGAGCTAGACATGATTCATTCTGAATACGGAATGACCGAATTGTTTTCACAGGCCTATTCACCAGGAGAAGGTATCTTTTATCCTTCACCCTGGATGAAGGTGCTCATTCGAGAGGCAGAGGATCCTTTTACCATCAGTCCGCATGAAAAAACGGGCGGAATCAACATCATTGATCTAGCCAACACCCATTCTTGTGCATTTCTAGCAACAGAAGACCTAGGAAAGACTTACCCTAACGGCAGTTTCGAGGTGCTTGGCAGGTTCGATACTGCAGAAATTAGAGGATGTAATTTAATGATGGCCTAGACCACTTTTAATAGGTAGTAATTCTTTTTACCCTTCTGTAGAAGAACGTATTTCGAGGCAATCAAATCTTCTGATGAAAGTCTATAATCTTCACCAACTTTTGATTTGTTCACAGAAATAGATTGTTGTTTTAGCTCTCGGCGTGCTTCACCATTTGAAGCGAAAAATCCGGTTTCAGCGGCCAAGGCAGCAATCATATCTAGACCTTCTTCAAATCGAGCTTTAGACACCTCAGCACTCGGCACACCATCAAACACCTCTAAAAAAACCTTTTCAGGAAGTTGTTTTAGATCTTCGGCGGTTGATTTACCAAAAAGAATGGCACTGGCGGCAACTGCATTCTCATAGTCAGCCTCAGAATGAACCAGTATAGTTACCTCTTTAGCAAGTCGATGCTGCAGTACCCTTAAATGCGCGGCTTCTGCATGCTCGTTAATTAGGGAATCAATTTCTTCTTTTTCTAAGAAGGTGAAAATCTTGATAAAATGAGCCGCATCCTCATCGGAAGTATTCAGCCAATACTGATAGAATTTATAAGGAGAAGTTCTATTTGGGTCTAACCAAATATTTCCTCCCTCAGACTTCCCGAATTTTGTGCCATCAGCCTTGGTAACTAGCGGGCAAGTAAGTGCAAATCCTTTACCGCTAGCCACTCTTCGAATAAGCTCTGTACCTGTGGTAATATTTCCCCACTGGTCGCTTCCGCCCATTTGAAGACTAACTTCTTTGTCGCGATATAAGTGTAAAAAATCATAACCCTGAACCAGTTGATAGGTG
This sequence comes from Euzebya sp., assembly GCA_964217345.1. Classification (GTDB taxonomy): domain Bacteria; phylum Bacteroidota; class Bacteroidia; order Flavobacteriales; family Flavobacteriaceae; genus UBA3478. The sequence continues at coordinate 5,825 of CAXPJI010000007.1, forward strand.
AATTCAGTAAAAGACATCCCGTCGCTTTCTTCGGCAGAAACTCTTTTTTTCACCGACTCTTTGGCCATCATGTAATTGACTGTAATATGTTTACCTACATCTCGAATGAAAGCTAGAAAGCTGAAATCTTTCATCCAATCGTAATTATTGACAAGCTCAGCGCTGTTATCAAGTGAAGGGTCAAAATCTAAAAACTTCGCTAGCTGATTTTTGATGGCTTCCTGGTTATGCCTAAGCGTAGCTTCATCGAGTAGATTACGTTCTTTTGATTTTCCAGAAGGATCACCAATCATTCCGGTAGCTCCTCCAACCAAGGCTATAGGGCGATGCCCTGCGATCTGAAAATGACGCAGCATCATGATGCTTACCAAATTTCCGATATGTAGCGAATCAGCTGTTGGGTCAAAGCCCACATAAGCCGAACACATCGATTCTTTCAAATGATCTTCGAGGCCTGGCATAAAATCATGCACCATTCCTCTCCACTGTAACTCTTCTATAAATGTCTTGCTCATCATAACTTTAGGCCTACAAATATAGCTTCTTTACCTACATTTACATTATGATTTTAGTCACAGGAGCCACAGGTATGCTAGGGGCTCATTTTCTTCTTAGTCTTAGTTCTCAAAAAAAGAAGATTCGAGCGTTCTATAGAACCGAAGAGAAACGAATAGAAGTCATTGCTTTTTTCAAGTACCATAAGAAGGAGGAGAACCTCAACGATATTGAATGGCTGAAAGGTTCTTATGATCAAATCGACCTACTCGATGAGGCTTTAGAAGAAGTAAATACTGTGATTCATTGTGCTGCACTAATCTCTTTTGATCCTAAACACAAAAACCAGCTTTACAAGACTAATGTTGAGGGCACAAGAAATTTGGTAAATGCACTGATAGCTAAAGAAATCAACCTAGTCTTTATCAGTTCGATTGCAGCTGCCAACGAAGGGGCGTCGAGTTATTACGGGTATACCAAATACTTATCTGAATTAGAAGTATATCGGGGAGTTCAAGAAGGCATTAAGGCTACTATTGTTCAGCCTGGGGTAATTTTAAGTGATTTTTTCTGGAATAGACCCAGCGGAAGCATCTTCAAGCAACTCGCTCAGCAAAAAACCAGGGTCACCAAAGGCTCTGTAGGCTTAACCTCAGCAAATACCGTTATCAAATGCACCCTTCATCTTTCTGAAAGTGAGCAGAAAGCTCCTACTATTCTTGTCTCTAAAATCATGCGATACGATGAGCTTGCTAAGGCGATGGGTGCAGAAAGAATAGTAATGATAAGCAAACCTACATTACGAGTCTTAAGCGTTATCGAAGGTTTTTATGCTTTTATTTTTAGAAAGCCACGCAAACTATCCCCTGAGATTGTTGACTCGCTAACCTCAGAATCGGTCTATCCGACCCTATCTGATTATCCTGAACTCAATGAAGTGGAGCTAGAAGATTTCGAAGCTGAATTAAAGCAGCTATCTCAATCATATCGCGCTACATGCGCAGGGGCTTAGAAGCAGCTTCAGCTCGAAGACTATCGATCACCTCACTTTTTTCTGCTAATCGAGTTTCAATAGCTTCAAATAGCTTGAAATAGCGATCACCTAATGTGGAGTAATACTTGTTTGAATTGATCAACTGAAGGCTATCGACATCGTACTTTTCATAGATATAGGGCATAATAAGTATCCCTTGACTTTCTAAAGTGGCAGGAGAAGTGCTATGAACTGCTTTTAAAACCGCTATATCATAAAGAATATCTGAAAAAGTACCTTCTTCTATAAGGTTTTCGGGCGGCTCCATCATTCTTGTAGAACAAGAAATCAGCAAAACCAATATTAAGACTGAATAGACAATTCTCATTTTCTAGTAAATGCTAGTTTTTGGGCATGACGATCCTCACTCACCGCCCCATTAGAATAGCCTAAATGGCCATTTACCCAAACTTTATCAATGGTATAGGCAAAAGTATGCCCTTCAAATGGGCTCCACTTACAATCATACAAAAGGCTTTCCTTAGTTACCTGATGTGGATTTTTCTTGACGGTTACTAAATCTGCATAATAACCTTCTCTAAGGTAACCGCGACGATCGATATGATAGCGGTCAGCAACATTATGTGCAAATTTTTGAACGAGTGTTTCAAGATCAAAGGCCCCTTCTTCAACCTTATCTAAATAACCCAGTAGCGCATGCTGTACCAGTGGTCCTCCAGAAGGAGCTTTTAGGTAGGTATTTGATTTCTCCTCGATCGTATGAGGTGCGTGATCTGTAGCTAAGATATCAAGAGTATTTCCTCGGACACCTTCCCAAAGAGCATCCCGATCAGAAGCGCTTTTTACGGCCGGGTTCCACTTAATCAATGTACCCTTGTCGGCGTAATCCTCATCGCTAAACCAAAGGTGGTGTAAACATACCTCAGCAGTAATTTGCTTCTTCGCAAAAGGTAAGTGAGTATCAAAAAGTTCAAGCTCCTCAGCGGTAGACACATGAAACACGTGAAGTTTTGCCCCTGTCTCTCTCGCCAGTTCGATAGCTCTTGAAGATGATTGATAACAAGCCTCTCTAGATCTGATGAGCGGATGCATTTCAATCGGAATATTCTCTCCATATTTCTTAATAGCCGCCTCAGTATTCGCTCGAATAGTGGGTTCATCTTCACAATGTGCCGCAATAACCATTTCGGTATTTGAAAAAATACCACGAATGGTTTCCTCCCGATCAACCAACATATTACCTGTCGAAGAACCAAGAAAAAGCTTGATTCCTGCACAGGCATTAATGTCTAATCGTTTGATGAGTTCTAGATTGTCATTAGTGCCCCCAAAGAAAAAAGAGTAATTCACATAAGAGCCCTTTGCTGCTCGATCAAATTTATCTTCTAAAGATTCGAAAGTAACCGTTTGAGGGTTGGTATTTGGCTGCTCCATGAAGGTTGTGATTCCGCCTGCTAGAGCTGCTCGACTCTCTGTCGCAATCGTTCCTTTATGGGTTAATCCTGGTTCGCGAAAATGAACCTGATTGTCAATACATCCGGGTAAAAGTAGCTGTCCTTGTAAATCAATAACCTTAGCGGTATCGTCTGAAATGGAAGAAGCTATTTTACCTATAAATTGATCTTCAACGAGAATGTCAGATTCAAAGATGGATGATTCATTGACAATTCTCGCATTTTTAATCAGGGTTTTCGGCATAATAGAATCTCTTTTTAGCAAAGATACTATCCAAACGCATTTTAAGCACCCCGAGAATGGCTTCTTTGACAATTGCACCACTCATCTTCGACACTCCTCTAATGCGATCCGTAAAAACAATGCTCACCTCTTTAATCTTTGCACCCTTCTTGTAAGCTCTGAATTTCATTTCAATTTGAAAGGCGTATCCGACAAAACGCACCGCATCTAAATTCAACTGCTTTAATAGCGAAGCCCGATAACACATGAAACCAGCCGTAGGGTCATATACAGGCATTCCTGTGATTAAACGAACATAGAAGGAAGCCCCATAGGAGAGCAGTATTCGATGTAATGGCCAATTCACCACATTCACTCCTTTGCAGTATCTACTACCAATAGCGACATCGGCACCGTTCTCACAGGCTGCATGCAGTCGAACTAAATCACTTGGAGTATGAGAAAAGTCAGCATCCATTTCAAAAATAAAGGAATAACCCTTTGCCAAGGCCCATTTAAATCCATGGATATAAGCGGTGCCAAGTCCGGCTTTTTCAGTTCTTACTTCGAGGTGAAGTGAGTCGGGATAACTATTCTGTAGTTCGCGAACCTTATCTGCCGTTCCATCAGGAGAATTATCATCTACGATAAGTACATGATACCCTCTATTTAAATCTTGAACTGCAGCAATGATCAGTGCAACGTTTTCGATTTCGTTATAGGTTGGGATAATGACTAGGCATTCACTCATAAGAGACTAAATTAGGACATTTGTGTCGATCCAAAGACAACTTCAAAAACGTACCTTTGATTTCTGTGATGAGGCTAAAGTTTTCCTTTAAAGTTCAACTCGTTGTTATTACCCTGATTAATCTGATTCAGGCAAGTTTTACTGGCCTTTTAAAAGACGAGGCCTACTATGCCTATTTCGCGAAGAATATGCAGTGGGGGTATTTCGATCATCCACCTTTTGTCGCCTTACTGGCACTCCCTTCATCGATTGAAGGCTTGGGGCTTTTTGGTGTTCGAATTCTAAGTGTGCTCAGCGTATCACTTAGTTATTGGCTACTTTACCAAACACTGAGTAAGGAGACCAAGGAAAGAATGTCTAACGGGCTATTTTCACTGCTGCTACTAGGTTTACCTTTAGTCAATCTCTACGGATTTCTCACCTTACCCGACACAGGGACACTCCTATTTACCGCCCTGTTCTTTTACGCCTACAAGCAATTTCTCTTAAAGACGAAATACGCTGTCTTTACGTTAGGTCTAGCTATGGCAGGCCTCATGTACAGCAAATATACAGGCGTATTGATCCTGTTTGGCGTGATCGCTTCTAACCCTACCTTAATCAGAGATAGTAGGGCCTGGAAGGCGGTCGTAATAAGCTTAATTATATTCAGCCCACACTTACTATGGCTCTCTCAAAACGAATGGGTGACCTTGAGGTTTCATTTTTCGGAACGCCCGAATCACGCCTATGAATTTTTACCATTCACCGGAGGGTTTTTCCTAAATGCCATCGCCATTATCGGATTTTTCTTTTACGACTTCTATCGAACCCTATTTTTAACCCCTACAAGAAACCCCTTCGAAAAAGGACTAAGATTTACGGTTTGGGCGGTTCTGGTGTTTTTCTTCTTTTCATCATTTAGTAAAAAGTCTCAACTTCAGTGGTTACTCCCCATGGTCTATCCATTAATTCTGCTTCTAGTCGAAAAACCACTATCTCTAAAAGAAACAAAACGAATTAAGAGGTTAGCAATTATCAGTATTACTCTCATATTTAGCCTCAGATTTGTAATGGCCTTTGAACAACTATCTCCAATCCATCTTGAACCTCATGGTGTTAAGGAATGGTCACAGAAAATCTCAACTAAGGCGAACGGTAAACCAGTACTATTTATAGATTCTTATCAACGCGCTGCTCTCTATGAATTTTATAGCAGACAAAATGGATTATCATATAACACCCTTGATTATCGACCAAACCAGTACGATTCTGATAAACGCTGGTCAAGTATTAATCAAGATTCTGTCTTTGTAATCAGTTCTAAACCCTACGATTTCGAACAACGCGTAGATAGCCCTAAAAAAGGAGACCTATTCTGGAGCACGACAACCTATCTCGATCTTATTTTACCTGATGAAGTTGCAATCGATTCAACGCTTATTCGCTTCAAAAAACCATTACCAGGAAGGCTTTATTTAGCAGAGCTCGATAAGTTTAGACGCGTTCATACAATACATTTACTGAAAGTCAAAGAGAATAATCCCGTATCGATTCCATTGACAAACCTAGCTTATCCTTTCTATCGAATAGGCATTTCATCACCAGGTCTGCCTCCACGAATTATTCATAAGTTTGCTCAACCTTCAAGGCTATGACCGCGGATACTATTTTCATCTTTTGCTTTATTCTTTTAGGTCTATTAGTGCTTATCAAAAGGACTTATCCGGAGCCTTTTAGACTTTTCTTGCAGCTTCCTTATAATGATACGTTCATTCGACTCTATGATTCAAAATTGCGATCATGGCGCTTCACACTTTGGGGATTTTTAGCAACGGGGATCTTTAGCCTTTCTTATTTAATTGAAAAACTAAGTTTTAAAGCTTATATCGATGAAAAGCTAGGATTTAATTCATACTTCCTAATCCTAGGCTTCTTGTTATTGAAACAGACTCTGAGATTAAATGCAGGAATTTATCTCTTTAAGAGAAAAAAGGCTTCGAAATTAATTAGTAGTATCGCCACAAGTTATCTAGCCTATCAAGGATTTATCTCCTTTTTATTTTCCTGGCTTTATTTCGCAGAAATAGTACCTTACTCATTGCTCGAAACAATTTACTTTTTTCTGATTTTTATCTTACAGATTCTAAGCTATTTCAGTGTAATCAAAAAGTCTCAACGTGGTAACATACGCTTCGGTGTGGCTTTAATTTTATATATTTGCATTCTCGAAATGGCACCCTTGACAGTGTTGTTAATGGTCATTAAATGAATTTGAATATGAAAGTGAAAACCGTATTGGTTTCTCAGCCCGAGCCGAAACTAGAGAACTCTCCCTATGCAAAGCTCATAGAGAAAGAAAAACTCACTGTCGATTTCAGACCATTCATTCATGTTGAAGGGGTAGATTCTAAAGAGGTGCGAGCTCAAAAAATCGACCTCAGCAAATTCACCGCCATCATTCTAACCAGTCGTAATGCCGTAGACCACTACTTTCGACTAGCTGAAGAAATGCGTTTCAAAGTCCCAGATACTATGAAATACTTCTGTCAGTCTGAAGCAGTTGCTTTTTATCTTCAGAAATATGTGGTTTATCGCAAGCGTAAAATTTATGTAGGGCAACGTCTACTATCTGACCTCGCTCCTAACTTCAAGAAGTACAAAAACGAGACTTATTTATTACCGTCTTCTGATTCACTAAAGCCAATTGTGCCAGATACCTTGAATGAATTTGGAATTAATTGGACTCGAGGAATCTTCTACAAGACGGTTATGAGTGACCTGTCAGATTTAGCAGACGTTTATTACGATATTCTCGTTTTCTTTAGCCCAACAGGAATCGAGAGCTTATTTCACAATTTTCCTGATTTCGCTCAAAACAACACGAGAATCGCTGCGTTTGGCAGTAGCACGATTCAAGCTGCAGAAGCTAGAGGACTAGTGGTGAATATCAAAGCTCCAACCCCTGAAACTCCGTCCATGACAATGGCGCTTCAGAAGTACATCAGTGAGGTTAACGCTTAAAAGCCTTAAGCGCTAAAAATCCCCAATTTGCAATTAAAAATAGCCCGCCTATAGGGGTCACAGGCCCGAGAAACGAAAGTTTCACGCCCAGTAATTCCTGTAGATTGAGTAGGTAAATACTTCCTGAGAATAATAGTATCCCGATAATGGTCAACCAGAAAGAGGTTTGCTTTACATCTTCGTTAAAATAGGAAGTTAATAAAACGACCATTAAGAGTAAAACGTGGGTCATCTGATACCTAACCCCAATCGTAAAGCTCTCTAATTGCTCAGGGCTTAGCACTTCTTTTAAGGCATGAGATCCTAAAGCTCCTAGAATGACCGCGATCATTCCTGAAAACAACGTTATTGAAACTTTTATCTTCATTTCACTTCTATTTTATAAGTATATGTATCTTAAACGCTTAAAATTTGTCACATGAAGAACTCAGACTCAATCTATACACTAGACGGGATAGATAAAACCATACTATCCTATCTAATGAAAGATGCTAGAACTCCTATTCTGGAAATTTCAAGAAAGGTAGGAATTTCGGGAGCAGCTATTCATCAACGGCTTAGAAAACTAGAGCAAGCGGGTGTATTAGAAGGTTCAAAAATGGTGATCAATACCAAGAAACTGGGCTACAGTACGATGGCGTATATTGGTGTATACCTAGACAAAGCCATGAATAATCCGTCTGCGGTTAGAGCGTTGCAAGAGATCCCTGAAGTTTTAGAATGCCATTATACCACAGGCAACTGGTCCATACTCATCAAGGTGCTTTGTAAAAATAATGAACACCTCATGCAGATTCTAAACAATCACATTCAACGAATCGAAGGAATCTCAAGAACAGAAACCTTCATTTCTCTTAATCAACAAATCGATCGACAAATTAGTCTCTAGAGCGCATCACCTGCATCGCCCAGTAAAGAAGCGAAGCTAAAGCACCTAGCGCCGCTACTAAATAAGTTCTTGCTGCCCATTTCAGGGCATCTTGAGCACCATCATATTCCTGATCGGTAAGCATTCTCTCCCTCGTTAACCAAGCCAAAGCTCTTCGGCTGGCATCGTATTCCACAGGAAGGGTAATAAAACTAAAAACGGTTGCAATAGCCATAAGCCCAAGCCCTAAAAGAGCAATAAGAAACCCGAAGGAGCTTCCTGCGCCAAAAGAAAGGGCAATCCCTATAATCACAATCCAAGTTGAAAGTCCTGAAGAAACTTGAACAATAGGAACTAGCTGTGATCGCATCGTCAACCATTTGTACGCCTCTGCATGTTGTACCGCATGTCCTACTTCATGTGCAGCTACCGCAGCTGCAGATGCATTTCTTCCTGAGTAAACCGCCTCACTAAGATTTACGGTTTTGTCTAGAGGATTGTAATGATCCGTTAATCTACCGGGAGTAGAAATAACACGAACATCGCCAATGCCGTGATCATCGAGCATTTTTTGAGCAATTTCAAAACCGGACCATCCGCCCGAAAGTTTGGTTTTCTCGTACTTTCTAAACTTTGATTTTAATCGCTGAGAAACACCAGCACTCACTAGGGTTATTAAAATGAGTAATAAATAATATCCGCCCATAATTATAGAATGAACTTATTAAACAACGATATTGACAATTTTACCGGGTACCACAATGACCTTTTTCGGCGCTGCGCCTTTAAGTTGCTCCACAGTCTTATCGTGAGCCATCACCGCTTTTTCAATCTCATCTTTGGATGCATCAGCGCTCAAAGAAATCTTAAAGCGCATTTTTCCATTGAAAGAAACCGGATACTCCTTTTCAGATTCGACTAAATAACTCGCATCAAAGACAGGGAAGGGCTGATGTGCTATCGAGGGTGAATTACCCAATTTCACCCATAATTCCTCTGCGATATGAGGCGCATAGGGTGAAACAAGAATTGCTAAAGGCTCAAGGATTTGTTTAGAAAAACACTTTTCAGAAGTCAGCGTATTTACACAGATCATAAATGACGAAACAGAGGTGTTGAACGAGAACGACTCTAGATCATCTTGCACCTTTTTGATCGTCTTATGAAGAACCTTAAACGATTCTGCACTTGGATTTTCATCGTTTACTGAATCATATAATTTCCACAGTTTCTTAAGAAATCCTGATACTCCTGTAATACCTGCGGTGTTCCATGGTTTAGACTGTTCTAGTGGGCCTAAGAACATTTCGTAAAGGCGTAATGCATCGGCACCGTATTCTACACAAATCTGATCTGGATTCACCACGTTATACCAACGCTTAGACATCTTCTCAACCTCACGACCAACAATATATCGGTCTTTCTCAAGAACAAAACTGGCATCGCCGTATTGAGGCTGCCATTTTTTCAAACCTTCGATGTCTAATTCATCACTTGAATTAATCAGGCCTACATCTACTCTCAATTTTTCAAAGTAGTCAATATAATTCTCAGCAGACGAATCCTTAAAATCAATTAAACCATGAGAATAGTAGGTATTGGTTTTCGACTTTCTATAGACAATTGCCGAAAGACCCGTAATCATTCCCTGATTAATCAATTTCTTAGCAAATTCAGGCTGAGAAACAAGTCCTAAGTCGTACATAAAATACTGCCAAAAGCGAGCATATAAAAGGTGAGTCACAGCGTGTTCACTACCTCCGATATAGAGATCTACTCCTTTCCAATAAGCTACTTTCTCTTTGTCGACAAGTTGAGCCTCATTGTGAGGGTCCATAAATCGATTGAAGTATTGCGAAGATCCTGCCCAACCCGGCATGGTATTCAACTCTAGTGGAAAGATCGTTTGGTGGTCAATTAGGTCTACCTCTACTACCTTCTGGTTTACAACATCCCAAGCCCAAATTTTAGCATTACCTAGTGGCGGATCACCTTTTTCGGTAGGTAGATATTGTGTAACCTCTGGTAATTCAAGAGGAAGCGCTGATTCAGGTAACATTTGAGGTCTACCATTTACATAATAAACTGGGAAAGGCTCTCCCCAATAACGTTGACGACTGAATACCGCATCTCTTAGACGGTAATTAACCTTACCAGTTCCTTTTCCTTCTGCTTCAAGACGATCGATCATGGTACGCTTCGCAGTGGCGTAATCTAAACCATTCAAGAAATCCGAATTCGCGATGATCGTTGTTCCTTTATCGGTAAATGCCTCATCCTGTATAGAAACTCCTTCAAAAACATTAGGAATCGAGAGCTTGAAATGATTTGCAAAATCATAATCTCGTTGGTCTCCACAGGGAACCGCCATTACAGCTCCTGTTCCATAGCTCGCTAGTACGTAATCACCAATCCAAACAGGGATTCGATCCCCTGAAAATGGATGAAGTACATATGCGCCTGTAAAAGCACCTGTAATTCGTTTCACGTCAGACATACGATCAAGTTCTGAACGCTTAGCAGTTTCTTCAATATAAGCCTCCACCTCAGCGCGCTGGGCGTCTGTGGTAATCTTAGGTACTAGATCATGCTCTGGAGCAAGCGTCATAAAGCTCACCCCAAACAGGGTATCAGGTCGAGTGGTAAATACTTTGATAAGTTCTTGGTGACCCTCAACTTGAAAGCTAACTTCTGCACCTTCAGAACGTCCGATCCAATTGGTTTGAGAATCTTTAAGAGGCTGAGGCCAATCAATGGTAGATAGCCCTTGAAGCAAACGGTCCGCATAGGCAGTAATTCGCATGCTCCATTGCTTCATTTTTTTGCGAACTACTGGGTGTCCGCCACGCTCAGAAACCCCATTAACGATTTCATCATTGGCTAGAACCGTTCCTAATTCAGGACACCAGTTCACTTCAATGTCTGCGAGATAAGTCAGACGATACTTTTGAAGAAGATCTTCTTGAGCTTCAGTACTCATTTCTTTCCACTCTTCAGAGGTAAATATCGGAGTGTCTTCATCAGAGTGCGCATTCACACTACCATTTCCCTCTTTCTCAAAACATGCGACTAAATCGGTAATCGATCTTGCTTTATCCGCATCCTTATCGTACCAAGAATTGAACAGATGAATAAAAATCATCTGGGTATGCTTGTAATAACTAGGCTCAGAAGTCTTGAATTGACGAGACCAATCAAATGAAAACCCGATTCGATCTAATTGTTCGCGATAACGAGCCGTATTAACCTCGGTTGTTTTTGCCGGATGCTGCCCTGTCTGAATCGCATATTGCTCAGCAGGTAGCCCAAACGAATCATATCCCATCGGATGCAATACGTTATAACCCTGATGACGCTTAAAGCGCGCATAGATGTCACTAGCAATGTATCCGAGCGGATGACCCACGTGTAAG
>CAXPJI010000008.1:0-43103 GCA_964217345.1 Euzebya sp.
AGTAATCCCTGCACTGTCTGAGGAGAATTTTAAAACCCTTTTCTCCATCGAACTTATCGATTTAGAGTCGCATCCAAAACTTAGAGCGCTCGGATACAAAACGGACATCCAGCGTTTTGAAAGAAGACTCCAACGAAGTAATCTGTTACCCGAAGTCACCCTAGATTATCAGTGGCTATCAGAAACTGACCCGAGTCAAAATTTCAATCTTGCTTTAGATCCCAATAATAGTACTACGAAACTGAAAGTAGGGCTTCCGCTCTTTTTGCGAAAAGAACGTTCGGCATTGAAGCTTGCCAGTTTAAAACTCCAGGATGCAACCTTAGAACAGGAGCGTGTTTACATCGAACTAAAAAATAAATTAGCCGCACTAAATACAGCCTCAGAATCGCTTTCTCGCCAACGTCTCCTAGCCAACTCCATGGTTATAGATTACACGACGCTCTTTAAAGGAGAACAACAAAAGTTTGAGGCTGGAGAAAGCTCGCTTTTCCTAGTCAACTCGAGAGAATCAAAGCTCATCGAAGCCACACTGAAGGCCATTGATACCGAAGTGGAGCAAAAAATGGCTTTAGCTGAATTCTACTTCAATTCAACCTTTCAAAGTATCAAGGAATAAGATAAGTAGAGGCAACCTCTTCAAAAGCATGAAGCTGTTCAGATACCCATTGCTCGTCCTTGTTTAGGAATTCTGCCATGAGCTGAGCAACTACAGGCGCAATTCTTAAGGTTTCCTTCGCATTTAAAAACAAACCTCGGTGTCTTCGAGCTAAAACATCTTCAAGGGTGACAGCCATCTCTTCAGCACACGCCCAATGAACCATGTTTGGACTAATATAAAATGCTTCAGAAAGGGAATCATTCCCGAAAGATAATTCTCGAATTTTTTCAGCATCCGTGCCATAAGCGTGCATAGGATCTGACCAGTCGGCATTATAGTCATATCCGTGAATCGGTAGTAATTCGGTAGAGGATTTTCTCTCGGGTAGTCCCCCAACCGTAATAGCTGTGTTAATGGTATCCTCGGCTATTTTTCTGTAGGTAGTCCATTTACCTCCCAGGATACTAAGCAGCCCACTAGTACTTACCATGACCTTGTGGTGTCTCGAGACCTCCTTAGTCGATTCTGAGTCATTGTTTGACGCTGCCAGCGGACGTAATCCAGAAAACACACTAAGAACATCCTCTCTTTTAGGCATACGACTCATGTAGGCGCTTGCATTTTCTAATACAAAATCAATTTCTTCTTCAAGGGGCTTTGGCTCAAAATCAATTGAATCAATAGCAGTGTCTGTCGTACCCACGACCACGTAATCATTCCAAGGAACCGCAAATAACACTCTGCCATCTGTAGTTTGAGGAACCATAATGGCATGCTTCCCATCTAAGAAAGAGCCGTCTAAAACCAGGTGTATTCCTTGACTGGGTCGGATACGGACAGGTGTTCCTGGCTGGTCCATTTGAATTACGCTGTCTGAAAAAACCCCAGTAGCGTTGATGACCACTTTTGCCTCAATGCTGTAGGTATCCCCGTTTAATGTATCCTTTGCAGTGACTCCCGTAATCATTTCGCTCTCATCCTTAATCAAATCCTCAACAGAGAGATAGTTTAAAAGCGTAGCTCCATGATTTTCGGCTGTTTGCGCCATTGAAACCGCCATTCGTGCATCGTCAAATTGACCATCATGATAAATTACTCCACCACGAAGCCCCTCTTTCTTAACGTTAGGGATAAGAGCCAAGGTTTCTTCTCGGTCGAGTAAAGTACTAGGCCCCAGACCCAATTTACCCGCCATCATATCGTAAACCTTAAGGCCTAACCCATAAAAAGGACTATTCCACCAATCATAAGAAGGGATTACAAAACTCAAATCTTGCACTAAATGAGGTGCATTTTTACGCATAATTCCACGCTCGCGGAGCGCTTCAATAACGAGTGATATATCGCCGTTCTGCAAATAGCGAACCCCACCGTGTACGAGCTTGGTACTACGAGAAGAAGTTCCTTTGGCAAAATCGTATTTCTCTAACAATAGTGTTTTGTAACCTCTAGAAGCCGCATCAATTGCCGAACCTATTCCTGAGGCGCCTCCGCCGATAATAACAATATCCCAAGGTTTCTTACGCGATTGAACTCGTTTAAGATTTTGAGCGCGATTCATAATTAAGATTTAAACGAATGTTTGGGTATGGGTGTACCGTGCGGATCATGACTGAAATTGGCCATCATCTCTTGCATCCGTTTAAAAAACTCCGGATGTTTCACATGTTCTAATTCCTCTGCGATTTCATGAACCTCGTCTGGATCAAATCCCATGTTTTCTACCAAGAAAGTTTCGATGAGTCGATGTTTAGCCACAATCATTTTCGCGTGCTCCTGTCCTTTTTCAGTAAGGTAAATCGGTTTGTAAGCCTCGGTCTTAACTAGTCCTAATTGAACTAAATCCTTGAGCATATTAGACACCGTAGACTTGCTCACTGCAAAGCGCTTGCTCAGTGCAGTTACAGTAACCCCTTCTTTCTTCTCATTGAAGTGATAGAGTGCCTTTAAATAATTTTCCTTTTCAATGGTGGGCATTGATAGCAGCTTTGAATCTCAAAATTAAGGATTTAAGACGGCCTTTAAGATGAAGTTATAGTTAACTCAGCCTGCTATTGATTCCTAAAAGTGTCTTAAGCGCTTTGAGCTTTCCTTTGTAAGGGGCGTATCGAAGCGGCAAGTCGAGCCAAGTAGCGCGATATAAAACGGGCTTTTCGCGACTAAATGTATCGAAACCGTACTTACCATGATAACTTCCGTAACCACTATTCCCTACCCCTCCGAAAGGAAGACTGTTTTCAGCGATCATCATGATGGTGTCATTTACTGCAGCCTGACCGAACGAATAGGTAGTTAAAAGTTTTTCGGCAAACGACTTGTTCTTAGAAAAAACATAAAAGGCTAGAGGATTCGGATGATTTCTCAGCCACTGGTCCATCTCTTTAGAATTGTTATAGCTAATAACCGGTAACACAGGACCAAAAATCTCCTCTTGCATCACCGAAGAATCTCCAGTAACATCCACCAAAATGGTCGGAGAAACATAACACTTATCTTCATCCGTTACCCCGCCATAATACACGGTCGCCTCACCAATGAAACGATTCATTCGAGCTACGTGTTTCGGGTGGATCAATCGTCCGTAATCTTCACTTTCTAATGCCGATTTACCGTAAGCCTTTTCAATCTGAGCCACCAAAGCCCGAAGTAGGGACTCCTTTACAGACTCGTGCACTAGCAGATAATCTGGCGCAATACAAGTTTGACCAACATTGAGTAATTTTCCCCAAACAATGCGACGTGCAGTTAATTCTAAGGGAGCAGTTTCATCAATCACACAGGGTGATTTACCTCCTAACTCAAGGGTACATGGGGTAAGGTATTCTGCAGCCGCTTTGGCAACAATTTTACCTACTCCAACACTACCCGTAAAGAAAATATAATCCCAAGAATGACTCAGTAGTTCAGTACTCGTTTGCGCATCTCCCAATACCACCGTTACATGCGAAGGATCAAATACTTCTTCTACGATTCTTTTTAATAGCTGACTCGTCTTTTCAGAGTATTCACTGGGCTTTAGAACTACCGTATTACCAGCAGCAACGGCTGAAACTAGAGGAGTTAGACTGAGCTGAAAAGGGTAATTCCATGGTGCAATATGCAACGTCACTCCGTAAGGGTCCTTGATCACTTTTGCCTTCGCGGGAAATGATGCTAAACCTACAGAACGAGATTCAGAAGCACTCCATCGACCCAGATGTTTAAGAGTATGGGTAATTTCAGACTGAACATAACTAATTTCTGTGGCCACAGATTCAAAAGCAGACTTTCCTAAATCGTCTGCTAGGGCCTGAAGGATTTCAGATTCATGGCTACTGATCGCAGCCGAAAGTCTTTTCAGCGCGGCTTTTCTAAAAGGGATAGAACGCGAAGCGCCGGCTTCGAAGAACCGGCGCTGCTTATCGATTATTTCAGCAATTAAACTCATTGCTCTAAATTAACGAAAACTTAGAAAGCAAGGGTTGCTTCAAGCTTGATATCATCTAAGATTAACTTATCTCCTAAATTTTCGAAGAATGATCCTGATCTAAAGCGAACATCAAATTTCGCACGGTTAAAGGTCATAGCTGCATTGTAGCCGTTCGCACCATTTGAAGTAAAATGAACCTCAGCTGGTTGAGTGATTCCTTTGATGGTTAAATCCCCTTTCGCATGAAATGATCCGTCACGAAGCTTAGATACATCCGTTAAGATTAAAAAAGCTTTCTCGAATTTGTCAATCGAAAAGAAATCATCTGAACTCAGGTGTCCCGCTAACTTATCAGCCCACTCACCGGTAAGGTCTTCAACCTTTAAGGTAGTCATGTCGATTTCAAAGGCTCCACCGGTGATGTCACCGTTAGACACCTGAAGGTCTGCCTTAGAGAATGAAAGGGATCCGAAATGGGTCTTGCCCGTAACATCAGATCCAGACCACTTTAGATTGCTAGAGGCTAGGTTTACATTTTGTGCAGATAGACTGATCGTAAAAACAGCAGTCAGTAATAATAGAATACGTTTCATGGTTTGAATTTTTCTTTTAAAGGTACAAGCAAAATTCAACCCTGTAGGTTAAAAAGCGGAGAAAACTTAATCTAGATTAAGAAGGGCTAGGCTACCTCTCGCTCGAAAGCGATATAATGAGTGAGGTTGTTTGCTTTATTGTAAAGCGGTACAATCTTAACCTTACATAGGTAGGCCTCACCATTTTTACGGTAATTGGTAATTGAGGCGGTAAAAGGCTTATTAGTAGAAAGACCTTTGTGAAACTGTGAACGCTCCTCATCTTTAGTACCAGGGCCGTGAAGCATCGTTGGCTGTTTACCTACAATCTCATAGGCATTGTAGCCGGTCATTTCAGTAAATCCGCCATCTACCCATATCACTTTGTTATTACTATCGCTGATAATAATGGCTTGATAATCATTGTAATCTTCGGCAGCAATCTCAATAGGTGTAACCCATGAATAGTTATTGGCAAATCGGGAATATACCTCTTCTAAGTGCTTACCGTTAAGCTCTTGACAAAGCCTGTGGTAATGTTCTAAAAAGAAGTCTCCAGCAATAAGAGGAAGTGAGCCAGTTGTTGGCATAAACAAAAATTTATTACTGTAAAATTAATATATTTTTTGATTGAATCAACTAAATCGCTGATTTTTAGGAAGAAAGAGTCTGTTTCAGATTAGTTTTTAATGAAAAAAAGCTGAATTTCACATCGTATTTGAGATTCGATAGGCTTAAACAAAAATCGAGGTAAACGGATTTTTGTCTGACTTAGGTCTACCGTAAAATCACCTCGAATTACATACTCCAATTCATTTTCATCGTAGTATAAATCGATGGATTGAGGGATTTTATAACCTGAAAGACCAAATTCACCTCTAACATTCAGTGTATCCTTTTTGTTTAACCTTACATCTTCACTGTAAAACGAAACTTCTGGGAATTCGATGGCATTAAAAATTCTTAACGCATTAGCGTCTCTATTGGTGCTTTTTGAGTCAAAATCAGCCAAATTTGCTTTAACAGCGATACGATTTGGTGTATTGTTATCGATTTCAATGACTCCTTTAGGCGAGTTATTCACTCCACTCCACTTATGTGCAGGATGCTTCGCATAATAAACGATACTTGATTTTTCTGTATCTAACATCAACCGATTTTGGCTGAAAATGGGTCCAGTGAGAAAAAGAAAGGTGAAAAAAAGGGTTGATCTGAGTATCATTAATCTAATCTTAAAACTAGGGTGGCGGTTGCAAAAGCACCGACGGCCGTATACGCCGCGGCTCGGTGTAGGGATTTATCTCTCTCTTTGTAGTATTGGGTAGCGATCATTGCAGAGAGGTGAACAGTGGCTAGCCATTTATGTGCTCTAGCCCCACTGATTCCTTCTTTTCGTGCACTGATTAGTGGTGGAGGGGAAAATAATGACAAAGCTGCTCCTGTGAAATAAGAAGCAGTGACAAAATTTCCTAGATCCTCATGAGTGTCCTTTAAATCATAATTACCATTGTAGAGTTTTCCACCAATAACTCCTTGCGCGATCATTCCTGCAAGAGTTATGTACCCTATCGCCTGGTGAGCAGTTAGCATGGATTTTCTCCATTGGAGCTCCTTAACTCTTTGTTCTCTCGAAAGTGGAGCGATACCCGTCTTTCGCATCAGACCCTTCTCACCCCAAAGTATTTTCTGCGTAAAGAGCATGCGCTCGGGAAGCAAATCATCGGATAAACGGTTTTCTGAAGAATCCGTGGTATCGATTAGCCCAAATAGATCCTCTTGCCCAAAAGATAATTGAGCAGTTATGAGCATAAGAAGAAGTAATCGTCCTTTCACTATTTCTGAATCGTCAATGTTTGATCGGTAATCGATGTGGTATACGAGACGAGTTTACCGGTGGTATTGTTTGATCCACAGCTTACCTCTTCACCTTGGTCGGTATTAAAAATATTTCCGTGAACTCCACAGGTAAAGGTATTGTCGTTATTGTAGGTCCAACTATTTTTAGCCCCATTGTGCGGACAACAATTATCAAAAGCTAAGATTTGTGAATCTGAGACTCTTAATAAAAGTACTCCAGCATTAAGGATGTTTACGTTTCCACCCACCGTTTCGAGATCCTTAAAATTATCACTACTAAGGTCAACGGTTACCATATTTCCGTTTACGGTAAAGCCAGAAGTATTTGTATTTCCTTCACCTCCGGTATTGGTGTTATTGGAGCCATCACCTCCGATTACATTTACCGTACCTGTTCCTTCAGAGGAGCAGGCCTCAAGAAAAGACAAGCCAAACATTGCAAAAACTACTGTCGGACAGGCTTTCGTTAAGAAGTCTCTTCGCTTGTTTAAGTGTTTTTCTGTTTTCATTGCTTTTATTTTTGTTTAAAGATATTAATAAAAGCTTGAACAGAAAACTACCAGATACCCTTCAGCCGCTCCTTCTCTAAACGGATCGCTTCATTCGTTGGATTATCGACGGCTATCTGATTGTAACCCTGGTCAGGGAACACCTGCAAGGTCATTAAAGTTTTTCCTCCTGCTACGAGAAGCTCGATGGAAGAAGCGTCTACATAGATTTCGAAGCTCAAAGATTCATCATTGAGGTAGCTAATGTCTGCAGTTAGCTCTTCAGAGGTAAACGCTTCACTAAACGAAACGTTTCCTGATTTAGAGCGATCAGCTACAATTTCACCATCGGCTCTATTAATGCTGAACACTACTCGCTCGGTGTCATTCTGTAAAGCAAAACTAAATGCCTCAGCTGCTGTTTCTAAATAAATCCTAGATTGACTAGCACCCTCAAAAGGAATAAGTGATTGACCTGAAGAGAGAGTCTCAACAGACGAGCCTTCTACTTTTAGACTGGCAGCTGCTTCTAAGATTTGACTTTGAAGACGGACACCGTCGGTTGCCTGAAATAAAGACAGTTTTCTAGGCAAGGTCATCGAGCTTCTCCAAGCTTCTGTCGGAGTCTGCTGGGCATAGGCCCAGTTACTCATCCATCCGATAAACACCCTAGAATCATCGGGCACATCGTTGTAGGTGACTCCAGCATAGTTATCGGGCCCGTGATCTACCCAACGAATATCTTCCTGATCGGTTGAAAAAGTATAACCATCAAAATCGCCAATAAAATATTGAGTGGCACTACCTCCATTCGGGCCTCCCGGATTAATACTAATTAGTAGCACCCAATGCTTTTCGCCATTAAGCTCTAGCTCGAAAAGATCTGGGCATTCCCATACCCCTCCGTGGGCACCAACCCCTTGACCGAAGGTCGAACTGAGTTCCCAATCAATTAGGTTCGATGAACGAAAGAGTTGAAGGTGATCGCCGGCCACTAGGCTCATAATCCATGATGACGATGCTTCGTGCCAAAAAACCTTCGGGTCTCTAAAGTCTTTTACTCCTGGATTGGCAATGACTGGATTGTTTTGGTACATCGTCCAAGTATCGCCGTGGTAAAGACTGTAGGCGATTCCTTGAGTCTGATAGTCGATTTTACCTGCCTTCTCAGTCTCCATTTTGTGATAGGTAAAAATGGCAATGAGCGGCGGGTTTTCGGTCGTACCTAAACCTGAAGTATTCTCCTTATCGTAGACCGCGCTCCCTGAGAAAATATATCCGTGCTCATCAGGAAACAATGCAATAGGTTTGTTTTCCCAATGAATCAAATCCTTACTTACCGCATGCCCCCAGTGCATAGGCCCCCAAACGATATCCTCAGGATAATACTGATAGAATAAATGGTAGGTTCCGTTTTCAAAGATTAATCCGTTCGGATCGTTCATCCATTTCTGTGGAGGAGAAAAATGATATTGTAATCGGTAAGGCTCGTTATAATTCATAGTGGTCGTTGTGCTACATGCACCTAATAGCAGTGCAAAACTCGCGATAAAAACTTTTCTAATGCTCATCATTGGGCTATTTTGGTTGAAAATATACAAATTCATTCACCCCGCCTCTCCAATCCTACAAAAATGACCGATACACAGGCACTTACCATCTTTTGTAAAACACCTAAGAAAGGGTTTGTAAAAACCCGTCTTGCTGCCAGTGTGGGGGATCAGAAGGCTTTAGAGGTCTACCTTAACCTTTTAAACATTACAGATGAAGAGACCAGACCCTTCTCATCTTCAAGACATTTATTCTTAGCGAGTGCCTTAGAAGATTCTGTAGAAAAAATGCGATCTACTCTTCAACAGCAAGGCCTATTTACCGATCCTAAAACTAACTTTGCAATTCAGCAAGGAGAAGATCTTGGTCAGCGAATGATTGCAGCATTCAAAAAGCTCTTCCAAAACCATCAATCGGTGGTCCTTATTGGCTGTGATCTTCCAGATTTAACCTCTGCACTAATCTCTAATGCTTTCGATGCACTCCAGAGTAATGATGTAGTAATAGGCCCTAGTTGTGATGGTGGCTATTATCTCATTGGCTTGAACAAGGAGACCCCCGACCTATTTAAAGAGATTTCTTGGAGCACGGAAAAGGTTTTAAATCAAACAATGGAAAAGGCTGAAAGACTTTCGCTAAAAGTTCAACTCTTAGATCAATTGAGAGACATTGACACCCTAGAAGACCTGCATTTCAGCAAACTTAAATAGGTTAGTAAAGGTTTAGTATCCGCCCAAAATAGTCGTAATTTAGAGGCTATGTTAACAGAAGATGTTTTAAAAGAATCTCTAGCATTCTTGCGTTCCAAAGGATTCGGAGATGCGGAGGTCGGTATCATTTTAGGCACAGGCCTTGGTCAGTTTGTCGATGAAATAACCATTGAGGCGGTAGCCCATTATCACCATATTCCTTACTTCCCCATATCCACAGTTGAATACCACTCAGGAAAACTCCTTTATGGTACACTTCAGGGTAAAAAGGTGGTCGTAATGCAAGGCAGGTTTCACCTCTATGAAGGCTATGACTTTGTAGAACTGACGTACCCGATACGTGTGATGCACGCTCTAGGAATTAATAAACTTTTGGTTTCGAATGCTGCAGGAGCCATTAACCCTGACTACAGAAAAGGGGATTTATTACTTATAGACGACCATATCAACCTACAAGGAGGATCACCACTTGCCTTCTCGAACGTGAGTGAATTCGGGCCCCGATTTGTAGATATGATTTGTCCGTATGATGCAGAACTTTCAAAAATAGTAGAAGAAAAGGCAAGCAGTGTTGGAATAAAACTTCACCGTGGGGTTTATGCAGCCGTTATAGGGCCTCAACTCGAAACTCGTGCCGAGTATCGAATGCTGAGAATCCTAGGTGCCGATGCGGTAGGTATGAGCACGGTACCCGAGGTTATTGTGGCCAACCAACTCAACCTTCCTGTAATTGCGATTTCAGTGATTACCGATGAATGTGACCCTGATCATCTGCAGCCCATAAACGTGCCAGAAATCATGGAAATCGCAAAGGCCAGCGAACCAAAACTTATCCAACTTTTTAAATCAGTTATTTAATGAGTTATCTAGACGCCACTCATGATTTATACACCAAAGCTGCTGAAACCCCTGAGATAGGCTTGTGCTGCACCACTAGCCCGATATGGCAGTTTCCTGGCTTGTCGATTCCTAAAAGGATGCAAGAAATGAACTACGGATGCGGAACAACAGTTTCTGCTTCTGATTTGGTAGGCAATCCTAAAATACTCTACGTCGGAGTAGGCGGAGCTATGGAGCTGCTTCAGTTCGCGTATTTCTCTAGAGAAAAGGGGAATATTATCGGGGTAGACTCCGTCGACAGAATGCTTCAAGCGGCAGAAGAGAATCTTTTAGTGGCTGAGAAAGAAAATGAATGGTTCGAACGTGATTTTATCGAACTCAAAAAAGGCGATGCGCTAAACTTGCCTATTGAAGATGAATCTGTCGATATTGCTGCACAAAATTGCCTCTTTAATATTTTCAAAGCAGAAGATCTCAAAAAGGCCATTTCAGAAATGTATCGAGTATTAAAGCCTCACGGTAGACTCGTTATGAGTGATCCTATTTGTGAACAACCGATGTCTGAAACACTTCGAAACGATGACCGCTTACGAGCAGAGTGTTTGAGCGGAGCTATTCCACTAAAAGACTACCTCAAGGCACTTACTGAAGCTGGCTTTGGTACTATCGAGGTGAGGGCAAAGCACTCGTATCGCATTCTTGATCCTAAACATTATTCGACCGACCAGCTGATACATATTGAATCGGTTGAAGTGTGTGCGATTAAAGATCCGATGCCCCCAGACGGGCCGTGCATTTTTACGGGTAAAACCGCCATTTATTTCGGAGAAGAGGAGTACTTTGATGATCATAAAGGCCACCTTCTTTTAAAGCACCAACCACTCGCAGTCTGCGATAAAACGGCCGCTCAACTGGGTGGTTTAAATGCCGACATCCACATCAGCGAGTCAACCTATCATTACAGAGGAGGAGGCTGCTGTTAATGGATGAGAAAATCGTCATTATCGGCAATGGTATTGCAGGAAGTACTCTAGCACTTGAGTTAGCTGAGAAAGGAACTGCTTCAGTGACCCTGATCTCTGATGAAAGCCCTTATTTCTTCTCTAGAACTGCCCTGATGTATGTCTATATGGGGCATTTAACCAAAGAACAACTCGAACCCGTTTCTAGAGAAAGTTGGGCCCAATCTCCCATTCAGCGAGTCAAGGCCCGGGTTTTATCGATTCGTCCAGAAGACAAAGAGCTATCCTTTCAATCCAGTGAAGGGGACGTAAAGCAACTCTCCTATGATCGACTAGTGATTGCGACAGGATCAAAACCTGCCTTTTACGATTGGAAAGGGCAAGAAGCTGAAGGAGTCTTAGGGCTTTACCATTTAAGCGATTTAGAAAAACTAGAAAAATGGGCTCCGAATGCTTCTGCTTGTCCCGAAGCTGTTGTGATTGGGGGCGGATTAATTGGAATCGAGCTCTGCGAAATGCTACTCAGTCGCCAAATAAAAACAACCTTAATTATTAGAGAAAGCTTTTTCTGGTCAAGCCACTTGCCAGAATCTGATGCGCAGTTTGTAGAAAAGCACATCCAATCGCATCACTTAAATCTCATAAAAGAAGATGAGTTACTAGAAATAAGTACAGATGAGACCGGTCGCGTCTCTTCGATTCAAACCAAAAAAGGCGAGACGATTTCGTGTAATTTAGTCGGAATTACTACCGGTGTGCGTCCGAACATTGAGTTTTTAAAAACGAGCAGATTAGAATTAGACAAAGGGATACTCGTCGATGAATATCTCAAAACCTCAGATCCCTCGATTTATGCCATTGGCGACTGTGCTCAGGTTAGAAATCCACTTTCGAATCGTTCCGCAATCGAACCCGTATGGTATTCGGGTAAATTGATGGGGGAAGCCCTTGCTCAGACTTTTTCCGGCCAACCGGCCCCATATAACCCCGGTATATGGTACAACTCAGCAAAGTTTTTCGATCTCGAATACCAGACCTATGGCAAAGTCCACCCAAAAGCATCGCAGCCGGAGAATGAACAACAATTTCATTGGGAGGCCGATGAGAAAGCGATGACCTTCGCCTATGATAAAACGTCCGGTGCATTTTTAGGAATCAACAGCTTTGGCATTCGTCTGAATCATCGTATAGTCAGCAGCTGGATTGAAACGGCTATTACTATTCAAGAAGTAATTGATCGTTTAGAAGAAGCCCATTTTGATCCAGAATTTAGTCATCGATACTACAACCAGATTAAACATGCATTCGTACAGAACCAATAACATACAAAAGGTATTTACCTATTTGGGGCTATCTGGCCTAGCGGTTTTAATCCTTGCGGGATTTACCGCCTCTTTCCTCAAATCAGCAGGTCTTTTTCTCGGTCTAGGACTTATCAGCCTTGGAGTTATCGGCTATACCTTTTCTAGCTATTCAGGCTTACCCCAGGGTATTAAAAACAACGGTGTTTGGTACCGATCCCTAACTTCAAGAGGTATTGTCGCTTGGGTAGTCGGAGTGATTTTAACCGCGTTTTATATAATACTCTACTTTTATCCTGAACACTTAGAGGGACTTATTCGGTTATTCGACCCTTTAAGCGAGGGGTTGAGTGGAAAAAAGGCTTCGCAGTGGTTCGTATACGGGGTGCTTTATACCCTCGCTATCGTACTCTTTGGAATTAAGTTTATTGTAAAATACAAGCACTCCAAATACCAAAAGTACCGAACCTACAGCGTCATCTTTTTTCAAACGATTTTCGCGTTTCTGATACCCGAGATGATGGCTCGACTGAATGGGGACCTGCCCTATTACGATTTGAAAAGCATTTGGCCTTTGAATTATTACCTTTTCGACGGCTACCAATTAGATGGATTTCTACAAAACGGCAGCCTAGGAACTGCACTTTTGATCTTTGGTATTCTTAGTACGCTAATTATTACACCTATTCTGACCTATAAATTTGGTAAACGATGGTACTGCTCCTGGGTTTGTGGATGCGGTGGTCTTGCTGAGACTGCAGGAGATCCCTTTAGACAATTGAGCGATAAAAGTCTTCGAGCATGGAAACTCGAAAGATGGATGATTCATCTTATACTGGTCTGGGTATTCATTAGTACCGTTGGGGTGGTTTACAGTTATCTTCTGCAAGCTCCTGATTCTTATTTGTTAGGACCTAAAACATTCCTTCTTTCAGTAAGTTTTGTTTTTAGCCTCGTGGTGGGATTAATTTTATGGAAGCGCAGGGATTGGCTAGCGAAAGATGCCCAATCTTCAGCTATTGCAATCAGCTCAGTAATTGTTCTGCTTTTAGGGTTTTTCTTTTTCAGTGAGAGTGATCGAGTACTGTTTATACCCTCATATCAGATTCGATCTGCCTACGGATTCTTCATCGGCAGTATCTTTTCTGGGGTAATTGGAACGGGGTTTTATCCGATACTAGGAAACAGAGTTTGGTGTCGATTCGGATGTCCAATGGCCGCAATTTTGGGAATTCAGCAAAAGCTATTCTCCAAATTTAGGATCAGTACCAATGGTGGACAGTGTATCTCTTGCGGAAATTGCTCCGCTTACTGCGAAATGGGAATAGACGTGCGTGCCTACGCCCAACGTGAAGAACCTATAAAAAGAGCCTCTTGTGTAGGATGCGGAATCTGCTCAGCTGTTTGTCCGAGAGGGGTGCTTCGACTAGAATCATGATTTATGTAATTATCCCTGCACTAAACGAAGAGGAGGCAATTGCTAGGGTTATTGCAGATATACCTGAATCAGTCACCGAAGTAGTAGTGATTGATAATGGTTCAACAGATCGAACTTCAGAGGTTGCAAGAAAGGCCGGAGCTACCGTTCTTAAAGAATCTCGAGCGGGCTATGGTTATGCCTGTCTCAAAGGAATCACCTATTTGAAAGACCAACAACAAAATGGGGATATCATTGTCTTCTTAGATGGTGATTATTCGGATTACCCCGAAGAACTAACCTCTCTAGTGGCTCCTATCGAGAAGGACAATTATGATTTAGTGATCGGTACTCGAAATAATCCTTTACTACAAAAAGGAGCCCTCACTCCACAACAACGATTCGGCAATGCGCTTGCCACTCGATTAATGGCCCTATTGTATGGCGGAAAGTATACCGATCTCGGTCCCTTTAGAGCCATAAGCTTCGATGCCTTAGATCGACTAAAAATGCAGGATAAAACTTACGGATGGACGGTTGAAATGCAACTCAAAGCGCTAAAACATCGATTAAGGTATACCGAAGTACCCGTTAACTATCGTCCACGTATCGGTGAATCCAAGGTGTCTGGCACCCTTAAAGGAACGATCATGGCCGGTTACAAAATACTCGGTTGGATATTTATTTACGCATTCAAGAAATGAGCGGAATAGTTCTCACTTGGCAAATCGCCCTAGGCTTATGCGTTTTGATGCTCAGTATCTATTCCTTTTACCAAGGGTACTTAGCTATCCTATCCTATAGAACCCAATCAAAAGAGGAGGATACAAAATTAGGAGTATTCCCAACGGTAGTTCTTCAATTACCCCTTTTTAATGAAGGCAATACGATTGATGCAACTTTTAAGTCGATCCTTGAATTAACTTATCCTAAAGAACAGTTACAAATTCAAGTTCTTGACGATTCAACTGATGAAGGATCACGTGCATTAGCCCAACTATGGGTAGAACGATTGCATACTTATGGCTTCAAGGCAGAATACTTGTGGCGAGCTAATCGAATTGAATTTAAAGCTGGTGCGCTTCGAGAAGGTTTGGAAAAAACAGACTCCGAATTCGTAGCCATTTTAGATGCTGATTTTAGGGGCACACCGGGTTGGTTAGAAAAGGGACTTACGCCATTTAATGACCCTAAGGTAGGTATCGTCCAATTCAGATGGGGCTACTTCAACTTAGATGAAAGTTGGTTTACTCAAATGCAGGCATTACCCTTAGAGGTTCACTTTAGAAACGAACATCATGCACGTTATAACCATCGGTATTTAAGTAATTTTAATGGGACGGCTGGGATTCTTAGAAGATCAGCTATAGAAAATTCTGGTGGATGGAGTGGTGACACTTTAACCGAGGACATTGATTTGTCGTATCGTATTCAGTTAAAAAAATACCGATTGGTATATTATAACGAAAATTCTTTAGATTCTGAGCTACCTCATACCGCGAACGCCTATAGAACACAACAAAGAAGATGGAATAAAGGTGGCGCTGAAACACTCAAGAAGTTGTTTGTATCTATTCTTAAATCAGATTTAAGTTTTTCGCAAAGACTCTTCGCATTATTTCACTTATCAGGATCTAGTTTTTATCTCGCATCTTTAGGTCTTTTCCTTTTAAGTTTGTTTGGCTTACCTCTTAAGATCTCAGGCCTTTTAAACGAAAACGCCCTCTTTTGGACCTTCATTCAGGTAGCCCTAAGCGTCAACACGCTGATTCTCTTTACCTGTTTTTACCAGGCATATTCCAAATCTACATTCGGCTTTAATAGCCTAAGATTTACCCGCTTATTCATCACCTATATTTTATACACCACCGGGCTGGGTTGGCATCATGGTAAAGCAGTGCTTGAAGGTCTTATCGGGATGAAATCACCTTTTGAAAGAACTCCAAAAAAAGGAAGCACAACTTCAAAAAAGCAACGGCCACCCTATATCGAATTACTCATTTCCCTTCTGTTCTTTGCAGCAGTCCTAGTTGATCTAAGAATTGGATTTTGGCCTATTTTAGGAATCCATCTCGTCGGTGGAATAGGCTATCTTTTAAGTTTTTCGCACGCATGCAAAGCCTAAGACGAAATAGCATCTATGTTATTCTCCCACTAACCCTTTTAGGGTATTATCTCCTAGCCCAGGTAGAACGATCAGAAATCTCAATGCTGATTGGCCTATTTAGCCTTCTTTTTACCAGCTATATCGGTTTACTGAAATTGAAAGCTACGCACCTAGGGTGGATCCTTATTGGACTCTGTTTTCGATTGGCCTTTATCGGCTCCACACCACTTCTGTCACAGGACTATTTTCGATTCATTTGGGACGGAAGCCTATTATCCAATGGGATCAACCCTTACCTCTATCTTCCCGATGAACTCATCGAAATGTTTAGTCAGTGGGAATATTTGCACTCTGGAATGGGCCCAATGAGTGCCGGACACTACACGAACTATCCGATGATTAATCAGCTGCTATTTACACTCGGAGTTCTTTCAACAAAGCCGATACTGACCTACCGACTTTTAATCATACTAGCTGATCTCATCACCTTTAAGTTATTGACTAAACTAAGCTCGCAGACCTGGGGTTTAACCTATTGGCTGTCGCCAATGGTTATTCTAGAAGGTGTAGGCAACCTACATTTCGAACCGGTGATGGTTGCCTTCCTAGTTTTAGGCCTTTATCTTTTTAAGCAAGGTGTACACCTTAGGTCTTCTATTGCATTAGCAGCATCCGTACTTTTAAAACTGATACCACTTATGTTCGCGCCTTTGCTTTTGAAAGTAGTAAAGCAAAAGCAACTGAAAATTATGGTGTTTGGATTCATTGTAACCCTAGCCTTATTCAGCACTCCTTTTCTTGACCCATGGTTTTTTGCCACCTATAGTGAGAGTGTGGGTTTATGGTTTTCGAATTTTGAATTCAACGCGGGTATCTACCGAATCATCAAAGAAGTTGGTACATTATTTGGAGTTCAAGATTGGCAAATGATTCGATTTTACGGGAAGGCGCATTCACTTGCCATTATCATTCTTGCTTTAAAATTTACCTGGGGATGTGATCGTTTTTCAAAGGTGCTTGACAAAAGCTACTTGCTTCTACTGATCTATCTTCTGACTGCGCCAACGATTCATCCATGGTATCTCATAACCCTACTAGCGCTCGGGGCAATTAGTAAACACCCATCCGCTATTCTATGGTCGTTTACCATTATTATAAGCTATGTAGCTTATCAAATGAACCCTATCGAATTACCATTATGGCTGGTGGCTCTTCAGTTCATTCCCGTGCTAATATCACTGACTAGCTTCTCTTTCCGATCATTTTTAGAAAAGAAACTTCTTTAGTGTCAAGAGCTCTCCACTGCCCTCGAGGAAGGTCTTTTTTAGTGAGTCCCGCGAACATTACTCGATCGAGCTTTGCAACCTCATAACCCAAGTGTTCAAAAATTCTTCGAACGATACGGTTTCGTCCTGAGTGAATTTCAAGACCCACTTCACGCTTCGTTGCACCAGCGATATAGGAAACAGCATCAACACTTATCGGGCCATCTTCTAATTCAATTCCTTTCTCGATTTGTTGTAAATCGCTCACCTTTAGTGCACGATCTAATACCACATGGTAGATCTTTCTAACGGCATAGCGCGGATGAGTAAGCTTTGCAGCCAACTCCCCGTCGTTAGTAAAAAGCAACAGACCCGTCGTATTACGATCTAATCGACCTACAGGCAAAAGTCGACTCTTGCTAGCATTACTAATTAGATCCATGACGGTTTTACGACCTTTATCGTCTTCGGTAGTAGTAAGAAAATTCTTGGGTTTATTCAGGAGTATGTACTCCATCTTTTCTGAAGTCAATAGTCGGCCATCGAATTTAACTGAGTCACCAGGCATTACCTTGTACCCCATTTCGCTAACCACCTTACCATTTACCTCAACGCTACCAGCGGTAATGAAGGTATCCGCCTCACGTCTCGAACAGATTCCTGCGTGAGCAATGAAACGGTTCAGTCGCATGCTTCCATCATCAACCTTCTTCGGCTCACTATTTGTCGGTTTTACAGGGCGCTTATTGAAAGGTCGTTGACCTCCCCTTTGCTGACCTCCTCTTTGTTGGCCTTCTCGTTTTGGTCCTTCAGTGGGTCGTTGTTTCCCTGATCTTTGACCTCCTGTGTTTTTCTTTGGTTTACGGTTGTTCAATGTGACTCGTTTAGAGCGCAAAAATAAACGCTTTTAATTGATGTAATCGATTCAAATCGAACAATAAAATGCTCAGGGTGCCTAATAACACCCAAAATTTCAATAACAAGCGCATTTTTAGATAGCTTATACCCATAAAACTGAAAATCAATTCGATAGCTACAAAAACTAGAACTGCCACTGAGGTGCTAAAGTAAAGTTGCATCTGGCCGAGGTCAGACCGTAGGCTTAAACCAAGGCCTAAGAAGGCAAGAGCAAAAAGCATCCCGGCTGTAATTTTTCTGGTTTTTGACTCGCCTAATTGAATGGGTAGCGAATGTAAACCGCTAGAGAGATCTCCCTTCAGATTGTTCAAATCTTTTAATTGAACGAGTACCCAAAGAAGAAGAAATAAAAAGCTAGCGAAGAGTAAAATGCGAGGTTCAAAATGCCTGTAATAAAGGAATAGAGCAATAATAGGGCTAACAGCAAGGAAAGCGCTGAGTACAGATCCCCAGATAAAGAGGGAACGAATTCTATGAGAATATAGCCAAATGGTCGTAATGTATCCGACGAAAAAAAGCGCTGCAAGAAGAGAGACCTTAAGCGCCATTAAAAAGGCAATAAGATTAAGAAGCAAATACCCTCGCATGAGGGAGGATAATGACCACTGACCGTCAATGACTGTTTTCACCGGGCGATTAATAAGGTCTTTGGGATGATCGTAATATTGATTGATTAGATATCCGGCCGTAACCACAAAGAAGCTTGAACCAACGAGTAAATGAAGCTCTAGGTTTCGCAAGAGATCCGCTACTGGATAAGTCGATCCGAGAATAAAAATGGCGGATAAATATTGGGCTAAGACAACCAAAAGTGCATTTTGGAGTCGAGTAACACTAAAAAACGTAAGTAGATTTCTTTTAACGCTAGGCATACCTAAAAGGTATAAACTACCTCTAATTGGTGACCATCTAACGCCTTTTTAGTAGCCTCTAAATCTTGAGTGAATCCCAAAAAATAGCCTCCACCGCCAGAGCCACAGAGTTTAAGGTAATAAGTATCGGTTTCTAACCCCTTCTGCCAAATATCGTGGAAGTTTGAAGGAATCATTGGTTTAAAGTGATCGAAGACCACTCCTGATAACTTTCGAAGATCGCTAAAAAGAGAGCGTATATTACCGCTTAGGAAATGATCAATACACGCATCAGTATATTGAACAAATTGCTCTCTCATGACCTCTTCGAACTGCTTGTTCTTTAGGTTCTCCATAAAGAGTTGAACCATAGGTGCCGTCTCTCCGGTTATACCGCTGTCTAATAGAAACACTGCTCCCTTACCCGCCTGGTTTTGCGAAGGTATTGGAGTAGATTCTACATGATCTTTGGCGTGTATTAAAATAGGTAGACTTAGATAACTATTGAGCGGATCAAGTCCCGATGAAGTCCCATGAAAATGAGATTCCATAATCGCAAATTGTCCTTTGAGCGTAAGCAGTTTGTCTCGGGTTAATGAACCTAAGACCGAAACCTTCTCCCCAGCATATCGGTCATAAATCGCAGCAACAATCGCTCCGCTACTCCCGACGCCATATCCCATAGGAATCGAACTATCGAAATACATGCCTTTCTCTAAATCGGCATCTAGACGCTCAAAATCAAACGAGACATCAAGGCACTGCTCAGCCACCTGGCTCTTCAGGTAGGCAGCATAATTCTTTAGATGTGTATTTGATGAAGAAGGTATTTCAGAGGAGGTATTCTCGGGAAAACGCAAGGCTCCTTTGAACGCATTAAACGGTATAGCAAGGCCTTTAGAATCTTTAATGATCCCGTACTCTCCGAAAAGAAGAATCTTAGCGTAAAATAATGGGCCTTTCATTTTGTTTAATTTTTTCATCTCAAAGGTAAACAATTATTTCGCTCCAAATCCACATTCATCCAACAAGTATTGTCCGTCTTCACAAAACGCAGCAAGCTCATTATCAATCAAATCAATAACACGCTTCTTGTTTTCAGCGGGGTATAGTACATGTACATTTGCGCCCGCATCCAAGGTAAAACAAACCGGTATATTGGTCTCTGCTCTAAACGTTCTGATACGTTGTATAATTGACAAAGTACCCGGTTGCATTAAAACATAACTAGGTGTAGAACTAAGCATCATCGCGTGAAGACTAAGCGCCTCCAGTTCTACAATCTCGATAAACTGATCGAGCTCACCGCCTCGCAAAACAGGTAAAAGCTTCGCTAGATTTTCATTTGCTTGAGCAAATCGCTGCTTAGCAAAAGGGTGATTGTTCATTAGATTATGACCCACCGTACTACTTACAGACTTTACTCCTTTATGCACCAGTAAGATGGCGTCTTGGTAGGTGTTAAAAATCGGATGAGCCTCTAAAAAAGGTGTTGCAAAAAGATTTGAGCTTTCAGTGATATCTTTATGAAAACCCCAACTCATAAGAGGTCCTTCAATACTTCGAGCCGCACTTCCCGAACCCAGACGAGCTAAAAAAGAAGCCTTCTTTAAATCCACTTCGCTACCAGAAAGCTTGGCCTCGAGACTGCAAATAGCCATTGCTAAAGCTGCCATTCCACTAGCTGAAGAAGCTATTCCGCTACTGTGCGGGAAACTATTTGAGGTTTCGATATTCAAGCTATAGCCTTTCAAATAAGGGCAATAAATCTCTATTCTATCGACAAAAGATTGAATTTTTGGAATAAAACTTGGCTTGGCCTCACCCTCAAATTTTAAGTTAATTTCAGGGGACTTAGAAGGTTCAAAAGATACCGTAGTGTCGGTAAAAGCCTTACTAAGGGTGAACGAAATCGATGGATTGGCAGGAATCTGAGGATCGTACTTTCCCCAATACTTTACTAAAGCAATATTGCTCGGCGCACGATGTATGGTGCGATAAGAAAACCCGTTCTCCTTGAGGTCTGATTTAAATTCTTCGAGCAATTGATCATTCATAACTTCCCCAGTAAAGGGCAAAGATAACAGAATGTTATTGTATCTTTTTGGAGCTAAATGGGTTATTAATGAAATCATATATACTGGCCCTCGATCAGGGAACCACCAGCTCTAGAGCGTTAATTATTAATCACCAAGGTGAAGTTGTTGCCATGGCTCAGAAAGAATTCAAGCAATTCTTTCCACAAAATGGCTGGGTAGAGCACGATGCCAATGAAATTTGGGAAAGTCAACTCGAAGTTACTCGAGAAGCCCTTTCCAAAATCGAAGGCGAAGCATCGGTAGTAAGCGCTATCGGAATTACCAATCAACGAGAGACCGCAGTCGTTTGGGATAGAAAAACCGGAAAGCCTATCTACAAAGCCATTGTCTGGCAAGATAAACGCACCACAGAAGTCTGTGAACAATTAAAGACTGAAGGAAAAGCTGCTTTCATTCAGTCTAAAACCGGCCTGGTGATCGATTCGTATTTCTCAGGAACCAAAATTGCCTGGATACTCGACCACGTACCCGGAGCCCGAAAAAGAGCTGAGCAAGGTGAGCTTATGGCGGGTACTATTGACAGTTGGCTTTGTTATAAGTTGAGTAATCACAAGCTTCATATTACTGATCCTTCTAATGCATCACGCACCTTACTCTACAATATTAATACACTCGAATGGGACCCAGAGTTACTCGAACTTTTCAAAGTCCCAGGCAACCTTTTACCAGAGGTTAAGTCTTCGAGCGAAGTCTATGGACATACTCACAAAGCACTTTTCGGGGAAGAGATTCCTATAGCGGGTATTGCTGGAGACCAACAAGCCGCATTATTCGGACAACAATGCACCGAAATAGGCATGGTAAAAAACACCTATGGTACCGGTTGTTTCATGTTAATGAATGTAGGTGAGAAACCCGTCTTCTCAAAGGCTAATCTTCTTAGTACGGTAGCCTGGCAAATCGGCGATCAGGTCACCTACGCACTTGAAGGAAGTGTTTTTATGGCTGGCGCCATAGTTCAATGGCTTCGAGATAGTTTAGGTTTCATTGAAGCCTCTTCAGAGGTAGAGGCACTTGCAGCAAGCGTGCCAGATAGTTCGGGAGTTTACTTTGTACCTGCTTTTGTCGGGCTTGGAGCACCTTATTGGGATGCATACGCTAGAGGTCAAATCACCGGGCTGACTCGGGGAAACACAAAGGCTCATATCTCTAGAGCCGCATTAGATGCGATTGCCTATCAAACATTAGATATTTTAGAGGCCATGCAAAAAGATGCAGACACCTCGATTCAAGTACTTAAAGTAGATGGCGGTGCTTCAAATAATAATCTGCTCATGCAGTTTCAGGCAGACATTTTACAAAGCCAAGTGCTTCGACCAAAACAAGTAGAAACCACGGCCATGGGCGCTGCCTTTCTTGCGGGCCTCGCGGTAAAATTCTGGACCTCTACTCAAGAGATAAATAGTATCTCAGAAGAGGATCGAAGATTTATTCCAGAACCACTAAATTCAAAAATTACTAACGGAATTAAGGGTTGGCACGAGGCTGTGTCAACTTGCCTAACTAAATAACTATGAATATCGTTTTCGCAGAATTTATCGGAACTTTTTTAATGATGCTTCTAGGCCTAGGAGTCAATGCAAATGTTGCTCTTAAAGGAACTAAGGGATCTTACAGCAGTGCTAGCGCATGGGTACTCATCTGTGCCGGATGGGCATTTGCAGTCTACATAGGAGTGGTAGTTGCTGGACCAATAAGTGGCGCTCACCTCAACCCAGCGGTTAGCTCGGCGCTTTTGGTTCAAGGGTCATTATCTCTTACCGATTTCACACTATTTGTTCCGGCACAATTTGCGGGTGCTATGCTCGCAGCATTAGCAGTGTGGTTTATGTACCGAGATCACTTTGAGGCAACCGATTGTCTTGAAACTAGGCGTGGGGTATTTTGCACCGCTCCTGAAGTGTACAGCGTAAGTCGAAATTTCTTCAGCGAATTCATTGGAGCCTTTGTATTACTCTTTGCCATATTCCATATCACCGATCCTGAAGTGCTAGAAACCGGACAGAAACTAGGAATGGGTTCGTTAGGGGCACTACCAGTAGCGATATTCGTATGGGGAATTGGGCTCAGCTTAGGAGGCACCACCGGCTACGCCATTAACCCTGCAAGAGATTTAGGGCCGAGATTAACCCATGCCTTACTTCCTATGAAGGAAAAGGCTGACGGCAACTGGTCGTATGCCTGGATACCGGTAGTTGCTCCAATTACAGGGGGAGTTTTTGCAGCACTATTGCACCAACTTCTGGCGAATTAAAGCGCTCTGTCGGGATAATTGCAGAAAATCCCGTCAACGCCCATTGCTTTCATTTGAGCAATATCTTCTGCTTCATTGACTGTATAGGTATAAACCTTGAAGCCTTTCTCATGAATGGCGTCTACCGCTTCTTGAGTAAGATTTTTATACCAAGGGTTGATTGCAATTGCTCCTAACTTTTCGGCCATAGGGATGGCATCTAATGGATCCTTTTCTGTAAGTATTGCGATAGCTACCTCTGGGTTCAGTTCTCGCATTTTTTCAAGCTCATCCCATCGAAATGACGAAATCACGAATTGATCTAAACTCCAGCCCTGGTGTAAACTGTAGTATTCAATAATTTGATTGACTTTCGCAGCAGTATTAGCCCCCTTAAGCTCTATGTTTAGAGAGATTCGACCATTTACGGCCTTAAGCACATCTTGAAGTTTAGGTATTTTATAGCCTCCTTGAAGGGTTAAGGCCAACACCTCGGGCATGTATAGATCTTCTATTTCTCCGGCTCCATTAGTCAAATCATCTACGCGATCGTCATGAAATACAACAACCTCTCCAGAACGAATGCGAAACACATCTATCTCCACCATCGACACCCCTAAATCAATTGCTTTCTCCACTGATGCAATGGTATTTTCAGTGACATAACCCATTGCACCACGATGACCAATGACTAGAAAATCGTCTGAAGTATTCATCTGACAAGAACTTAGAATCATTGCAATAGTAACTAAAATGCTTTTTCTCATGGCTTCAATTGTATTAATAAAAAGGAGCGAGGTTGAACTCTTATAAGTTCTGATATCGAGGACTCAACCTCATTGATGGGATCGTAATAACGATCATAACCCTGTAACTCCTTGTAATCTGAGAGGTCGATTTGACGATCCTCCTCGTTCTTATTCAAAAATAGGACAAGCTTTTCATTTTCAAAAAACCTTGAGATCACATAAACCCCATCATTCGGGGCATAATGCAAGGTCTCACCAAACCTCATCGCCTCTGACCGGTTTCTAAATTGAAATAATTTGGTAAATAAGTTTTGGGTTGCCCTCTGCTCGGCAGTTAAACCCACCTTGCTAAAGGCATTGATTTCATCCCCTGGCCACCCTCCAGAAAAATCAGTACGGATCAATCCATGATCATGGGGCTTAGCCGTATTTTGCATGAGGATCTCTGTACCGTAATAGAGTTGTGGAGTTCGAGGCGCCATAGCCAGTAGGGCTAGTGCCATATGATGAAGATTAATATCTTCACTAAGCTGAGTATAAATACGATCCATGTCGTGATTATCACCCATGAAAACTAATGCCTTAGGATTCGGATAATAGAAATCATTCGACAAGGCAGTATACCATTCAATGAGTCCCTTATCCCAAGATTCTTGATTGGTGAGGGCATCTACCAATGCTTTTTGTAAGGGGAAATCAAAGACCGAAGGCAAATTTGATTCATAACCATCCGCATTGGGCGCTGACTGTTGCCAATATCCGACCCTGAGGGGATTATAACTCCACTCTTCGCCTACAATGGTAAACTTCGGATACTGGGTTTGAATCGCCTGTGCCCACTCAGCCATAAAGGTAGGATCGTTGTAAGGATAAGTATCTTGACGAATTCCTCCCAAGCCAAGGGTCTCTATCCACCATAGACTATTTTGAATGAGATATCGGGCCATAAAAGGATTGCGATGATTCAGGTCGGGCATAGCAGACACAAACCATCCTTGAAGCATTCCGTCCTTATCTTTCTGAGCAGCATAAGGATCTTGTATCGCAGTTCTACGGTGGTTCGAAAAAGAAATTTCACCCGAGGTTAAAAATGTCTCTTGCCCATTAATCCAGTCTGAAAAGGGCAAATCACTCATCCACCAGTGATTTGACCCACAATGGTTATTGACTTGATCCATGATCAACTTCATCTTGCGATTTCTTAGCTCATCAGCTAAAAGACGATACTCCTGAAGAGAACCAAATCTCGGATCAACTTTATAAAAATCGGTAATCGCATAGCCGTGATACGACTGCTCGGCCATATCGTTCATCAGTAAGGGACTCGACCAAACGGTGGTCATTCCGAGATCATTGAGATAAGGAATAGCCTTAATAATGCCGGCAATATCACCGCCATGACGCTTATAATCATGCGATCGATCAACCGTTTGTTCTTTCAATCCAGGAACGCTATCGTTAGACTCATCCCCATTGACAAAACGGTCAGGTGTAATTAGGTAAATCGCATCTCCAGAATTAAAACCTTCGATTTTATCAGAACCAAATTCTAATTTGCGCAGCTCATATTCATGTTCGAATCTTGAGGTGTCGTTCGAGAACTCAAAGACAAGCTTCTCAGGTTTCTTTACCGAAGAAAGATCTAGATCTATGAAAAGATAATTCGGACTATCTGCCTGATGAACTTTTTTAATCAACTGATTTCGACCCTTTTTCAGCTTTACCTGAAAGGCACCTATATCATCGGCTTTAATCAGTAATTGCAATTCAGAATTAGCCATCCCTACCCACCAATTGGGCGGCTCGACACGAATATCTTGGGCCTTTGCAAACCAAAAGGTAAACAGAAAAAGACCTAAGATTATTCTGAATTTACGCATGATTATAAGCTATAGGTATATCTCGTATCAGGTTGTAATTCGATTCGCTCACCCTTAATTCGGATACTCATCGGTAATTCGGCAGATCGCAGTGTGAAGCTCGCTGCTTTCTTTGAAACCTCAACCTCAATAGTTCTTGATCTAAATGTGATCGAAAATTTATAGCTATTCCACTCCTGAGGAATCTGAGGATTAAAGTGAATCTTATCTTCAATCAATCGAAGCCCAGCAAAACCTTCAATAATACTTAACCATGTACCCGCCATAGAGGTGATATGTAAGCCCTGATGAACCTCCTTGTTGTAATCGTCTAGATCTAGTCTTGAAGTTCTGAGGTACAGTTGATACGCCTGATCCATACGACCAAGCTTGGCCGCCTGAATGCTGTGAATACATGGAGAAAGTGACGATTCGTGAACGGTTAAAGGCTCGTAAAAGTCAAAGTGTTTCTCTAATTGTTCTACTGAAAAATGATCTTCAAAGAAATAGAATCCTTGAAGCACATCTGCTTGTTTGATATAAGGCGATCGTAAAATACGGTCCCAGGACCACTTTTGATTGATCGGACGATCATTGAGTCCTAACTCACTAACCGGTTTTAAAACCTTATCTAAGAACCCATCTTGTTGTAAAAACACCTCTTTAGACTCACTGTACGGGAAGTACATATTTTCTGCAATCTCCTCCCACTTCGAAAGCTCGTTGTTGGTCAGTTTGGTTACTCCGATGACTCGCTGATAATCCTCTGGATATCCGTCTTGAACCTTCTCTACTTGTCTCTTGGTATATTGTAGACACCACTTTGCAATGTAATTGGTATACCAGTTATTATTGACATTGTTTTCGTATTCGTTTGGCCCAGTAACACCGAGCATTACGTACGCCTTCTTGTCTTCTGAGTAGTTGACGCGCTGCTTCCAAAATCTTGCAATCGCGATCAGTACCTCAAGTCCCATTTCTGGGATATAACTATAATCACCCGTGAATCTTACATAGTTAAAGATCGCAAAGGCAATCGCCCCATTTCTATGGATTTCCTCGAAGGTAATTTCCCATTCGTTATGACACTCTTCTCCGTTCATGGTTACCATGGGATACAAAGCTGCTCCACCCGTAAAGCCCAACATCTTGGCATTAGCAATTGCCTTATCAAGTTGTCGGTATCGGTAGGCAAGAAGGTTTCTAGCCACCTCTTCACTCTTGGTTACCATGTAAAAAGGCAAACAATAAGCTTCAGTGTCCCAATAGGTACTTCCGCCGTATTTCTCACCCGTAAAGCCTTTAGGCCCAATGTTCAAATCAGGGTCTTTACCAAGGTAGGTCTGGTTCAAATGAAAGATATTATAACGAATACCTTGTTGTGCTTTGACGTCTCCTTTAATCTCAATATCTGAACGCTCCCAGATTTCGGCCCATGATGACTTTTGAAGATCAAGAAGCCCTGTAAACCCGAATCCACTTGCTTTATCTAGGGCTTCATTAGCTGCGGTAACTAAGTTTTCTTTAGCGTGATATCTAGAGACTGTATATCCTCCAAACTTCGTTAGTCTTGCTGTTTGACCCGAATTTACACGGGTAACATAATGAATCGAAACCTTAGAATCTGAACATTCCTCACCCGCCGGCTTGATTGCACGCTGATCAACTTCTAAATTCGATTGCATGAAGGTGCAAGTGTAGAATTTTGTCTTATTGGTGTGTGCTTCAATGAAGGCACGATTTCCTTTTTGAGTAACTTCGGTAGTCGACCAGAAAGCGTCGTCCCAATTGCTATCTCTGTTTTTAATACCGCTATCGATATAGGGACGAATCTCTAAATCAATTCCATCCTTAAGTGGCGTGATCTCATAAGAAATAGCTCCAACTTCATCTAAAGCAAGACTTAAAAAACGTGTTGATTTTACTTGAACATGAGCCCCACTATTTAAGATGACCTCAAAGGTTCTGCAATACCAACCCTCTTTCATATTCAACTCACGGCGAAAATTCAAAACCTCAGCGGCAGCCGCAATATCTAGCTCTTCACCTGATATCAACACTTCAATACCGATCCAATTCGGAGCATTCAATACCTTTGCAAAATATTCTGGGTATCCATTCTTCCACCATCCTACTTTGGTCTTGTCTGGATAGTAAACCCCAGCTATATAACTCCCTTGAAACGTATCCTTACTGTAATTCTCTTCGAAATTGGCACGTTGGCCCATAGCCCCGTTACCCAGACTAAAAAGACTCTCTGCAGAAACTACAGTTTCAGGGCTGTACTTCGATTCTATAATCGACCACTCATTGGCCTCTACTAAGCTTTGATTCATCTATTATCTATCAATTAATTGATCTAAAAATGGAAGGGTTAACTCGGTAAAATCTTTCACGACATGTTTGGCATGCTGCAATGTCTCGGCGTCTCCAACACCAATACTATACATACCGGCTCGATTAGCCGCCTCAACTCCAGCAATGGCATCTTCAAAAACTACTGAATGCTCAGATGATACATTCAATCCGCTTGCAGCCTTAATAAAAACTTCTGGATCTGGTTTCGCTCTAGATACCTTATTACCATCTATGATTACCTCAAAATAAGAAGTCAGATCAACACGATCGAGAATTAAAGTGGCGTTCTTACTTGCAGAACCTAAGGCTACCCCTTGATCTCTATCTCTGAGGTGGTCTAAAACTTTTTTAACGTCTACGAGAATTTCATCCTCAGTCATGTCTTGAATGAGGTTCAGGTAGTCTTCATTTTTTTCGTGCATCCACTGATTAAAATCAGACTCTGAGGCACTGATTCCTCCACTTTGCAGCAGTAATTCGAGGCTCTTTTGACGGCTTACTCCTTTAAACTTCTCGTTTTCTGTTTCATCGAAAAAGATCCCTAGACGATCGGCCAATTTTTTCCAAGCCAAGTAATGGTATTTGGCAGTATCTACAATTACCCCGTCAAGATCAAAGATGAAAGCGTTGCGACCACTTCTCATACCCTTGTTTTTATCGGGACAAATGTAATCAAGATAAAGCTATTCGACCTACCTAAAATAATACCACAAGAACAGAACCACTAGAATAATTGCTATGGTTAAGTAGCGTTCAATAGGCTGTGTTTTTTGCTCTGCAGAGGTAACCGCCCCACGCTCGTAAACTAAACCTGCTTCCACTTCTTTGGCAGTAGATGCGTTTGAAAGACTAACTAGGACCATGACGGCAATACTAACGACAAAAAGGAAAATGGCATAATGCAAGAAATTCATCGTAACCAGTGTGTCAATCATTCCACCTTCAGCCAACTGTAAGCCACCTTCTTGAGTCATGTATTCTAAAACTAGACGAGACATTCCTAAAAAGAAGCCGGTCCAAAGTGCAGCTACTGCACCCTTTGCATTAATCTTCTTGTAGAAAATACCTAATAAGAAGGCTGCCGCGATCGGAGGTGAAACATAGGCTTGTACACTCTGTAGATATCTGTAGATTCCGCCACCCTCAGTCAGTTTTTGCATAAATGGAATCCATGCTAAACCAACAATCACAAGAATCACAGTAGCAATTCGACCTACCATTACAAGCTGTTTCTCACTTGCCTCTGGCTTCCATTGTTTATAGAAGTCAAAGGTGAAAAGTGTTGAGGTACTGTTAAACACAGAAGACAACGAACTCATCAGCGCTGCTAGGAATCCTGCCACAACAAGACCTCTAAAACCAACAGGGAGAACTCTTAAAATTAGTGCCGGCAATGCAGCATCTGTCGTTGTGCGAACCTCTCCCGTAATTGGGTTCGTAACTGTAAATAAATCTGGATACGAAGTCACTGATAGTGCGTATGCAATGATACCAGGGAAAATGAAAATAAATAAAGGAAGTAACTTTAAGAAAGAACCAAAAATAGTTCCTTTTCTCGCTGTTGATATGTCCTTAGCAGATAATACACGCTGAACAATAAATTGATCCGTACACCAGTACCAAATACCTAAAATAGGAGCTCCTAAAAGCACCCCTGTCCATGGGTACTCTTTATTTCTCCACAAACTCATAAACGTATCGGCATCTGGCGAATTCGCCTGTATTGCAGCGGTCACCTCTGACCATCCTCCTATGGCATCTAATCCGAAATAGGTCGCCGCTAAACCACCCAAAATAAAAATGATTGCCTGAACCATATCTGTATAGATAACCGCCTTAAGACCTCCAAAAACGGTGTACAGACCCGTTGCAATTACCGTAATCAATGCCCCTGTCCAGAAGGGAATACCCAACAATACTTCGAATACTAATGCCCCTGCGAAAATGGTGAATGATATTTTGGTGAGAACGTACGAAATGATAGAAACCACAGAGAGATAAGTCCTTGCTCCTTTGTTGTATCGACGCTCTAAAAATTCAGGCATCGTAAATACTCCACTCTTAATATAGAAAGGGACAAACACCCATCCTAAAAGGAGTAAGATAAGTGAGGCTAAAATTTCAAATTGAGCTTCAGGGAAGGCTCCTCTTGCTCCTGAACCAGAAAGCCCAATAAGGTGTTCAGAACCGATATTACTGGCGAAAAGCGAAGCTCCAATGGCAAACCACCCCAGATCTCGGCCTCCTAGAAAATAACTAGAGGCATCCGCTCCCGCCTTTTCTTTTTTTGTAACGAACCAAGCAATTCCAAAAATTAATAAGAAATAAGCAGCGATTACAGTGAAATCTATAGCTCCTAGGGTTTCCATAAAGTTGTCATTATGATTAGTAACTTTGCAATTTAGACCTTTTTTGGAATTAACACGGAGTGTTGTGGTAAAGCAATTGTTTTTTGTCGGATTTGTGATTCTGAGCTTGAATCTTCAAGCTCAAATCGGGGA
This sequence comes from Euzebya sp., assembly GCA_964217345.1. Classification (GTDB taxonomy): domain Bacteria; phylum Bacteroidota; class Bacteroidia; order Flavobacteriales; family Flavobacteriaceae; genus UBA3478. The sequence goes on from CAXPJI010000008.1 coordinate 30,649, forward strand.
TTTGCCAAAGGCTAGGCCCATCATTAAAGGACAAAATCCCAATCTAGGAGTTAAAAATGACTCGAAAGGAACGCTACTCAGAATGCCTTCTGTACTTGACAGCAGCCTCACAAAACCAAAATCAGGACCTCAGCTCATCGATCAATCGAACCTCAAAGATGCAGGTTTTGATTTAGTCATTGATCCCAAAATCGCACTGGCAGAAAATGGAAATACCAATCTCGCCAGAGGAGATATGTATCTCGGTGATGTCAAAACCTCTGCAGACAACGTAGGGATCGCTATAAGAGATCACGGAGAAATTGACGGGGATCGCGTACTCATTCTTGTCAATGAAGTCGTCGTTGAGTACAATGCCTTACTAAGCGGACGTTTTCAAAAGCTTAATGTGGCATTAAAAGAAGGCTTTAACACCATCGAATTCAGAGCACTAAATCAAGGATACGCTGGCCTAAACACCGCCCAATTATTGGTGTTGGATGACAAAGGCGAAGCAATTAAAAACCAAAGTTGGTATCTAGCCACCGGTTCTACAGCGAAAATTATTGTTGTTAAGACACCAACTCTAGAAGACTAGTAGCGTTCCCCAGGATGGTAGGTTTCTATCGCTCTTCTTAGCAACTCTTCTTTGTAAAAAGGAACCTTCTTAAAAGCGCCGTCTACATAAAGTGATGTCTGATCGTCGAAATGCTTAGAGCTAGGATCACCACTCTGACCACCTGCTAGTAGACTGTAAGCCTCAACCTTATCACCGAATTCTACAACTGCCACAAAACTATTGCCACGGGTACCGTAGATCTTTTTAGTGTTATTGTGATAACGTGCACCGTAGGCGGCCAGTGCGCCCCAGCGACCACTTGCATGCGGAATAGCAACGCTTGGCAAAGAATCACTGAAGGCTTGATAAATTGAGCCATCAATTCTTTGATATCTATTTACCTCACCCCATGCAATCAGCGGCGTGCCAAAATCAGTAATCATCTGTTTTGCAGTGGCTCTCAACAGAGCTAATTTCCTTTTAGGATCACTTTCACTACTTCCCCAAAAGGTCAAATGTTCCAATTCGCTATATCCATTAGGGCGTTTAATTTCTTTAAGAAGTCGAGTGCCATAGAAGTGCGCAATACTCATGGCTTTGCTGTCTAGATTTGTTTTAAAATCCCAAGAGCGCAAAGCTTCGATAATGGGAGAGAGTTCTGGGTCTGGAAAACGATCGTAAGCATCAATAAGACCCGGAATCAACACTTCAAAAGCAGGTAAACTCGGATCATAAGCAAGCTGAATCAACGATTTCAAATCGTGTTTTTGTTCATTAACGAGCATCCTGATAGCGTGAATGCCTCTAAAATTCTCGGGGGCTGTACTCATGTAATACGGATAATCTTCAGGTTTTGGGCTATCATTACTAGCTAAGGTAAATGGGGTAGAGTTGCAATTTTGCAACCATCCGGTCGATGGATTTAAGAGCGTGATATGCTCGCTTACTTCATGAAGCCCTTGCCAATCAGTTTCTGGATTAGTACCATCTACGGGTTGTGCATAATCGAATCGCGTGTTGCGTTTCGGAATAAAATTCCCATGCCAATAGGCAATATTACCCTCTGCATCAGCATAGACCGTGTTGTTAGATGAGTTCGTTTTAAGGTTCATCATGTTACTAAAACCCTTATATCCATTTTGCTTGGTTCGAATAAACGACTGTTCTAGTGCACGAGCCGGCGACCACATCATCGCCGTTGATACCCACTTATCGTCTAACTGATGAGTGACTGGGCCATGATGGGTGCGATAAAGGGTATAGGTCTCTTCAACTAGGGTGCCATCTTCTGACCTAACTTTCAAAGTTGTGTCAAAGGATTTTACAGGTCTCCACTGGTTTCCATATCGATATTCAAGGCCGTTTGCAGTCTTGCGAACCTCTTCTACAAACTCATCGATGACATCGGTATAGGTTGAGGTATGCATCCATCCGGTTTTCTCATTGAAACCTTGGTAGATGAAAAATTGACCCCATGTCACCGCACCATAGGCGTTCAATCCTTCTTCACTAACTACATGCATCTCTCCTCTAAAAAAGAAGGAAGTGTGAGGATTAATAAGCAACATGGCATTACCCGATTTCGTTTTATGGGAATTAAGTGCAATCCCATTAGATCCTGCAGGTTCTAAAAGTGCAACCTCTGCCGCAATAGCCTCAGATTCTATGATATCAATGGGTCGTTGATCACCATAAAAAGCTTTAATCTTACGCGTCGAAACCCTTTCAATATCTCCCCCGATAGATCCTTCGCTAAAGTAGTAGGGCATCCAGGGCTCGAAATGCTTAATCACCCGTGGCTCAACCTCTGGATGAGTCTCTAGATAATAATTCACACCATCTGCAAAGGCAATACAAAGTTCCTTAAGCCAATCAGGACTTTCCTCAAAAGCGGCTTTGGCTTCATCTTCAGTCATGAAGAGCTGTGCACGAAGGTCGCTATATAAGGCAGCTGCACCTTCAGCTTCGGCAAGTTTTCCCGTTGCCCAAATATAATTTTGCTCAACACGGTTAAAATCATCCTCGCACTGGGCATAAAGCATTCCAAAAACAGCATCCGCATCGGTCTTTGCATAAATATGGGGCACACCAAAATCATCTCGAATAATCTCTACACGTTCAGCCCTAGCCTCGAGTCTTGAAAGCTCTTCAGAGCTGGTGCATGCCGATAACATCAAAAAGAATAGTAATACCCCTATTTGCTTCATTTGAATTCAATTTTAATACTTGTTCAAGATACTGCATTTTGACTGCAGTGATGCACCTTATCTTTGCGGGTATGAGCGAAACACGTAGTAGTTTAAAGAAAGCCTTCAGAACAATAATCAGGCCCAGAATTCATTTAGTATTCACAGGCCTTGGCCTTATCGTAATTAGTAAAGGAGCTTCATTTGTCGCTCCTTTGGCAATGAAAACCTTTGTCGATGAGCTCATTCCCAATCAAGATTTAGAAGGGATTAAAACTCTAGTAATCGTAGTATTAATCGCCCTTGTTCTACAAGCCACAACCAGTTTTTTATTAACTCGTTTAGTGAGCGTGGCGGCACAGTACCTTATTACGGAGTTGCGTATTCAAGTACAGCAAAAACTACTATCTCTCCCCGTTCGCTTTTTTGAAAATACTCAAACAGGAGCCCTGGTTTCTAGAGTGATGAAAGATGTGGAAGGGGTCAAAAGCCTCGTAGGAACAGGTCTTGTTCAATTGATTGGCGGTTTATTTACTGCTGCAGTGGCATTCGTATTTCTCATCCGGCTGAGTCTTCCGATGACCCTTTTTAGTTTAGCGCCTCTAGCCCTATTTGCACTCATCGCCTTCAAGGCCTTTACAACCGTACGCCCCATATTCAGGGAAAGAGGCAAAATAGAGGCAGAGGTAAAAGGGAGGCTTAATGAGACTTTTTCAGGGATTCGAATGATCAAAGGCTTTTCGGCAGAATCAAGAGAAAAATCGAGATTTGAAAAAGGAGCTACTATACTTTTCGAAAACATTAAAAAGTCGATGATTTATATGGCTCTGATTAGCAGTGGGTCAATACTACTCGCTGGGGTAGCCACTACACTAGTTACCGGCCTCGGAGGTTACTACATTATCGAGGGTTCATTAAGTCTTGGTGAGTTTTTACAATTTACCTTCTTGCTTGGTTTACTAATCAGTCCAATATTTCAATTAACTAGTGTAGGTACTGAAATCACCGATGCTCTAGCGGGTCTTGATCGTACCGAAGAGTTATTTGAAAAGATCTCTGAATTTGAAAAATATCAGGGAGCTGAGTTAATTGGAGGCTTTCAATCGCTAGCTTTTGACAAGGTGTGTTTTAGTTATAACGAAGGGAGTAAAGTCTTAAACAATATTAGTTTCGAATTAAAAGCCGGGCAAACCATAGCTCTTGTAGGAAGTTCGGGAGCAGGAAAATCTACGCTAGCTAATCTAGCAGCTCGATTTCTTGAACCCGATTCAGGACAACTTATCATCAATGGGCAACTTGCCAATGAAATAGATCTTGCCTCGTACCGTAGGCAGCTAGGAGTGGTCCTTCAAGATGATTTTCTTTTCGATGGAACGATCAAAGAAAACGTGCTCTACGGTAATCCCGAATGTAGTGAGGAAGAACTTTATTCAGCATTAGGTGCTGCCTATGTGAGTGAATTCGTAGAGGGTCTAGAAAAGGGTATTGATACCGTAATCGGTGAAAGAGGAATAAAACTCTCTGGAGGGCAACGACAACGATTAGCAATAGCCAGGGCGCTAGTAGCAAATCCTAGGTTATTAATTCTCGATGAAGCGACCTCGAATTTAGATGCTGAAAGCGAACACTACATTCAACTTGGTCTCGAGAATCTAACTCGCAATAGAGCCACACTAGTGATTGCCCATAGACTCAGTACTATACAGAATGCAGATATGATTATCGTCTTAGAAAAGGGTGAAATTGTAGAAAATGGAACACACAAAGAGCTGTTTGAAAAGCAAGGTAGATACCATAGTCTTTATACGAGACAAGCTCGCATTTAATAGTCTTGCTTAAGACTCGGGAGCCATCTCAATGACGAGACCTTCTAGCTCTTCAGTGATGGGAATTTGACAACCCAGACGACTATTGTCTTTAACGTGAAAGGCTTCTGAAAGCATAGCCTCTTCCTCATCAGACATTGGGTTTAGTTCATGTGAAGATTGTATATAGCATTGACACGAGGCGCACATTGCCATTCCTCCACAAATACCAACAGTGCCATCGGGCTCAATTTCATAGGAGCGTACTACCTCCATGAGATTCATATTCATGTCTGTTGGAGCTTGCAATTCATGCTTAACACCCTGTCGATCGATGATTGTTATTGCAACCTCATTCATGATTAGTCGATTGTTTTAACAACGGCTTTAGGTGCTTCTTTTTTGGAGCCATCAAAACCGGTAACACCGCCTACCGTAGTATATTTCATCACATAACGTTTGTCTGGATAAATACGAGCATAAGCACTTTGACACATTAAAGTTGCCTCATGAAAACCACAAAGAATCAATTTCAATTTACCTGGGTAGGTATTTACATCACCGATAGCATATACACCTGGTATATTCGTTTGATAATCTAGGGTGTGATTTACCTTAATGGCGTTCTTCTCAATCTCCAATCCCCAATCAGATAAGGGGCCTAATTTTGGAGAAAGACCAAACAGCGGAATGAAAGCATCTACAGCCATCTCCTTCGTTAAATCAGTTTGATGATTATGGATCACTAAAGACTCCAGTGAATCTCCTCCTTTTATTTCAACCACCTCAGCAGGTGTATTTAGTAGAATCTTTCCTTTATTCTTAAGTTCTTGAACTTTCTCAACCGAATCTAAAGCACCTCTAAATTCGTTGCGGCGATGAACCAAATGAACCTCACTGGCAATGTCACTTAAGAAAATTGACCAATCTAGGGCCGAATCTCCCCCTCCCGCAATCAAAACTTTTTTACCACGATATTGCTCTGGATCCTTAACCATGTACGAAACTCCGCGATCCTCGAACTTCTCTATACCCGAAATTTCAGGTTTTCTTGGCTCGAAACTTCCAAGCCCACCAGCGATAGCAACTATTTTTGATTTGTGCTTTGTTCCCTTGTTAGTAGTTACAATAAAGTAATCATCCTCGGTACGTTCTAAGGTCTCTGCTCTTTCACCGAGAGTAAATCCAGGTTGAAAAGGTTCGATTTGCTTCATCAAATTATCAACCAGTTCACCGGCTAACACCTCAGGATACCCGGGAATATCATATATCGGTTTCTTAGGATACAACTCAGCCAATTGACCACCAGGTTGTGGCAGGGCATCGACTAGATGACATTTAAGTTGTAATAATCCTGCTTCGAAAACAGTAAAAAGGCCTGTAGGTCCCGCTCCTATGATAAGGATATCGGTTGTAATCATCGTTTTTATTCTAGGCGATATTAATAACCTCCTCAATTTGAGGAGCGAATTTCTTGATAGTCATCTCAACCCCACTTTTAAGGGTCATCTGGTTGATGGAACAACCCACGCAATTTCCTTCTAATCGAACCTTGACTGAGGTCCCGTTGTCAATAGAAACCAGAGAAATATCTCCTCCATCGCTTTGAAGAAAGGGTCGAATTTCTGCAAGAGCAGCTTCAACCTTCTCTTTTAGTTCATTTGCTGTCATCAGCGCTTTGGTTTAACGGCAGAACATCCTGCCATGGTTGTAATTCGTATTGCCTCGGTAGGTGGAAGCGATTCATTTCTTTTTACCAACTCTGAAACTACTTCTTTGGTTAAAGATTCAAAAGCCTCTGATACGGGCGTATGATCTTGCAGAGCAGCTGGTCGACCAACATCTCCTGCTTCTCTTACACTCTGAACAAGAGGAATTTCACCCAGGAGAGCTACTCCCATTCGTTCTGCCAAATGCTTCGCACCTCCCTCACCAAATATATAGTATTTGTTTTCTGGCAATTCTGCAGGGGTGAAGTAGGACATGTTCTCTATGATACCGAGTACCGGCACCTGAATGGCGTCTTGAGCAAACATTGCTATCCCTTTACGGGCATCAGCTAAAGCCACTTCTTGAGGAGTACTCACTACTACGGCTCCAGTAATGGGTAATGACTGCATGATACTCAAGTGAATATCCCCGGTTCCTGGAGGCAGATCGACAATTAAAAAATCGAGCTCACCCCAGTGCGCATCAAAGATCATCTGATTGAGCGCTTTAGCCGCCATCGGCCCTCTCCAAATTACAGCCTGGTCTTTTTCGGTAAAGAAACCTATAGAGAGTAGTTTCACTCCATAGTTAGAGACAGGCTTCATTTTGGATTTTCCATCAACATCAATGGCTAACGGCTTCTCGTTTTCGACATCAAACATCAGTGGCTGAGAAGGGCCATAAATATCGGCATCTAAAAGACCCACTTCAAATCCCATTTTGGCTAATGAAACGGCAAGATTTGCCGTAACCGTAGACTTACCAACCCCTCCTTTGCCAGAGGCAACGGCGATAATGTTTTTTATACCTGGTATGGGCTTGCCCTTGATCAGGTTAGCGTTTTGTGTTTTCTCGGGGGCCTCCACTGAAATATTTACCTTAATCTTGGCTTTAGGATGCACTTCGGCGTGAATCACTTGAAGAATAGAAACTTCAGTTTTCTTCTTTGCTTGCAGACTAGGGTTATTAATCGTTACATCCACCACGACCTCATCGCCAAATACTTGTACGTTTTTTACCGCTCCACTCTCAACTAAATTCTGGCCTTCGCCGGGCGCGCTAATGGTACTTAAAGCTTTAAGAATTTCACTCTTTGTCATAGATCTGCATTTCTACTACAAAGATACGCAGATAACAAAGGCTATAAAAGCATTTCTGCGGGGTCCCAAAAAAGACGATCAAAGTCAACCACGCAATCTTCTGAGATTTCAACTCCTTCATTTTCAAGAAGTTGTTGCATAAGATTAGTGCCAGGAAAATGATGTTTGCCGGTTAGCATACCCATACGATTCACCACTCGATGAGCGGGTACATCCTTGTCGTGAGATAAATTCATTGCGTATCCGACCATTCGGGCTCCGCCCCTACGGCCGAGGTAATTGGCGATTGCCCCATAAGAGGTAACTCTTCCTTCGGGGATTTGTCGGGCAACCTCATAGACGCGCTCATAAAAATCATTACTACTCATAATTCAACCATAAACGAATAAAAGTGATTACTACAAGCAATAACATCAGAACGGCGATGATTCGATTCGAACGTTTTTCGAAGCGCTGCTCATCGAACGAAATTTTTGCAAACCCATAGGCATAACCATAAAGAATTACGAAGGTTCCTGATAGCGCCGCAGCTGCAAAAACAAATGTTTCAGAGGTGGCTAGGCGTGCAATTTTGGAGCTCCGAAGCGCGGCATGTAACCCTGCATAAAAAGGAATGGTAAGTACATTGAGAAGTGCTAAACTGATCCCCTTCAGAAAGGAATTAGAAGATGAAGGTACGAGTTCGGTGAGATCTCTATTTGACTTTTTCCAGAAGTAGAAAAAGAGCACAAGGAAGATCAAAAGGGCTCCGATTAAAATATGATTGATCGTTTCTGGGTGTTCGAAAAGGAATTTTGAAAATACAGCAGCGCCTAGGGCTTCGGCGAAGATGACAAGCGAACAAGCTATGGAGAAGTAAATTCCGTACTTCTTACCTCTTTCCACAGAGATTTTGGCGGCATTCATATTGAGTAAACCGGGAGGTAAAGTAGCTACGGCAGCGGCTAAAAAAGTCAGAGCAAAAAGAGTGATGTAGTGCAACCGCCTTTAGTATTAGTTAGATTTTAAACGATACATAAGTAATCGGCTTACCCACTTCTAAATACTGGCTCTCATAAAACGTTTGAACCTCGGTTACTACTGAAGGACTACCCGACTGCCTGTAAACGTCGTTGTTCGAATATACAATTTCTTTACCTAGTCCGTGCAGAAGGCCCAAAGTGTATCCGTGTAAAAACTCGCTATCTGTCTTAAGGTGCACCAAACCTTCACCTCCGAGAATCTTTTTGTAACGATCGAGAAACTGTATGTTGGTTAGTCGGTGTTTCGTTCGTTTATACTTTATCTGGGGATCTGGGAATGTAATCCAAATTTCACTGACCTCACCTGAATCAAAAATCAAATCGATAAGCTCAATATGCGTTCGTAGAAAGCAAACATTCGAAAGTTTATTTTCAAGTGCTGTCTTAGCTCCCCTCCATAATCTAGCACCTTTGATATCGATTCCGATGAAGTTTTTTTCTGGGTAACGTTCAGCAAGTGCGAGGGTGTATTCCCCCTTACCACAGCCCAATTCTAAAACGATCGGATTTGAATTCGAAAAAATAGCATTCCAAGCACCTTTCAATTCGAAACCTTCTAAAATTTCTTGTCGAGAAGGCTGAATCACATTCTCAAAAGAATCATTATCTCTAAAGCGTTTTAGTTTATTTTTACTACCCAAGGTTTATCTATTTTAAGCCTACAAAGCTAACCCAATATCGCCCTAAACCCAATGAAAAAAAAGACGATAGTGGTAGCGCCTCTTAATTGGGGGCTCGGGCATTCAACCCGGTGCATTCCGATTATTAAAGCTTTATTAGAGCGAGACTATGAAGTAGTCTTAGCCTCTGATGGTGTAGCTCTAGGCCTACTCACTAAGGAATTTCCAGAACTAGCGAGTTTCGAACTACCCTCTTATCAAATTACCTACGCTTCTGACGGACGATTCTTCAAGCTCAAAATGATCTTTGACTCTCCCAAGATATTGAATGCTATGCGCAAAGAGAGAAAGGCCATTGAAAAAATCGCTAAAGAGGTGAATGCCAACGGAATCATATCAGATAATCGACTAGGTATTTACGTGAAGGGCATCCCGAACGTATTTATCACCCATCAACTTCGCGTACTCTCAGGAAGTACTACTCAAATTAGCTCGGCGATGCATCAACAAATCTTCAAAAAGTACGATGCTGTATGGGTACCAGATTTTGAAGGAGAGAACAACTTAACCGGTGAACTCGGACATCTTGATAAGAAACCACAAAGCCTCAAATACATGGGGCCTCTAAGTAGATTTGAGAAAAAATCGGTAGAGAAGGTTTACGATTTGATGGTACTCTTATCAGGGCCAGAACCCCAACGCACCCTTCTTGAAAATCGATTGACAGAGGAGTTACAAACTTTTACTGGTCATATTCTTATGGTTCGCGGAGTTATCGAAAAAGAGCAAACACGGCAAGAAATGACCCTTGATTCAGGAACGATGCTCAAGGTTAATTTCATGAGATCTGAAGAGCTTTCACAAAGTGTTCAAGCCAGTGATTTTATTTTGTGTAGGTCGGGTTATACCACTGTTATGGATTTGGCTAAACTGGGAAAGAAAGCCTTTTTTATTCCTACACCCGGTCAATATGAACAGGTTTATATTGCAGAAAGACTCGATAAACTGTGCATAGTTCCTAGTTGTAAACAAGAAGAATTTAGGCTTGACCAACTCGGGCGTATCTCTAGCTATTCAGGGCTTGACGCCTTCAGTTCAATAGTTGATTTCGATGAATTGTTTTCGGTTTTTTGAAGTGTGAAAGAGAATTCTGAGCCGATTTCAGGGGTACTCTCAACATAGATTCGTTCACCGTGTGCTTCGATGATATGCTTAACAATTGATAAACCAAGTCCAGATCCACCCTGTTTTCTCGACCCACTTCGATCTACTCGATAGAATCTTTCAAATAATCGAGGTAAATGTTCCTCTGAAATTCCTTGACCATTATCGGTAATTCTTACAATCCATTTGTGCTTGGTGAACTTCTCTATAGCAACTTCAGTTGTCCCGCCCTGATCACCATATTTAATCGAATTTTCTATAAGGTTAATGAGTACCTGTTCAACCTTCTCGGCATCCCCGTTTGCCCATAAAGGCTCTGAATAACTCTTGTCAAACAATAGCTTAATATCCTTTTTTGAAGCTTTGAGTTCAAGCATTTCAAAAACATTACTTATTAATTTATGGATATCAAAAACGGTACGGTTTAATTTCTCATAACCCGACTCTAATCGAGTAATGGTATCAAGATCGTTGACAATATGCAGAAGACGATCTACATTCTTGTTCGCTCTTTCTAGATATCTTTTACGAACCTTTTTATCCTGTAAAGCACCATCTAAAAGGGTTAAAATATAACCTTGGATGGTAAATAAAGGGGTCTTCATTTCGTGGGCTACATTACCCAAGAAATCTTTGCGATATTCTTCACGAATTTTGAGCGTCTCGATTTCAATTTTCTTGCCTCGAGCAAATTCTTCAATATCTGAAGTGAGTGATTTTAAATCGGTAGACACCCTCCCTTCCTTTAACTCAAAATCTTCTAACAGAGAAACTTCAGAGTAAAGATGCTGTAGTAGCTTGAACACATATTTATCAACCCCAATTCTAAGAACAAGAAAATTTGTGATTAGCAATAGTGGTGTCAGAAGAAGCATATAAGCTGCGTTAAAACCTCCAATGACATATAATAATCCTGAAATGAAGACGGTCGAGATTAGCGTTAGTATAATCGTATATCGAACGATGAACGAATTACTGTTTCTGAAATTTACTCCCATGATACAGTTCCTTATGGGATGAATTTATAACCTACCCCCTTTACAGTGGTAAAGTGCACATCTCCAATTTTCTCACGTAACTTTCGTATATGAACATCTATCGTTCTACTACCAACGACTACCTCAGCTCCCCAAACCTTTTCTAAGATTGATTCTCGCTTAAATACTTTTCCTGGTTTTGAGGTAAGAAGGAGCAATAACTCGAATTCTTTTCTAGGAAGAATGAGCTCTTCTCCCTTATTAATCACTTTATACTCCTCACGATTAATTTCTAATTCACCAATCGATCTAACCGGCTCGTTTTCTATAGTATCTGCTTTACGTCTGCGGAGTAAGGCCTTTATTTTTGAGACTAACACTTTAGGCCGTATAGGCTTTTGAATATAATCATCTGCACCTGCATCGAAACCTGCTAACTGCGAATAATCTTCTCCGCGAGCAGTTAAAAAGGTGATAATCGTATTTTCTAAACCTGGAGTAGCTCTTAAAATTTCACAAGCCTCGATTCCATCCATCTCGGGCATCATAACATCTAAAATAATTAGATGAGGATCCTTTTTCTTAGCCTTGGCAATAGCCTCGATTCCATTTTTGGCGGTATAAACTTGATAACCCTCTTGTGTTAGATTATATTGAATAATCTCAAGAATATCCTCTTCGTCATCAACCAATAAGATTCGGATGTTTTCATTTTTCATGAGACAGAGTTGCTTTTACGAGGATTCTGTATAAAGATAAGAAAACCCTCTTGTTGTGATCATTCATATCCATTAGAAGCGCATAGTTAAACCTAATGACACATTAATACCAGGAGCAAAACTTGAGAACACATAGGTACTATCTCCAAAATAGTCGAATCGACTTTCAACAAGGTCGTTTAGTAAATTCTCAGCTTTTACAGAAAGTGTTGTATTCTTTGACTCACCTAAACGCTTACTAGCATTAAAATTCAAACTATTGAAAGGCTCTGTGAATACATCAGGGAATTGACCTACGCCAATTACTTGAAGTGCACGTCCTTGAACGTTGTAAAATAACCCAGCTTCGAATTCCTTATCAAAGTGATTGTAGGTAAATCCAGCATTAACGAGGTAAGGAGACTGTCCTTGTAACTGACGCTTAGCATCAACCTCTCGATCTAATGCTACCGACTTTCTTGCTTCAAACTCGTTTTGAGACATCTCAAGTTCTGAAACGATCAGAGAAGTGTTTACATTATAAGAAAGCCTATAAAAATCAGTCGAATAGATTGAGTTTCTCATCTCCATTTCAATACCATAAACGATTGCCTCTTGAGTATTTCTCGCAATTA
>CAXPJI010000009.1:0-47762 GCA_964217345.1 Euzebya sp.
GCCAATTCAATAGCGGTTGCAAAACAGCCAGGATTGGCAATTGCCTGAGCCTTTTCTATTTGTTCGCGATGAATTTCAGGTAAACCATAAACAAATTTCCGCTCTTGAAAATTCGCATGGGTGGATAAACGAAAATCGTTGCTTAAATCAATAACGATTGTTGTGGCTGAAAAGTGATGGGCTTTCAAAAAAGCCGCCGAATGCCCATGACCTAAACACAAGAAAAGGACATCGACCTCGGGATTGACCTGATCGGTAAAGGCCAAATCAATTTCTCCCCATAAATCGGCATGGGTTTCGCTAATTTTGGTTCCAGGTCGGGTGGTGCTGTAAACAAAATCAAGTGCCAATGCGGGATGAAGTAGAACAAGACGTAAAAGTTCTCCACCTGTGTAGCCCGACCCTCCTATAATTCCAACTGTCTTCATTCTTCTGTTGTTTTATTTACATGGGTATAAATTTTGTGCGCGTTGGCACTTATCTTGATAAATCCTTTGGCCTCTTCTGCTGTCCATGCCTTGTTCATTTCGCCATAACTACCAAAAGAAGGCGTCATCAAATCGAAAGGAGAAGCAATCCCTTCCAGTTCAAAGCGATAGGGATGGAGGGTGATAAAAACATCTCCTGTCACAGTTGTCTGACTGCTTTCTAAAAAGGCTTCAATATCACGCATGACAGCATCGAAATAATTGCCCTCGTGTAATTGCATGCCATAAAAATTGGCCAATTGCTCTTTTTGAAATTGTTGCCATTTGCTTTAGGTGTGTTTTTCTAAGAGGTGATGAGCTTTAAGAATAATTAGAGGAGCTGCGGCTTCAAACCCGACTCTTCCCTTGATTCCAATAATGGTATCGCCCACGTGAATGTCTCTCCCTATTCCATAGGTTTTGGCAATGCTCTGTAATTGTTGAATGATGCTTACCGGCTGATCTTCGATGCCATCTAGCGCAACAATTTGTCCTTTCTCAAAGGAGAGGGTTATTTTTCGAGGAGTCGTGTGTGAAACTTGGCTGGGGTAAGCCGCTTCTGGGAGGGTTAAATGAGACGTCAAAGTCTCACTTCCACCAACACTTGTGCCCCATAAACCTTGATTGACCGAATATTGTGCTTTTTCCCAAGACAAGTCAATGCCTTGGCTTTGCAAATAAGCAATTTCATCTTCACGTGCAAGTTGTTGATCCCTTATCGGGGTAATAATTTCTATTTCTGGGGCTAAGATTTGAAAGATTAGATCAAATCGAACTTGATCGTTTCCTGCTCCGGTCGAACCGTGAACGATTGCATTTGCACCTACCTTTTTTGCATATTCAATGAGTACCATTGCCTGAGTAGCACGTTCGGCACTCACCGATAACGGATACGTATTATTTCTAAGTACATTTCCATAAATCAAGAAACGCAACACTTCGTTATATAGTCGATCGCGTGCATCAATACACTCATAATGACTTACTCCGAATGCTAAGGCCTTTTCTTCAATTGAAGCAACCTCTTCAGCTGAAAAGCCCCCCGTATTCACGGTAACCGCATAAACCTCATTCTGCTGATCACTTGCCATTAAGTGTGCACAATAAGAGGTGTCTAGTCCTCCTGAATAAGCGATAACTACTTTATTTTTCATCGTTCTTGATTTTTTGATTTAAATGATTGTCATACAACATGCCGGTACAAAGGCACATTTTACGGTTAGTTCGAGTTAAGATGTCGTAATTGAGACAGGTCTGACATCCGTCCCAAAATTTAGGATCATCGGTTAACTCATTAAAGGTGACGGGCTTATATCCTAACTGATAATTGATCTTCATTACAGCAGACCCAGTAGTAATTCCAAAGATTTTAGCTTCTGGGTACTTCTGAATCGAGAGTTCCAAAACCTTCGATTTAATGGCCTTTGCTAAACCTCTTCCGCGATAATCTTCTGAAATAATAAGGCCAGAGTGAGCGACGAAGTTCTTCCCGCCCCACACTTCAATATAACAGAAGCCGGCAAAAGTATCTCCGTCTAAGGCGATAACGGCATTCCCGTTAGTCATCTTAGTTTTGATGTACTCAGGGCTACGACGGGCAATGCCTGTACCGCGCTTTTGTGCAGCGTCCTGAATAGTGTCGCAGATATGTTCTGCAAAGCGATGAAAAGATTCATCGGCAATAAATAGATCCATGATTAAAGAATCGTTGGGTTGTTTAAAAGTAAAAGGGTAATTGAGAATTCAGAGGGGGAAATGGACTCACCTATTTCCATAACAGCACTACACCCTTACGGGCGGCGGCGACTAATACGTCGGATAGGAGTAATAATGTGCTGTGTCATTTTCACGGGGTAAAACTACTCTTTTATGTGAGTCACACAATGTTTTGTTGAATTTTTAACAAAAAAAGTACTTTGTGAAGAAATTGTAGCTGAGGGAGTTACCAGATTTTGAGCTTTCAGGTAATCGATAACTATCTCCAAATAAGGTCGGCAAAGCAACCAATTAGCGCAACCTTTTCAAACAAAAAACACGGCCCAAATTGGGCCGTGTTCGATGGTGCTCTAAGTGGAGAATACCGGATTCGAACCGGTGGCCTCTTGCCTGCCAGGCAAGCGCTCTAGCCAACTGAGCTAATCCCCCAGAAGTGGGCGCAAGATAGTGAAAATGGGTGATTTGAATTAAAAATGATTATGAATTAGGACTGTACCAAAACTATTCAGTTCAAAAAATTACACTACCTTAACTTAATGAAAATCAAAAAATTGCATTTTTTCATGTTCTTTGTTTTATCCTCGCCATGCTTCGGCCAAAATCAGGAATCCATGAGAGTGATTACTAGTATTGGCGATACCATAACGGTAAATCGCAATGTCTTTGAGTTTTTTAAGTCCCAAGAATTCCCTCGATACAACTACAACAATCACTGGTATTGGAATAATTGGTACTGGTCTAATTACTCTTTTGAAACTGGCGCTCTTCGATCCCCATCAGATTTTTATCGAATACAAGAATGGACACGAAGAAGCATGAATGGAGAGGTAGGCTCTCTTACCGGAGGGTTAAACCAATCCATTATTAATCAAGAAAGAAAAGACTCCTATCAGCCGAGAAGGTCCTTCAATAATTCCTCAAGCAGGCCCTACATTTCGCGGAACAGCTCCTCTAGTTCACCCTCGATCAAAAAACAGAACTAACTAAAGACTAATTCGTTAGAGTTCCCAGAAGTACTAACTCATCTTCTGCTGTTAATTTTTTGAACAATATTACCGGGGTTTCGCTCGAGTTCGGGTACTTCGTACGAGCGACTAGTTTTACAGAAGATGGGGTTTGCTTTTTGTTTCCGAGATATTTCAAATACACCTTCCACTCTCCTCTTAGGTTTTGATCAATAAAGAATTCGAGACTAGAAAGACCGAGTGCTTTGTTATTATTAATGAGGTCTAAATTCGCCCAGGTGCTATAGTTTTCAGTGAAATATTGATTCTCTGGATTGACAAAGAAGAGTTCGAACTCTGTTTCGGTTTCATCAAAATACAAAGTCACCTCGGTGCCTGCCTCCTCTGAATCCCATTCAAAATCTAGGTCTGCAAAGGCTTCCTTATTTCGCTTCAAAAACGAATCATAGCTGCGGTCGAAATTATACAACAGACCCTCTTCAGAAGGAGCTACTATAAACCCAGAATTAACCAGGTTGGTTGCTCGAACATATAGTGATAACGCCTTCTGTAATTGTCCTAGCGACTCATAGGTGTCTGCAAGGTCTAAATACGATTGTAAATAGTTAGGACGTAGTCTAAAGGCTGTCTGAAAAAAGGTCAGTGATGTTTTAAAGTCTCCTGTCGAATGAAGCCAATATCCATAAGCTTTTATAGAAGGGGCATGATCGCGATACTTATCTAGATAGATTTGATGTAGCTCTACAAGCTCCTCGTTCAGCTTCAATTCGTTCATTTTCTGGGCAACTGAGATCCAGTCATAATTAGAGAATGAAGATCCCGCTCTAGATAAATAGTCTATTAGGTTCTCTTCGTCGTCGAAAGACTGAATGAGTTTAGACTGTTTTGAGTCGTATAAATTGTCATCTTCAAGGACCTCGTATTTGAAAAGATTGTCGTCTAGGCGTGCGAGATCAATGGGCTTTCCATCTTCTCCGACCGGATGAATGTTCGAATTCTGAGTATTGATAATGACCATTCCGCCGGCTCCAAAAGATCCATATCGCGTATTTGCAGATCGAGACGGAATGATGGCTAGTCTAAAAATACTATTGGCATCTAACCAGGTAGGATACGTGTCGTATAATACGTTGTCAATGTCATATCCCGCTGGAATAGCACTAAAAC
This sequence comes from Euzebya sp., assembly GCA_964217345.1. Classification (GTDB taxonomy): domain Bacteria; phylum Bacteroidota; class Bacteroidia; order Flavobacteriales; family Flavobacteriaceae; genus UBA3478. Next base: position 4,316 of record CAXPJI010000009.1, read on the forward strand.
TAGCTGTTTCTCTCAAGAAAATCTGAGGCATTCCTTGTCCATCATTGGCAATTTTAACTCCCGGAAATCGGCCTCGTATCATGGTTGCAAGGTCTCCGCCCGCTTGAACCATGTTCTTTTCATTCATGGTTCTAATCTGATAACTCGCAGACTCTGTATCTAAATACCCAAAGACCGTTTTTACAATGGCCGGGTTGGCATTATATTCTTTATAAAGCTCTTTTAAGGTTTTCTGACCTTTTCGTTTAACCACCACGTTGTCGAGTTCGGTGATTTCATCCTCTAATTGAACGTTTAGCGTTCGGGTAACATCTTCAACAACAAAAACGAGACTTCGTTTACCGGGAAAAGAGAATTGAAGACGATCGCCGATATTAGCCATAATCTCATAACCTCCTCGATTATCCGTTGTGATACTGGTCTTTTGAGTTAGATTCTCAACCGTGCCAAGGGGCAACGCAGCAAACTGATCACTGAGCGTTCCCTTTACTAATTGTTGTGCAGTAAGAAAACCACTACTAAGAATAAGAAAGAAAAGTAAAAACGCTTTTTTCATGAACTTCAAATTGTACTTATCAAAGATAATATCTGAAGCCCATTAAAATTTGCTAAGGCTTCGTTAAATTGGGATGCAAAATAGTCTCCTATGATTCGGCCTGCCGTCAAAACAGATCTTTCGAAGATTATTCAAATCACTCAGGCTTGCGCAAAGCATCTATGTGAGATGGATATCTTTCAGTGGAATGAAAACTATCCGTCTCTTGAGGCCTTTGAAAAAGACCTTTTTAATGAGGAACTTTTTGTCTTAGAAATTGAGGATGACGTTATTGGGGCAATTGTGATATCAACTAGGAAAGACAAGGTTTACGAGCCCATTGATTGGCTAACTGAAGACTCAACAAACGGATATCTTCATCGCCTATGCGTACACCCCAAACATCAAGGCACGGGTCATGCCCGTGCACTGCTCGACTTTGCTGAAACTCATCTTAAAGAGCTGGGGGCGGTATCGGTTCGGTTAGACACCTTTTCAAGGAATCTTCGCAATAATAAACTCTACGAGGCTCGAGGCTATAGACGCCTTGGTGATGTATACTTTGAGCAGAAAAGTCCTTTTCCTTTTCACTGTTACGAGAAGCTTTTATAGATAATCTTACCTTTGGTTTATGGATCCTTATACCCTCGAGTTACGTATAGACAATCGTATTGGCAGAATCACATTTGGTCATCCATCAAAAAATGCGATGACCAGCGAGATGTTGAATAAGCTTGCCGAGCTCATCGACAAAGCCAATGAATCTCAATTGTGTGCGATTGTGCTATCCTCTGTTGGATCTTCGGTTTTCTGTGCTGGGGCAAATTTTGATGAGTTACTAGCTCTTGAAAATGAGGAACAAGCAACGGCATTTTTTAGCGGCTTTGCCAAAGTAATTTTAGCTATCCAAAGATCAAAAGCGCTAGTAATTGGCCGCATTCAGGGTAAGGCTGTAGGAGGGGGTGTAGGATTAATTGCATCTTGTGATTACTGCTTTGCTACAGAAACGGCTTCGATTAAACTCTCTGAGATTGGTATTGGTATTGCTCCGTTGGTTATAGAACCAGCTGTTAGCCGAAAAATTGGAGTTGGAGCCATGGCAGAGTTCGCACTGAACCCGAACGAATGGAAGAACTTTGAGTGGGCTCAAACAAATAAATTATACCAATCGGTATATTCTAGCGAAGTAGAATTAGACAAAGCTCTAGAAGAAAAACTAACCCAGCTCTCCGGTTATAGTCCTGATGCATTAACTGCTTTAAAGCAATCGCTTTGGGAAGGAACCGAACATTACGAAGAATTGCTTTTTAAGAGAGCCAAAGAATCGGGCAAACTCTCCCTTACAGAGAACGCTCGATTGATTCTTACTGCGTTCAAAAATCGTCGCAATGCATAAGATCACGAGCACGCTACCGGTCTACTTTGCAAGTGACCAACACTTCGGAGCGCCAGACAATTCGTCGAGTCGAGATAGAGAATTGCGATTTGTGGAGTGGCTTGAAGGACTTGAAGGCAAGACTGATGTATTGTTCTTGCTAGGCGATCTTTTTGACTTCTGGTATGAGTACAAAGAAGTGGTGCCTAAAGGGTTTACCCGAGTATTAGGAACATTAGCCCGGCTAAGAGATAAAGGAATGACGATTTATTTCTTCGTTGGAAATCACGACCTCTGGATGGGAGATTATTTCGAGAAAGAGCTCCAAATACCTGTCTTTCATGAGCCACAGCTTTTTGAAATTCAAGGCAAACGATGCTTCATCGGGCACGGAGACGGCCTTGGGCCCGGCGATAAAGGGTATAAACGAATGAAAAAACTATTCACTAACCCCTTAGCTAAATGGTGTTTTTCGAGGCTTCATCCCAATTTTGCAGTACGATTAGGCAGATCGGCCTCTCTTAACAATAAACTCATCTCTGGTGACGAAGATGTCACATTTAAAGGAAGAGAAAATGAGTGGTTAATCGCTTATTGCGAAGAAAAACTAAAACAGCATTCTTTTGACTATTTCTTATTTGGTCATCGCCATTATCCAATGAAAGTGCACCTCAATGGTGGCGCCTTTTACTTCAACACAGGAGATTGGTTAAAATATGATAGTTATGCAATTATGGAAAAGGGAGAGTTAAGTCTCAAGAGTCTTCGCTCAGACGTTAGTTTTCCTGAGATTCTCTGAGATCTTTCAGTTGTAATTGCAGTTGGCTTTTACCGTTCCAGTTATTTTCACCAATAGTTACCAATAGATCGACTTTATTCTTGGTGTGCTCAATCGCTTCTCCAAAACCAAAACCAATAATATCAAAGCCGTGACAGCGAGCCTTCAAATGTTTGCCTTCTGAGCCGATCAATCGAACCGCCTCAAGTTGAACCTTGTTTAATCGAAAGACAGGTTCAGGATTGTCAGGGCCAAAAGGCTCAAAGCGATTCAAGATTCGAAAGTTTCTTTGAGAAATAAAGGAAGGGTCGATTACATAGTCGTAGATCACCTCGGGCTCTTTGTGTTCAGGCTTTAGGGTTTTCGTCACCTGTTTTTCAAAGGCTTCTTTAAAATCTTGGTAAGAAGACTCCTTGAGACTTAACCCTGCTGCATAGGCATGACCACCAAACTGTATTAAGTGCTCAGCACAGGCATCAATGGCCGAATATATATCATATCCCTGTACCGATCTCGCTGAGGCCGCTAGATACTCTCCGCTTTTTGTAAATACAAGTGTCGGACGATAATAAGAACTTATGAGTCTTGAGGCAACAATACCAATAACTCCTTTGTGCCAATCAGGATGATACACCACGGTACTGCAACGATCTTCTTCGCCAAGATTTCTAATTTGCTGAAGGGCTTCATCACTTACCGACTGATCTGTACTTCTTCGATCTATATTAAACTGCTCAATAGCCTTGGCCTCTTGTTCGGCAGCACTCAAGTTATCGGTCAACATTAAACTAACGGCATAAGTGCCTTGTTTCATCCGGCCTGCCGCATTTATTCTTGGTGCTAAAGAAAAATTGAGATCTGTTAAGCTAACTACATCGCGCTTCGCCTGGCCTAACAAGGCTTTAAAACCAGGTCTAGGGTTCTTGGTTATCACCTCAAGCCCTAAATTGGCTAATACCCTATTTTCACCCATCACAGACACTACATCGGCGCCGATAGCAACGGCTACCAAATCAGTTAACGGCATCAAATATTCGAGGCCTCGACCTTCACTAGTCTCAATAGCTTGTAATAGCTTAAAGCCAACCCCACATCCGCACAGTTCTTTGAAAGGATATGGGCAATCTAGGCGTTTAGGGTCTAAAACAGCGATCGCATTGGGTAGTACATCTCCTGGTGTGTGGTGGTCACAAATCACCATATCAACTCCCAAGCTATTGGCAAAATCGACTTCTTCAATCGACTTGACACCACAATCAAGGGCGATGATTAAAGAAAAGTCATTATCACTTGCGAACTGAATCCCCTGATAAGAAAGACCATAGCCCTCTAGATATCGATCAGGAATGTAGTACGAGACCTCAACCCCCTGCTTTTCAAGATAACTGTAAACTAAAGCTACTGCGGTAGTGCCATCTACATCATAATCACCAAAGATTAAGATTCGTTCGCCGGCAGCAATACCCTGCTTGATGCGAGACACCGCACGATCCATATCCTTCATTAAGAAAGGATCGTGTAACTGATCGATTTCTGGTTTAAAAAAGGTGAGGGCGTCAGCATATGTTTTTATGCCACGACTAACTAGTAGCCTAGAAAACTTTCGATCTAAAGGCTTAGTTGGGTCTTGATTAAATGCTTCGTGAAGCGCATCTACCCAAGCCGAGTCTGGTTTGTCTCTTTGGGACCACCGCATTTACGCGGTCTTATGATGAAAGATTGTTTCGATCTTTAATTCTGCAAATTGGCGAAACATCTCCATTACACCACAATATTTCTCTACTGAAAGATCTACACAACGCTGAAGTTTTTCTTCGTTGAGCTCGCTTCCCTCAAAATGATATTCTACTCTAACGTGGCTATAAGTCTTAGGGTGCTCGTCTGTTAAATCGGCAAAGGTTTCAACTCGAAAGTCGTCTACCTTTAATTTCATTTTATCGATAAGAGAGGCAACGTCAAGACCTGAACAACCCGCTAGCGAAGAAAGCATGAGGGCCTTGGGAGTCACTGGGCTGTGCTTCTCATCTTTGCTACCATCATTGATATGAAAAGTTGTTCCTGTTAGACTGTTGGTTTCAAAGAGCATACCGCCCTTCCATTTAGTTGTGATATGATTCTGCATGTTCTTTAACTTAATTCGATTCTTAAATATAGGGGTTAATCCTGCATTTTCGCCTCAGAGCCGATGACCAAAACAAACTCTCCTCTAGGAGCTGTTTCTTCAAAATGGTCAATCAATTCGGATAGGGATCCCCGCAGGGTTTCCTCATACATTTTGGTAAGTTCGCGAGAAATACTCGCTGGACGGTCAACACCAAAAATTTCTGCACATTGTTTTAAGGTTTTGAGAATTTTATGAGGTGACTCGTAAAATACTACCGTCTTATTCTGTGCGGCCAAGAGTTCGAGTCGACTCGCTCTTCCTTTTTTAGGGGGTAAGAATCCTTCAAACACAAAACGGTCGCAAGGCAATCCGCTCATCACAAGTGCCGGCACAAAGGCAGTTGCTCCGGGAAGGCATTCTACCTCAACTCCTTCAGCAATTGATGCTCTAACTAGTAGAAATCCTGGGTCTGAAATAGCCGGAGTCCCCGCATCACTGACAAGAGCAATCTGCTTACCCTCCTTTAACTGATCTATCCACTTTTTGGTGGTGTGGTGCTCGTTATTCAGGTGATAAGCGTGTACGCTCACGCTGATTTCGAAGTGATTCAAAAGCTTTAGACTTACCCTTGTGTCCTCAGCAAGTACTAGATCTACTTCTTTCAACACCCGAAGTGCGCGAAGCGTAATATCCTCAAGATTACCAATGGGTGTGGGTACGACGTATAGCTTGCCTGGCATTAGCTTATTTTTCGATTTCAGAAACCAATTTTCTTATGGTATCGATTCCTGGAGTGATTAAATCCTCTTTTTGTGGATTTCGCTCAGGAACGTGTTTTGACCGAAAGAGCACCCCGTCTGCTATACGCTCGAATCTCCTCGAAAAGGCGATCCTGAAAGTGAATGAAAGCGATGGTATTTTCATGATGCAATTTTGAATAAAAATACAACCTAAAAGAAAGCCGCGGGGCTGTATCTGCGTTAAATCTTCCTATTTTTGAATTTACACTCTTTGCGAATGTTTTTAGAAAACCCTGTAACCCCTAATGCTCCATACGGATGGATCGAAGTAATCTGCGGATCTATGTTCTCGGGTAAAACCGAAGAGCTCATTCGTAGGTTAAAGCGAGCTAAAATCGCAAAACAGCGAGTCGAAATCTTCAAACCCTTAATTGATACACGATATGATGAAACCATGGTAGTTTCTCATGATGACAATCAAATACATTCAACACCGGTTCCTGCGGCAGCCAACATTCGATTACTAGCAGATGGATGTGATGTCGTTGGAATTGATGAAGCCCAATTTTTTGACGATGAAATTGTAGCGGTTTGTAATGATCTTGCAAATAAGGGGGTTCGAGTAGTAGTTGCAGGTCTTGATATGGACTTTAAAGGAAATCCTTTTGGCCCTATGCCTAATTTAATGGCGACCGCAGAATACGTTACTAAGGTTCACGCCGTTTGCAAGCGTACAGGTAACTTGGCGAACTATTCACATCGTATTGCTAATGGTGAAAGCTTGGTGCTTCTTGGCGAGAATCAAGAATATGAACCCCTAAGTAGAGCGGCCTTTCACAAGGCAATTCAAGAAGAAAAAAAGCGCAATGATCGCTAAAACAAGGCTTCAAGTAAGCAGAACTGCTCTTGAACATAACTTTCATTTTTTAAAAACTACCGCTGGCCCAAAAACTAAACTTATGGGAGTGGTCAAGGCTAATGGCTACGGCACCGACCTTATTCAACTTAGTCAGTGGTTAGTTGAAATGGGGGCAGATGCTCTGTGTGTGGCTTACACTCCTGAAGGTATTGCCCTTCGAAGAGCGGGGATAACCGTTCCGGTTCTTGTGTTGCATCCGCAAGTTGAAGATCTTGAGAATGCAATAGCTGAAGGCTTATCACTTAGTATCTATTCGATATCGTTCTTAGAAACTCTGGTAGCCATGGGGGCAGAACAAAAAATCGATGTACACCTTAATTTGAACACTGGGCTGAATCGATTGGGCATAAAACCCCATGAAGTCGAAAAAGCTATAGAGTTGATTAAGGCGTGCCCTGAGATCGAACTAACCCACGTAATGACCCATCTCATCGGTAGCGAAGATCCCGGTTTAAAAAAGGTTACCGAAGATCAGCTCAAAACTTTCGAACAAAATGTGGCATTTATAGAGCAAACACTAGGTAAGACTTTTAAAAAACACGCGCTAAATAGCTCAGGAGTTCTCAATTATCCAGACGCGAGCTTCGACATGATTCGCTGTGGGATTGGGCTTCATGGATTTGCAAACGACCCTATCTTAGACAAGCAATTAAAGCCGATAAGTACTCTTTTTTCTCAAATTTCTGCGTTGAGGACCATTGAAAAAGGAGAGTCAGTCAGTTATAATCGTCAGTTCGTTGCTGAGGCCTCTATGACTATTGCTACCATACCTGTCGGTCACGCCGATGGATTCACGCGTGATTTAGGAAATGGTCGGGGCCAAGTATTAATTCATGGTCAGCTCGTTCCGGTAGTCGGGATGGTTTGCATGGATCTTTTCATGATCGATGTAACAGGCCTAGAAGTTGCCGTCGGAGACGAGGTGGTCCTAATGGGGCAAGAACTCACCGCAAACAAATTGGCCGAACAATCGGGTACTATTCCTTACGAACTACTTACCGGAATTGGCCCTAGAATACCTAGGCTTTTTATCTAGTGTTGTATTTGTAACATTTTGTTATCATAATTATCTAAGAGGTTGTCCTACCTTTGCGGCTCAAATTGAAACACTCATGAAAATAGCTGTTGTTGGGGCTACTGGCCTTGTTGGAACCGTAATGCTTAAAGTACTTGAAGAGCGCAATTTCCCGATTAATGAATTACTTCTAGTCGCTTCAGAGCGGTCGGTAGGGAAAACCCTCAATTTCAAGGGTGAAGATATTACTGTAATTGGGCTTGAAGAGGCTGTAGGCAGACGTCCTGATATTGCTTTGTTTTCAGCAGGAGGAGGCACCTCTCTAGAGTGGGCACCTAAGTTTGCGGCAGTTGGAACACGAGTGATTGACAACTCGTCTGCATGGAGAATGAATCCAAATAACAAGCTGGTGGTTCCTGAAATCAATGCAGCAGAGCTTACTGCTGAAGACTATGTTATTGCAAACCCAAACTGTTCTACGATTCAAATGGTACTTGCCCTAGCGCCTCTTCACAAAGCCTATGGAATAAACCGAGTAGTTGTTTCTACGTATCAGTCGGTTTCTGGGACCGGTGTTGCAGCTGTGAGTCAGTTAGAAAATGAAGAAAAAGGTATTGAGGGGAATCGTGCTTATCCGCATCCGATTTACAGAAACGCCCTGCCTCACTGTGATGTTTTTCAAGACAATGGATTTACCAAAGAGGAGATGAAACTCATGACCGAACCTCTTAAAATCCTTTCTGACGATTCGTTGAAAATAACTGCAACCGCTGTTAGGATTCCTACTGCTGGAGGGCATTCTGAATCAGTAAATATTCGTTTTAACAATGATTTCGAACTCGAAGAGGTCTACCGCTTACTTCGCGAAACTCCAGGTATTGTTATCGAAGATTCGCCCGAGAATAACGAATATCCTATGCCGTACAAAGCGCATGGCAAAGACGAAGTTTTTGTGGGGCGTATTAGACGAGACCCTTCTGAAGCCAATAGTCTCAATCTATGGATTGTAGCTGACAACCTTCGTAAAGGTGCTGCGACCAATGCCATTCAAATTGCAGAATATTTAGTAAGCTCTGGTCTAGTTTCTTAATTCGGGTCTTCTATAATTTTGTAATTTTTGGGTCTAAATCTAGGCTCAGATGAAACAAAATTATCTAGGAATTACCGCGCTTGCGACTGTAGCTATTTTGAGCAGTTGTCAGCAAAAAGAAACAACTATGACTCTTACCTATCCTGAAACTAATAAAGAAGTTGTTCGAGACACTTTCTTCGAACAAGTTGTAGAGGACCCCTATCGATGGCTCGAAGATGACCGGTCAGAGGAAACTGCCGATTGGGTAAAACGTCAAAACGAGGTGACTTTTGGGTATCTAGACCAAATTCCCTATCGTAAAGATTTAAAAGATCGCCTGACAAAAATCTGGAACTACGAAAAAGTAGGAACCCCTTTTACTGAAGGCGATTACACCTATTTCTACAAGAATGATGGGCTTCAAAATCAGTCGGTTTTATACCGAAAAAAGGGAGCGGATAGCGAAGCTGAGATCTTTTTAGATCCGAACACCTTTTCTGAAGACGGAACGGTTTCACTCGCTGGGCTAAGCTTTACCAAGGATGGAAGTCTTGCTGCCTATAGTATTTCAGAGGGAGGAAGTGATTGGAGAAAAATCATCGTCATCGAAACTGAAAATAAAACTCAGGTCGGAGACACCATTGTAGACGTTAAGTTCAGTGGTATTTCGTGGAAAAAAAGCGAAGGTTTCTACTACTCTAGCTACGACAAGCCAGACGGTAGTGAATTGTCTGCAAAGACCGATCAACACAAGTTGTACTATCATAAACTAGGCACTGCTCAAAATCAGGACCAACTAGTATTTGGCGGAAAAGACAGCGAAAAGCATCGATACATTGGGGGCTCTGTGTCTGATGATGGAAATTTTCTATTCATTTCTGCATCAAACACCACCTCAGGAAACAAGCTTTTCATTCAAGATCTAAGAGTGCCTAACGGGGCTATAGAAACCATTCTAGGTCATGAAGATTCAGACACCTACCCTATTGATAATGTTGGAGATCGTCTAGTGATGACTACCGATTTAGGAGCACCGAATCGAAAGGTGGTGACGGCTACTTATCCAAACCTTTCTGCTGAAAGCTGGACAGACCTTATCCCCGAAACCGAAAATGTTCTTAGCGTTAACACTGGAGGGGGGTATCTTTTTGCAGAGTATATGGTTGACGCATTATCTAAGGCTTATCAATACGACTATAACGGGAAATTAGTCAGAGAAGTTGCCCTTCCCGGTCTAGGAAGTGTTGGTGGATTAGGAGGAAAAAAGGACGCAACTACCATCTACTACTCCTTCACTAACTACAATACCCCTTCTAGTAGTTACACCTATAATGTAGAAGACGGAACTTCTGAGTTGTATTGGAGCCCTGACATTGACTTCGACCCAGATCAGTATATCTCTGAACAAGTATTCTATACCTCTAAAGACGGTACTAAAGTGCCAATGATGATCACTTATAAAAAGGGGCTAATTAAAGACGGTAAAAATCCAACCCTTCTGTATGGATACGGAGGGTTCAACATCAGCTTAACCCCATCATTTAGCACGGCGAACGCTATTTGGATGGAGCTTGGAGGAGTCTACGCTGTTCCTAACCTAAGAGGTGGTGGCGAATACGGAAAAGAATGGCACAAAGCAGGAACTCAACTAGAAAAGCAAAATGTCTTTGATGATTTTATCGCCGCTGGCGAATACCTGATTGAAAGCGGATACACCTCGAGTGACTTTTTGGCCATTAGAGGAGGTTCTAACGGAGGGTTACTTGTCGGAGCGACTCTAACACAACGACCTGATTTAATGAAGGTTGCATTACCAGCCGTGGGCGTTCTTGACATGCTGCGCTATCACACCTTTACTGCTGGAGCAGGATGGGCTTATGACTATGGTACTGCAGAAGACTCTAAAGAAATGTTCGATTACCTGAAAGGGTACTCACCTGTACATAATGTAAAAGAAGGGGTTCAATATCCAGCGACTCTAGTTACTACTGGCGATCATGATGACCGTGTTGTTCCTGCACATAGCTTCAAATTTGCGGCAGAACTTCAAGACAAGCAGTCAGGAGCACTACCTACCTTAATACGCATTGAAACGGATGCCGGTCATGGAGCAGGAACCCCGGTGAGTAAGACCATCGACCAATATGCCGACATCTTCGGATTTACTCTTTACAATATGGGATTTGAAAGCCTTCCTAGTCCTAGGATCAGGAACGAAAACGAAAATAATTTGAAGTAATAAAGTGGTGAAGGTCTAGAAATCGAATTCTTCTAGATCTTCAGACTTTTCTTCACGAATCACCTGATTCGCTTCGTTGCATAGAAGATTAATGCTTATCTGATCGGGTCTTATAAAATCTTCAGAAGAAACTCCGATCGAATCGTTATAACTTTCTCGCATATAATTCGCCCAAACGGGAAGAGCCATAGTGGCTCCTTGTCCGTAAGTAATGTTGTCAAAGTGAACGGCACGGTCTTCGGCTCCTACCCAAACCCCGGTAGCAAGGTTGGGAACCATTCCCATGAACCATCCGTCAGATTGATTTTGGGTCGTTCCTGTCTTTCCTGCGATCGGATTTTTAAATTCATAAGGGTATCCCGTAACGACCTCCTGATAAACCGGGTTGTCGATCATCCAATTATGTCTTAATCGAACTCCCGATCCCGCCTCAGTAACTCCTTTTAAAAGGCTGATCATCGTATAGGCAATTTCTTTATTGAAAACGTCTCTAGTTTCAGGAATCGCTTCATAAATAACATTGCCTGATTCGTCCTCAATACGGGTAACAAAGGTTGGAGTCGTATGGACGCCCTGATTCGCAAAAGTGCTGTAAGCCGAAACCAGATCGAAAACTTTAATATCCGGTGTTCCTAATGCAATAGCCGGTACCGCAGGTATTCTACTTTCAATTCCCAGTCGCTCAGCTACTGATACCACAGAAGCTGGGCCTACCCTGTCAATCAGCTGTGCAGTAACAGTGTTAATACTGTTGGCTAATGCATGTTTTAGGGTGATTGATTCACCTGAATACTTTCCGCCAGAATTTTTTGGACACCAAGCCTCAATATTTCCATGTCTTCCCGCACTAACGCAATACGGCACATCTGGTAGTCGATCACAAGGCGACATTCGCAGCTGGTCGATAGCCGCTACGTAAACAAAAGGTTTGAAAGTAGAGCCTACCTGACGAGCGCCTTGAACCACATTGTCGTATTGAAAATGCTTGTAGTCTGCGCCACCAACCCACGCTTTGATGTGCCCCGTCTGAGGCTCGATACTCATCAGTGCTCCTCGAAGATGAGATTTGTAATAAAGGATCGAGTCATAAGGTGTCATCACTGTGTCGCGTTCCTTGCTCGGAGCCTTCCAATCAAAGACCGTCATCTCAGCAGGGACATAAAAACTGGCCTTAATAAGGGTGTCTGATTTGCCTTGTGCGCGGAGTGATCTCCAACGATCACTATTTCGCATGGCACGATCAACAATCTCCTCAACCTGCTCCAATTCTAGGTCAATAAACGGTGCTGTTGGGTTACTATCCTGTTTTTGCTGTCTAAAAAAAGCTGCTTGCAAATTAGAAAGATGGCTTTCCATTGCGTCTTCAGCATTCTCCTGTAGCCTACTGTCTATAGTCGTATAGACACGTAAACCGTCTCGGTAAATGTCGTAAGTCTCTCCAGTTGATTTCGGGTTTTCGCGCACCCAATTTTTTAGCCACGACTGTAAATGCATTCTAAAATAGGTCGCTAAACCTTCGTTGTGAGAGTTTTCTGGGGTAAAACGAATATCTAGAGGTGTTTGCTGTAACGAGTCACCTAGCTTCTCTTCAAGATAGCCATACTTAACCATCTGGTCTAAAACTGTATTTCGCCTAGAGGTAACTAATTCTGGTCTCCGAACCGGGTTGTAGAGGGAGGAATTTTTAAGCATTCCAACGAGCATGGCACTCTCTTTAACCTCTAGTTCTTGAGGTGTCTTATTGAAATAGATTCGAGCGGCATTTTCAATCCCGTCTGCTAAATAATTAAAATCGTAATTGTTGAGATACATTTGAATGATCTCCTCTTTGGTATAGTTGCGCTCTAAGCGAACCGCAATCACCCACTCCTTAATTTTCTGTTGAAGGGCCTCCTTTAAATTTCTTGAACGAACACCCACAAATAGCTGTCGGGCAAGCTGCTGTGATATTGTAGAGGCTCCTCCTCGTTTGCCAAGAAAGACCACTGCCCGTGCAAATCCTCTAAAATCAATTCCAGAGTGTTCAAAAAACCGGGCATCTTCGGTAGCAACAAGCGCGTCTATAAGTGACTTTGGAAGTTCACTGTAATCTACCGGGCTTCTGTTGTCTGCCAAATAGAACTTACCTAATAATAGGCTGTCTGATGAATAAATATGAGTGGCGAGATTCGATTCTGGATTCTCTAATTGCTCAAAGGTGGGCATCTCCCCAAACTTACCAGTAGCTGCGCTGTGAAAAACAAAGTATATACCAGCAACTCCGAAAACAAACAGAACCCAGAGAAGGACAATTATTCTTCGATACATCTATTAGCTATTCTCTCGGTTTTTATTCTGATTCCTTCTTCGATTCTGTTCCGAATTTCTTCTAGGTTTATTCGACGCGGTCTTCTCCTTATTAGGATTAGCCGTCTGCTTTGGAGCGCCAGAATCGTTCGTTGGCTTAGGCTTTCTGTTCTTGCTTCTTCGCTTATTTCTTCTTTTCGGTTGGTCAAAACGGGTTAAGCTATCCTCAGTCAGAGATTGCTCAGGGTCTGGCGCCATCTCATCAATGGTCTGTACTTCTATTTGATACGCCTCAAGAGAATCAATTTTCTTACCCTCCTTATTGATTGCCAAAATTTCATTCACCCGATCTTTGTCAAGGGTGTGCCAATTTGTGGCATCGTTCTTATAAGTGAACCATAAGAGCCCCTTGAAAATGTCTACCTTCTGGCAGAAGGCAACCCCTTTTTCTGTTTGTAACTTACAATCAGTCGGTGGAAACCCTTTAAGTGCATCGAGATAAGTGTCTAACTCAAAGTTGAGGCAGCATTTCAACTTTCCACATTGACCAGCTAGTTTTTGCGGATTCAAAGCAAGTTGCTGATAACGCGCTGCAGAAGCGCTCACCGCTCTAAAATCAGAGAGCCAAGTTGAACAACAAAGTTCTCGACCGCAAGAGCCAATACCTCCTAATCTTTGGGCTTCTTGACGATAGCCAATCTGACGCATTTCTATTCTTAGGCCAAAAGCACGAGCCATGTCCTTTATTAACTGACGAAAATCTACTCTAGCCTCGGCCGTGTAGTAGAAGGTAGCTTTTGAACCGTCACCTTGAAGTTCTACATCTGAGATCTTCATCTCGAGGTTTAAAGAAATAGCAATTTCTCTCGCTCGCTTCTGAATTTCATCTTCACGCTCTCTAGCTTGATGCCAAACCTCAATGTCTCTTTGAGACGCTTTACGATAGATCTTACCTAAGGTCGGTTCATCCACTGCAACACCCTTGCGCTTCATCTGAACTTTAACTAGCTCCCCGGTAAGGGTTACAATCCCTACGTCATGGCCCGAAGCAGCCTCAGTGGCCACCACGTCTCCCATAAGAATCGGAAGCTTATCGGTGTTTTTGAAGAATTCCTTACGGCTGTTTTTAAATCGAACCTCAACGATGTCGAAACGCTCCTGCCCTGCAGGCAATGACATGTTTTCTAACCAATCAAAAACAGTAAGTTTATTACAGCCATCTGTTCCGCAAGTACCATTGTTCTTGCAGCCCCTAACTTTTCCATCCTTACTTGTTGAACACGATGCGCACGACATAATTCGAAAATGAACCTTAAAGGTACGACAAAGGAAAACCGGCTACAACTAAGCCTTGTATTTAAGCTTAGGAGATCGTCCTTTTTTAAAGATTTTGTTGCTTACTGTTTTGCCCTTTCGAAGCGCTTTTTGCTCCTCTTCGGGCAATGCGACAATATCCATGCATTCTTCACTACAACAATGATTCATCTTAGAGGCACAGCTTTCACACTGAATAAAAAGTAAATGACATCCTGAATTCGCACAGTTTACGTGAGTGTCACAAGGAGAGCCACACTGATGGCAAACGGCAATTACATCATCAGAAATACATTCTGCACGACGTTCGTCGAAAACAAAGTTCTTGCCTAAGAATTTATTTTCTAACCCATGATCTCTAACCTGTCGAGTATACTCAATAATTCCACCTTCAAGTTGGTATACCTGTTTAAAGCCTTTGTGCTTGTAATACGCACTAGCCTTTTCACAACGAATACCCCCGGTGCAATACATCACCAATTTTTTGGAATCTTTATGGTCTCTAAGTTGTTCTTCAATAAGATCTAAAGAATCTCTAAAGGTATCGACGTCAGGACAAACCGCATTTTTGAAATGTCCGATTTCACTTTCGTAGTGATTGCGCATATCGACCAGCACAGTATCTGGATCTTCGATAAGTTCATTGAATTTTTCAGCGCCGACATGTATTCCCTTGTCAGTAACATCAAAAGACCCATCGTCTAATCCGTCAGCCACAATTTTATCCCGAACCTTAACCTTAAGTTTCAAGAACGACATGTTGTCTTGCTCAATAGCGATGTTTAATCTTACATTTTCTAGAAAAGAAATGCTATCTAAGTGCTTTTTGAAGCCTTCAAAATTAGGTGCAGGAACAGAAAGTTGTGCGTTAATTCCTTCTTTAGCCACATAGATTCTACCTAGAACGTCTAAGTCATTCCAGGCCAGAAATAAATGATTACGAACGAGTTGTGGATTCTTGAGGTGTGCGTATTTATAGAACGAGATCGTAAGCCGGTCAACACCGGCTTGCTCGATTAGAACAGCTCGTTCATTCGCACTTAAAGTATTGTACAGTTGCATGCTATACGATGTTTTTAAGTTAGAAAGATTGGATAAAAGTTGAACAAAAGTACATTTTTTCAACAATTTCATTCTTCTGCAACATTGATGCATTGGAATGCTTTAAATTTGGAAATAGTCCAATTGTATAGATATGAGCAAAGAACAAGAAGCTAAGTTAAAAGCACTTCAACTTACCCTAGACAAATTAGATAAAACCTACGGTAAAGGTGCCGTTATGAAAATGGGAGACTCGGTAGTACAAGAGGTCGAAGTTATTTCTTCGGGTTCTATCGGTCTAAATGCCGCTCTTGGCGTTGGGGGGTTTCCGAAAGGTAGAATTATAGAAATCTACGGGCCTGAATCTTCGGGTAAAACCACGCTTACCCTACATGCGATTGCTGAAGCTCAAAAAGCAGGAGGTATAGCGGTGTTTGTTGATGCAGAACACGCTTTCGATCGTTTCTATGCGGCAAAACTAGGTGTAGATATAGACAACTTAATTATTTCACAGCCCGATCACGGAGAACAAGCACTTGAGATTGCGGATAATCTTATCCGATCAGGGGCTATCGATATCATTATTATTGACTCTGTTGCGGCATTAACGCCAAAGAGTGAGATTGAAGGAGAAATGGGTGATTCTAAAATGGGATTACACGCTCGACTAATGTCTCAGGCACTTAGAAAGCTTACGTCAACCATTTCAAAAACCAATTGTACGGTGATTTTCATTAACCAATTACGTGAAAAGATTGGTGTAATGTTTGGTAACCCAGAAACTACAACAGGGGGTAATGCCCTTAAATTCTACGCCTCTGTTCGACTAGACATCCGCCGTTCAAGTCAAATCAAAGATGGTGACTCTAATGTAATGGGTAATAAAACCAAGGTTAAGGTGGTTAAAAACAAAGTTGCTCCTCCTTTTAAAACCGCTGAGTTCGATATCATGTATGGTGAAGGAATTTCAAAAGTTGGTGAGATTATCGACTTAGGTGTAGCTTATGAAATCATAAAAAAGAGCGGGTCTTGGTTTAGCTACGAAGACAGCAAATTAGGTCAGGGTAGAGATGCTGTTAAGGCGCTACTTTTAGATAATCCAGATCTGTCTGAGGAAATTGAAAACAAAATTTACGAGGCTCTTAACCAGGTGAATTCATAACTGGCTCATTTGTCAGCTCTTCAATAAAAAGATCTCTTACGTCTTCTCGAAACTTTTCGAGTTCGTCTTTAGAATAAGTGCCCGCCTTAATGGTGGGCATTATTTTATATCTCAGTATGCCCGGCCCGCCGTGATAGAGATCCCAGTTGATTCGCTTCTTACAATCGTAATTGATAATCGGTACGATAGGCAAATCATGAGTTAAGGACATTGAAAATGCACCGTTCTTAAAACGATCAAGCATCACAGCCGAGTCAGGAACTCCCCCTTCAGGATAAATAGCAATTGACGCTCCGTTTTTAACTCGTTCTTGAACGCTCTTATACACTTGTTTTCTGCTCTCCTTATTCGACCGGTCAACCATAATTACAGCACGTTTATAAAAGAACCCGAAAATCCAGATCCTCTGCAACTCGGCCTTGCCGACAAAAACCACTGGCTTTTTACAGATTCTCAGCATCAACATAACATCGAGCATGCTTGTGTGGTTCATTACCATGATGGCAGGCGTCTTTGATAATTTTTCAGAACCCCTCACCTTTCTAATCGGCGTTCCCATCATAAAGAGAATAAATGGAGCCCATATAGATCGAGCGCACCAGTAAACTAAAGGGTACGTTTTTCTAGAACTAACCCCAATCAGTAGAAGAGGAGAAAAAACGAGTACCGGCAAAGCCGTTACCACATAAAACCACACCTTATAAATGATGTAGCCTGAATTTTTGATGAATCTCAACACGGATTCGAAAGTATAACTTTTTAAATTTTTGTAACTATGTAACCTAAAATTTGCAGATGGCACGAATCCTTACAGGAGTACAAAGTACAGGAACCCCTCACCTTGGGAATATACTTGGAGCAATCCTACCAGCAATATCTCTGGCAAATAGTGCAGAGAACGATTCTTATTTGTTTATCGCTGATATGCATTCGCTCACCCAAATTAAGGATGGTGCAACCTTAAGAGAAAACACCTTTTCAACCGCGGCAACCTGGCTAGCTTTTGGGTTAGATGTCGATAAAACAGTATTCTATAGACAAAGCGACGTGCCTGAGGTTACCGAGTTATCTTGGTATCTAAGCTGTCTATTTCCCTACCAAAGACTTACTCTTGCACATTCATTTAAGGATAAAGCTGATCGTTTAGAAGACGTGAATGCCGGATTATTTACCTATCCCATGCTTATGGCTGCTGACATTCTTCTCTATGATGCAGAGCAAGTCCCCGTAGGTAAGGATCAACTGCAACACTTAGAGATGACAAGAGACGTTGCTCAACGATTTCACAATAAGTACGGTGAGACCTTTGTCTTGCCAGAAGCGACAGTCAACGAAAGTACCATGTACATCCCAGGCACTGATGGTCAAAAAATGAGTAAGAGCAAAGGAAACCTCATCGATATTTTTGCTCCAGAAAAAGAGCTTAAAAAACAGGTTATGGGTATTCTTAGCGACAGCAAAAGTCTTGAAGAGCCTAAAGACCCTGTAACAGACACCACTTTTGCCTTGTACAAGTGCCTTGCTCCACAAGACGAGATAGAAGCGATGAGCGCGAACTACTTGGCTGGAAATTACGGCTACGGACATGCCAAAAAAGCATTATTAGAACTCATACTTCAAACCTTTCAGGAGCCAAGAGAAAAATATGAGTATCTACATGCGCACCCTCAAGAAGTCGAAGATGCCTTACAGCAAGGAGCAGAAAAGGCTAGAAAAACAGCTCAAGCAGTACTTCAAAGAGTACGAGAAAAGGTTGGCTTTTAACCCTATAACGAATAGGAATTGTCAGGGTTGTGAATCACCTGATCCTCTAAATGCATTTTAAGTAATAGCTCTAGTACTGTATCCTTTTCAAGTCCCGATAATTGAATGATTTGACTAGGATAAAGCTTTTGATGGAATTTTAATAGCTCATAAATTTTTAAAATTTCAGGGTCATTAGGAAGCTTCTTCGAGAGTGATTTTCGCGAAGGGAAGTGAACCCCTAAATGAGTAGCAATGGTTTCAGGTCTTTCATACAGTGATGCAGAATGATTTGCGATTAAACGATTACACCCCTGCGATGCTTCTTTATCAATATCACCAGGCGATGCAACCAAATGGCTATGGTAACCCTTGGCAAAATTTGCTGTTACCAAACTACCACCTCGCTCCGCAGACTCTACCACCCAAACAACATCTGCCATGCCGGCTATTAGTCGATTTCTCGCAAGAAACCGCCCTTTGTGAGCAGGACTTTGTATCGGGTATTCTGAAAACGTAAACCCCTTTTGCTCTAATCCCTTACGCAATGTAATGTGCGATTTAGGGTAGGTATGGTCCAAACCATGAGCTAGAACACTGTGAACTGTAAACCCAGAATTACTTGCAACACTTTGGGAATAACTGTCGATACCATATGCCAAGCCGCTGATGACTTCGAAATTAGGTTCATGCGCCCTTTGAAAAAATTCATCTATTTGCGCTTTCCCATAAGCGGTCATCTTTCGGGTACCAACAATAGCAAGAAGCGGAAGTCGCCGATCAGATGCACTAGCATCTCCCGTTCGATAGATAAGAACAGGAGCGTCACTCATCTTATTTGAGTTAAAAGGATATTCTTTGTCGAGAAAGGAAATTGTTCTTACTCCCATTTCTTCTTGCTTTCTGTAAATCTCGAGCGCCTTGAGACACTTTATCTTGTCTAGGGGGTTTATTTTATATACCGATGAGTATTTTGTTGATTCTCCTCTAATTAAACATTCAATAATCCTCTGATTATCAAAATTTTGCAAGAAAAATTTTCTAAGATTTTTAGGTGAGAGTCCTGAAAATTGACTCAATAAAAACAAGACTTCATGCGTGCTTAGTTTCGAAAACATGCTCAAAGGTATCCCTGTGGACTGAAGAATACTTGCAGCCCAATAATAGGCCTATAAGAATTGAGTAAATTTTAAGATATTTGTGTCTATGCATCTTGCCCCATATATCGAAACGCTTCTTGAAGAGAGAAACTTCGTAATACTACCTAGTTTCGGAGCTTTTGAACCAGGGGCCTATTTAGGGATTAGCATCAATGAAAACGGTGAACTTCTTCCTCCAAAACGTGCCGTTTCATTTAATCCGCATTTGTCAAACGATGATTCTGTATTAGCTACGGTAATCGCTTCAAAGGAACTTTTAGAACTTGACGACGCAAAAGCAAAACTAAAAGCGTTAGTGTTTGAATGGAAGTCAACGCTTAATAAAGAAGGCGTTTTAATCGTTGAAGGTTTGGGCAGATTTGAAAAAGCGAATGGCCTCATTCAATTAATCACAGAAGCTTCTGAGCTTAAATTAGGAAGTTTTGGTCTCCCTGCGGTAGCTCCGCCTTCCAAAAAAGAACAAGTTAGTAAGGAGGATGCTCCGCCTGTTCAAAAAGAAGTTGAACAACCAGCAATCGAAAGACCTGAAGAGCATAAGCCATCCAAAAAAGCTGAAGATAAGCCTGAATTGGTCGAAGAAGAAGTTTCTTCTCCTTCTTTTGCCTATCAACTAGCCGTCGTTCTCGCGATAATAGCAGTCTTATCGGTAGGCTATTTCTTCTATTCTCAACTTAAAGGTGTAGACCTAAGCAATCTTATTTAGAATGAAGTCAAAAACTCCATCTGATTCTAGAACAGTAACCACTGATCTGGTACTCCCTAGCGAAACCAATCACTTGAGCCATCTATTTGGTGGGGCGTTGTTGGCAAAGATGGACCGTGCCGCTTACATCACTGCAAGACGTCATAGCAGAAGAATAGCCGTGACCGCGTCGGTAAACCATGTCGCGTTTAACACCGCAATTCCACTAGGTAGTGTGGTAACTATAGAGGCGAGTGTTTCGCGAGCTTTTAAAACTTCAATGGAGATCTTTATCGATGTGTTCATCGAAGATCGAATTAGCGGAGTGCGCACCAAAGCCAATGAAGCAATTTACACTTTTGTCGCTGTTGATGACACTATGACTCCCGTCGAAGTTCCAGAGATTATTCCCGAAACTGAACTAGAGAAATCAAGGTATGAGGCTGCTCTTAGAAGGAAGCAACTAAGCTTAGTTTTAGCTGGTAAAATGAAACCTCAAGAAGCTACTGAACTAAAGGCGATTTTCGAGATAGAATAACCCTCTAAAGCCTGTAAACCCAGTCTTCGGGGTTAAGCCTAGTTGTATTCTTGTAAAGATAAAATTTGAGAAGGGTTTGTCCGCTCACTTTATCGGTGTGAAGAGTTCCAAGACTTTGCTTTGCAACCACCTTATCCCCTTCCTTCACACTTACGTCTTGAAGGTTGTAATACATGGTAATATAGTCGCCATGACGAACGTACACCCCTTTTATTCCCTGACGGCTAATCATCACATTCATCACCTCCCCGTCATAAATCGCCCGCGCCTTTGAACCAGATTCTGTGGCAATAGTAACACCGTTGTTGAAATGTTTTAATGCCGGATATAACTTGTCGGCATAAGTGCCATACCCAATACTTTTAATTCCCTTTTCTACCGGCCAAATGTGTCTTCCTCTGTTCCCTTCAAAACTTTTTGCCAATGCTTCTGCTTCTGGGGTGAGCACAAACCCGTCTTTTCGGTTCGCTTTTTTGGCCTTGGCTAATCGCTCTCTATTTGCCTTTTCAATAGCCTCTCGAATCAATCGGTCAATTTCAGAATCAATGCGCTTTCGTTCTTTATCTCGATCAGCGAGCTCTCGGCGATAGGCACGCTCTTGCTTGCGTGCATTAGCAATCAATAGTTCTTGTTTTTCTCGGTCTGCGATTAAGACTCGTTGCTGGCGACGGTTTTCTTCAACCTTCTCTTCTTTTTGCTTTAGTTGATCCTCTAATGTGGCTGAAATTTGCTGCAATTCTTCTTGTTTGCGAACAAGCCGCTCGGCTTGGGTGGTTCGATAAGAGGCGTATTGCAATAAATAATTCCACCTTCTTCGCGCATCCTTAAAGCTGTCAGCCGCTAACAAAAACAGCCATTTATTCTTCTCGACTTTTCGCTTATACGAATTGATGATTACTTTCTCGTAGTCTTGTTTGATTCCTTCGATTTGATCCTTTAGATCGTCGATTCGATTATTGCTTTCTGCTATTTGTCGCTGAAGTAGTTGTACTTCGTTTGCGGTAAGCTCGATGAGGCTCTCAAGAGCATATCTCTTGTTGTCAAGGAGTTGAATTTGATCAATAGCCGATCCTTTTAAACGCACTTGTTGCTGTAATAACCGCTCCATCTGAGCAATTTCTGTCGCAATCTCCTCTTTACGCTTCTCAAGATTTCGTTGCTGTTGCGTCTTCTGCTGTGCAAACGAAAAATTACAGACGGTTAGAAGTACAACTAAAAAGGACCAGAAACGCTTCATTTAATTGTCGTAAAACCTGATGGTATTTGAAAAGGCAAAGTCAATTTCTTATCGAGTTGAACCCCTTCTAATTCAAGATTAAGCACTCGGTCTCCCGCAACTAATCGTATGAGCTCTGGTGTATAAGAATCTTTGTTCTTGTACTGGTAGGTAATTTTCAGCTTATCAAACCCTTCGATCTGAAACTCTTGAAAGCTGATTTGAGACTTGTCGGTGGAAAGCCCAACCCGATAATAACCTTTAGCGGGCTTGGTTAAATCTCCGGCAAATACTCGACTAGTCACCGTCTTATTGGTGAGCAAATTAACCACCTTTCGTTCTGATTCTTGTAAACTCTCAACAGACTCTAAAAACAACGGCTGTCCCAGAAAAAGCCTTTCGATGTGCTGGTAATTTAATTGGGCAGGAATGATGGTCTCAATGACTGAAACAGAGCCTTTGTAATAAGTTCGGTCTAGGCGGTTGTAAAAGGCCACTTCTTCTGGAGACAACAAAGCTTTCGCGACCCCGAGCGGTGCACTTAAAAGGATTCCTTCATTTGGCTTTAATCGCATAGATAGCGTAACGGCCTTGATGTCGTCATCGTTTGTTAATTCAGCCTTAATTCGAGCTCTAATCCCCTCTGATTCTTGAAAGTTTCTTTGATTAACCTCGAGCGGATGTGATCCTGTGCGATTCGAAACTACGTTTGCCCCTGGCCTAAGTAAGGCACATGAAGTAAAGCTGAGTGCTAATACGTGAAGGGCTACTCGTTTCTTTATCATTTTATTCTAAGGCGCTATAATCTCCTAAACTAAGTGAGGTAAAATCGCCGTCGTAGATGACGTGATTTCCAATCATTGAGTTTTGAATCTTTGCGTTTGAGATTTTTGACTGAGACTGAATAATAGTCTCCTTGATTTCGCAGTTGTCGATATGGGTTTGGCTTCCGACCGAAACATAAGGGCCTATGGTGCTATTGTAAATTTTGGCTCCTTTCGCTATGCTACAGGGCTCTACGATAGTGCTATTTACAATTTCGGTGTCATCACTGATTAAAGTCTCTCCTTCTTTGTGCAGAAACCCTAGCATTCGACGATTAGTCTCCACGGTGATCGCTTTGTTCCCACAATCCATCCACTCCGCTACCTCAGCGGTCATAAATTTCTTTCCGGCCTGCATCATTCGCTTAATACCATCGTTAATCTGGTATTCTCCTCCATTCACGATCTCATTATCAAGAACATAAGTAAGCGCATCTCTTAGCTCTTCAACGGCTTTAAAATAGTAGATACCAATAACCGCCTTGTCAGACACAAAGGTGGTCGGCTTTTCTACTAATCCTTGGATTTGTCCATTGTCGTCTAGTTCAACGACTCCATAAGCTTCTGGGTTTTCAACCTGTTTCACCCAAATCACACTATCTGCAGAGGCGTCTAATTCGAACTTTGCGCGAATAAGGGTGTCTGCGTATGCGATCACTGCCGGGCCGTCTAGAGATGGTTTGGCACACATGATCGCGTGACCTGTTCCTAAAGGCTGATCTTGACGATAAATCGAGGCTTTGGCCCCTAAACTCTCTGCAAGTTCAGTTAAGGAATCCTCTACGTCCTTACCGAAAAAGGCTTCGTCTCCGATGACAAATGCAACCTCGTCGATAGGTTCGTCTAGTATGGCCGCGATGTCTCTAACAAGGCGGTGTACAATGGGGCTTCCAGCTACAGGAACTAAAGGCTTTGGAACAGTTAGGGTGTGCGGTCTAAGGCGCGAACCTCTTCCGGCCATGGGTACGATAATTTTCATTGGGTTTTATTTATGCGGTTCCTGTACTGCCAAATCCTCCAGATCCACGATCTGACTCGTTCAAAGATTCAACCTCTTGCCAGCTCGCAACTTCGTGCTTAGCAATTACCATTTGAGCGATTCGCTCTCCGTTTTCGATAGTAAAATCTTCATTTGAAAGGTTAACTACAATCACCCCTATTTCTCCTCGATAATCTGCATCAATGGTTCCTGGCGAATTAACTAGGCCGATTCCCTTTTTAGCGGATAATCCACTACGAGGACGGATTTGAGCCTCATACCCTTCAGGCAGTTCAATAAATAAGCCTGTCGGAACAATTGCTCTCATAAGAGGCTTTAACACAATAGGTTCTGGATTATTTGCTCGAAGGTCCATTCCTGCCGACTGAGAGGTCTGGTAACTAGGTAATGGATGAGATGATTTGTTAATGATCTTAACGGGTACCATAAGATGTAAAGAGTCTTTTTAAAGTTGATCTTTCAATGAGTATAACAAAGCTACTAAATAAGAGGAGGAACAGTAAGGCCATCCATAAGCTTGTCGAAAAGAAAAAGAAATGGATAAGGGAAAGGGCCACAGAGAAGGCGAGGTATCCCAACATAGGAGCCACCTTGTAAGGAATAGGATAGGATTTCATCCCCCATAAAAACGAAATCAACATCATCGCCCCGTAGGCTGCTAGAGTAGCTATTGCTGCGGCGAGGTATCCAATTTGTGGAATAAGATAGCTATTTAAGCCCAAGGTGATTAAGGCGCCTAAGCCCGAAATCACCGCGCCCACATAGGTGCGGTCTGTAATCTTGTACCAAACCGAAAGGTTGTGATAAACCCCTAAAAACAGCGCGCCAAGCAATACAAAGGGAACAATAATTAAGCCTTCTCTATAAATTTCATCGCGCAAAAAAAGCTCGGCAATAGGCTGTAAGAACACCATAACCCCTAGGTAGATAACGCTAGCTAGTGCAACAAAAAAATAGGTGACCTCTGCGTACTGTTTCTCCTTATTCTCCTTTTTTGCTTCTCTGAAAAAGAAGGGCTCTACTCCCATTCGATAAGCAGTTGCAAAAAGTGTCATGAAAACGCCGAGTTTATAGCATGCTCCATAAATCCCCGCTTCTGCTTCGCCCGCCAACCTAGTAAGAATAATCTTGTCAAATACTTCGTTAATGGTAAAGGCAATTCCTGCAAGCATTACTGGCATCGCATACCTCAATAGTTGTTTATAAAGCTTGTAATCGAATACCGGTTTATCTCTGAAATAAACGGGGAGCATCCAAAAAAGAGTGAAAGCACTAGCAATGATGTTAGCCTCAAAGATGGCATCGATTTCATGGCCTAAGAACCTCGTTCCTGAGAACTTCAGATAATAGATGTTTAAGCCAACATTGATCACCACGTTGATCGATTTTACAACCGCATACCTAGTGGCTTGTTCTTGTGCCCTTAGATAAGCAAACGGAATTACCACCAGTGCGTCGAGTATTAGAATATATACTGTCTTCTTTACAAACTCTGGCTGAATCCCAGTGGTAGACCCAATAAATTCATAGAAGAGGATTCCAAGACCAAGCAAGACCAAAGAAGATGCGGCAAGTGCCCAGATTGAGGTAGTTAAAACACGATCTGGCCTATCACTTTTATGATAAAATCTGAAGAATGCAGTCTCCATGCCATAGGAGAAAAGCACATTAAAAAAGGCGATCCAAGAATAGATAAAGACATACTGACCATAACCCGCTGCTTGATCAAAGGTTGAGGTATATAAGGGTAATAGAAGAAACGATAATGCGCGCGGGAGCACCGTGGCTAACCCATAGACAAAAATCTGTTTTCCTAAACGCTTAATGGTCTCCATAAATCTATTGTCTTATGATCGGACGACTTAACGGCGGTAAGATAAGCTTGGTTTTGCGATTTGGGCGGCTCAAACAATAAATAAAAACTTCTTCACCCTCCCGATAAACGTCTAATCTCAGTCGGTATGAATCTTCTAGGCGCTCAAGCTTTTTTGACGAGCCCTCAATCGCTGCTGCCCACTCACAAGATTTGAGTTCGGTTAGTTGAACAATAACCTCAAAATAAGGGTTTCCCTCTGCTCTTCCTGGTAAAACTTGATGAGCAACAATACGATCAATGGGGTGATGGTCTGGATAAGCAACACACGACCATAAAAGTCCCATAAAGAAAAAAGGAAGAATACGAAGTGTGCTTTTCAAGACATAGTTACTTATGTCCTAAAGATAAACAAACTGCGCCGGTGAACTACCCGTTAAGTGCCTCGGCTCCACCTACAATCTCAAGGATCTCATTGGTAATCGCCGCTTGACGCGCTTTGTTATAGGTGAGTTTTAACTGATCTCTGAGCTCCTTAGCGTTATCTGTTGCTTTGTGCATAGCGGTCATTCGAGCACCGTGCTCACTAGCAAAAGAATCTCTAATCGCTTTGTACAGCTGAATTTTTAAAGATTTAGGGATAAGCTCGTTTACGATTTCCTCTGCCGACGGTTCAAAAATGTACTCCTCAGTGGTAGTTTCTGAAGCGTCTCCTTCTGCTACCATTGGTAAGAACGCTTCGTTCTTAACAATTTGAGTTGCTGCATTTTTAAACGAGTTATATACAAGTCTGATCTCATCGTATTGCTCCGTAATAAAAGCCTCTATTAACTCGTTTGCGATAGTCGCAGAAGCGTCAAAAGTTAGATCATCATAAATAGAGCTATGGTCTCCAGCTCTAGTAGCTGCTTTGAGGCCGTCTGCCGCTTTCTTTCCGATCGTTAAAATTTCAATCGACACCTCTTTACCATAAGACTCCGATGCCGCTTTAACCGCTTTGATGACATTGGTATTAAAAGCCCCACAAAGCCCTCGATTTGAACTAATAGCCACCAGGAGCACCCTTTTAGTTGCCCGCTTTTCAGCATAAACGTTCTCAGTACCTTCTTCGAGGTTTTGTCCTAAGCCCGCCAATAAAAAAGAAAGCTTGTCGGCGTAGGGACGCATAGCAACAATAGCATCTTGGGCCTTCTTCAATTTAGCAGCAGAAACCATTTTCATGGCACTGGTAATCTGCATGGTTGAAGAAACCGAAGATATTCTGTTACGTATTTCCTTTAAGTTAGCCATAAAGCCTTTCTTATGCTTGGTGTCGTTTAGTTACTTCAGCAGCTACCTCAGTTAGTACTGCAATTGCCTCGTCGGTTAGTTTTCCTGCTTTCAAGCTAGAAAGAACCTCTTGGTGACTCATTCTAAGCGTTTCAATATAGTCCTTCTCAAAAGCCTTAACTGCCGTTACAGGAACTTCTCTAAGTAAATTTTTAGAACCTGCGTAGATAATCGCTACCTGATCTTCTACCGTATAAGGATCGTTTTGTGCCTGTTTTAGAATCTCCACGTTACGACGTCCTTTTTCAATTACGTTAAGGGTTGCCGCGTCAAGATCAGAACCAAATTTAGCAAACGCTTCTAGCTCTCTAAACTGTGCTTGATCAAGTTTCAAAGTACCCGCAACTTTCTTCATCGACTTGATTTGTGCAGAACCTCCTACACGCGAAACAGAGATACCCACGTTAATCGCAGGACGAACCCCTTGGTTGAATAAATCTTGCTCTAAGAAAATCTGACCATCAGTAATCGAAATTACGTTGGTTGGGATATAAGCAGAAACGTCTCCCGCTTGTGTTTCAATGATAGGAAGAGCGGTTAACGATCCTCCACCTTTTACTTTATCTTTTAATGACTCTGGAAGGTCGTTCATGTTCTTCGCAATTGAATCATCTGCGATAACCTTAGCTGAACGCTCAAGTAGTCTTGAGTGAAGGTAGAAAACGTCTCCAGGATACGCCTCACGTCCCGGTGGACGACGTAGAAGAAGTGACACCTCACGGTAAGCTACCGCCTGCTTAGAAAGATCATCATAAACGATTAGTGCTGGACGACCCGTGTCTCTAAAATATTCTCCAATTGCTGCACCAGCAAAAGGAGCATAAACCTGCATAGGCGCAGGGTCTGATGCGTTTGCTGCTACAATGGTAGTATAAGCTAAAGCTCCCTTGTCTTCAAGAGTTTTAGCAATAGCAGCTACCGTTGAAGCTTTTTGACCAACAGCTACATAAATACAGTATACTGGCTCACCTGCATCGTAAAATTCCTTTTGATTTAGAATGGTGTCGATACAAACAGTGGTTTTACCCGTTTGACGGTCACCAATAACCAACTCACGCTGACCTCTACCTACAGGAATCATCGCGTCAATCGCCTTAACTCCTGTTTGAAGTGGTTCGTTTACTGGCTGTCTGAAAATAACCCCAGGCGCCTTGCGTTCAAGAGGCATCTCGAAGGTCTCTCCTTCGATAGCTCCTTTACCGTCGATTGGCTCACCAAGAGTGTTAAGAACACGACCAACTACGCCTTCTCCCACATTGATAGAAGCAATACGTTGTGTTCTCTTTACCGTAGAACCTTCTGTAATTTCTTTAGATGGACCAAGAAGTACAACACCTACATTATCCTCTTCAAGGTTAAGTACAATCCCTTGCATTCCTCCGTCGAACTCAACAAGTTCTCCGTATTGTGCGTTAGATAGACCGTAAATACGTGCGATACCGTCACCAACTGCAAGTACAGTTCCTACCTCGTCAAGGGTAGCACTAGCGTCGAATCCTTCGATTTGCTTTTTTAAGATTGCTGAAACTTCAGCTGCTTTTACTTCTGCCATCGTTATAGACTATTAGAAAATTCTCTTTTTAATCGATTCAGTTGTGTTGAAAGACTTGCATCAAACTGCAGGTCGTTAATTCTTAGAACAAATCCACCAATAAGTTCAGGTACGATTTGTTTTTCAAGAGTTACCTCTGAATAACCAGAGGCCTTGATTTTTGTAATGATTTCGTTGTCAAAAGCTTCGGTAGTAGCCGAACTGCTTTTCAAGGTAGCAACTACTGCTCTACGACCTTCATTATGCTTTTCGGCATAGCGAACAATAACATCTTGGAGTAATTCAAGTCGCTCGTTGCTAACAAGAACATTAAGCAGTCCGCTAGTCAACGGATTTAAATCAGTGAAAATCTGATCGAGATACGCTCTTTTCACTCTGCTACTCGCAACAGGCGATTCAAGCACAGCAACTAATTCTTTGTTTTCAGACAAAGTTAGTTGGATAGAAGCTAGATCACTTTGTACGGCGTCGACAGCATTCTTTTCAGAAGCTGCGGCATACAAAGCTTTTGCGTATCGTAATGAGGCTCTCGAGTGTTTCATAGGTTATTTTAAGTTTACCTCTCCAAGTAAACCATTCACAAATGACGCGTCTTTTTTGGCGTCAGAAAGTTCTTCTTTCAATAATTTTTCAGCGACCGAAATAGAAAGTTGAGCTACCTCAGCTTTTAACTCTGCTAAAGCCTCTTTTTTCTCTACCTCAATGGCTTCTTTCGCGCTAGCGATGATTTTTGCTGCTTCTGCTTCAGCGTTTGCTTCGGCCTCAGCAATCATCTTAGCCTTAATTTCACGAGCTTCTTTAAGCATGATGTCACGTTCTTCGCGAGCCTGATTAAAGAGTTTTTCGTTTGATGAAGAAATGTTTTCCATCTCTTGCTTCGCCTTTTCTGCAGCTTCAAGAGCATTCTTGATCCCTTCTTCTCTTTCATCAAGAGCAGAAACGATAGGCTTCCAAGCAAATTTTACCATTAAGAAAATCACAGCAAGCATTAACACGCTTTGCATGATGAATAGTCCTGGTGAAAAATCGTTTAATAATTGTTCCATTACTCTTTGCTGTTTTAGTGTAAGTGTTATTGGTCACCAACCGTAACCAATAACACTTGTTTTTTAAGGTCTTATTTTCCTAAGAAAAGGGCACCAAAGGCCAAACCTTCTAATAATGCAGCAATAATAATCATCGCTGTTTGGATCTTGTTGGTTGCTTCTGGCTGACGAGCAATACCTTCCATTGCACTACCGCCGATGTTACCAAGTCCGATTCCTGCCCCGATAACGATTAGGCCTGCACCTACTAAATTTGGAATTGTCATAATAATTGAACTATAGATTAAACAAACTTTTAATATTAATGATGTTCATGTTCTTCTACTGCCATTCCTATAAATAAGGCTGATAACATAGTGAATATATATGCTTGTAAAAAGGCAACGAGAAGTTCGATTAGTGTTAAGAAAAATGAAAGGGCTAATGAAAGTAACGTGGCTCCAGCAGTGCCCAAAGTACTTTTCATAATAATTGCAATTGAAATCAGACTCATAACCACGATGTGGCCTGCTGAAATATTAGCGAACAAACGAATCATTAACGAAAATGGCTTCGTTAAAGTACCAAGCAATTCGATCGGCGCTAAAATAATTTTCATAGGAACAGGAACTCCTGGCATCCAGAAGATATGCTTCCAGTAATCCTTAGTACCGCTAAATTGTGTGATAAGATACGTGAAGAGCGCTAAGGTAAATGTTACAGCTAATTGTCCTGTAATATTAAACCCAAGCGGGGTAAGACCTAATAAATTCGATGTCCAAATAAAGAAGAATACCGTCATCAAAAAGCCTGTGAACCTGCGATAGTGTTTCTCTCCTATGTTAGGTCTGGCGATTTCGTCTCGAACATATAGGATAAGCGGCTCTAGAACTCGGCCGAACCCTGTCGGTACGGCTTGTTTTTTGTACTGCTTAGCAAGTCGTCCGAATGCTATCAACATAAGAATACTAACCAATAAAAACCCAAATACACTCTTAGTAATCGATAAATCTAAAACAGCATGGGCGTTTGTCGGGTGGTGAGCCTCGTCAAACTCAATACCGTGCGCACCTTCATTTAATTCGTAAATCCTTTCGTGGTATTTAACTAATGAAATCCCG
This sequence comes from Euzebya sp., assembly GCA_964217345.1. Lineage (GTDB taxonomy): Bacteria > Bacteroidota > Bacteroidia > Flavobacteriales > Flavobacteriaceae > UBA3478. Next base: position 34,899 of record CAXPJI010000009.1, read on the forward strand.
TCACTTTCTACCACATGGTGACCTGAATCATCATGATGGAATTCCGAAGACATGAAGGTTCTTAGTCCTTTCGAAGAATATACAATAACTGGTAGTGGAAAACCGATGTGTTTGCGATGGCCCTCTGAATCATTGTATGAAAACAAGTGAAAATCGTGAGCGTCCTTGATGTGGTGAAGAATGTACTCGTTAATCTCAGACTCACTTGTAACGGCTCCGTGACCTTCAGAATCACCGTCTGATTTTGGTGCTACACCAGAAGCAAACGCCGAACAAAAAACAAATAAACTTATTAAGCCGAGCAGCTTACTTTTAGCAGATTTCCCTAGGTTCATGTGAGTTATTTCTTTCTCTTCGATTGTCAAAATCGTGGCAAAGGTAAGTATTCTTCTCTAGTTATAAGCCCTTGTCAATTAATTTTATTCCGTTTGTCTTGAGGCTGAGACGACAATACAGTCTGTAATCCAAACACCTCTAAAAACAAAGAAATAATAAGCGGAATTAAGTACCCTATTTTCTCCGTGGCGCCGATGCTCGAAAGTGTTTCCAAATCATCGAAGTACAATAGCATAAACACAATTAATTTTAAGACGAGAAATCCTAAGTATCCAAATCCAATATAGGCTGATTTGTCTTTCGTTATCAATATCGAAACAATCAAACCCCCAATCACAATCATTGCGCCGAAAAAAAGATAAAATGATCTTATTTGTCCGTCACTTAAAAAAAAGTGGATCAAGCTTAAAACAAAGGGTATGCTGATAGCCTTTAGTACTTTATTCATCATTTGTTTTCTTTTAGTACTTGAACAATAACTGAAGTCATCGCTAGAAAGACTCCGAGTAGTGTAATTAAAGAAGATATCCATTCCTTTTCAAAACGATCGCCAAGCTTTTCGCCAACAAAATTAAACACCAGGATGATCAGCGCCATTTGAATGGCAATCCCACTATACTTTATCGCCGAACGAAATTTGTTGTCACTCATAACAGAACTTGTTTTTCAGAAAAAAGAGCCCAGTTCTTCGTTTGATAAGCCCTGATATACTCAGATTCTGTGAGGACATATAAAGTCACTAATGACAGGAGTTCAGCATTGTTGTCGATAAATTCCTGGATGTAAGAGGCCTCAAAAAAGCGATGAAGCACGGCTAGAGTGTGGTCGGTGTCGAATTGTTCGATGTAGGCCTTCGCTAAATAATTCTGGGCTTTGAGCGCTTTCGACAATCTGCTCTGAAATTTAACTTGCTCCTCTAAGGTCATTTTGCTGACGTCCATTACTAATGAAACTCTGTTTTTAGCAGAATCGCTATTTGCTGCCTTTTCAGACTGAAGATTGATCACCTTTAGGGTTTGATTGGCCTCTCTTGATAAATAGCTGTTGGGGTAGAGCAGTCGTAGCTGTTCTAGGGCCTTTTCAAAAGCTTCAAGGCCTGCAGTCTTGAATTCATTTTTTGCAAACAATAGGGCTGCAGAGGGGCTAACTCGTAATTGAGCTTTGTTAATGCTGTCAAATGTCGTTCGCAATTCTTGATGTTTACGGTCGATGTATAGCTTAGCCAATCGTTGCTCTAAGGCAATCGTTTCTATCCCTTTTGAATTGAGATGTCGCGAAAAAAGACTGTTCGGATGCTCCTTAAGCAATCTGTTTTTATAAGACTGAGCGGCAACCTCATTGGTGTCAACGCTAATTAAATAGAGCGTATATAGCGTATTTGCCTGAATCAAATCAGAAGAGCCTTCTAATAATGGTTCAAGTAATTTTACGGCGCTTGAATAATCATCAAAGGTGTAGTAGTAAATAGAGGCACTTGAAAAAAGTGCTTCAATTTTTTCTTTTATTAAATCGTCAACAGCCTCTGCGTTGCCTGGAATCTCTCCAAGCTTTTGCGCAACCACAGAATTAATTTCACTTTCTATCATTGACGTCGGAGCTGAAACGCGCTCATCTGGTTGTTCGCTTTTTTTAATCTCAGCCTCGGCAATGGCTCGTTCTGGAGAAACACTTCGAAGGGACCAGTAATCAACGTTGGATCGAACTCCCCATTGTTTTTCGAATGCCAACTTTCCAGATTTTATTAATTGCTCATTGTTAAAATAAAAGCTTGATGCACGTTCTATTTCTGAATCTTGGTTTTCCTCTTGGTCGATTTCGGCCAACAATTGTTCGGCACGCTCTTGTTTTTGTTTGTCTTCGATTTCATTGCGCACCTTAGATGTTATTCGACTGACTCTTTCCTCTTCAGTAAGCTCTGAGTAAGCGATAAGTGTATCTATTTCTGATGTGCGATCTAGTAATACAAATAGTTCTGAAATCTGTTTGTGAGCTCCTTGACGAGCCTCTAATTTCAAGGGGTCGATAAATGATTGGTGCTGTAATAAACTATCTAAATACGACAGTGCACCGCGATAATTTCTTCGCTGTAGTTCAAAGGCTATAAGTGTGTCAAAATTTGCAATTTGTAGCGCCGGTGAGCCCAATTCATTCGAGCTTTCAAAATGCGAAATGGCGTTTTGAAGAGGTTGATTGGCAGTAGTGTCGTTTCTGAATAAGCTCAGTTCCTTTAATCCCTTGGAGCGGTAAATAAGCCCTCGATCTTCATAGTTGTTCCATCGGCTAAGCATCCGGTCTAAGGCCTTGTGATAATCTTCGGTGTTTATATTCTCTTGATCTATCAAAGCTATTTGGGCGAGTATCCGGAACGGAGCATAACGATAGCTTCTATCTTTAGCTAGTTGTTTCAGAAACCCATTTGATAAGCCTTGTTGGTTTTGTTTTTGATGCAATTGGGCAAGAGCCCACTGGGTTCGTCGCAGTAATGAATCAGGAACTTTCTGTTCTAGGGCGTATTTGAGATTTTTAATCGCGCCCGAAGGGTCTTGCGACTCTAATCTTATTTGCGAGCGAAGAAGTGAAGCGAGATAATGCTGGTCCCATTTTCTCGGAGCTAGAACTTCTACTTGATCTAAGGCCTCTTCGGCAGCCGGGTAGTTTTTTGTTGAAAAAAAGACGAATGCTTCGCCTAAGTACCCTGCGGCAATAGCTTGGCTTCTATTCGAATAGGAACTAAGCATTCTAAACGCCTCCAGTGCAGGAAAGGGTCTTGTGTTAAAATACCGGCTATACCCTAATAGCTCGTAGGCACGATCTAACCGATCGTTCTTTTCCTTTTGGCCAACTTCAACAGAAAAGCGTTGTATAGCCTTGGCGGATTTCTCTTCAACTCGTTCAAGAGAATTGTTTGAGGAGGTGTCTGTTGGATGTGTAAAATACCAATCGGGTAGAGGAGATATTAGTTCTAGTAGATTGTTTTGATTCGAATTTCGCTGATCTAAAAAGTTGAGAAGTGCCTGCTCACCATTATAAAGCGTATTAAACTTGGCGTTTAATCGCTTCGACTGCAGCTTAGTTCGCGACGAAGGAATGATCGCGCACGAGCCTAGAGTTAATAGCAGGCCTAGAAATAAAGAAAGTCGAATTCGCTTCACCCGCCTAAGTTAAGTCCTAATCAGTACATCTTAAAATCTACAGAAGCTTCGTATTTTTGCTAAAAAGAATTGCCATGAATTTTCACTCCTTAACGGTATCCAAAATTGAACGGTTTAATGCTGACTCTCTAGCGATTAGTCTGGCTATACCTGCTGATCTCAAGTCAAATTTTCGCTTTGAACCCGGTCAATATATCACCTTTAGTCATTCGGTAGGCGATAAAGAAATTCGCCGGTCCTATTCTATCGCCTCAGTCCCCAAAGACGAGATGATTACCGTTGGGGTCAAAGAAGTGTCTGGTGGTATATTCTCTACCTACGCTAATAAAACCCTTAAAGAAGGGGATGTTTTGAAGGTTTCTGCTCCCGAAGGTGGATTTGTTCTCGATAAAGAGGCAAATTCAATCTTGGCAATAGGCGCGGGGAGCGGTATCACCCCACTACTCAGTATTATAAAAACAGCCCTTTCAAACAGCCCAGAGGTAAAAGTTGGTCTTATCTATGGAAATCAGAGTGACCGCTCGATAATGTTTAAGGATTCAATTCAGGAACTTTCTCAAAACTTTAGTGACCGTTTTTTTGCAGTTCACGCCTTTTCTCGTGAACAAGGAGGCGATTATTTCGGAAGAATCGACAGGGGTGTTATTCTACACGCATTGAAAAATAAGCTTGCCGGACTAGGTGTGCCAGATAAAACCTACCTGTGTGGCCCAGAAGCGATGATTCACCTCTCAAAGGATGCCCTTTTAGACCAAGGCGTAGCCGAAGAGAATATATTGTTTGAACTTTTCGTGGCCTCAGAAAACGCCAAAGAGATTAATGTCAGCGGGGTGGCTTCTGTTCGTGTTCTGTTAGATGGAGAGACTCACGAGGTTCAGGTATCTAAAGAAGAATTCCTTTTAGACAGTCTTTTAGAGCAGGGTATTGACGCTCCTTATTCTTGTCAGGGAGGGTCTTGTAGTAGCTGTATTTGTAAAATCACTGAGGGTAGTGCTGACATGGCACGTAACCAGGTGCTCACAGACAATGAAGTCGCAAGCGGGTTTGTATTGAGCTGTCAGGCTAAGATCACTTCAACGACTATAGCTGTAGACTTCGACAACGTCTAAATCGTCGACAGGTAGGCTGAAATCACCCGGCTGCCTTCTTCGTATCCGAGTTGATAAGCCTTTTCGATTCCTGATTTATCTAAAAACCCTATTTTTTTAAGGCCTTCAGGTTGTATGTAAAAATCACAAGCCTTTAATTTTTCGATCGTTCGAGAGTAGATCATTAAACTGCTTACCCTAGCAGTAAGTTGAAGAGCGTTTTTCAGCTGATGAGGTTCCACGGTGCTCAATTCGGTGGTGTTCGATCCGATGATTCGATCCGAATAATCCCTTACTAATTCTAACGGAAAATTACTAAGGATTCCTCCATCCGCATAGAGCTTTTTATCTATCATAACAGGGCTAAACACCGGGGTCAAGGAAGCTGAAGCCAGTAAAGGTTTAATCAGTTCTCCGCTATTAAATTCTTTCAGACTACCGTCTAATAAATTAGTGGCGGCCACATGCAGAGGTAGTTGAAGTTCTTCGAAACTATCGTGTAATAAAAAACCCTTTAACAGATCGTAATAGCGCTCTGTATCAATAAGGCCTGATTTGGTAATACTAAAGTAATGGTATTTAAAAAGCGGCGCTTCCTTAAAGAAAGAAAGCATATCCTCTGTCGAGTTTCCATTCGCAAATAGTGCCCCAACAAGAGCCCCGGCGCTAGATCCGGCAACGCGATCAATTTGAATGTCGTGCTCTTGAAGTGCCTTTATAAAACCAATATGCGCCATTCCACGAACGCCTCCGCCAGAAAGAACAAGAGAGGTGTGTTTGGTGTTATCGAAACTCATAAAGGGGTTTTAACTACAAAGATAACCACAAAATGAGGCCTAAAGCCTTAACTTAGAGTTTCGAAAAAGTTAAGCTATGAGTGACACCTACTATGACCCTAAAGACCTTAAAAACTTCAAAAAAATCACCGATTGGAGCGAGCCTCTTGGCACACGATTTTTCGAATACTACTCCAAAGTGTTTGAAGAAGGAGCCCTTTCGGCAAGGGAAAAATCATTAATCGCGTTGGCCGTAAGCCACGTGGTAAAATGTCCTTACTGCATCGATGCCTATACCAAGGATGGTCTTCAAAGAGGAATCACAGAAGAGGAGATGATGGAAGCCGTGCACGCGGGCGCAGCCATTGAAAGCGGAGCAACACTAGTTCATGCGGTTCAAATGATGAATAAGCACAAAAAGCTTTCTCATTAGATGGCAAAATCATCCCTTCAACGATCGAAGCACTTGCTTGCAGATCCTAAACAACAACTTCAGGTTTTATCTTCAGGGTTATTTTCCTCAGGTGCCTTGCCGACATTTTCAGACCGGTTAAAAGGGCTTAATGCGGAACTTAAAACCGCTCGACTTGAAATTCTTCAGGTTAATCTAGGTTATATGTGCAATCAAACTTGCGTTCATTGCCATGTAGATGCAGGGCCCGACCGAAAAGAAATCATGTCCTCCGAGACTATCGATAAAGTTATTGATGCCATTATACGTTTCAGGCCAAACACACTAGACTTAACTGGGGGAGCCCCTGAAATGAATCCAGAATTTCAACGATTAGTACGAGCTGCCGTTTCGCTCTCGGTGAAAGACATCATTGTCAGATCTAATCTTACCATTTTAGAGTCAAACAACCACTATAAAGGCTATCCGCGATTCTTCAAAGAAAACGGTATTCACGTGGTCTCCTCATTACCTCACTACTCTATGCGAACAACTGATCGCCAGCGAGGTGAAGGGGTGTTCTCAAAATCAATTACCGCTTTAAAACGGCTCAACGAATTAGGTTATGGGCGTGATAAGCATTTAAAACTTGATTTAGTTTACAACCCTTCAGGCGCCTTTCTGCCGGGGTCAGAAAAAGAATTAGAGGCTGATTTCAAACGTAAACTGAAAGCTGATTTCGATATTGATTTTAACCAGCTCTTCTGTATTACCAATTTACCCATCTCACGATTCTTAGAGTATTTACTGGCTTCAGAAAATTATGAGGAGTATATGGAGACACTGGTTGAGGCGTTCAACCCTTCAACTTTATCTGGGCTTATGTGTAGAAACACCCTTTCGGTCGGATACGACGGTAGTCTTCATGATTGCGATTTCAATCAAATGCTACAAATACCCATTTCAGGAGACAAACGATATTTAGACGATCTCGACACTAACGAGTATTCAAACCGAAAAATTAATGTGCATCAACACTGCTATGGATGCGCTGCAGGCTCGGGAAGTTCTTGTCAAGGGAGCATTAGTTGATCCGCCCTTTTTAAAATTGCTTTCGGATCAATGCTCTCCATAGCTGTTTCATAGCCTTTAAAAGTGCTCTTCCCAAAAATCGAAGAGGGAAGAAACGGATATTTCTCGGGGTCAGGTTGAAATTGATTTTCGTTGGGTTGAGCCAGGACAGAAAAACCACAACTAGGGGCGGTCGCTCCCCAGATGGTAATGACAGACACACCATAGTTCGCGGCAATATGTCCGTTAGCACTATCCATACTAATCATAACTCCTAAAGACTGCATTTCTTGTAGCTGCGTCTCAAAAGAAAGCATAGCGGCGTTTTCATGAGCAATTCCTTCAGATAACCACTGGTCGAATTGTTGAGACTCTGTCCCTTTAGCCCCAAATAATACTGTTTGGTATTTTTTGCTTAGGTCTTTTAATAGCTCAGCTGTAAGACCTGTTGGGTACGTTTTGTGTTTGTGTGCTGCAAAAGGAGCGATTCCTACTTTCTGTGATTTAGAACTAACTCTGTTTCTGACCATTTCGTCAAGCAAAGCCCTCTCCTCTAATACAAACCCTAGCTGCGCTATTGTTTTTAAATAGGCCTGAACTTGTGTATCTAAACGCTTTTTTGGTTTAGGGCGCTTACTTGTCCATTGTCTGCGAAGCCGACGTTGTTTCGTCCGCTGACTAACATTAAGACCTCTCAACCTCAAAAACAAACAGAGGACACGACTTCTAAGGCTAAAATGTAAATCAGCAACATCTGTAATACCCTCAGCAACAATCGATTTAGAAAGTTGCCAAAGACCCGAGAGACCACGGTGTTTTAGAGGATCAAACGCAATTGTATTCAGGCCGTTCTCAGATGAAAAAATGGCCAAAGGAAAAGCCTTAGAAAGCATGCTTAGTTCGACTTCAGGAAAGGCCCTATTGAACGCCCTAATCATAGGGATCGTCATCGCGACATCTCCTAAAGCAGAAAAGCGTATCAGCAATAGCTTTCGGGCGCTATTATGCTTTTTTTGCCTCACGAAGCACGGGGTTTAAATCGTCGTCGTTATACATTTTCATCTGTTTGTAGACCTTCATGTACTTTCTTCCCGATTTAAAATCTGCGAGTAATTGTTCGATTGCGCTCATTAGGTCGGTTCGTTGCTCAAGCAGCACCTCGAGTTTCTTTTGACAAGTTTGACGGTGATTCTCGCTAGCCTCTGCGCGACTTGCCTCTTCCTGCATATGATAAATTTTGAGTGCAAGAATAGATAATCGATCGAACGCCCAGGCAGGACTCTCTGTATTGATCTGAGCCTCTTTTACCACCTCAACATTCTTATATTCATTCAAGAAAAAGGCGTCAAGATTTTCAACTAAATCTGTGCGGTGTTGATTGCTTGCATCAATTTTTCGCTTGAGCACTAAAGCATCTTCTGGGTTGATATGAGGGTCGCGAATGACATCCTCATAGTGCCATTGAACGGTATCAATCCAGTTCTTAAGGTAAAAGAGGTGTTCAATATCGTTCTTATTATAAGGGTTCGAAATGGGCTGATCAACACTATCAAATTTGTGATAGTCCTCTATACTTTGTTCAAAAATCTGATAAGCCTTTGTTGTTAAATCTGCTGCAATCATAACTTTTTAGGTTCGAACTAAATTTTGTTCTGTGTGTTCTTAGTTTGTACTTTTACGCTCTCAAGTAACGTATTATGTGGACTTCATTCTTTAATTGGATCTCATTCCTATTTTCTGACGTGCTTCTAGCACCATACGATCTATTAAGATTTACTAGCAACTGGTGGCTAGCAAACGGCATCAATTGGCTATTTGTTATCGTTGGTTTCGTTGCTGGCGCTTACTGGATGGGCGAACTTAAGAAATATCACGAAAGCGGAGAAGAAAACAAAGACAACTCTGCCCACTCTTTCTTATAGGTCGAATCCAATATCCTTGCGATAATTCATCTTGTCAAATTTAATTTGGCTCAGGCTGTTATAGCTTTTCGCCAGCGCCTCATCCTTATCTTTTCCAAATGAGGTTAGTGCAAGTACACGACCCCCTGAAGTGAAAACTTCCCCTTCTTTTAAGGTGGTTCCCGCATGAAATACAGCAGATTCTGTTACCTGATCAAGCCCTTTGATCCTTTTATTTTTTTCATAAGCCTCTGGGTATCCTCCAGAAACAGCAATTACTGTAGCAGCGGTTTGAGGGTTAATCGAAAGTTCGACTGAGCTAAGGGCTCCTTGTGCAATAGCCTCAAATAAATCAACCGCATCACTTTCAATTCTAGGGAAAACCACTTCGGTTTCGGGGTCTCCCATTCTAACGTTGTACTCAATGACATACGGCTTACCCATTACAACCATAAGGCCAATAAAAATGATGCCTTTATAATTGTAATTCTCAGCCTTTACCCCTTTAACAGTTGGTTTAACCACTTCGTTTTCAATTCTTTCGAATAATTGGTCATCTACGAAGGGTACTGGAGAAATGGCTCCCATACCGCCCGTATTAAGGCCGGTATCTCCTTCACCAATCCTTTTGTAATCCTTCGCCAAGGGGAGAATTTGGTAACTACCTGTGTTGTCCACTAGAACAAAGCAGCTGCACTCGATTCCGTCTAAAAACTCTTCGATAACTACTTTTTGTCCGGCCTCACCAAAACTATTATGGGTTAAAAATTGAGCCAATACGTTTTGTGCCTCGGATAACTTGTCTAAAATAAGCACGCCTTTGCCTGCAGCTAATCCGTCTGCTTTAAGCACATAAGGAGGGTTCAAGGATTCTAAGAATTTATAGCCCTCCTCAATATTTTCAGAAGTAAAGGTTTGATAGGCAGCTGTAGGAACTCCGTGTTTTTGCATAAATGCTTTTGCAAAATCTTTTGAGCCTTCTAACTGCGCAGCTACTGCGTCTGGACCAACGACTAGAATAGAACTTAGGCTTGGGTCGTTTTGAAAAAAATCAACGATTCCTTTTACAAGCGGAACCTCGGGCCCCACAATAAGCATCGTAATGTTGTGCTCTAAACAAGCTTGTCCCAATTCAGTAAACTGGTCAACTCCAATATTCAAGTTTAAAGCGATCTCTGTGGTTCCGGCATTCCCCGGAGCTACATAAAGCGCCTCGCATCTATTGCTCTCTGCTATTTTGTGTGCTATGGCGTGTTCTCGCCCTCCTGATCCGACAATTAGTACGCGATGATTCATTTTTTCTTATTCTGATGATTAAACGTTCTGTGTTCTTTTTTATACCACTCCTCTGGCGCTAAGCTTTTGAAGTACTCGATGGTCTTTCTTAGGCCTTCTTTTCGTTCAAATTGAGGACTCCAGCCCAGCAGCTCCTTCGCTTTCGTAATATCAGGCTGTCTTTGGGTCGGGTCATCTGTAGGCAATTCTTTAAAAGAAATCGTTTGCTCAGACCCCATGATCTCTTTAATCTCAGTCGCAAAGTCTAAAATACTTATCTCGTCTGGGTTTCCTAGATTCACTGGCAGGTGATAATCGGAACGAAGTAGGCGATAAAGCCCCTCTACAAGATCGTCAACATAGCAAAAGCTTCTGGTCTGTTTTCCATCTCCAAAAACAGTTAAGAGCTCGGAGCGTAGAATCTGACCTATAAAGGCAGGAATGACTCGACCGTCATTTAGTCTCATTCTAGGGCCGTAAGTGTTGAATATTCGAGCGATTCTAGTATCTAAGCCATGAAAGCGATGATAGGCCATGGTCATTGACTCCTGAAAACGTTTAGCCTCGTCATACACCCCTCTAGGGCCAATGGCATTCACGTTTCCAAAATAGGACTCATCTTGCGGATGCACCAGCGGATCCCCATACACTTCAGAGGTAGAGGCGATCATAAAACGCGCCTGTTTGTCTTTTGCTAAACCTAGCAAATTGTGTGTTCCTAAAGAGCCCACCTTTAATGTTTGTATTGGGATTTTGAGATAATCTATTGGGCTTGCAGGAGAAGCGAAGTGCAAAATACAGCTAAGCGGTCCCGACACCGATACATACTCTGTTACATCATGCTCCACAAAACTAAATCGCGGCTCTGATTTCAAGTGATCTAGGTTGCGCAGATCGCCAGTGATTAGATTGTCCATGCCGACAACCTCGTACCCTTCGGCCAATAACCGATCTACTAAGTGAGAACCAAGGAACCCTGCCGCGCCAGTAATCAAAGCTCGTTTCATGAAGTGGCTAGGTGTGGAGTTAATAAATCAGCTACCTCACGCCCATTCGAAAGGCGCTTTACTTTATTCTGGCCCCCAAGCTTTCCTTGTGACTTCATATAAGCTTCAAAGGCGCCTTTATTCAAAGGAGTCACAACGGCAGGTTTTAAAACCTTTCCTTCTATTAGGTCTTTGTAATACACATTTTGATTCTGGACGCTTTTATCAAGAGTTTGTGCAAACGCCTCCTTGTCGTTAGGCCCCTTTTCAAATTCAATGAACCATTCGTGATAGGGTAGACCGCCATCTTTAGGGTTAACCTCTGGTGCTACACTGAATTCTGAAATTCTTACTTCCGGGTGGCCTGAAAGAGCCATGGTCATTGCCTCTTCAACCTCCTTAGCGATCACATGTTCGCCGAAGGCAGAAATAAAGTGCTTAATTCTTCCCGATACAATTACTCGATAGGGTTTCAAAGAGACAAATCGAACAGTGTCTCCGATATTATACCCCCATAAACCTGCATTTGTAGAAAGAATAAGGGCATAGTCTACACCAAGCTGTACGTCTGCTAAAGAAATTCTCGGAGGGTTATCGTCATAAAACCTACTAGCCTCAATGAACTCATAAAATATTCCTGAATGCACCTGGAGCAATAAACCCTTGTTTTCTAATGTATCTTGATAAGCAAAGAAGCCTTCGCTAGCAGGAAACAATTCGATACTATCGACTCTTCTTCCTAGCAGATCTTCAAATTTTTGTCGATAGGGCTCGTAATTAACACCCCCATACACGTAGAGAGAAAAGTTGGGAAACAACTCTCCGACTGGCTTTCCTGAACGTGCAACAAGCCGCTCAAAATACATCTGCACCCAAGAGGGGATTCCGGCGATCAGAGTCATGTTTTCGTTGATGGTCTCGTCAACAATGGCTTCTACCTTGGTTTCCCAATCTTCAATAATATTAGTCTCCCATGAAGGCAGCCTGTTTTTAAGTAAATAACTAGGGAGGTAGTGGGCTGAAATGCCTGATAAGCGCCCCATTTTAACTGCGCCCTTCGTGTCTAGTACGGGGCTTCCTTGTAAGAAAATCATTTTTCCGTTGACATAGTCTGCACTTCCCTTATTGACGATATACTGCAGTAGGGCGAGCTTTGAAGAAGTTACTTGCTCCTTCATTGATTCTGCCGTAATCGGTATGTATTTGGCTCCTGAAGTAGTGCCAGATGTTTTAGCCAAATAAGCAGGTAATCCCGGCCAAAGCACGTTTTTTTCGCCCTTTACAATTCGTTCGACATAAGCCCTTAGTTCTTCGTAATCACGAACAGGAACTCTCGCCTTGAAGTCGCTATAAGTGCGTATCGATTTAAAATCGTGGTCGATTCCAAAAGCAGTATCTCTTGCTTTCGAAACAATCTGCTGAAATACCGCTTCCTGTGAGGCTACCGGTCGGTCAATATGCTTTTTATTTTGAGCGACGCTCCATCTCGCAAAGGGCTTAGCTAGGAATGACTTTAGGCTCATGATTAAAACTTGATATATTGTTGAGGGTTAACCGGCTTCCCTTGCTTCCAGAGTTCAAAATGAAGATGTGAACCTGAGCTCAGTTCCCCGGTGTTTCCGACCGAAGCAATAACTTCTCCGGCAGTAACCGTGTCGCCTTGCTTCTTGAATATCACACCGTTGTGTTTGTAAACAGATACCGTCTCCCCTTGATGCACCACCACCAAATTATAGCCAGTATTAGCAGACCATTCAGCGTGTAATACGGTACCGTCGGTGATCGCCTTAACTCCTGTTCCTTCTGCTGCTGCAATATCAATGGCGAGGTGTCCCACTGTGGGTTCATAAACACCAGAAACCACACCGCTTAGCGGAGCAAAATAAAG
>CAXPJI010000010.1:0-122439 GCA_964217345.1 Euzebya sp.
ATATGGTGTTCTGAATCTTAGTGACCTGACCGGTTCCATTACAAGTTGAACACGACTTATAAGTAACTCCTTCTGCTTGGACCTTTCGCTTTACTTTAACCTTTTTCTCGACCCCTTCTGCGATCTCTTCTAAATTCAATTTGAGTTGAATTCGAAGAGATCGCAGAAGGGGTCGAGAAAAAGGTCAAAGTAAAGCGAAAGGTTCAAGCAGAAGGAGTTACTTACAAGTCGTGTTCAACTTGTAATGGAACAGGTCAGGTCACTAAGATTCAGAACACCATACTTGGTCGGATGCAAACTGCAGCTCCTTGTGGTACTTGTCAAGGATCGGGTCAATTGTTAGATCAAAAGCCAGCAGGGGCTGATGCTCAAGGTTTAATAGTGAAAGAAGAAACGGTTTCGATCCAAATTCCTGGTGGGGTTGAAGACGGGATGCAGTTAAAGGTATCCGGTAAGGGTAACGATGCTCCGGGTAACGGAATTGCAGGAGATTTAATTGTTTCGATCAAGGAGGAGTCACATCCTACTTTGAAAAGAGAAGGTGAAAATCTTCATTTTGATCTCAGAATTAGTTTTTCTGATGCTGTTTTAGGCGCCTCTAAAGAGATTGATACCGTGTCTGGAAAGGTGCGAATCAAAATCGATAAGGGTACTCAATCAGGAAAAGTTCTTAGACTAAGAAGTAAAGGAATTAAGAGTTTGAACGGATACGGAAGAGGTGATCTACTCGTACATGTTTTAGTATGGACCCCTCAAAAATTGACTTCTGAACAAGAAGCGCAATTTGAGAAGTGGGCCTCTGACAAGAACTTTATTCCAGATCCGCAAAAGGACGATAAATCGACTTTCGATCGCATCCGAGATATGTTTTCTTGATGAAAAAGACGAGGTTACGAAATAAGTACTATATTAGCCACTAGTATTGGGAAACCAATATTATTTTCTTTTTCATAGCAATTTTTCCCATCCTTAGAATTCGTTTTAAGGGTGGGTTTTGTTTTTTATGCCTTTTCAAAGTCTTACCTTTATTCTCAATGGCAAGAATACTAATCATCGAAGACGAAGAAAGTATTAGACGTGTGCTTTCTAAGATCTTGGTTCAATCTGATCCGAGTCATGAGATTATTGAAGCCAAGGATGGTTTAGAAGGGATCCAAATCATCGATCAAGACGACACGATTGATTTGGTTTTCTGTGATATCAAAATGCCAAAAAAAGACGGGACCGAAGTCTTGCAGGCTATTGGTGATCGTACTGATGAATTGCCCGTGATTATGATATCTGGGCATGGTGATCTTGAAACTGCAGTGGAGTGCATGCGGTTAGGAGCATTTGACTACTTATCTAAGCCACCTGATCTAAATCGTTTATTGACCACTGCAAAAAATGGCCTCGAGCGAAAGAAAATAAAGGCAGAAAACAAGCGTCTAAAAAAGCGACTCGTAAAATCAGATCAAATGATTGGCGATAGCGCGGCGTTAAATGCTATTCGTTCGATGATTGATAAGGTGTCAGATACCTCTGCGCGAGTTTTAATTACAGGACCGAATGGTTCTGGTAAAGAGTTAGTCGCTAAGGCGCTTCATCAGAATAGTTCAAGATCAAGTTCTTCCTTTGTTGAGGTGAATTGTGCTGCTATACCGTCTGAACTTATCGAAAGCGAGCTCTTTGGTCATGTCAAAGGTGCTTTTACCTCGGCACATAAGGATCGTGCTGGTAAATTTGAAATTGCTCATGGAGGTACGTTGTTTCTAGATGAGATAGGGGATATGTCTTTGTCTGCTCAAGCAAAAGTTCTCAGAGCTCTTCAAGAGTCTCAAATTGTTAGAGTCGGTGCCGAAAAATCCATAAAGGTTGATGTTCGTGTGGTTGCGGCCACCAATAAAGATCTTCGTCATGAGATTGAAGAAGGTCGTTTTCGAGAAGATTTATATCATCGACTAAGTGTTATTCTTATCGAAGTGCCTGCATTAGATCATCGAAAAGAGGATATTCCTCAACTAATCGACCACTTTTCAGCTCAAATTGCAGAGCAGATGGGTGTCGTGAATAAACCTATTGATAAAGATGCGTTAAAGGCGTTAGTTTCTAGGTCTTATCCTGGAAATATTCGTGAACTTCGCAACATTGTAGAACGATTAATGATTTTGTCTGAGGATAAAATCACTTTAGAACTTGTTAGATCATTCGCCTTATGAGATTTTATTTTGCTTTTATTCTTTTGGTTTCCTTCCAAATTTCAATGGCTCAGACATCTGAGATAAATCAGAAGGAAGATGCAACAACTATTAAGCAGATTTTTGATACGGCCCTTACTAGTGGGAAGGCGCATGATTGGTTGCGATTTCTTTCTTTGCAAATAGGCGGTAGATTGTCGGGATCGGTTGAGGCTGAACAAGCGGTGGAGTATACTCAATCAGAGTTAGAAGCTTTAGGTTTGGATCGTGTCTATCTACAGCCGGTAATGGTGCCGAAGTGGGTTCGTGGGGCTCCTGAATTTGCTTACATTGAGACGACTCCCGGAGTAACTACTACTGTTCCTATTACAGCCCTTGGCGGATCTATAGCTACATCAAGTATGGGTTTAAAGGCTGGAGTAGTTGAGGTAAAGTCACTAGATGAATTGGAGCAGTTGGGTCGTGCTAAGATTGAGGGTAAAATCGTCTTTTATAATCGTCCGATGGAGCCAACTCTGATTAATACATTTGCTGCCTATGGTGGATGTGTTGATCAGCGCTATTCTGGAGCTGAAGCTGCAGCAAAATTTGGAGCTGTTGGTGTCATTGTTCGCTCAATGAACTTACGTTTAGATGACTTTCCTCATACTGGGGCAATGAGTTATGGAGATTTGCCTTTAGATCAGCGCATTCCTGCTGCAGCGATTAGTACTAAGGGGGCTGATTTATTGTCTGCAACGCTTTCACTGAACAAACAAACTCAATTCTACTTTAAACAGAATAGTAGAAACTTTCCTGATGTGAAGTCGTATAATGTTATCGGCGAGATTAAAGGAAGTCTTTATCCTGATGAAATTATGGTTGTCGGTGGACATTTAGATTCTTGGGATTTAGGAGATGGCTCTCATGATGACGGAGCGGGAGTAGTTCAATCAATGGATGTTTTATCCCTTTTAAAGCAGGTTGGCTATCGTCCGAAACGCACCATTCGTGTAGTTCTATTTATGAATGAAGAGAATGGATTAAGAGGAGGAAATGAATACGCTAGAGTAGCATTAGCTGAAGGTGAGAAGCATGTATTTGCCCTAGAAAGTGATAGTGGAGGTTTTACGCCTAGAGGTTTTTCTTTTGATACTGATAAGGAGACGTTTAAGCAAATCAAATCCTGGTCAACTTACTTTTATCCTTATCTCTCTGATCGATTTGAATTAGGAGGTAGTGGTGCGGATATTGGCCCGCTTAAACCTCAAGGGTTAATTCTGGCAGGTTTAAAACCTGACTCTCAGCGCTACTTTGATCATCACCACTCAGATAACGATCGTTTTGAGCACGTTAACAAAAGAGAATTAGAATTAGGGGCTGCTGCAATGACAGCGCTTATCTATCTGATGGATAATTATTTGCCTCAAAAGAATTAATACAACTTACTTAAAATTACAATTATGCAGGAGGGCATTTACGCTCGATTTACTACATCAAAAGGACAAATTCTTGTTCAGCTTACTCATGATAAAACCCCAGGAACGGTAGGGAATTTTGTGGCATTAGCCGAAGGTAATCTTGAAAATTCAGCAAAACCACAGGGTACCCCTTATTATGATGGTTTAAAATTTCATAGAGTGATCGCTGATTTTATGATTCAAGGCGGATGTCCGTTAGGAACAGGTACTGGTGACCCAGGATATAAATTTGACGATGAGTTCGTTTCTGAGCTAAAGCATGATGTCCCAGGTGTACTCTCTATGGCGAATGCTGGCCCAGGAACCAATGGTAGCCAGTTTTTTATTACACACACTGCAACTCCTTGGCTAGATGGAAAACACACGGTTTTCGGTAAGGTAGTTGAAGGGCAAGAAGTAGTAGACGCGATTGCTCAAGGTGATGTTATTGAAACATTAGCCATTGAGCGAGTAGGAGATGCTGCACAGAATTGGAATGCCGTTGAGGCCTTTCGTGTTTTTGAAAATGCTCGAGCGAAGCGTGAGGAAGAAGCCAAAAAAGCGGCTCAAGAAGCACTCGATAAACTCGCTGCTGGTTTTGATCAAACGGATTCTGGACTTCGATACAAGATTATTCAAAAGGGTTCAGGTGCTCAAGCCGAAAAAGGAAAGAGTGTTTCAGTTCATTATGAAGGAAGCCTTGACAACGGTCAAGTATTTGATTCTTCGTACCGCCGTAAAGATCCGATTACTTTTAATTTAGGAATCGGACAAGTAATACAAGGATGGGATGAAGGTATCGCGCTCTTAAAAGAGGGAGATAAAGCACGTTTTGTAATTCCGTCTTACCTCGGCTATGGGGAGCGTGGTGCAGGAGGAGTAATTCCACCAAATGCTACCCTAGTTTTTGATGTAGAACTGGTAAAAGTCGGATAATGATCACCGAGCAGTACCCAATCGGACCCTTTCAATTGCCCGCGGTAATAAGTGAAGAGGATATCCTCGTGGCTACTGAACAGTTGGAAAAGTTTCCAAGTAAACTAATCCACTTAGTTGCAAACTGGGATGATCTACAGTTGGATACCCCCTACCGTGAAGGATCCTGGACGGCAAGACAACTTATTCATCACATCGCCGATAGTCACGCTCACAGTTTTATTAGATATAAGTGGACCCTATCCGAGCAAACCCCTCTTATCAAAGCCTATGACCAGAATGGTTGGGCTTCACTCAGTGATGCGAAGATGCCTATCGAGAGTTCATTGAATCTGATTCAAGCAATCCACAGCAAGCTTGTTTTTATTATCAGAAACCTTAGTACATCTGATTTAGAAAAGGCTTTCATACATCCAGAAAATAATAAGGAGCGTAATCTCAAAGAGAATACGCTCCTATATGCTTGGCACAGTGGCCACCATTACGCTCACTTAGAAAACCTAGCGAAACGCAAGGGTTGGTAATCTTACATTGAGTCACCAAAGAATAAAGCATTCATCAGCAAGCGATTGGTCCCGTACCAGAATGCTCTAAAATTGGTGTTATCGGTGAATCCGATCACTTTTCCACGTCCTATCGATTTTATAGAAAGTGCTGAACTGCCTTTTAATGATTCTAAATTCTCTTCAGAAATATAGCCACTAAGTAAGGGCGATTGTGTATAGGTTAATGGGTTTTCAAAACTATTTGATCGAGGTTCGATAAAAAGATTAGTATTTCTGAATAGTGCAATTTTATCGGTAGTATAGCCGAAATTGATGGGATGTGATCGATCAATATTCGCTTCGAAGATTGCTCCACCCGTTACCTGTGCCCCGTAGTAATTCTCTGCTTGATCAAACCTCAGGTTTTTTGCGGCTGCTACATTTGCTTGTCGCGTATTAAAACTCAGAAGTTCGTTAGAGTTCAACCAGTTTAAGGCATTTCGATATCCGATAAGTGTTCCGCCTTCACGCACCCATTGCTTCAGTTTTGATGCTGCAGCATCGTTTAGAGGGTTGGGGCCATAACCAAGGCTCGGAATGATAATATCGGTATAACGATCCAAGTTTACCGAAGAAACTCTCGATGCTTCAAGTTTGGTTACCTTGATATTGTAACGCTGATCGAATAGGTGCCAGATTTCTCCAGCATCATAGGAACTTATTCCTGTACCTACTAATAGTGCTACAGAAATAGGCTCAACGGCATCGAAATCATTACTTCCAAAGTCAATCCCTTCTGTTAGACCCGTTGAAGCTGAATGAACTTCGAGTGGATACTTTGATGTAAAATCTGAGAGCATTGCATAAATCTCATCTGATCTCTTTTCTTGATTTTGTAACGGAATCATCAAGGTTCCATAATCATAAGATCTACCCGAAAGTTTGAAAGGCGTCATTGCTACCTTTACTCGAATGCCATTTTGAGTAAGGGCATGAAGCAGTTTTGGTGCATAGTAGTCGTGCCATTCGAAAAGATAGCCGTAATTACTATTTTCTTCGACGCTACCTGTTGGCATTTCAATCGCAGACACAGAAGTCATATTGACGGATGGTTTTTTCAACACCTTTTCACTAGATACGCCGAATGCGTGTGGAAATGTCCAGGCTGAAATGTCATAGAATAAACTATCCGTAAAAGTGGTTCTCTCCTCGAAAATAGCGTCAACCAGTCTTGGGTTTCTTTGATTCAGTGGAACAAAATAGCTTTTGCCTGAACTGAATTCTTTTTTCCCACTGCGATAATCTTCTTCTAATGCCATAACGTTAATACCGTGACGTTTTAACACCTCGGTTAGGTGCCACGCACTACCCGCATCTTTAGAAGTTCCAAACACATAACCACTAGATTTGTGAGCAGCAGCTTCTTTTCTTAAGGTAGCGTAGTAGTCTTTCTGGTATTCCATTAATTTAGATTTCAATCCATTAGCTGCTTCAAGAGTAGAAAGGGCAGTGGTGAATTGATTTCTGATAGTAAAGGGAAAGGTTAAAAGCCCATTTTCACTTTCTTGACCATGGCCTCGAGAACTTCCTTGCTCGAATAAAATCCCTATGGTTCCATTCAAATCAGGAAAGGTAGAACCCTTTCCGTAGTAATAATCATCGTAGTTCTCTTCAGAGTAATAGAGTGAACCAATCTTATCGAGTGCCTTAGCATGATAAGATCCGATCATTTTGGTTAGCTCCTGGTTGATTTTTGGAGTGAGCGGATGCACACGGGTAGGCTCACCGGGTTGAAAGAAGAAAGTTGAATTGGTTCCCATCTCGTGGTGGTCGGTAAGTACATTGGGTAACCATTTATGATAGGTTGCTATTCTTGCTCTACTTTCAGGTAATTGAACCGGTAGCCAGTCTCTGTTTAGGTCAAACCAATAGTGGTTGGTTCTTCCTCCTGGCCACACCTCACGATATTCTCTATCATTCGGGTCGTAGTTTAATTGATGAGCTCTGTGAACATTCGCCCAGTAAGCAAATCGCTGTAATCCATCAGGGTTAAAACTTGGATCGAAAAGAATGACTGTATTTTCTAGATCTCCTAATACCTCATTCGATGCAGCCAGATGGTAGGCATAGGCAAGTGCGGCGTTGGACCCACTCGGCTCGTTTCCGTGAATAGAGAAACCTTGGTAGATCACTACCGGCATATCCTCTGTGAGTTCAATCTCTCCGTTAACTAATTTTTTTCGATCGGCTACAATTTGATCAATTCGTTCATGATTTCTCGGTGAAGTCACCGTAAGAAGAAGTAGGGGTCTACCTTCGAAGGTTTCGCCTCTATTTTCGAGTGAAATACGATCACTAGCCTTAGAAAGCACTTGCAAGTATTGAATCAGTTTATCATGTGTGATGTGCCATTCACCTACCTCGTGACCGATAACCGATTGTGGAGTAGGAATGTCTGAATTGTAGGTGTGGTTTTTAGGTAGATAATAATTCAGATCTACCGTATCTGAACCTACTTGACTAAAGGCGAAAAGGGGTAGGCACAGCACTAGAATACTGTGAAAAAAATGGTTTTTCATTGTCTTGCTATTAGCGGTTAAATGTCTTCGAAACTGATATCGGTAAATGAAGAACTATCATTTTCTTCGTTTTCAGCCGAAGCATCCTTGGTTTCGTTATCGAAATCAGATTCCTTTTGATAATCTGAACGGTGTCTTTCAGAAATGACTTCTTCTCCTTTTTGGTCGATGATAAAGGACATCATTTCATCGAGAGTTTCTTTGAAAGATTCAAAATCTTCTTTGTATAAATAGATCTTGTGTTTCTTGTAATGAAAACTTCCATCAGGATTGGTGAACTTTTTACTCTCGGTAAGGGTTAAGTAATAATCACCTGCTTTTGTGGCGCGAACATCAAAGAAATAAGTACGTCTACCTGCTCGCACTACCTTCGAAAAAATCTCTTCTTGTTCTGTGTTCACCTTATTTTCCATGAAATAGTTTAATTATGTCTATCTCAAATTTGGAAAAAAAAAGATTGTTGGGCAACTTTTTTAACCGTTGAGTTGTTCTTGATAGAGGTCTTGGTAAAACCCAGGAGTAGAATTCAATTCATTGTGAGTTCCTTCCTGTACAATTTGTCCCTCTTCTAAAACAAGTATACGGTCAGCGTGCTTTACGGTTGCCATTCGGTGACTGACAATGAGTGTCGTCTTTTCTCTGGATTGATTTTTAATGTTACCCAAAATTACCTCTTCGGTCTCGGTATCAACGGCAGATAAGCAATCGTCGAATAGAAAGATTTGAGGCTCCTTAATCATTGCGCGGGCAATGGATACCCGTTGTTTTTGACCGCCACTCAAACTAATTCCTCGTTCCCCAAGCAGCGTTTGATACCCTTTCGGAAAATCTAAGATATTCTGGTGTACATCTGCTAATCGTGCTGCATTTTCGATCTCCTCTTCGGTAGCATTTAATTTTCCGAAGCGGATATTATTCTCGATTGTATCAGAGAATAAGAAGGAATCTTGAGGCACTACACCCATGCTAGTTCTAAGTTCAGTTAGGTAATAGTTATTGATAGAAACACCATCAATTAGCACTGTTCCTTCTTGAGGTTCGATGAGTCGCGTAATTAAATCGATCACCGTCGATTTACCAGCTCCTGTTTTACCCATAAGGGCTACGGTTTCTCCAGAACGTATTTTCAGATTAACGTTTTTAAGTGCCTGAATACCGGTGTCTGGGTATTTATAGGATACATTTTTGAACTCAACTTGACCTTGAATAGGGGGTTGAGTATTTGCCAAACGATCGTTGATTTCGGGTTGAATATGAAGAAAGTCATTGATTCTTTCTTGAGAAACTTCGGCGCGCTGAATGATTGAAGTGAGCCATCCGACCACTGTAACAGGCCAAGTGAGCATGTTTACATAAAGGATGAATTCAGCAATAAGACCTACAGAATAGATACTTCCATCTAGGTACATTCTTCCGCCTACGTACATCACGATAATATTAGAAGCGCCAATAAGCAGTAACATTAGAGGGAAAAACCAGGCGTTAATCTTGGCCAAATCCATAGCAGTTTGCTTTCCTTCTTCAGCGAGTTCTTGCATATCTTGGTCAATCTTTTGCTCTAAATGGTAAGCCTTGACGATTGCTATTCCTGAAAATCGTTCTTGTGTGAAGGTAGAAAGTGTAGAAAGGTAGGTTTGTACAGCGGTGCTTCTAACGTGTATCAATCGACTGATTCGATAGATTAGAAACGACAGAAGTGGAAATGGTAAAACGGTATAGAGTGCCAATTCAGGAGCCTTTAGAAACATAAGTGGGATGAGAATGACAAATAAAGTCAGCGTCTGTAATCCATACATAATGGCTGGCCCAGCATACATTCTTACCTGAGAAACGTCTTCGGAAATTCGATTCATAAGATCTCCTACCCGGTTCTTTTTGTAAAAGCTAGAGGACAATACCTGGTAGTGATCGTAAATAGTGTTCTTGAGATCGTATTCTATGTATCGAGAAACGTTAATGATATACTGACGCATTAAGAAGGTTAGAATAGCAGCAATAAGTGTTGTTCCAACGATGATCGCAATATCGATAAGTAGCATTTGTTTTGCTTCTGCTTGGCTTATCTCGTTTCTGAAGTATTGCTCAATGACCTGAA
Source organism: Euzebya sp. (assembly GCA_964217345.1). Lineage (GTDB taxonomy): Bacteria > Bacteroidota > Bacteroidia > Flavobacteriales > Flavobacteriaceae > UBA3478. The sequence goes on from CAXPJI010000010.1 coordinate 9,712, forward strand.
TCGATTCATTGATGTAGGAAGGCATGAATAGGGAAAATACACGAGCACTAATGGTAATTACTAAACCGATGAGTAACTTCTTCCAGTATTTTAATAAAAATGAATTGAGATATTTTAATGCCTTCATGAGTGCGATTCCGTGAATTCAAAGATAGCGCAATCAAAATATAACTTAACTTTGCGGCGCAGTATAAATGTAAATAGAGTTCTTTCTCATGCTAACGCGCCGACACATTCGCATCAAGGTATTACAGACCTTGTACGCTCTTCAGAAATCACCTGAAACACGTTTAGATTCATATCAACGTTTTTTAAAGAAGAGTATGGATGGTGTTTACTCTCTTTATCTACTTCAGCTTCATTTCTTTAAGTATTTCAGAGATTGGAGTTTGAGAGAGGTTGAGGCTAGGCAGAAAGCTTACTTAGAGACTTCTAAAAGTACATTTCCTGATCCCTTAAGATTTTATAATAATTCCTTTTTAACTCAGATCACTGAGTCAGAGGTTCTTTTTGATCAGTGGGATCGAAGAAAAATGAAGCAGTGGTATTTGAATGAAAAGTATGTCGCAAACGTTCATGCTTCTTTTACTAAAAGTGACGCGTATCTAGAATATATGAATCTAGAGCAGGTAGGGTATGCCGAAGACAAAGAGATTGTAATGCTTTTGTTTAGAGAGTTTTTAGCTCCAGATGAAGGTGTTTATGATTTTATTGAAGACGAGCAGCTGACATGGATTGATGATTATCCTGTAGTTAATACTTTTATTCTCAAGCGTTTTAGCGCAGCGCGCAAACAGACCGAAGATTCGTATTGGTTGCCAGAGCTAGTTGCCGAAGATGACGATCTAGATTTTGGAAAAAAACTCTTAGCTAAAGTAGCTTTGAAGTATGGGGAGTATGCGAAAGAAATTGAGGGTAAAACTCCCAATTGGGATCAAGACCGAATTGCAGAACTTGATAAGTTATTATTGATCCTTGGTATAGCTGAATTACTTGATTTCCCTTCTATTCCCCCTAAGGTAACGCTCAATGAGTATCTCGAAATTGCGAAGGAGTATTCTACCCCTAAGAGTAGTTTATTCATTAATGGAATTCTAGATAATTTGTCGACTACCTATAGAGAAGAGGGTAGGTTAAATAAGTCAGGTAGAGGATTGCTGTAATCGTTTAGAATTATCCTTATTTTTGAGTCATACTAATAAAATTATATTCATGAAAACTAAATCAATTAATGTCTTTGCTATAGCATTAGCTGTTCTGTTCAGCCTTACTAGTTGTAAAGGGCAAAGTGAGAAAAAAGAAACCTCTAGTGTTTCAGTAACTACCGAAGTAGCTGCTGACAACAGTGCTAAGCGTCCAATAATGACTTTCGAAAAGAAAGAGCATGATTTTGGTACAATTGTATCTGGAACACCTCAAGAGACTGTTTTCGAATTCACTAATACCGGGGATGCTCCTTTAATCATTTCTAACGCAAGATCGAGCTGTGGATGTACGGTGCCTGATTACCCTCAAAACACTCCAATTGCTCCTGGTGATAAGGGTGAACTAGTGGTAAAATTCAACGGTGCTGGTGCGAACCTAGTGACTAAAACAATCACGCTTACAACCAATACAGCAGCTGGAACTGAAATGTTACGAATTAAAGCTTTTATCGAGCCTAAGGGTTCAGGAGCTTTTGAAGTTCCAATGAAGAAAAAGCAATAGATGGAAGCACTTAACCAATTTGTTCCTCTTTTACTGATTTTCGCGGTAGCGTATTTCTTTATGATTCGTCCGCAGATTAAACGTCAGAAAGAAGAGAAGAAGTTTACCGAAGCCCTTAAGAAGGGCGATAAGGTAGTAACCAAGAGTGGATTACACGGGAAGATATCCGATATCAATGAAGGTAATCAAACCGTGGTTATTGAAACCTCTGCTGGTAAACTAAAGTTTGAAAGTAGTTCGATCTCTCACGAATTGAGTAAACGAGAGGCGGCTGCCAAATAAAGGCATTTGTCAATTAAAATTATAGGGGTGCAACGCACCCCTTTTTAATGATGTATCAATTTTTCATTCGCCCCATTTTATTCCTGTTCGACGCTGAAAGAGCTCACCATATTGCTTTTCGTCTTTTAGGAATCGCAGAAGCTCTAGGATTTACCCGATTGTATAAATTCTTATTCGTCAGTAAAAGTTCCTTACTTAGAAAAGAAGTAATGGGTATCGTATTCGATAACCCAGTAGGTTTAGCTGCGGGATTCGACAAAGATGCTAAACGATATAATGCCTTCGGGGATTTAGGATTTGGATTTGTTGAGATTGGGACGCTTACTCCAAAGGCACAGCCTGGTAATGAAAAAAAGAGATTATTTCGATTGAAGAAAGACGATGCTATTATTAATCGAATGGGATTTAATAATAGTGGGGTTCATGTAGCAGTTCATCGACTTCGTAAATCGCATCGCACCATTGTTGGTGGAAATATTGGTAAGAACAAGATCACACCTAATGAAAATGCGGTTGATGATTATTTGTACGCCCTTAGAACGCTCTATCCCTATGTAGATTACTTTGTGGTGAATGTTAGTTCGCCAAACACACCAGGTTTAAGAGAGCTGCAAGATAAAGAACCATTAGAGCGGCTGTTAAGTACCTTGAAATTAGAGTGTAAGAATCTTGCAGGGTCATCTACCCAAAAGCCAATTCTTTTAAAAATTGCACCTGATTTAACCAATCATCAATTAGATGATATCATTGAAATTGTTGAAAATGTAAAGCTTGAGGGAGTAATCGCTACTAACACTACCATCGATCGAGTGAATTTGAAATCTGATCAACGTCTCGTTTCTGAAACAGGTGGGCTCAGTGGTGCTCCACTTAGAAATCGATCTACTGAAGTTATTAAGTATTTAAAAGATCATCAAAAATCTCCCTTTGTAATTATTGGTGTTGGAGGTATTCATTCTGCTGAGGCTGCTATCGAAAAAATCGAGGCGGGGGCTGACCTTATTCAACTATATACGGGCTTTGTATATGAAGGTCCCAAATTAATTTCCGAAATTCATAGGAAATTAATTGATCGTGCATGATTGAAATTGTTGAATGTCCTAGAGATGCGATGCAGGGTTTGAACGCCTTCATTCCTACTTCTGAGAAAGCAGCTTATCTTCAATCGTTACTTAATTGTAACTTCTCGTATTTAGATTTTGGGAGTTTTGTCTCGGAGCGAGCAGTTCCCCAAATGAAAGATACCGCTGAGGTATTATCATTACTCGATTTGGACCGTACCCGTACTGAGCTTTTAGCGATCGTTGCTAATCTTAGAGGTGCCCAAAGAGCATCTGAATTCAAAACTATTGGGGTTCTTGGATTTCCTTTTTCCCTCTCAGAGATTTTCCAAATGAGAAATACCAATCGTTCTCAGGAGGAGGCTTTTAATGAAATTCAAAGAATAGCCGAAGTCGCTGCCGTCTCTGATAAGAAGTTGGTGATTTATTTTTCTATGGGTTTTGGGAATCCTTATGGTACTCCATGGGGGTTAGATCAAATTAGTTATTGGATTCATCGATTCGAAGGTTTAGCTATTGATTGCTATTCACTTTCAGATACCATGGGAAATGCTACGCCAGATCGAATTCACGAAGTATTTTCGTATGTTTTAACAGAGCATAAAGAGCTTAATTTCGGAGCGCATTTACATACTCGGCCAGATCAATGGAAGTCAAATTTAGATGCTGCTTATAAAGCTGGATGTCGTCGATTTGATGGAGCTATACAAGGTTTTGGAGGCTGCCCAATGGCCTCAGATCATTTGGTAGGAAATCTACCGACTGAAAAATTGATCAGTTACCTTACCACCCAAAAGGCACTGATTAATATTGATATTCATGGTTTTGAAGTCGCTTACAACAAGGCTAAAAATCTTTTTAGTCGCTACACATAAGCGCTCGTGCCAGAATTTTAAGTATTTTTGCATGCAATTAATTCCTTAGTTGCATGAAAGCTCATCTTTCTAAAATCGTTGGCGAAGGCCTTACCTACGACGATGTTCTATTAGTCCCTGCTTTTTCTGAAGTATTGCCTCGTGAGGTAAATATAAGTACGCAGTTTACCAGAAAATTACGAATCAATGTTCCTATCGTTTCTGCGGCTATGGATACGGTAACAGAATCTCGAATGGCTATTGCTATGGCTCAAGAGGGGGGTATTGGAGTGTTGCATAAGAACATGACCATTGAAGAGCAGGCTGCGAAGGTTCGCAAAGTAAAGCGTGCAGAATCAGGCATGATTTTAGACCCTGTGACCTTACCGCTTACTGCCACTGTTTTAGATGCTAAGGCAAGTATGAAAGAACATGGAATCGGAGGGATTCCGATCGTAGATAAAGAAGGAAAACTCGCTGGGATTGTAACGAATCGTGATTTAAGATTTGAAAAACGTAATGACCGAATGATCACAGAGGTCATGACTTCAGAAAACCTGGTAACTGCCCCAGCAGGTATTACTTTAGCCGAAGCAGAGGATATTCTTCAAGCTCATAAAATCGAAAAACTACCCGTTGTTGATGAAAAGCAACAATTAGTTGGGTTAATTACTTTTAGAGACATCACTAAACTCACTCAAAAACCGATAGCTAACAAAGATAAGTACGGTAGACTATTAGTTGCTGCTGCAGTAGGTGTTACTGCCGATGCGGTTGATCGTGTTAGTGCGCTAGTCGCAGCCGGAGTTGATGCTGTAGTTATTGATACTGCACATGGGCATTCAAAGGGGGTAGTAGGTGTGCTAAAAGCAGTAAAATCTGCTTTCCCAGAACTTGAAGTAATTGTCGGGAATATTGCTACCGCTGAAGCCGCACTTTATCTTGTCGAAGCAGGTGCCGACGCAGTTAAAGTTGGGATTGGTCCGGGTTCAATTTGTACCACACGAGTAGTTGCAGGAGTTGGATTCCCTCAATTCTCGGCGGTTCTTGAAGTAGCTGCTGCACTAAAAGGAACAGGGGTTCCAGTGATCGCAGATGGAGGGGTTCGTTTTACTGGTGATATTCCTAAAGCACTTGCGGCTGGAGCAGACTGTGTCATGCTTGGTTCACTATTAGCAGGAACTAAAGAATCTCCGGGTGAAACAATTATTTACGAAGGAAGAAAGTTCAAAAGCTACCGTGGAATGGGGTCAGTTGAAGCCATGAAGAAAGGTAGTAAAGATCGCTATTTTCAAGATGTAGAAGATGATATCAAAAAGCTTGTACCAGAAGGTATTGTAGGTCGAGTACCCTATAAAGGTGAGCTTTTTGAGAGCATGCATCAATTTATCGGTGGTTTACGAGCGGGTATGGGATATTGTGGTGCTAAGGATATTAATACCTTAAAGGAGCAGGCTAAGTTTGTTAAGATCACGGCCAGTGGTATTGCAGAGAGTCATCCGCACAATGTAACCATTACCAAAGAGGCTCCGAATTATAGTCGATAGGTTATTTTGATTGACTGGCTTCGTAGTCTTTCCAGGTCATATCTTTAAAGATATCGTCTCCAAAGTACTTGGCTACGGTAAGAAATGGTGCGGCAGGATAGTAACCTGCCACTGGAGCTAACATTTCAAATTTAGAAGTAAGGTAGACCACGGTCGGATAACTTAAATTACCGTTAGTAAGAGCTACGGCTAATTCGTGATATCCCTTTTTACCTTGGGGCACAAACGAATAAGTCTGTCCTTGAAAAACAACATCTTCGGCTTGTTCGGCATTGAACTTAACCATGTAGAAGTTCTTAATCATATACGCTCGAACCTCAGGATCATTGAAGGTTTCTTTATCCATTTTTTTGCACCACCCGCACCAATCTGTGTAGACGTCAATGAAAATTTTCTTTTCATTGTCTCCATCTTCAGCAATTCTTTGAACAGCCTGTTCAAAGCTTAACCATTCAATTTTCTGTTCTTGAGCAAATAGACCTATCGAAAAACCAATCGATAAGAATAGCGATAACAATCCTTTCATGGTCTAAAGATAATTAAACCTCTGCAGCAAGTTGAGTATCTAGAGTTACATTAATTTCAATTTGACCTTTGGTAAGGTCTTCAAAGGTCTCTCGTTCTCTAATCAGTTCTGCCTTTCCATTGATCCATAACACTTCTGCAGGGCGTAATCTAGAGTTATAGTTACTTGCCATTGAGAAGCAATAGGCTCCGGCATTGTGAAATACGAGTAAATCACCTTCATTGATTTCAGAGATTCTTCGATTGCTGCCAAAAGTATCGGTTTCACATATGTATCCGACAACCGAATAGAATCTAGGCTTCCCATCAGGGTTGCTCAGGTTTTCAATTTCATGGTAGGCGCCATAAAGCATTGGACGCATCAAGTGATTGAATCCGGAATCTACTCCGGCAAAAACCGTAGAAGTGGTTTGCTTAACTACATTTACTTTAGCTACGAATTTACCCGCTTGACTTACTAAGAATTTACCTGGCTCAAAGGAGAGGGTTAATTCTTTACCATAGGATTTACAAAAACTGTTGAATCGTTCCGATAATTTTTGACCAAATTCTTCAATGGGTGTTTCAATATCATCCTTCTTGTAAGGAACTTTAAATCCGCTACCAAAGTCAATAAACTCGAGGTTGTCAAAACTCTTAGCTGCTTCAAATAGAATTTCGGCAGCATATAAAAAGACATCAATATCTAGAATATCACTTCCTGTGTGCATATGGATTCCATTAATATGCATCCCAGTAAGGTCAACAATCCTTTTAATATGGGGTACTTGGTGAATACTAATACCAAATTTTGAATCGATATGTCCGACCGAAATATTGCTATTACCCCCAGCCATCACATGCGGATTAATTCGAACGCATACAGGGGTGTCTGGAAAACGTTGCCCGAATAGCTCTAGAACCGATAGGTTGTCGATATTGATTTGAACACCTAAGGATCTGGCCTCTTCAAGTTCTTCAATTGACACGCCATTCGGTGTGTAGATGATTTGATCGGCAGGCACTCCAGCTAGCAATCCTAATTTTACTTCTTCGATGGAAACTGTATCAAGACCTGCTCCTAGGCCGTGAATTAGTCTTAGGATACTAAGGTTAGAATTTGCTTTTACCGCGTAGTGTAGTTTTAAGTTTTTTACTGAGGTAAAGGCACTCTTTAGACGATCAAACTGTGATGCAATACGGTGAGCGTCGTAAATGTAAACAGGAGCTCCGTATTGTTTAGCGATATCGCTATAAGGAATATGAGACATAACTTCAATTCATTAAGGTGGCGCAAAATAAGCGCCTTCTACGGATAAATAGATAGAAATAATCATTATTTCTCATTTTATCACAAAGAGTTATAAATAAAACAATCGGAATCGAAGAAAGAGAGAATAATTGGTAGGCCTATTGGTTGTGCTTTCCTATTTTTGTAACTCAATTTTAATAGATAAACATGAACCTTCACGAGTTTCAAGGAAAAGAGATTTTAGCCAGTTTTGGCGTAGGTATTCAACGTGGTAAAGTAGCTTCAACTCCAGATGAAGCTGTAACGGCTGCAAAAGCTTTAACTGAAGAGACTGATACTGGCTGGCATGTGATCAAAGCCCAAGTTCACGCTGGTGGACGTGGTAAAGGTGGAGGTGTAAAGCTTGCTAAGAATTTAGATGAGGTTAAGTCTATCGCTGATCAAATCATCGGTATGAATCTAGTTACTCCTCAGACTTCGGCTGAAGGTAAGAAGGTTCATCAGGTACTTGTAGCAGAGGATGTATATTATCCTGGTGAAAGTGAAACTTCTGAGTTTTACATGTCGGTGCTACTTAATCGTGGTACTGGTCGTAACATGATTATGTATTCTACTGAAGGAGGTATGGATATCGAGGAAGTTGCTGAGAAAACTCCTCATCTTATTTTTACAGAAGAAGTAGATCCTAGTACAGGACTCACTGGATTTCAAGCAAGGAATATTGCTTTTAACCTAGGTCTGTCGGGCAAAGCTTTTAAAGAAATGGTTGGTTTTGTAACCAAATTGTACAAAGCTTATGTCGAGAGTGATTCGAGTTTATTTGAGATTAATCCAGTTCTTAAGACCTCAGACGACAAAATTATTGCCGTTGACGCTAAGGTGACTCTTGACGATAATGCGCTTTTTAGACGCAAAGCTTATGCAGAGATGCGTGATGAGCGCGAGGAGAATCCAATCGAAGTAGAAGCTAAGGCTCTTGGACTAAATTACGTAGATCTTGACGGTAATGTAGGATGTATGGTTAATGGTGCAGGATTAGCTATGGCTACTATGGACCTTATTAAAATGGCAGGTGGTGAGCCAGCTAACTTTTTAGATGTCGGAGGTACTGCTGATGCGAAACGTGTTGAAGAAGCCTTTAGAATTATTCTTAAGGATCCTAATGTAAAGGCTATCCTTGTAAATATCTTCGGGGGAATCGTTCGATGTGATCGTGTAGCTAATGGTATTGTAGAGGCCTACAAGAATATGGCAGATCAAATCAATGTACCTATTATCGTTCGTTTACAAGGAACCAATGCAGAACTTGCAAAACAAATTATTGAAGAATCCGGATTAGAGGTTCACGCAGCAGTCCAATTCCAAGAGGCTGCCGATAAAGTAAAAGCATTGCTTAATTAACAAAAAAGCCGCTCTGAAGAGCGGCTTTTTTTATACTTGTTCTTGAAGCGTTTTAAGTTGATCTCTTAGTCGAGCCGCCTCAATAAAGTCTAAAGATTTAGCGGCTTCTTCCATGGCCTTTCGTGTTCTTTTTATTTCATCATTGAGGTCATTGCCACTCATGTAGGCCAATTCCTCTTCTGAAATTGGTTTTATTCGCGGGGCATCCTTCTTCTCCTTTTTGGTATTTACTAGTGTTGATTCAATGGCTTTATTTAGAGCTTTTGGCTGAATTCCGTGCTCTTGATTGTAGGTCTCCTGCTTTGATCTTCGATAAGCCGTCTGATCGATGGTTAGTTGCATGCTTTCGGTAATGGTATCTGCATACATAATTGCCTTACCGTTTAGATTTCGAGCCGCTCTACCCACGGTCTGTGTAAGGCTTCGGTTCGATCGTAAAAAGCCTTCTTTGTCTGCATCTATGATGGCAACTAGAGATACTTCGGGAAGATCGAGGCCTTCTCTAAGTAGGTTTACTCCAATAAGTACGTCGAATATTCCTTTGCGAAGATCTTGCATGATTTCAACACGCTCAAGAGTATCCACATCACTGTGAATATAACGACAACGAACACCGATCCTTGTAAGGTATTTTGTGAGCTCTTCTGCCATTCGTTTGGTAAGTGTGGTGACTAGAACACGCTCGTCTTTATCTGCACGTATTTTAATTTCCTCGGTAAGATCATCGATTTGATTTTTACTAGGACGTACCTCAATAATCGGATCTAGAAGTCCCGTAGGTCTGATAAGTTGTTCCGTGTACACCCCTTCACAAAGGGCCAACTCATAATCTGCAGGTGTAGCACTAACATATAATACCTGATTCTGTAGTGCTTCGAATTCTTCGAATTTGAGGGGTCGGTTATCGAGTGCTGCCGGAAGTCTAAATCCGTAATCGACCAGATTCTCCTTTCGAGATCGATCGCCTCCATACATGGCGTGTACCTGAGGAATGGTGACATGGCTCTCATCAATAATCATTAAATAGTCATCGGGAAAGTAATCTAAGAGGCAAAAGGGTCTTGTGCCAGGTGCTCGACCGTCGAGGTATCGGGAATAATTCTCAATACCTGAACAATAGCCGAGTTCCCGCATCATTTCTAAATCGAAGGTGGTTCGTTCTTCTAAACGTTTCGCTTCTAAAGGTTTTCCGATCTCATTGAAATATTCTATCTGCTTTACAAGGTCATCTTGAATCTGGTGTATCGCATTTTGCAGCACATCAGGAGAGGTGACAAACATGTTCGCCGGATAGATGGTCAATCGATCGTAGCTTTCAATTACATTCTGATTTACTGGATCTAACGCCTCTATCTCCTCAATTTCATCACCAAAAAAGTGAATGCGGTAGGCGATATCTGCATACCCGGGGTGCACATCGATTACATCTCCCTTTACTCTGAAGTTTCCATGCTTGAAATCTGCGGTGGTCCTCGAATACAGGGATTGTACCAGTTGTTTCAGAAGTGCAGTTCTAGAAATTACCTGATCTCTTTCGATTTTAATGACGTTCTTCTGAAATTCAATCGGGTTTCCGATACCGTATAAACAGGACACTGAAGCGATGACGATAACATCTCTCCTTCCACTTAATAAAGAAGAGGTGGTACTCAAACGTAGCTTCTCGATATCTTCGTTGATACTAAGATCTTTTTCGATATAGGTTCCACTTGCGGGTATATAGGCTTCGGGTTGATAGTAATCGTAATACGAAACAAAATATTCTACAGCGTTATTTGGAAAAAACTGCTTGAATTCAGAGTAAAGTTGGGCCGCTAGGGTCTTGTTATGTGCTAAAACGAGTGTTGGCCGTTGAACCGTTTCGATAACGTTAGCCATCGTAAATGTCTTACCGGAACCGGTTACCCCTAAAAGCGTTTGATGCCGGTCTCCTTCCTTTATCCCTCTCGATAAGGATTCAATCGCCTGAGGTTGGTCACCAGTAGGCTTAAAGTCGGCGGTTAGTGTAAAACGCATACCGCAAAAATACGGATCTTACAGGTCTCTTTTCTTCAATATAGCTAGACTACTCCATAAATAAATAAGAGTATATCCGATAGCGATAGCAACTTCTTTTAGTGTGGTTTGATAGTTGAGCACAACATCTTCACCCAGTTCTTTGGCTACCGATTGAATCGCACTCAAACGTGTAAATGGTTCATGTAATAAATTGAAAGAGGCCTGTAGCGGAAAGAATCCTTTGATTTGGCTTGCTAGACTAAAGGCGTCTGTTTTTTCAGCAAAATTTCCGTATTCTGCTAATAACTCTCCCCCAATACCCCAGACAATTTGCTCGCCAATCAGGAGTACGATCAAAAATCCGAGAGCGAAAGCAGAACGTTTAATTAATATTCCTAAGAAAAGACATAAACTGAAGAAGCCAAACAGTTTTAGAAAATAGAGTAATAGGAATTGGAGTTCCGAAAATACAATACTGATCTCCGTATAATCAGAATAAAACATTCCCAAAATCAATGAAATTAATGCTACAAACAAAGTCGAAAGTGCAGAAAAGACTGCAACGACAATCACCTTAGAAGCCATAAATTCTTTTTTCGAGAGCCCGTCGATGAGGTTCTGTTTCAAGGTTCGATTACTGTATTCGTTCGAAATCATTGAAACAATGACTACCGCTAAAAAGAGTTTGAAAAATGCAGCAATAAAGCTGTTAAAATGCCAGATCAATGGAAAATTGAAGATCCCTTGGTCGGCAAGATGAAATTCAATGGGGCCAATATCGAATTTGATCGCAGCTATCGAGGCAATGAGGGTTAAAAAAACAAAATAGGCCGATATAAGAATGATACTCGATCTACTGTGCTTAATCTTATGATATTCAATTAAAAAGAGTCGTTTCATCAGGCGTTGGTAATTTCTAAGAATAGTTCTTCAAGTCTTTTTTGGTGACTACTTAAGTGAGTTAGGAAAATTCCTTGTTCAGAGAAGTACTTATTGATGCTTTCAGGGCTATGATTAGTTTTGATTTTTAAGAGGTCACCTTCCTTTCCTAAAATTTCTATATCGGGGTGCTTTTCAATAGGCTCAGCTAGTTTTTCTGTATGACTGGAACCAATGAGTAAATAGGCTCCTGATTTCCCCATTTCTTCTACAGAGCCACTGTAAATACTTTTTCCTTTTTGCAGAATAATCACTTGATCACATACTTTCTCAACCTCGTCGAGTAGATGGGAGGCAAGGAGTATAGTAGTTCCTTTCGAGGCGATTTGTTGAATGAGAACTCTAATTTGATGAATGCCTTGTGGATCTAAGCCATTAGTCGGTTCATCAAGGATTAATATTTCAGGGTCATTGAGTAGGGCTGAGGCGATTGCCAAGCGCTGTTTCATTCCTAAAGAAAAGGTAGAGAACAAGTCCTCAGATCGATCGGCTAAACCTACCTCCTTTAATGCTTTTGTTACTGCAGTATTAGGAATTTCTTTAATGAGACAAACGAGTTCCAGATTTTCTCTTGCGCTCATATATGGATAGAAGTTTGGCCTTTCAATGATCGCTCCGACTTTCTTTAATGCTTCCTTCGTACTTAGGGCGCCTTCAAACCATTCAAAGCTACCAGCACTGGCATTCACTACGTTTAGTACGATACCCAATGTGGTAGATTTACCCGAACCATTCGGTCCTAGTATTCCATAAACCGAACCTTTTCTTATTTCAAAGCTCAGATTAGTTACCGCCCTAACTCTTCCGTAATTTTTACTGAGCTGATTTCCTTTGAGTAGAATTTTCGACATGAGTTGTTAGGCTTTAAAATAGATGTCCAATTTATGACCGTTTTTTCTGATAATTGTTACATTGGGGTTATGTCTAATGCTCCACAAATGCTTTTAAAGAAGCCTAGTTATCCAATTTCACCGATACTTGCGGCTTACTTAAGACGTTACAATCGAAGAGTCAACCTCCCGATCCACTATGATGATTTACTTCGTTTTCAGGGCTCAGTCACGGTTTATGACCTTCAAGATGAGGACACTCTGTGGGTTCGTGTGTATTACGAAGAATCTGAGAGCGAAGAAATCAACAATGCTTTAAAACAGATATACTCCACGCTTCATTCTGATGGTAGCCACCAGATTTTTCAACATTTGAGTATAGATGCCATTGATTATTGCACCTTCGGAAATTCAAAACCATTTCGAATCAAGGTTCGAAATATTTTAAATGACAACTACACCTATTTCTATGTGAAGCGCTCGGATGCTTCTCGAGTTTACGGTCTTGAGATCGAACACATACTTTCTCCTTACAATTTACATTTCTTGGTTTCTCGAGATACGCTTATCGAAGAGCATATCGCAGGAATACCGGGAGATGTTTTTCTAAAGCAATACTTACCACAGTGCAGTGATCGTCAGAAGGCACAACTTGCCAAAGAGTTTGTGAAGTTTAATGAACGATGTATGATTCGATTATTAGGGGATATGCGTTCGTATAATTATGTTGTAATTCCTGTGCACGATTTTGATAGTGTGATTCATAAAATTCGAGCAATTGATTTCGATCAACAAAATTTTGAGGGAGACCTTAAAGTATATCGACCTCAGTTCTTCCCTGAGAATCAAAAAATGATTGATCTGATCAAAACGTATTTAAAAAAGGACTCCGTAGATCAATACAAACGCGAAGAACGGTCTCTAATTGCTAAGCGCGCCTTAGGTTCAGAAGAGCAGATCAAACGATTACTCAGTGCTGCAATGACAGATACACTTTCTACCGAAGTGCACGTGAACAACCTAAAGAGTCAGATTTTTGAATTAACTAAAGACTCTGCCTTTAGTAAGGCTAATAGCATGGGAGCAATCCTAAGTGCAGCCTTAGATTTTGTTACTCGAAATTACAGAGATCTTAAAACGCTCTAACTTTTAGTTTCACGATTGAAATAAACGAGATAGTAATACATCTGACGCTCTTCGTCCCAACCCTTTTCTACAAATTTTTCAGCCGATTCAGGATTGATAAAATCTAGTTTAATATGGATGTTAGTATCTAGATGAATTTCGTTCTTGAATTTCTTACGGATATCGCTAACCGCTTTGTTTGCAATCGGAAACTCAGAAACGTCTTCAATACTGTATTTAGGCCCCTTATTGACTTTGTAGTTTTTAAACTCGGGAATAAGTTCTGGATTTTCTAATACGTCGTTTAAGAAATGCGATTCCTCAAACTGATCTCTTGAAGCAAAGTGATTTACTGCACGGTTCAAGAAGAGCACTTCTTGTTGTTTATCTTCAGTAGGTAAAATCACCTCTTTGGCAAAGTCTTTACAGAATTTGAGGTAATTTTTGGTTTGAAAATTTTCGTCTTTAAGTGCACTTATGGATAAAAAATCTTCGGGCCAGTACTTGGCATCATATCGATTTCGATCGACCGATAAAACTTTGTAACCATTTTCTTCTCCTGTATTGAAAATCAAACAGCCTTTGTCTAGTTTCTGAACTGAAATTCCTTTGCGAACCGAAATGTTTAGATTTTCTTGGTCCCAATCGAATTCAAAAAAGTCTTGCTTAACCTCACTTTTAAATATGCCAATAGCACTGACTTTTTCTTTATCGATCAGCACATCTTCAAAGACAGCTACATAAAGTTCTCCGCTATTGATGTGAGGGTGATTCGATTGACCGTATAAGTGAGTAGCTATAGCAACGCTATGTTCTTGCAGTGTTTCTGGGCTATTAAAAATACTTTTCGCTGCATTGTAAATAGGGTTGAATTCTAAATCTGCTTCGTGCGTGAAGTGGAAATAGTTTTCTTCTCTTTGGGTAAAAGGAGTAAAGAAATAGCTTTTTAGTAAACCTGAAATCTCGTCGTCTAATCGAAGCGGACTTGCAGATAGTTGAAGCGGTTCATTTCTGTTTTTATTACCAACCCTGTGTAAGACAAGGCCTTGAAATTGGGCGTTGTATAAATTGAACATAATTAATTGTAGTCGTCGTAATCAGCGTCGGAATAATCAGAAAAATCATCAAATTCATCACCGAATTCATCATCGAAATCTTCATCAGAATCCTCATAAAAGTCATCCCCTGAAGATCCTTTCTCACTTTTAAATTGTTTCTCAGGCGCCTCCGAGGGCAGTTCTCCGAAACTGAATAGTAGCTGCGGTAAATCTATAGATGATTCATCGTTTTCTACTGCGGCTAGCTCTACAAAAAAGGTCCACATTTGCAGTAAGTCATAGATGTAGATGAGTTTCGGGTGATCAGTAGTTAGTATGCTGCTGATTGGAGTATCTCTCATTAAGACCGTATCATCTTCAAATCCTAAATCGACGATTGGGTATTCTTGACCTTGATTCCACTCCTGGTCACAACCGTAAAAGGTTGCCATTTCAATTCCGTCAAAACCGAATGCTTGACTC
This sequence comes from Euzebya sp., assembly GCA_964217345.1. Classification (GTDB taxonomy): domain Bacteria; phylum Bacteroidota; class Bacteroidia; order Flavobacteriales; family Flavobacteriaceae; genus UBA3478. The sequence continues at coordinate 24,732 of CAXPJI010000010.1, forward strand.
AACGAATTATGCAAATCTTCAAGGGTGCTTTCACTGGAGATAGCAATGTCTCTGAACACATCAGTTTGATCATCAAGAATAGCACGAATTTTATAGATCATAGTAATGTTTAATTAACAGTTTTGTTATTACTTCTGTAAGAGCGGAGCCAAATATAGATCTGAAATCCGAATAATATAGAAGCAATTACTAAGTGAATAGGTTGAGTTGAAAACGGGAAGTCAAAATAATACATGATCACCCCACTAAGCACAGAAATTGCGATAAGTGCAAGGATGATTTGCTGAGTTTTCAATAAGCTCGAGTGACTCTTTCGAATTCGTTTATAAATCCATAGGTGAAACAGAATTACGAGTATAGAAAACGAGCGATGTATGTAAAATAAAAGGGTCTCTGCTCCCTGAAGACTAAAGAAATTACTCCCTATTTGCTCTTTGGAAGAATCCACATATTGACGAACCTGAGTTCCCATAAGAACTTGTATTAGTGTTAAAACGAAACCCGCTAACAGGTACTTCCCTAAAACTGAAGGCTGACCAAATAGCTTGCGCTCCACCGTTTTTTCATAATAAATGAAAAGTATAGCGACGAGCACTAGTGCCATAAACATATGTAGGCTGATTCGAAAAGGATTGAGTACTGAGTAAACTACTGTTGCCCCAAGCCAAGCTTGAAATAATATCCCAATCAGCAGTACCGTACTAAGCCATCTAAGATCGGTTCGTTTAGGCCCGGTGAACCAACTACTCAGGAATAGTAGTAGTGTGCTTAACCCAGCCAAAGCTCCGAGGAGTCGATTAATATACTCGATCCAAGTGTGCCATGGATTAAAAGTAGCGTAATCATGTTTTTCGTAATTCTCCCAATTAGACCCTTCATAGACTTCAGCGGATCTAAAATCTTTAAGGGCTACTTCTAAGTGATTTTCTCTAATAATTACTTGTCCTTGCTGGTAGGTAGTATTCGCTTGCCATAAGAGTTCTGCTTCATTGGTAGGGGGTATAAGGTGTCCAAAGCACTTAGGCCAATCAGGGCATCCCATCCCGCTTCCGGTCATCCTGACGATAGCCCCGGCGGCGATTACCAGATAAATGATCAATAAGGTAGCGATGGCTAGTTTTCGATTTCGATTCACTGCTTCACAGGTTTTAATCCAAGTTGCTCTGCTTTTTTAATCATTAGTTCGTACGCTGCCTCGAATTCGTTGGGTATTTCACCTTCTAATATGGCTTCCTTTAAGGCCTCTTTCAATAAACCGATTTCGCGACTGGGTCCAATGTCGAATGTTTTCATAATCAGTTCACCACTAACTGGAGGTTGAAAATTTCTAACGCGATCTCGCTCTTCGACTTCGCTTATCTTTTCTTTTACGATTTCGAAATTCCTCTTGTATCTGTCTTGCTTACGGGGATTTTTAGTGGTGATGTCTGAAACACACAAGGTCATTAGGCCTTCTAGGTCTTCACCAGCATCAAAGATCAATCTGCGGACCGCTGAATCAGTAACGTAGTCTTCGGATATAACGATAGGTCTTGAGCTCATGAGAACGAGTTTCTGAACTCTTTTCATGGGATCACTCAGAGTCATTTTCAGTCTCTTAAATAGACGGTACACCATTTTGGAACCTACGAATTCGTGTCCGTGAAAGGTCCATCCGATTTTTTTGTCAAATCGTTTGGTTGGTGCCTTTCCGATGTCATGTAATAAGGCTGCCCAACGAAGCCATAAATCTGAACTTAATTGAGCCATATTATCCACTACTTCGAGGGTGTGCCAAAAATTGTCTTTGTGCTTTTTTCCTTCGATTTCTTCGATTCCCTCAAGAGCTGTAAGCTCTGGAATTAATCGTTTCAATAATCCTGTTTCTTTAAGTAAGCCAAATCCAACAGAAGGTTGATCACTGAGAAGAATCTTATTGAGTTCTACTACAATACGTTCTTTGGTGATGATATCAATGCGTTCACATTGTCTTTTAATCGATTCTAGTGTAGGGGGGTCAATCTCAAAATTAAGTTGAGAAGCGAATCGAATCGCACGCATCATCCGAAGAGGATCGTCACTAAATGTGATGTCAGGATCAAGAGGTGTACGGATGCACTTAGCATTTAAATCTGATACACCTTCAAAAGGATCAACCAATTCCCCAAATCGATCCTTGTTAAGACAAATCGCCATTGCATTAATCGTAAAATCTCTACGATTTTGATCATCTTCAAGGCTTCCGTCTTCAACGACTGGGTTTCTAGAGTTGCGTTGATAGCTCTCCTTACGAGCACCCACAAATTCTAGATCAAGTCCGTCGTATTTAATCATAGCGGTGCCATAGGTCTTGAAGGTTGAGACTTTTGGTTCGTCTTTTAAATGATTAGTAACTTCCTTAGCTAGTTCAATACCGCTGCCAACGGTGACGAAATCGATATCAGAAGGCAAAGACCTTTTTAGCAGATAATCACGAACAAATCCACCTACGACGTAACATTCAACACCAAGAGCATCAGCAACATCTCCTACTTGTTTAAAAATAGGATGTGTTATTGCTTCACGAATATGTAAGTGTTTTTGATTCAAATCAGCTTTTTGTGTGATTCTGTAAATCTAATTTTGCTTGCTTCTATATAGAGTTAAAGCCATGCAAAGGTACCACTTAAATTTTCAGATTAAAGTGTTTGCAGAGGTCAATCCATTGGGATCGGTTACGATCTTCCTTGATGTTTTCCTTGCCTAAAGAAACCGTTTGACTGCCTATAATCGGTAAGGCTGATTTGGGCAAAACCTCAGGCATTACAACCTTGAAATTTCTTAATAAACCCATAGTTTTAAACCATAAATCGTCTGCCTTGGGACACAACCTTTCGATAAGTTCAATATTTGAAAGTTCTGATGTGTTGAAATTTGGTGGGTAGAGGACCCCTGCACCACCGATAGGAAGGGTAGCTACCGAGGACCGCTGATTTAGATAGGAGGTAGGCCAATTCTTATAAGAAAGCCAATCACCTTTTTCCGAACGACTGATGATGCGCGTTTGTAGTGCGACTACCTGATTGGGGAATTGAAGATGTGTTTGATATAGGGTATTTAACCAATTCTTTTGATAAAGAACATCGTCATCAAAGGTTACAACGGGCATCGAGGAATGAACAGACAAAGCACCCAATAGCTTGAAATGTGATCGATCACTATCCACAAATACGATCTCAAGCCCTGCCTTTTCCAGTTCTTTGATTGAATTTGGAAGACTATCCCGATGCTTTTGGTGTAAAACTAAAACGGTATGCTGAGGAACTACTTCATCGTTCCAAACGGATCGGATAGCCAAGTGCACTAGGTGTAGTCTCGGTTCAAAAGACTTTACCGATGCAACTACGGGAATTATCTTTTTACCTTCTAACATGCCGTTAGCAGGCTTTTTACCGAGTCTCCAACTCTGTAGTGATGAAGGAATATATTCTTTAAGTTTCATAGATAGGGTTTAGCAAAGTAAAGACTTTCCTATTTTTACATCCGATGAATTCATTAGAAATTTCTGTAATTATCAGCACTTATAATGCCGAGGAGTGGCTTGAAAAGGTACTTTGGGGCTTCGAGATTCAAACGTATCAAAACTTTGAACTCATTATTGCGGATGATGGTTCTGGCCCAAAGACTAAGGCTTTAATTGATGATTTGTCACAAAAACTAACCTATCCCATTGTTCATGTCTGGCAAGAAGACGAAGGGTTTCAGAAGTCTCGAATTTTAAATAAGGCTTTGAAGGCCTGTCGCGGTAATTATGTAGTGATGACTGATGGAGACTGTATTCCTCGACCTGACTTCCTTGAAGTGCACCATGATCGAAGAAAACCAGGCCATTTTTTATCTGGCGGATATTTTATGTTGCCCATGACCACCTCCAAAGCAATACAAATTGCTGACATAACCAGTTCAATTTGCTTTAATCTCGCTTGGTTAAAAGAAAATGGTGTTCCCTCATCTCGAAAAAATTTAAAATTAACTGCCACTGGAAAATTAGCCGACTTTTTAAACTGGATCACTCCAACTAAGGCTACCTGGAATGGACACAACGCTTCGGGATGGCTTTCAGATATATTAGAAGTCAATGGTTTTGATGAGCGTATGCAATACGGTGGCCAAGACCGAGAGCTTGGAGAACGTTTAATGAATAAAGGAGTGAAGGGTATACAGATTCGTTATAGCGCGATTTGTATACACTTAGATCACAAGAGAGGGTATAAGACCCCAGAATCTCTTAGTAAGAATCGAGCGATCAGGGATGAGACGATTCGTTCCAAATCGACTTTTACTCCTTATGGGATTCGCACCTAATTAAACCGATACTCCATATTCGCGGAGCGCATCATTCAATGAGGTCTTTTTGTCGGTACTTTCTTTTCTTTCACCAATAATAAGCGCGCAAGAAACGCCGTAGTCTCCGGCAGGGAATGATTTGGTGTAAGTTCCAGGAATTACCACCTTTCTAGCAGGAACTTCTCCCTGATAGAATACAGGCTCATCTCCGGTAACATCAATGATTTTGGTTGATGCGGTAAGTACAACATTAGCGCCAAGAACGGCTTCTTTACCTACTCGAACTCCTTCTACTACAATACATCTAGAGCCGATAAAAGCATTGTCTTCGATGATTACAGGGCTAGCCTGGAGCGGCTCCAATACACCACCAATTCCGACTCCTCCGCTGAGGTGAACGTTCTTTCCGATTTGTGCACATGAACCTACAGTGGCCCATGTATCGACCATGGTACCGCTATCTACATATGCTCCGATATTTACATAACTAGGCATTAAGATAGTTCCTGAAGCTACGTAAGCCCCGTGACGAACTACCGCATTAGGTACAATTCGGATACCTTTTTCTTTATATCCTCTTTTAAGAGGCATTTTATCGTGATATTCAAAGATACCAGCCTCTAAAACTTCCATTTGCTGAATAGGGAAGTATAAAACCACTGCCTTTTTAACCCATTCATTAATCACCCACTGATCACCTTCTGGTACTGCACAGCGTAATTCGCCGTTGTCAATTGCTGTAATGACATTTCTGATAGCTTCTTGAGTAGCAGGCTCCTTGAGTAATTCTCGATTTTCCCAAGCAGATTCAATGATAGGTCTTAGTGTCTCCATGATTCTCGTAATTTTGTTGCAAAGATAAGATAGCTTCTAGGGATAGGACTTTTCAATTTGACCTATTTTTGTTGCAAATTTCACCATTGGAGCGAATTTTAGGACTTGATATTGGTTCTGTTAGAACCGGAATTGCCACAGCTTATAAGGGCTTGGGTATTGCCTCTTCTCTCGAAACGATTGAATCTAAACAGTTGATAGAAAAACTGATTCAATTAAATAAAGAAGAAAAGGTGTCGCTGATTGTGGTCGGTAAGGCTATTCAGATGGACGGAACTCCTTCAGAGTCTATGCGCTTTATCGAACAAATGGCAGATAAAATTGAAAAGTCTGGATTCAAAATTACATGGCAAGATGAACGATTCACTTCGAAACTAGCTTCTAAAAGCATCGCCCAATCTGGAATGTCAAAAAAGAAAAGACAAGATAAAACACTAATTGATCGTATAAGTGCAACCATACTTTTACAATCTTACTTAGATAGAACATTATGATTTATCCTATTGTAGCCTACGGAGATCCTGTTTTAAAAAGGAAAGCCAAAGAAATCTCTGCTGATTATGAAGGTTTAGAAACTTTAATTTCTGATATGTGGGAAACCATGTATAACGCCGAAGGTGTAGGGTTAGCAGCACCTCAAATTGGTAAATCGATTCGTTTATTTGTCATCGATGGATCCCCTTTTGCAAAAGATGAGGAGGCATCTGATGAAGAACGCGAGGTATTAAAAACTTTTAAGAAAGTGTTTATCAATGCGACTATTATTGAAGAAATAGGAGAATCTTGGAGCTTTACAGAGGGTTGTTTGAGCATCCCAGATATTCGTGAGGATGTTGTTCGAAAAGATGAATTAACGATACGTTATCAAGATGAGTCTATGCAGTGGCATACTGAGAATTATTTCGGTCTACCTGCTCGCATCATCCAGCACGAATACGATCATATTGAAGGAATTTTATTTACAGATAAGCTGTCTTCACTTAAGAAAAGATTAGTCAAAGGAAAATTAGAAAAGATATCGCGTGGACAAGTCCAGGCCGATTATCGCATGAAGTATTACCAACCTAAAAAGAGATAAGTAGCTATGGCACTTGAGAAAATTATTGCAATTGGAGGAAAACCAGGTTTATATGAATTAATCGCCCAAACCAAAGGAGGGTTTGTAGGTGAATCATTAGTGGATAAAAAGCGTCTTACCGTATCCATTCGGGCGAAGGTAAGTGTATTGTCGGAGATCGCTATTTATGCACTCGATCGAGAGGTTCCATTACTAGAGGTTTTTGAAGCAATTCACAAAAAAGAGGAGGGTAAAGAGACCTCAGTTAGTCCAAAAGCGGATAAACTAGCACTAGAAGAATACTTCTTTTCTATACTACCGAATTACGATGAAGACCGAGTTTATGCCAGCGATATGAATAAAATACTTTCTTGGTATAATCTTTTGTTGAATTCGGGAACCTTAAAGCAGGCACTCGAAGCGGAAACGACCGAAGAGTAGAAAGAATAACAAGATAAAAAAAGGGGCCTCGGCCCCTTTTTTTGTACCATAAAACAGCGCGTGATTAAAAATCAAAGAAGATTGCGTTTGCTACGAATCTTTTTGCTCCATACCAAAATCCTCTAAAGACCGGGTTATCGGTGAAGTATATTACATTACCCCGCCCGTGGTTTTCAGCACCGATAAATAAACTTTTTGAGAGCGGTTCTAAAGTATTAGATCCTGCAAATCCCGCAATAGGGGTCGTGTCAGCTTCAAAGCTAGCAAGATTGCCAGAGGGTAGTAATTCGTAGGCATTTGAATTTAATTTTAAACCATAATAGTTGGAATCATATCCATAGGCCACTGGATGAGTGGTATCCACCTTTGTTTTAAAAATTGCCCCTGTAATGTAATTCTTAATCCCCTCTCTTTCTTGTAGTTCATAAGGAAGTAATGGGTCGGTGCTAGACCTATCTCTTTCTTTAGACTTGATATTAAAGCTACCCTGGCGACTTAAGGCGCTCAGTGCTCCTGACTGAGCAATGAGTTTTCCTCCACTACTTATCCATTTTTCAATGGTGTTTAAAGTATTGTCATCAAAGTTGCGATAATTGCCATCTGGCATGATCAATACATCATAATTGTCTAGATCATAATACCTTAGGTATTCTGTGTTTAAAACGGTAACTGGATAGTTTAGATCGTTTTCTAAGAAGTACCACCATTCCCCAAAGTTGTATGAAGAAATGCCTTCGCCTTTGAATAGGGCTACTTTAACGGCCTTTGTTTTTGCAACTGAAGGCGAACCAAAGTCTTTACCGCTATCTACAAAACCGGTAGAAACTCCCTTGAAGTCTACTTCGAATTCTTCACTGATCTCAGCTAGTGCATTTTCGAGATTCTTATTCTCTGCGGCTAACAAAATACTTGCTCCGGCATGAAAAGAAGTTCCATCCACCTTAAAGTCGCTGTAGCTTGTTCTAACAGTCATTCCACGATCTAAAAGGGCGGCAAGTACTTTTTGACTTGCAAATCCTTGATAATCCATTACATAAGCATAAGCGTCTTTTGAGATTGGATTTGGTGTATGTACAGATTCTGTCTTGCTAAAGGGTACTTTCTTTGTCGAGAGAAGTGCATTCACATCATAGGCGAATGGAAGAGACCAAGCGGTGATATCGTAGGTAATACTGTCATTTAACTTGGTGTTAGGTTCTAATAAAACATGAATCAATTTGTTTTTTACTTGACCAGCAGGGATGATTATACTGTTTTCATCTGCCTTTATTCGCTTTTGGGTTTGTGTACGATAATCATATCCACTAACCAGACTTCCTTTTCCCAAGCCATAAGTGATTTGATGTTTTTCGAGTAGATGAGTTAATGCTTTAAGGTTATCAGCACTCCCACTAAGCACATAGGTTTTTGGATCGTTAAGCCCTTCCTGTACGAAATTGGCCATTTCTTTTTGAAGACGTCCTCCGTTTTTAGAAGCCATTTCTACGGTAGATATCCCAGTAGTAAAGTGGTGAGCAATGCGATCTTTAAGGGTAAGTAGATTTTCCTCGCTGTTTCGAATGGCTAGACCAGCTCTCCCGCTTCCGCCCTGTTCATAAGTCATACCGATTGCCCCATGGTAGGTAGGATAAGTGTCACCATAACTCGGATACAATAAATCAAATCGTTCTTTGGTAAAGTATAACCATCCATTCGCATCGAAGTACTTGGCATGATTACGGCCGATTTCATCCTGAAATTGCTTCTGAAAATCGGTGATTACCTCGTGCAGTGGTTCTGCTGCTGGTGCAAAGTAATACGGTTGGTCAACACCCTGCTCATGAAAATCGACATGAATTTGCGGTTGCCACTTCTGGTATTGGGGTAATCTCGCCTGACTTTCTACTTGAGTCATCCAAACCCAGTCGCGATTTAAATCAAATACATAATGATTGGTTCTCCCAGAGTGCCAAGGTTCGAAGTGTTCTGCACTGTTTGGGTCAGGTTGAATTCTATTATTCTTGGTTTGGTTGTACCAATTCACGTAACGATCTCTCCCGTCAGGGTTGATACAAGGATCGATAATTACCAGAGTATTTTCAAGGTATTCGCGTTTTGCGGTGAGTAATTCAAAAGCGGTTTTCATTGAGGCCTCGGTACTCACGCTTTCATTACCGTGAACATTGTAGCTCAGCCATACAATCGAATAGTCGTTAGTGGATTCTCCAATCAAACTTTTCATATGATTTTCTCTGATCCCTTCACGATTTGAAATAATGTCTTTACTTCCTAAAAAAACAAGATAAAGGGGTCTTCCTTCGTTGGTTTCACCATATTGTTCAAGCACGACTCTATCGGGGTCGGCTGTTGCAAGCTGCTGATAGTATTCAACTACTTTGTGATGTCTAGTGAACGAATCGCCTAGTTCATATCCTAAAAATTCTGAAGGGGACTGAATCTGTCCGAAGGAGAAGGAGATGGCTCCTAAAATAAGGAAGAGGTTTTTGAACATTTTTAAATCTATTTTGAGACTGAAAAGCTACAAAAATTAGTCCGTATCTTTACCCTTCACTGTTGTGATCTTTATGGCTAACACCACATTAGATTTTACCGATATTCCTTTTTTTAATTCCTTAGTCAAGGACTATTTGTCTGGTGAACTTTCATCAGATTTTTATGGAGAACAGGCAGATCTCGATGGGTTTAAAAATCAAATCAAAAACGTTCAATTTTCAAAGTCGAAGCGTGAGGTCTTGGTAGCAAGCCTGAAGCAACAGTATGAAGGTTTTTCCTCAGAGATAACAAGCAACCAGATTACGTCTTTGTCCCGAGAAAACACCTACACCATCACTACTGGTCATCAATTAAATCTTGCGACGGGTCCACTGTATTTTCTTTATAAAATTGCACATGTCATTTCATTAAGTGAATACCTGAATACCCAGTTTACAGACTGTCACTTTGTTCCTGTTTACTGGATGGCCACTGAGGATCACGATTTTGCAGAGATCAATCACTTTTTTAGCGTAGGGAAAAAGTTCGTGTGGGAAAGTGAGCAAGAAGGTGCGGTCGGACGTTTCTCTACAACGGGTATCGCATCGGTAGTTAACGCTTTAATTGGACAGTATCCTTCAGCTCCCTTTAATGATGAATTGAATACGCTGTTAGAGAGCGCTTACAAGGAAAGATCTCTTTCAGAGGCTATTCGAAAACTAGTTCATCAACTTTTTGGAGATAAAGGTTTGGTGGTCATCGATGCGGATCGCAAAGATCTTAAGGGATTGGCGACCCATTTATGGTCGAAAGAATTAGAGACTGGTTTTTCAGCTATAGAGGTAGGCGAACAAAATGCTAGGCTAGGGGCGAAGGGTTATCCTATACAGGTGAACCCCCGAGAAATCAACTTATTTTACTTAGAAGAAAATAAGCGAACCCGTATCCTTAGAGAGGGAACTGATACTTATGCCTTAGCCGATCATAGCATGCGATGGACTAAAAAAGACCTTTTCGAAGAGGTTCAGAAGCATCCTGAAAGGATATCTCCCAATGTACTTTTGCGTCCGCTCTATCAAGAAACGATACTTCCCAATCTAGCCTACATTGGTGGGGGTGGTGAGCTTTCGTATTGGCTACAATTAAAGACGACATTTGATTCGGCCAACCTCCGATTTCCAATACTTATAGCGAGAAATTCATTTTTATTGGTTGATCAAAAAACAGTAAAGAAGAGTAAGGCGTTAGATTTGGATTGGATTCATTTTTTTAAATCAAAAGACGCCCTAATTAATTTTGAGATTCGTAGAGTATCTAATATTGACTTAGATTTTACCCCAGCACATCAATTACTCGAAGATCAGTTCGTTCGACTTCGTCAAATTGCGCGTGAAACCGATAAGAGTTTTGAGGGAGCGGTTAATGCTCAAGAACAAAAGCAGAAAAAGGGTTTGCAACAACTTGAAAAACGATTGCTCAAAGCTCAGAAACGAGTTTTGTCAGATCATGTTTCAAGAATAGCAGAACTCTACGATATCATTAAGCCCTTAGGGGGACATCAAGAGCGCATTGAAAATTTTTCATTTTTCTACAATCAGCTGGGTAATACGCTCATCCAAAAGCTCATTCAGGAATCGGATTCGATTCAGGGAAAGTTTATCGTTGTAGAATGGGATGCTTAAGGAGTTACCCAGTAAAGACTGTCTATGGCACCGTTGAGGTCTAAGGAGCCTTTTACTCTACGATGTCCTTCTGAATGCAATTGAACAAGGTCGAATCGCCGCGCATTAAATTTTAGAATTTGAAAATACCCTCCTTCACCTTCATGTAGGGTATTGAATGAATCTGCCTGGCTTCCTGGTGCCATTTTGGTTCGATAGTCTTTTTTTTGGGTTTCGCTTAGGCTTTCAAAATAATTCTGAGAATCTTCGACCTTTTCTAAGATTCCCTCTAGACGAATTTGAATCATTTTCTTCGGGTCATAAAAAAGTGCAGAGGCTTCCTTATGCGATTCTAAAGAAATTACTTTTTCGGTTCGCGAGTCTGTATAAATATGAAAGTCAAAGTTTTCGAATACTTCACGTAAAACGACCATCCTACTTTGAGGATAAAGAACACCATCTACCGATGTTATGGTATTGAGGCTAAAATATTTAAAAGCCGATTTACGGCGTTTGGGAGCCTCTTTCAGTGATTTAGCACAGTAGGTTGTAAATTCCTCGGCAGAGGTAAAAGCTGTTAATTTCATTAGTTAAAAATACTTCAAATCGCCTTGCGGCCGTTTGTCATTTGACTATTTTTGCCCATGCATCAAAAAGTACTTATCCTCGATTTTGGTTCGCAATACACACAGCTCATCGCAAGACGAGTTCGCGAACTCAACATTTTCTCAGAAATTATACCGTTTAACAAGGCCCCTGAAGACCTAAGCCCTTATAAGGCAGTAATTCTATCGGGATCTCCACATTCAGTTCGTTCTGAGGATTCTCCTAGACCAGATCTTTCAAAAATTAAAGGTAAAATGCCTTTATTGGGAGTTTGTTTTGGCGCTCAATTTATGGCGGCACATTACGGTGGTAAGGTTGAGGCATCGAGTATTCGTGAATATGGTAGAGCAAATCTTAAAACCATTCATTCTGAAGATGCTTTTTTAAAAGGTATTGAAATTAATTCTCAAGTGTGGATGTCTCATTCTGATACGATCACAGAATTACCAGAAGGAGCAATTTGTCTGGCAAGTACCGCCGATGTGAAAAATGCGGCCTATCGCTTTCAGAATGAAGAGACCTACGCAATTCAGTTTCACCCCGAGGTATACCATTCTACGCAGGGGACCCAATTAATTTCAAATTTCCTAATGGATATTGCCGGTTTTACCGGTGACTGGACACCAGATGCGTTTGTTGAAGAAACAGTAGCTGAGCTGAAAGAAACATTAGGAGACGATCGAGTGATTCTAGGTCTTTCGGGTGGTGTTGACTCTTCGGTGGCAGCCTTACTTCTCCATCAAGCTATTGGTTCAAACTTGCATTGTATTTTCGTTAATAACGGACTTCTTCGTAAAAACGAGTTTGAGGAGGTTCTTGAACAGTACAAAGGATTTGGTCTCAATGTAAAAGGGGTAGATGCTTCAGATCGTTTCTTAGATGCGTTAGCAGGAATTAGTGATCCTGAGAAAAAGCGAAAGGCCATAGGGAAGATTTTTGTTGATGTATTTGACGATGAGTCTAAAGAGGTTGAGGGAGCGAAGTGGTTGGCTCAAGGAACGATCTATCCAGATGTTATCGAATCGGTCTCTGCAACTGGCGGCCCATCGGCTACCATTAAAAGCCATCACAATGTTGGTGGGTTACCTGATTATATGAAACTTAAGGTGGTAGAACCCTTAAAGAAGTTATTTAAAGACGAAGTACGTCGTGTAGGTATAAGTTTGAACATGCCTGAAGATTTAATTGGCCGTCATCCATTTCCCGGTCCTGGATTAGCCATTCGAATTCTTGGAGATATTACTGCAGAAAAGGTAAGTCTATTGCAAGAGGCTGATGCAATTTTTATTGGAGCGTTAAAACGACATGGCTTGTATGATCGGGTCTGGCAGGCAGGTGTAATCTTGTTACCCGTCCAAAGTGTTGGTGTAATGGGGGATGAAAGAACCTATGAACGATGTGTTGCCCTTCGTGCCGTAGAAAGCACTGATGGAATGACTGCGGATTGGGTAGATTTACCTTATCCGTTTTTACAAGAAGTTTCTAATGAAATTATAAATAGAGTAAAAGGAGTGAATCGAGTGGTATATGATATCAGTTCTAAGCCACCTGCAACTATTGAATGGGAGTAAGAAGTAATAATATTCTTGTTTTAATCGGATTCATACTATTTGTTTTTAGTACTGAAGCAGATGCTCAGTGGTTGAAACGATCAAGGAAAAAGAATCCAACCCCCGCGGTCGAGAGGGTGGTTCCTGAAACTATTGTGGATCAGACTGTCGAGGTAATTCTCGATACGATCATTCAGAAGGATACCATAGCTGATTTAAAAACACTCCAGCTCAAAAAGTCTACTCTAAATCTTGCGGTTTTATTGCCATTTAGAAAGGATCTCGTTCCATTCGAGGATCGTATAGATATAGATTCTATCTCGGGAGATAGTATTGTGATTCCTAATGGTCAAATTGATACTTTGAGTTTGAATCGATTAATGGAGGTTCGTAGAGACATGAGAGTTGCTCTAGAATTTTATGAGGGTCTTACTTATGCCCTAGATTCTCTTTCAAAAATGGGTGTGAGCGTTTCTCTAAAAACCTATGATACGGAGCTCAGTACCGCTGTTGTAGATACTATTTTCTCTAAAGACTCGATTCTACCTGAGGCGGTAATAGGACCGTTAAGTCCCAGAGTTTTTAGATCCTTTGTAACTGCTAATAAGGTAGATTCTATTCCTATTCTTGCACCGCTAATGTCGCCTGAAGAAGGACTGAAAGGTCAGGTATATTTTGGTGTTCCAGATGAGAGTGAGCTGCGTGAGGATATGATTAATTATGCCTTGTCGCAGTATCGTGGAGAACGTGTTTTCGTGGTGGCAGACAATGGACATCAAGCAATTGTTGAGAAGATAAAATCAACTTTTATTGAGGCTGAACTAATTCCACTTTATAAGAATGTTTCTCTTGAAAGCGTGCAAACTTTTAGAGATACTATTGTTGATTCTATTATTCCTAACTGGACTTTTCTAGAGACTAAAAATGCTGCTTTGGGAGCTTCAGTTAGTTCGATTTTAAGTGGTATTGAATCTGAACCGGTGAAAAGTATGCGGATGTTTTCTACCACACCTTCTTCTATTTATACCGAACAAGAAATTGATCCGATCCATCTTTCTAATTTGGAATTTTCTTACCCAGAAGTATACGGTCTTCCTTCAGAAGAGTTTGTAGATCGATTCTTCGTTGATCGAGGATATGTACCCGAAGTTATAACGGCTAGAGCTTTTGATCTTAGCTTTGACTTTTTACTTCGATTAGTAGTTGAAAAAACAGATCAAGTGGTTCGGCCACAGGCTTATAGCGCTTCTTCACTTGATTATCGCTCTTTCGGAAACGATGATTTTCAGAACGTTTGGTATCGTCTAGCTAGGTTCTCAAATCTTGAAATTATTTCAATCGATCCCGAGCTTCCTGCCGAGCAAATTAAGCCTTGGAGAAGGATCTCAGAACACTGGTTTTGCGACTATTTATTAGAAACTGAAAAGCAATTGCGACCTGAGGCTTACAAGCTTTTAGAGGCAGAGCTAATAGAAAAGGCAGAGTTGGACGGTATCGAGGAATACTCTATTGAGAACGAGGATTCTTGTGATTTGTATTTACTTCTCAGAGACTATCCATTAGAGGAGGAGCTGCTCACAAATAGTGACCGCCTTTTCAAGTGACACAAACGGGTCTTCACGCAAAGGAATAAACTCTTGAGCAACGTGACCATTGAATCCGGTTTGATGAATGGCTTTCATGATCGCTGCATAGTTTAACTCTTGGCTTTCTTCAATTTCATTTCTTCCTGGTACACCTGCAGTATGATAATGTCCGAAATAAGAATGGTATTTGTTTATCGAATCGATAATATTACCTTCTTGAATTTGCATATGATAGATATCGTATAGTAGCTTGAAATTTTCAGTTCCTAATCGTCTGCAAAGACTAATTCCCCATAGGCTCGAGTCAGCCATATAATCGGGATGATTGATTTGGTTGAAAAGCTCCATTTGTATGACCACTCCATATTTTTCAGCCATAGGGAGTATTTGTTCTAATCCTTGAGCGCAATTTTCAAGGCCTACATAATCATCCATTCCGTTTCTATTTCCGCTAAAGCAAATCAGATTGGTAAATCCGGCATCTGCTACTTTAGGAATCACCTCTTTGTAGCGTTTAATTAGCTCTTCATGCAGATCTAAACGATTCCATCCTTCAGTTAAGCTGATTGCTGCGCCTTCACACATACTACAGTGGAAATCATGTTTTTTTAACACCTCAAATTCGTTAGGACCTATAAGATCAATTGAATAAATACCCAGTTCTTTCAACCGAGGTAGAATTTCTTCGAGAGGATATTGAGATAAACACCAACGAGCAACCGAATGCTTTAGCTTGTAATCTTTTGGTCGCTTAGGTCTAGGCTCTTGTGCAAGTGAATTTGTGAATGTGGCGCCTGCGGCAACGGCTAAAGGAGCTTTAGCCAGAAACGAACGTCTTTTCATGATTCTAGATTTATTCCAAAAGATACGCAACTTATTGCTACCGCTCGAGTCAAAGTTCGTACCTTTATGCCCCGTAAGAGAAAGTTTACCATGTCTACAAAATATATTTTCGTTACGGGAGGAGTTACTTCATCTTTAGGTAAAGGTATCATTGCAGCTTCACTCGCGAAACTTCTACAATCTAGAGGTTATCGTACCACTATTCAGAAGCTAGATCCTTATATTAATGTTGATCCAGGAACACTTAATCCCTATGAACATGGTGAATGCTATGTGACTAACGATGGGGCTGAGACCGATCTTGATTTAGGTCACTACGAACGATTTCTTAACGTACCCACATCACAGGCAAATAATGTGACCACGGGTCGCATTTATCAGAGCGTAATTGAGAAGGAGCGCCGAGGAGACTTTCTAGGGAAGACTGTTCAAGTTGTACCTCATATTACCAATGAAATCAAAGATCGTATTCAGATCCTAGGTAATTCTGGAGATTACGACATCGTAATCACAGAAATTGGGGGCACTGTAGGTGATATTGAATCACTACCTTATATAGAATCGGTTCGACAATTGCTTTATGAGCTAGGCGAGCATAACGCAATGGTGGTGCACCTTACTCTTGTTCCCTATTTAGCTGCAGCTGGTGAATTGAAAACCAAACCTACTCAGCATTCTGTTAAAACGTTGATGGAAAGTGGGGTTAAGGCGGATGTTCTTGTTTGTAGAACCGAGCATGAATTAGATCAAGATTTAAGATCTAAGTTGGCCCGTTTTTGTAATGTTCCGGAGCGTGCGGTCATCCAATCTATTGATGCGAGTACGATTTATCAGGTTCCACTGTTAATGAGAGAGGAAGGTTTAGATAAAGTTGTTCTAGAAAAATTAGGTTTACCCTCAAGCGATGAAGCTGATTTGGGTAAGTGGGAACATTTTGTCGAAACGCTAGCTCATCCCAAGGAGACGATTAAAATTGGACTTATTGGGAAGTATGTAGAGCTTCAAGATTCGTATAAGTCAATTTTAGAGGCTTTTATTCATGCAGGAGCAATGAACCAAGTAAAGGTTGATGTAGTATCCATTCACTCTGAGGAATTAGAAAACGAATCTATTGAGCATTTGTTTTCTTCATTAGATGGCGTTCTTGTAGCGCCGGGATTTGGTAGTCGAGGTATAGAAGGAAAGATCGATGCAGTTCGTATCGCTCGAGAATCTAAGATACCTTTCTTAGGAATTTGCTTAGGGATGCAGATGGCAGTGATTGAATTTACGAGAAATGTGTTAGGGTTGAACGCGGCGAATAGTGTTGAGGTCGATGAAAATACTGAACACCCTGTGATTCATTTAATGGAAGAGCAAAAAGCGATCTCTGAAAAAGGAGGGACAATGCGTCTCGGTTCGTGGAAGTGTTCTATCTTAGAAGGTTCGAAATTGGCTGAGGCTTACGGAAACCTTCATATTGACGAAAGGCATCGACATCGATTTGAATTAAATAATGAATATATAAACGCTTTAGAAGAGGGTGGTCTAAAAGTCGTTGGTGTTAATCCAGACACAGGACTTGCCGAGGCTGTTGAGCTTGCTGATCATCCATGGTTTGTTGGTGTTCAGTATCATCCAGAATACAAGAGTACGGTTGAAAATCCACATCCGTTATTTGTAAGCTTTGTTAAGGCGGCACTAGAGTATAAGAAAACAAGAAACTAGAAATGGAAGAAAAGGGGATAGATAAAAATGCAATCATTGGCTTTGTTCTGATTTTTGCAATAATGATCGGGTGGTTTTACATCAGTCAGCCCACACCTGAAGAAATTGAGGCGCAAAGAGCACTGGCTGCTCAATCAGATACCGAAGAGGTAATTGCTGAAACCGAACCAGTCCTAACTCCAATTGCAGAATCTACATCTGCTGAATTACCAGTAAGCAATGAGCGCTCGTATGAACCGGTGAGTTTAGAAACTGAGCATTTTACTTTAGAATTTTCAAGAGTTGGTGGTCAATTAAAGAATATTACACTTAAGAATTTTACCAATCATCAAGAACAACCTATCCAAATTCTTCAACCTGAATTTTCTGATTTAAATCTAAAGTTAGTCACCGCTCAGGGTTTGAATTTGAATACGAATGAATTGTATTTTGAGCCTGAGGTAACTCAGGAAGAAGATCGTACACGAGTTACTTTGCGCTCTGAAGTTGCGGATGGAGCCTTTTTGGAGTTTAAATATCAAGTTTTAAACGACAGCTATTTAGTTGATTTTGATATTAATACCACTCAGTTATCTGCTTATCTATCGTCTCAACCAGCTATCCTATCTTGGAATTATACGGCTCCACGAAACGATCAGAGTATTCAGTATGAGAATCGTTACACTCGATTGACCTATCGTTTAGGAGATGGCTCGATTAAAAAGTTAAGCGCAACCTCTGAGTTAGATGAGGAAGAAGAAAATGATTTAAGTTGGATTTCGTTTAGACACCATTTCTTTAGTGCTATACTTGGTAGTAAATCGAAGTTTTCGAAGGCTGAATTAGTTTCTGAAAACTTAGTAGAGGAGGAGTCTAAAACCGCATCATATACCAAGAGATATCAAGCTTCAGTTGAACTAGAAAGCCTTTCTCGTGGAGCGACTGAATCGATGTATTTTTATTTTGGCCCTACAGATTCAAAGACCTTTGCCAACTACAGCGAGTACGAACTGATTGAATCGATTCCTTTCGGATGGGGAATTTTTGGAACCATCAATAGGTACATTTTTAATCCTTTTTTCAATTTCTTAGCTGGATTTATGCCCTTCGGTATTGCGATTATCGTGATGACTTTCGTTGTTCGAATTGCGCTATCTCCAGTAACCTATAAGAGTTACGTCTCACAGGCTAAAATGAAGGTTATACAACCTGAGGTGAAGGAGATTAATGAGAAGTTTGCCAACAATGCAATGAAGAAGCAGCAGGAGACGATGAAGCTTTACAATTTGGCTGGAGTTAATCCAATGAGTGGATGTGTACCTGCCTTATTGCAGCTCCCTATTTTCTATGCGTTGTTTAGTTTCTTCCCGACCTCATTTATACTTAGACAGAAATCTTTCTTATGGGTAGATGACCTATCTTCTTACGATACGATAGTAGATCTTCCATTTACTATTCCGTTCTATGGTGATCATATTAGCTTATTCCCAATCTTAGCTTCTGTTGCGATTTTCTTTTATATGCAAATGACTACCGGTCAAACCATGCAGATGCAGCAGCAACCGGGTATGCCAAACATGAAATTCATCATGTATTTATCACCAGTGATGATGTTGTTTTTCTTTAACAACTATGCTTCGGGTCTAAGTTTGTATTACTTCATTTCGAACTTGCTAACGATCGTTATCATGCTCGTAATTAAGAATTACATTATCGATGAGAATCGAATTCATCTCCAGGTTCAAGCCAATAAGCAGAAACCAAAAAAGGAGAGTAAGTTTCAGCGACGTATGCGTGAGATGATGGAGCAGGCAGAGCAACAAAAGAAATTAAAATAGGTTCCTTTTGAATGGCAGCTAAGCCAATTAATCAGACCAAGGTAGTTGTTGGTCTTTCAGGTGGGGTAGATTCAAGCGTGACCGCTTATTTACTCAAACAACAGGGCTACCAAGTAATCGGCCTATTCATGAAGAATTGGCATGACGATTCTGTAACGATTTCTGATGAGTGTCCTTGGTTAGAAGACAGTAATGATGCTTTGATTGTCGCCGATAAATTAGGCATCCCCTTTCAAACGGTAGACCTCAGTGATACCTACCGCAAGCGCATTGTTGATTATATGTTCTCAGAATATAAGGCAGGTAGAACTCCTAATCCCGATGTGCTGTGTAATCGAGAAATAAAGTTCGATGTATTCTTAACGATTGCGTTATCGCTCGGGGCTGATTATGTGGCAACCGGCCATTATTGCCAAAAAGGAGTGGTGAATAAGGACGGTAAAGAGGTGTACCAACTCCTAAAAGGGGCAGACGCCTCGAAAGACCAGTCCTATTTTCTTTGCCAGTTAAATCAGGATCAACTAGCGAAAGCAATGTTTCCGATTGGTCATCTTCAAAAATCAGAAGTTCGAGAAATTGCTAAAAATGCCGATTTAATCACGGCAGAGAAGCGTGATTCCCAAGGGCTCTGTTTTATCGGGAAAGTTCGTCTACCAGACTTTTTACAACAACAATTAGAGCCTAAAGAAGGTCAAATCATTGAAATATCACCGGATCATTCAGTGTATCAATCGAACCGGGGTGAGGCCTTAGAAGAACTTTCGAGTCCTTTTACATATCAACCTGACATGGGGAAGGTGCTTGCCAAACATAATGGAGCGCATTATTTCACCGTTGGACAACGAAAGGGACTCGCTGTAGGAGGAACCGCATTACCTCTATTTGTTATTGGTGTAGATACCGATTGCAACGTATTATATGTGGGACAAGGAAGCGATCACCCGGGCCTCTATCGATCTGCACTAAAAATTCAAAAGGATGAAGTGCATTGGATACGACCTGATTTAGCAGGGGATTTGAGAGTTCAAGCGAGAATTCGTTATCGTCAACCTTTACAACAGGCCTCGATTATTATAAAGGACGATGCCACCTATGTAAAATTTGATCTGCCTCAATCTGCAATTACTCCAGGGCAGTTTGTGGCATGGTATATAGAAAATGAATTAGTGGGGTCTGGTGTGATTTCTGAGTAGGAAATAAATTCACCTAATTTCACCTCTAAAACTGAATTATGTCTTTTAAGATTGCAGATATATCAACCCACAGAATACTTTTTTTCTCATCATGGTTGTTATTTGCTTTAATACAGTCTGCACTTATGCCCCTTTCAGGAGAAGAAGCTTATTATTGGCTGTTTTCTAAGGCTTTAGATTGGGGTTATTTAGACCATCCACCGGCGGTAGCATTCTTTGGGCGCTTGGGGTATGAGTTACTAGAAAATGAATTGGGGGTTCGTTTATTCTCTTCACTGCTAAGTGTATCCACGCTTTGGTTGATCTATGATTTAATCGGTCGAAGAGGTCTTAGAAACTTTGCTTTTTTAGCGGGGGGATTGCTAGCCGTACATGCAGGTAGCTTTTTAGTAAAAACAGATGTCCCGTTAATGTTTTTTGAGGTTCTGTTTTTCTGGTTCTACAAACGATTTCTCGATCGTAGCAATATTTGGAACTCTTTGGGTATCGCATTTGCGATCGCAGGTATGTTTCTAAGTAAATACCACGGAATTTTGGTCGTATTATTTACGCTTCTATCGAATTGGCGATTAATAAAAAATCAATATTTCTGGGTTGCAGTTTTATTTACCGTGATTCTAATGCTACCCCATTTATTCTGGCTGATCGAAAACGATTTCTCAAGCCTTAAATTTCATTTAAATGGAAGGTCGGACATTTCATTTAAGTGGTCTAATGTTTTAGGTTATGTAGGGAGCCAACCGCTAGTACTAGGGCCGTTAGTAAGCTTACCGATGCTCTACGCATTATTTCGCAGAAAGTATTCGGATGCCTTTTCAAGAGCGCTCTTATTTGTATTGTTAGGTGTTCTTATCTTTTTCTTCTTGCAATCATTCAGAGTTTTTATACATAAACACTGGACGAGTATTGTTTTGGTTCCTCTGATCATTTTAGCCTTTCCAGTATTAGAAACTCGTCATAAACTAGCCGTTGTTTTTCGTCGATTGGCTCGAGTTTCTTTGTTACTTCTAGTACTTTTTAGAGTGTATTTAATCTATGATTTTGTTCCGAAAAGTTTACCAATAAAGACCGAACCATTGCATGATTGGAAGGCCTGGGCCGAAAACGTTCAGGAGCTTTCGAAGGGAATGAATGTGGTGTTTATCAATAGTTATGAAAATGCCTCTAGATATCAGTTTTATACTGGTGAACCGGCACATACCTTAAGCACCTATTATTTCAACAACACTCAATTTGATTATTGGGGTTATGAAGATTACTTCAGGGGAGAGCCAGTTTTTGTTGTTCACAATAAACGAGGCCAAGATTTCTACCAAACCATTGATGCTCCAAATGGGGCTCAAATACAC
Organism: Euzebya sp.; assembly: GCA_964217345.1. Taxonomy (GTDB): domain Bacteria; phylum Bacteroidota; class Bacteroidia; order Flavobacteriales; family Flavobacteriaceae; genus UBA3478. Next base: position 46,153 of record CAXPJI010000010.1, read on the forward strand.
TTCAGACGTTTTCGTCAATTCAATGCGTTGGACAAAATTCAGGTAACACCCATAGCTATCGAACTAAGTGAGGACAAAACTCAGTTGGTTGGAAAAATAAAAATCCAAAACCCTTACGATTTTGATATTCTCTCTTCTAGAAGGGAGCCTGTTCAATTATTATTGTATTCATTAAAGGGTGAACGAGTTTTAGCAGAACGAGTGCTTCTTGGTGACCTTAATATTGTTTCTAAGGGAGCGTTGATCCTAAACTTTGAAGTTGTTCTCCCTGAAATACATTCAGATACTCAGCTTCGCTTTAGCGTTAGTTCAGGAAATCTTCCTGGTACGATTAACAGCGAACGAATAAAAGTTTAATATAAGCATGAATAACAAGCACCAAGAATCACTAAAATCGATTGAGCGGCTACTCCTAATTATGGATGATCTTCGGGCTCAGTGTCCATGGGATAAAAAACAAACCATGGAAACCCTTAGAACGCTAACTATTGAGGAGACCTATGAGTTGGCTGATGCGATTATCGATGACGACATGGAGGAGGTTAAGAAGGAGCTAGGAGATTTACTTCTTCACATCGCTTTCTATTCTAAAATTGGTGATGAGAAAGGGTTATTCAATATCGGCAAAGTCGCAGAGGCGATTAGTGAAAAACTAGTAGATAGACATCCTCATATTTATGGAGATGTTACTGTAGATGATGAGGCTGAGGTGAAACGAAACTGGGAAAAATTAAAACTGAAAGAGGGTAAAAAATCAGTGCTAGAAGGAGTACCGAGAAGTCTACCTGCTCTTGTGAAAGCTCAAAGAATTCAGGAAAAGGCTGCCGGTATTGGTTTTGATTGGGAACAGACAGAACAAGTTTTTGATAAGGTTAGAGAAGAACTACAGGAGTTTTCTGAAGAAGTGACTAAGGGGGATAAAGATCGAATGGAATCAGAGTTTGGAGATATTCTTTTTGCTCTGATTAATTATGCTCGATTCTTAAAAATTAATCCAGAAAACGCCCTTGAACGTACCAATAAAAAGTTTATTTACCGATTCCAATATTTGGAGGAAAGAGCAAGGGAAGAAGGTAAGTCATTATCAGAAATGACTCTTGATGAGATGGATGTATACTGGGAAGAAGCCAAACGCAAATGACAACGATATCTAAATATCTCAAGGAGGTTCCCTATAATTTCAAGCTAGCCTTTCCGGTAATCTTAGGAATGCTTGGCTATACTTTTGTGGCTTTTACCGACAATATAATGGTCGGTCAATTAGGCCCTACTGAACTTGCTGCTGTTTCTTTAGGAAATAGCTTCTTATTTATTGCCATGTCACTAGGAATAGGCCTATCCACAGCGATTACTCCCCTCATTGCAGAAGCCGATGGAAACGGAAAGATATTAGGGGTAAGAAAAGTGCTTCGTCATGGGTTATGGATATGTACTGTAGTAGGAGTAGTACTTACGATTATCATTATCACTGCAAGCCCCATGATGAATAAAATGGGACAACCTAAAGAGGTGCTTGTTTTCGCTATACCCTTTTTATGGATTGTTGCGATCTCTCTCATTCCGATGATGATTTTTCAGGCGCTAAAACAGTTGTGTGATGGGTTATCAAGAACCCGTATACCTATGTACGCCTCTTTAATAGGAAACCTGATTAATGTGTTATTTAACTATCTATTGATTTTTGGGAAGTTTGGCTTTCCAGAGATGGGAGTTATAGGAGCTGGTTTAGGAACCCTTATTTCGAGAATCGTTATGGTGATTCTTTTGGTGATCTTCTTACGCCTTGATTCATTCTATGACCCTTACCTAAATGCCCTTAATTTAAGATGGGTAAGTGTAACCTTTTCTAAACGAATCTTGGCCTTGGGGTTACCCTCTTCTTTACAAGTATTCTTCGAAGTGACCTTGTTTACTTCTGCGATTTGGTTGAGTGGTATTTTAGGAACCCTTGATCAGGCGGCGAATCAAATTGCTTTAAACCTATCTTCAATGACCTACATGGTGGGGATGGGGTTAAGTGTAGCTGCCATGATTCGTGTCGGAAACCAACTTGGGCGCCGTGACTATTTAAAACTGAAGGAGGTAGCACAGTCTATATTTTTTCTTACCCTCTTATTGCAAATCAGTTTTGCTCTTTTCTTTTTAATCTTTAGAAACGACTTGCCGCATCTTTATCTCGATAGTTCAGACCTTGAAAATGGACTCGATAATGCTTATGTTCTGGGACTAGCAAGTGTACTTCTTCTTTGGTCAGCCTTGTTTCAAATTTCAGATGGTATTCAAGTTGTAATTATTGGTGCACTTCGCGGAATGCAGGATGTGAGAGTTGCTGCTGTAATTACTTTTGTATCTTATTGGTTGGTAGGCTTTCCGATATCTTACTATCTCGGGCTTAAGACCGACCTTGGTGCCGAAGGTATCTGGATGGGCTTGTTAGCAGGGCTCACTGTTTCTTCGATACTTTTGTATGTTCGATTTAATTATTTGGTAACCCATAAAATAAACATCCATGTCACTACCTAAATATCTTATTGCTGATAATTCTGATTTTCCAGAAGTTGTTTTTGTAGTTCACACTGAATTTCCTCGTTTTATTCTTAATGTAACCAACGATGAAATTCAATGGTTTGAGGATTTCTCTGAAGAAGATGAAGAGCTACTTCCTAAAGAGGCTGAAAACTATGTGAAAGAAGCGTTGGAGTTTTATGATCGAGAATTTGAGCGCAGCGAGTAGCGATGGTTGAATCTTTTATAGAATTAGATCAAGGACTCCTTTTGTGGATTCAGAATATGGGAAGCCCTTTTTGGGATCCTTTTTGGTTCTTTATCACTAAAAAGGAGAATAGTATTCCCCTTTACCTATTTATGCTATTCATCTCTTACCGTAAACTGGGAAGAGCACGCTTTTTATACCTCTTAGTTTTTGTCGCCCTACTGATAACCGTTTCTGATCAGGTGACCAATCTATTTAAGAATGGTTTTATGCGATTACGTCCTTGTCATGATCCTGAAATGATTTCATTGATTCGGGATTTAGATTATTGTGGGGGAAAATTCAGTTTCTTTTCGGGTCACGCATCTAACAGCTTTGCCTTCGCTACCTTTTTTATAGGAGTGCTAATAAGATATATGCCTGCAGTTCGCTGGTTGTTGTTATGGGCGTTTGTAATGACCTTCAGTAGAGTATATCTCGGCGTACATTATCCGATAGATATCATTACCGGTGCATTTTTCGGTAGCTTTTGGGGAGTCCTTTTTTCGAAACTATATAGCAGGTATATTATTAAATAAGAGGGTTTGAGAGCTAAATCAACGATATACTGGTTACTTTCATTTAGTATTCTTTATTTCTTGGGAATGTTACTTCCTTTAATGGAGAATGACTCGGCACAATTTGCAGTCATGGCGAGTCGAATGGTTGTCGAGAATGACTTTACTCATCTTTACAAAGGATCTCTTCCTTACCTTGATAAACCTCATTTACATTACTGGCTTTCCGCGATCAGTATGAAGTTATTTGGTATTCATGCATTTAGTTATCGTCTTCCAGGAGTTTTATTGCTGTTTGCTGGAGCTTACTTCGTATTCAAAACGACAAAGCTTTTATACGATGAAAGAACAGCACACTTTAGTGGCCTTGTTTTTATTGCCTCCCAAACGATAATTCTAGCAGGCTTTGATCTTCGAACGGATGCAGTTCTTACTGGATTAGTCGCTTGGGCTATTTATCATCTCACTCGCTATATCTATGATGAAAAGTTAAATCAACTTTTGTGGGGTGCTTTGATTGCTGGTTTTGCATTTGCTACTAAAGGACTAATTTCTATTGTAGTTATTGGGGGAGTGGTTCTTGCCCTTCTAAATGCTAAACAAAAATGGGGTTTGTTATTTCGAGTTTCTACCCTTGGTGCCCTGCTGGTGTTTCTACTCTCACTTACCCCTGTGCTCTTCGCGTATTACATACAATTTGACCTACATCCAGAACTGGTGGTTAGAGGGGTTTCTAATCGCTCAGGCATCAAATTTTTATTTTGGGAGCAGAGTTTTGAGCGATTGAGTGGGGAAGGGCACGGTAAGACAGGTAACGATCCTTTGTTCTTTTTTCACACTTTTTTATGGGCTTTTATGCCCTTCTCCTTAGTGGGAATCGTAGGGCTATATAAAACCTTTAGATCGAAATCCTCAGAGGTGTATGTATTAAGGAGTTTGACTGTTGCTTTAGTACTATTACTAGGGTTAATGAGTTTAGCCCAGTTCAAGCTTCCGCACTATTTGAATGTTCTTTTACCCCTTATCACACTTGTTTTTACTCCGGCAGTTTTACGATTAGTCGATCAAAAAATCGGAAATTCTCTTTCGGTACTTACTTTCACGATCTATGGAATCGCCTCGGTTCTTATTTGCATTCCCTTTTACGACTACCTAGCTCCAGGAGTATTTCTGGTATTAATACTATTATCGTGGTTGTTCCACCGCAGAAGCGTCTCTTTGGCTTCTTGGCTTTTATCTGGTGTGCTTGCTTTTAATCTTCTCGCTTTTACTGTCTTTTATCCCAAATTGCTCGATTATCAATCGGATATTTCCTTCAGCAAAAGATTAAATCTTCAAGAGGCGGAGTTAGTAAATGCTACGAATAAGCACACATGGAATTTAGATTTCTTTTTTCAAACTCATTTGCCAGAACGTTCTGTAGGTGAACTCGTTGATAGCCATGAGACTTATGTACTAGTCGATATCGATGCCTATCAAAGGCTGAAGTCATTACGGCCAGATGCTATAGAATATGCATCAGCTCCTCATTACCGGGTTACCAAGCTCTCTCTAAAATTTTTATCGCCTAAGACGAGGCCTTCTACTCTCGAGATTCGGAGAGTGATTTGGTTACCATAGGCTTCCTAAAATGGAAGTAAATTCCAATTAAAGAAACTAGGGCGTTAACCACGAAAAAAGATATGGATAAGGCCACAGCACCATCGGTTTCGATACCTAAGATTTGTGCTCCATAAAAGAAAGTGACCTCACGTGCACCAATGCCTCCTAGAGTTATAGGTAATACAGATACGATTGAGGAGAGGGTAAAGAGGAATAGATAACTTAGTGTATGATCTGATAGATTGAGGCCTTCAAGAAGTACCCAAGATGCTACTATTTGTAATCCTTGAAGAACTAGAGAGTAGCCAACGGTTAGTAGTTGAGTACTTACGTTGAAAGTAGTAGATTTCTTTACAATGTAATAAGCTGATAAAGTACCGATGATCCAAAGTTTAAAAAGGATAGTAATAGTAAATAACTGCGATATGGGCCAGGGAATAAGGGCCATAAATTGATTGCTGTTTAGTGTAAAGAAAATTAGGCCAAAGAAGCCTAGCGCATAGAGACCACCAATTCGATCAATAAGAAGACATCCGATGATTGGTTTAATGGGTTTACTGGTCTGTTTTTGTATGGCGTAGCCTTTATAAGCATCTCCTCCAATCCCTCCGGGAAGAAAAAGATTGTAAAACATTCCCTGTAAATAGAGTTTCCAATGATACCGCGATGGCACTTCTGCGCCTATAGATTTAAATAAATTTAATAGTCTGAAGTGGGCGAGGTACTTTGAACCGAGCACTAATGTGAATGAAACAAATAGAGTAAAGGGAGGAAGGCCGCTAAGGTATTCAACGAAATCTCCCGAATTCATCGTGTTAAACACAAAATATAAAAGGAGACCGCTTACGATTACCTTTAGTGCGGTTATTGCCTTCTTTTTCAAACGATTACCTTTGAACTTGATTCCCTATACTTACTCTGCCAATGCGATAAGGCCGCTTGTTTTGAGATTCATAATAGGTTCTGATCAGCATTTCCATGATGATACCTACAGTGAAGAGTTGTATACCTGCGAGTATAAATAGTATTCCGAAAATGAGTAACGGACGTTGCCCAATGTCGTTCCCGAAATAGAATTTTTCTACGAGTAACCATCCGTTAATTCCCATTCCAATAAGAATGAGGAAAAATCCAAAAATTCCGAAAAGATGAATAGGACGCTGAAGATATTTTCGAATAAACAGTAGAAGCATCATGTCTGCCACAACTTTAAAAACACGCTCTAATCCATATTTTGAAACTCCGGCATGTCTCGCGTGGTGCTTGACAGGAACTTGCTTTATTTGTGCACCCTCTAAGAAAGCTAAAAGGGTAATAAATCGGTGCATCTCACCGTAAAGATTCAAGTTCTTCGCAATATCTTTTGAGAAAACCTTCAATGCACAACCATTATCCTTGATGTCAAGACTTGTCACCTTTCTTACCAAGAAGTTGGCGACCTTAGAAGGGATGGTTTTTAACCATGAGTCTTTTCTTTTTTGACGAATACCTGTTACTAGGTCATAGTTTTCGTTGATGGCCCAATGTAACATCTCTGGAATATCTGATGGATCATTTTGTAAGTCTCCGTCCATGGTGATGATGTATTCCCCCTTGGCATAATCAATTCCAGCTGCGAGGGCTAAACTTTGCCCATAATTTTTCTTTAATTCGATCAGATGAACGGTCTCATCGCCCATCTTTTTAATAACACGAACCGTTTCATCGGTTGAAAAGTCATTAACATAAACGATCTCATAACGATAACCTTCTAAGCTTTCATGAATCTTCTCAGTGAGTAAGACTACGTTGTCCTGTTCATTGTATAACGGGACAACAATAGAGAGAAGTTGGTCGGTAATGGGGGTTTTGCTCATAAGGTTAGTGCTTATTATTCTCCTTCAGAAATTCGGGAAGTAAACTTTTAAACCGATTGATTCTGGGTATTGAAACGGATCGAATATAGGGGTCGTTAGGATTATTCTTTTCGTAATCTTGGTGATAGTCTTCAGCCGGATAAAAAATTTCAAAAGGAACAACCTCGGTTGCAATAGGAGCACTATAATATTGGACGATACTATCGATGTAGGATTCAATAATCATTTTCTCTAATTCGTTTTGATAGAAAGCGATAGATCGATATTGTCTTCCTTTATCGGGTCCTTGTCGATTGACACTAGTAGGGTCATGCGAAGCGTAGTAAACACTTACCAAATCTGCAAAACTTCTCACCTTAGGGTCATAATATACGGCAACGGCCTCTGCATGTGAAGTACGGCCATAACTTACTTCGCGATAGGTTGGGTTTTTCTCTGTTCCTCCACTATATCCTGAAATAACTTCGTATACCCCTTCGACACTCTCATAGATTGCCTCAACGCACCAAAAACATCCAGAGGCAAAATAGGCTACTGCTGCATTGTCGGGAATAGTTACGGGAGTTGTTTGTCGTTGTGTTTGACTTTGCGTTTGACAAGATTGAAGCGCTAGAAGGATGACGAGAATGAAACGTTTCATTTCTAGAGTTTTTTTAAAATACGTGCATTAACAAAGAGTAAGACAGAAAAAGAGAACATTAGCCAAAACCATAAATCAAAAGTAGATTCAAGCCCTCTGTTGATGGCAAGCCCAGCACTAGTTAGAATTCCTAGATAGTTAAATCTAAGAACCATTTCACGACGTATGACAGCAATGTCTTTGATAAGGCTACGATTTAAGAACCCATTGCCCTGATTTCAGGAGCGGCTCGGCTTGTTTAAATTTCACTTCTTTTTCTTCTCCACTTAATGGATTCAGAATAATAACTTTTTCGTTTCTACCAATTTTTGGTTGTTGACGAACAACGGTTTCTACTTTTGGACTTGTCCTTGTAGCAGATGCGCCGGCAGCACGATTTTGACTCGCCAACTCATCGCTGTTTAATACTTCCTCTTTAGAAAGATTTAGTTTTTCTCGTTTAGGTTGTTGTACTTTCGAAGCATCTCTAACTCCTTCAGGGCTTTTAGTAGGGATTCCTGCTTTGAATAAGAAGCTGATTAAATCTCGATTAACACTATCAATCATCGTTCTAAACAACTCAAATGCCTCAAATTTATAGATCAGAAGAGGATCTTTCTGTTCATGAACCGCTAGTTGCACCGATTGCTTTAACTCATCCATTTTACGTAAATGGTTCTTCCAAGCTTCATCAATTAGTGCTAATGCAATGTTCTTTTCAAAGTCTGAAATCAGTGATTTACCCTTTGATTCAAAAGCCTTCTCTAAATCGGTAATGATTTGAAGGGTACGATTACCATCGGTGAATGGAACCACAATTCGCTTGAATTGATTATTTAGGTTTTTGAATACTTCCTCAATAACAGGAAACGCCTGATTTGCACTTCTCGCTAACTGATCGTTATATGCCTTAAATGCTTTTTGATAAAGCTTCTGTGACAGTTCGGTTATTGAGCCTTTATCGAATTCTGTTTCACTGATTGCTTCAATAATGCCGAAGACTTGAATACAGTCATAGCTAAACTGTTTATAATCAGAAGAATTCTTCGCCTGTTCTACAATGGATTCAGCAGTATCGAAAATCATATTGGCGATATCTACCTTCAATCGCTCACCAAATAGAGCGTGTTTTCTGCGTTTGTAAATGACCTCTCTCTGAGCGTTCATTACATCATCATACTCAAGAAGTCGTTTACGAATTCCAAAGTTATTTTCTTCCACTTTCTTTTGGGCGCGCTCAATGGATTTAGTCATCATGCTATGCTGAATAACCTCACCTTCTTCGAGTCCCATTCGGTCCATGATCTTCGCCATTCGCTCAGAACCAAATAAACGCATCAAATTATCTTCTAGAGAAACATAGAACTGTGAACTTCCTGGGTCTCCCTGTCGTCCTGAACGACCTCGAAGCTGCCTGTCAACTCGACGGGAATCATGTCTTTCTGTTCCAATAATTGCTAAACCACCCGATTGCTTTACCTCCTCTGAGAGCTTAATGTCGGTTCCACGACCTGCCATATTTGTCGCTATGGTTACTACTCCCGGGTTTCCAGCTTCGGCAACAATATCTGCCTCCTTTTGGTGTAGCTTTGCGTTGAGTACGTTGTGTTTTATTTTCCTAACGCTCAACAACTTAGAAAGTAATTCTGAGATTTCTACCGAAGTCGTACCAATAAGTACAGGTCTTTTTTGCTCGGACAGTTTTATAACCTCCTCGATAATTGCATTGTACTTTTCTCGTTTTGTCTTGTAGATCAGATCATCTCGGTCTTCTCTCGCGATCGGACGATGGGTAGGGATTTCAACCACGTCTAATTGGTAAATTTCCCAGAATTCCCCTGCTTCAGTTACTGCAGTACCGGTCATTCCTGACAACTTGTGGTACATTCTGAAATAATTCTGAAGAGTAACGGTTGCAAAGGTCTGTGTAAGAGCCTCAATTTTTACCTTTTCCTTGGCTTCGATCGCTTGGTGTAGGCCATCAGAATAGCGACGACCTTCCATAATACGACCGGTTTGTTCATCGACAATCTTAACTTTATTGTCGATCACTACATATTCTACATCTTTTTCGAATAGGGTATACGCCTTAAGCAGTTGAGTTAGCGTGTGGATTCGCTCACTTTTTACTGAGAAATCACTAAAGAGCACTTTCTTACGATCGGCTTCTTCCTCAATAGATAGGCCGGCACTTTCGATCTTAGCGATTTCACTTCCGATATCAGGGAGAATAAAGAAATGTTCGTCCTGGCCGGTAGATAAGGTCTGAATCCCTTTTTCAGTAAGTTCGATCTGATTGGTTTTTTCATCAATAGTGAACCAAAGGTCAGCGTCAACCTTTGCCATTTCTTTACCATTATCCTGTAGGTAAAGACTTTCAGTTTTTTGTAGAAGTTGCTTTACGCCTTCCTCACTCAAAAACTTGATGAGCGCTTTGTTCTTTGGAAGACCTCGATGCACTTGTAACAGTTTAAACCCACCTAAGGTAGTTTCACCACTCTGAATGAGCTTTTTAGCCTCTACTAATAGATTCGTTAGGTAGCTTCGTTGCTGTTGTACGAGATCTGCGACTACTGGTCTTAAAGCGTCAAATTCATGGCGTTCTCCTTCTGGCACTGGTCCTGAAATGATCAGTGGAGTTCGTGCATCATCTACAAGTACAGAATCAACCTCATCGACGATTGCATAATGTGGCTTTCTCTGAACGAGATCAGTAGGTTGATGTGCCATGTTATCTCTTAGGTAATCAAACCCAAATTCGTTGTTGGTACCATAAGTGATATCTGCAGTATAAGCCGCCTTTCGTTCAGCAGAGTTTGGTTGGTGAAGATCAATACAATCAACGCTTAATCCGTGGAATTCAAAAATGGGTGCCATCCATTGACTATCTCGTTTTGCTAGATAATCGTTCACTGTTACTAAATGAACCCCTCTGCCGGTTAAAGCATTTAAGAATACAGGAAGGGTAGCTACTAAGGTTTTACCTTCTCCGGTTTGCATTTCGGCAATTTTACCTTGATGCAGAACGATACCTCCAATGAGCTGAACATCGTAATGCACCATATCCCAAACTACTTCTTTCCCAGCAGCATTCCATGAATTCTTCCAGATCGCTTGTTCACCTTCAATAGTTACATATTCTTTTCTGGCCGAAAGCTCTCGATCGAAAATAGAGGCCGATACGGATAGATTTTGGTTCTCCTTAAATCTTTTTGCAGTTTCTCTAACCAAAGCAAAAGCCTTGGGTAAAAGATCGTTTAGAACCTCTTGCTCTTTTTCAATTTTAGAGCCTTCCAAAGTGTCTATCTCTTGGTAAAGCGCTTCACGCGCATCAATATCCTCGGTTACTTCAATTTGCTGTTCAAGAGCATTTATTTCTTCTGTAATCGAAGCGGTAGCCTCTTTGATCTCTTTCTTGAAATTCGCTGATTGTGTTCTTAGCCCGTCTAAGTCAAAGTTTTCAAGTTCTTTTTCAGCCTCTTTAACCGCTTCGACTAGGGGTCTCAACGATTTTACATCCTTTTCTGATTTATCTCCGACGAATACTTTTAAAATCTTGTTTACGATCCCCATGTTTCTTTCTTTCGCGTACTTATTGTAGTGACGATAAATTTAATTAAAAAAGCCTCTTGTGGAGGCTTTGATTGAAGTGTTTTCGATAAATACGACTAGTATTCATCCTCATTCCAAAGGTAGTCTTCTTCAGAAGGGTAGTCAGGCCAGATTTCCTCGATTGATTCGTAAATTTCTTCGCCTTCTTCTTCCATTGACTGAAGGTTTTCAACAACCTCAAGAGGTGCACCTGTTCTAATGGCATAGTCGATAAGCTCATCCTTGGTAGCAGGCCAAGGCGCATCACTTAAATAAGAGGCAAGTTCTAACGTCCAGTACATATATTTTTAGGTTTAATTTTTTGCAAAAATAGAAGTTCGATTGTATCTACCTACTCCTTTTCAAAAAATCGTTGTTAAATATTGGTTAATCTCTTTGCTTGTCCTTTAAAAACCGACGTTCTCGGCGTTTTTTATTTCTTCTTTTCATTTGAATAAGAAGAAATAAATAGACCACGACAAGCGCACCTAGTAAGAAATAAAAATTCTGCATATCTGATCTATCTTCGAGTATGTTCAGCTCTGCGAATATATAAGATTCCCAGACTAATGGCCAATAGTATAGCCGTTGTTCCTATTTCCTGTGCCCTAGTGATTTGAATAATAACAGCAAAGAGCGCGCTAATCGCTAGACCTAACCAAATCAGTCTTTTGTTGTATACCACCCCTAGAATAGCTAATGGGTTAATCCAGAGGATATTGAAATTATTTTTAGTAGCAAGGTGTTCTGTTCCTAACATCATGAAAACTAAAAATATTCCGGTAATACTGAGGACACCGAATAATAAGTGCTCCAATTTATCAAGAATTGGAGATGGAGCCTTGGGCCAAATTCGAAAGAATGAAAAGATCAAAAACAGGATGGCTACAAAAAAGGGTGAAGTGAAAAAGCTGTTGTTTTTTGATTTGAAATAACGCACCACAAGATTCTTTTCGTTTTCTATTAGCAATTCTTCACCGAGCCGGGCACTACTCATTTTTTTATACAAATAATCAGGTAAAAACAGCGTTTGCGTACTGGTAATTAGGCGATCTACCGCACTTCCTAGTATCAAGGTAATGCCAAACCGATTCCAAGAGTTGGGATCTAAATATTCATTGATTAATTTTCGATAAGTGGTTTTCGCATTGATTTCATCTGCATAAGTAATCTTTAATCCTGTTGCCGAGCTAATGATTTCAGGAATTTTGGTGGCGCAATTATTCTCTAGAAATTCATAGCGATAGAAACGATTTTCAGGAAGTAATGCCTCATTGAGCGCATCGTAAAGTTTCTGTTTTTGGGTTGAATTCAGATTTAACTTTTGTTCGATCACTCCTCGTCCATAGTATTGGTAATAGTTAGCGAATTGAATAAAACTTGAGGTAGATAGAAAGTAATCGAGCTCGCCTTTAAGAAACTTTAGGTAAAAGTTAGGAGCTTCGAAATCAAACGTTCCGTAATTAAAAACGATGTCTAATCCTTGATAATGATCTTTAACCCGAATGGCCGAATGGCCGAATGCGGCATGAAGCTCTGGCCCAGGACTACAAGTAAGTAAGCTTATACTTGATTCTTCAGATAACTGAATTTGGCCTAGGGTCGTTTGAAATGAACCGCAGGTGATTAGAAGAAGTAGAGTTCTTAGGAATCGCATCATAATTCAAATATAGAAAATGCAGTGCCCATAAAAATGTACATTTACAGACGAATTCAATATTTGATGCGCAAATCGATCCCTAATTTAATCACCCTTTTGAATGCCTTGTGCGGATGGTTAGCCATTTACTATTCGAGTAAAGGAGTCTTTGATTATGCCACCATATTATTAGTAATCGCAGCCGTATTTGATTTTCTTGATGGTTTTCTGGCCAAACGTTTAAACGCCTTTTCAGAGGAGGGAGCTTTACTTGACTCTATGGCTGATTTAATCAGTTTTGGTGCGGCACCTGCACTTTTTGTTTTATTCCGATTTGAATCTTCAGAGTATTTTATACCCTTATTGATTAGTTCAGGTTTTTTGTTTGCCTGTGCACTATGGCGACTCGTTCGATATACCCTTCATGCTGCAGAGACTAAGCCGTATTTCGAGGGTATGCCAACTCCAGCGATGACTTTGAGTATCATTGGCACTTCTTATTTTTTAACTTCCTTAACCTCTTTAGATCATAGTCAAGAGGTCATAGCTATCGTAGTGTTGTCTGTGGTTTTAGGTCTTTGGATGATCAGTAAAATACCAACATTGAGTTTTAAAGTGAATCAATGGTCTTTCTCTGAAAATTGGCAGCGTTACTCCTTTGTGGCAGTAGCTTTTGTCGGGTTGGTATTTCTGGGTATTTCAGGCGTGCCTGTAGCATTAGGAGCTTACCTGCTATTTTCCCTTTTCCTCAAAAGCTAATCGCTTCTTGCGAAGTTCAAAATTTTGACCTAGGTAAACTTTTCGAACCATTTCATCCGCAGCTAACTCTTCGGGTGCCCCGGCTTTTAATATTTTTCCTTCAAACATTAAATAAGAACGTTCTGTAATAGCTAGCGTTTCTTGAACGTTGTGGTCGGTAATTAATATCCCAATGTTTTTATGCTTTAACTGGGCAACAATACGTTGAATGTCTTCTACAGCCACGGGGTCGACTCCAGCAAAGGGCTCATCAAGTAAAATAAACTTAGGGTCTGTTGCTAGGGCCCGGGCTATTTCTGTTCTTCGACGTTCTCCTCCTGATAAAAGATCTCCTCGGTTCTTTCGAATATGGGTTAGTGAGAACTCTTCTAGGAGTTCTTCCATCTTCTCCTTTTGTGCTGTCTTAGAGAGTGAGGTAGTCTGTAATACACTTAGAATATTCTCTTCGACGCTTAACTTACGAAATACAGAGGCTTCTTGTGCTAGATAACCAATACCGTTTTGTGCCCTCTTGTACATCGGATAGTCGGTAATTTCTTTATCATCTAGATAAATAGCACCTCCATTGGGTCTAACTAGACCTACAATCATATAAAAAGAGGTGGTTTTACCAGCACCGTTAGGTCCTAATAAACCAATGATTTCCCCCTGGTTTACTTCGAGAGAAACACTTTTGACAACCGTACGTTGATTGTATACTTTCTTAAGATTGGTAGCGCTAAGCTTCACTGTTTTCGTTTATAGCATCTAAATATTCATAAGCTCTTCTCAGATGCGGAATTACAATAGTTCCACCAATGAGTGTAGCGATACCTAGGGTTTCTTTGATTTCTTCTGAGTTTGCACCCGCTTTACTTGCTCCCTCAATGTGATAGCGAACACAGTCATCACAACGAAGCACGGCAGAGGCGACTAACCCTAACAATTCCTTCGTTTTGACATCTAAAGCACCTTCGGTAAATGCGTTGGTGTCTAAATTAAAAATGCGTTTGATCAATTTTTGATCATCGCTAAGAATACGCTCGTTCATTTTTGAACGATAGGCATTGAATTCCTCAACTATTGAATTAGCCATTAGATTTTTGTTTGCGAATTACAATTCTTGAAATGAAGATACTAAACTCATATAAGATCAGAACCGGTATCGATACGATTACCTGACTTGCTACATCGGGAGGAGTAATTACTGCTGAAATAATGAAGATAATAACGATCGCAAATTTGCGGTACGTCTTTAAAATCTCAGGAGTTACCAATCCTATGCGTGTTAAAAAGTAGATTAGAATTGGTAATTCGAACATGATCCCACAAGCGATAACAGATGCTCTGACGGTGGAGATATACGATGAAATATCGATTTCATTAGCGACCTCTTGACTTACAGTATAGGTTCCTAAGAAGTTGATTGAAAGAGGTGCAATCACATAATAACCAAATAGAACTCCCAAAAAGAAGAGTGAGGATGCTACAATGATAAAACCCCTGGAGTGTTTTCGTTCTTTTTCATACAACCCAGGACTTATAAAGCGCCATAGTTCCCACAAGAGATATGGAAAACCAACGATAATACCTGCCCAGATAGAAGTCCAGATATGCGCAGAAAACTGCCCGGCCATCGTTCTGTTTTGTAAAGTGAAGGGTAAACTATCAGCGCAGAAATCAGAGGTCACTCCAAAGAAGGTGGCAATTTGGCAAAAGAAATGGTAGGTCGGAAAATTCATATTCTTCGGCCCAAATATGATGGTATCGAAGATAAATCCTTTGAATACAAAGGCGAAAACTGCGATGATCATAATCGCGAGAATAGAACGAATTAAGTGCCAACGTAGTTCTTCTAAATGGTCTAAAAAAGACATCTCGTCTCTAGTACTCATACTAAGCCTGCTTGAATCAAATTATGAAGATGCAAGATACCTACATATTCGTTATTATCGATAACGATCAATTGCGTGATTTCATTTGAATTCATAAGCTGAAGCGCTTCAGATGCCAATCGATCAGAATGAATCGATTTAGGATTTAGGCTCATCAGTTCAGATGCTTTTACCGTGTTGAAATCAGGACTTCTCTCTAGCATACGTCTTAAGTCTCCATCGGTGATCATTCCGACCACTTTTTCTCCCTCACAAACTGCTGTACATCCTAATAAATTCTTCGAAATTTCGACGATAACTTCTTTCAATGTACTTGAGGGTTGCACTCTAGGTATCAGTTCGGGGTTGATAAGATCTTTTACCTTTAAGGTTAATTTTTTACCCAGGCTTCCACCGGGATGGTATTGAGCAAATTGTTCTGCACCAAATCCCTTACTTTCAAGCGTTGCGACCATTAAAGCATCTCCAAGCGCCAGTTGAAGTGTTGTACTGGCCGTTGGTGCTAAGTCATGAGGACAAGCCTCTTTTTCGACAGGAGTTAGAAGAGTTAGCGTAGCACTTTTACTTACGATTGAATCTGAATTGGCAGTAATTGCAATAAAGGGCAATTCTAGATTTTTAAGGTGAAGGGCAAGGGTTTTGATTTCTTCGCTATTTCCACTTTTAGAGAGAATAAATACTAAATCTCCCTTTTGAATCATCCCTAAATCTCCGTGAACGGCATCCGCTGCATGCATAAAAAGCGCTGGGGTACCTGTAGAGTTAAAGCTTGCCACCCATTTCTGAGCAATAAGTGCACTTTTACCGACACCACTTACTACAACTCTTCCTTTTAGATGAGTGATCATTTCAATAACCTCTTCAAAGTGGTGATCGAGTGCGTTCTGGAGATTTTTGAGAGCATCGATCTCAATTTGTAAGACGCGATGCGCGATTTCTCTAAGATTTAAAGGTTTCTTCAAGGGTAAGCCGGTGAATTGTGAAATATGTGTTAAATTCAACTACGAAATTACAAATTATACCCCGAATACATCTGAATTGTTGATTGACAAGTAGACTCTGATGATTCTAAACGGAAATGAATTATATCAAACCCTGAGAAAATTCTTTGGATTCTCTGAATTCAAAGGACTACAAAAAGAGGCTATAGGTGCACTTCTTTCAGGTCGAGATACGTTTGTTATTATGCCAACAGGGGGTGGTAAGTCTTTGTGCTACCAACTACCGGCATTGATGTGCCAAGGAACCGCGATCGTCATTAGCCCGCTGATTGCCTTGATGAAAAATCAGGTGGATGCAATAAGAAGTCAATCAGCTTTTTCGGGAATAGCTCACGTTTTAAACTCCTCGCTTACCAAAACCGAAACTCAAACGGTCATCGATGATCTGAAATCAGGAGTTACTAAATTATTGTTTGTTGCTCCCGAGTCGTTGACTAAGCAGCATAATATTGATTTATTGAAGTCGATACCACTTTCGTTTGTAGCTATTGATGAGGCCCATTGTATTTCAGAATGGGGTCATGATTTCAGACCAGAATACAGAAATATTCGAGCGATTATCGATCGATTATCGCCGGGAATACCTTTGATTGCACTTACCGCTACAGCTACTCCTAAGGTTCAGGAAGATATTATGAAGAACTTGGGAATGAAAGATGCGGTTCTACTGAAATCTTCCTTCAATCGCCCCAACCTATATTACGAAGTTCGGCCTAAAACTGATCAGGTGAATAGTGATATCGTTAAGCTTATTGCTCAACATCCGAATAAATCGGTAATCATTTATTGCCTTAGCCGTAAAAAGGTTGAAGAACTAGCACAGATTCTGCAATTAAATGGGATCAAAGCAATTCCGTATCATGCAGGTTTTGATGCGAAAACTCGCGCGCTTTATCAAGATCAATTCTTAATGGAGGATGTGGATGTTGTTGTTGCAACCATAGCCTTCGGGATGGGTATCGATAAACCCGATGTTAGGCTAGTGATCCATTACGATATGCCAAAGAGTATAGAGAGTTATTATCAAGAAACCGGTAGAGCGGGTAGAGATGGTGGTGAAGGTATATGTATTGCTTTTTACTCCTCTAAGGATATTGAGAAGTTAGAAAAATTTAGCTCTGGTAAGCCTGTTGCGGAACAAGAAGTTAGTCAGGCATTATTACAGGACGTTATTGCTTATGCAGAAACTTCGCTTTCGAGAAGAAAATTTATCCTTCACTATTTCGGAGAAGAGTTTGACGAGGTGAACGGAGAAGGAGCGGATATGGATGATAATGCCCGTAATCCCAAAGAACTTTTTGAAGCAGGCGAAGAAGCTACTCTCGTGCTCGATGTAGTTCAGAAGACTTCAGAAAAGTTTAAAAGCAAGGAGATTGTTCGAATACTAAGGGGGAAGCCTAATGCGATGATCAGCTCTCATAAAACGGATGAGAAACCGTTTTTTGGATGTGGGCATGCCCATAAGTCATTTTTCTGGCACACATTAGTCAGACAACTAGTCATCGCTGGGTATTTGCGTAAATCGATAGAAAACTACGGTATACTGCAAATCACAGAAAAGGGATATACCTTCATTAAAAATCCATCGAGTTTTCAAATGGTCCTTGATCGTGATTATAATCAGGAAGTAGCTGAGATTAATCAGGAGAAATCAAAAGGTGGAGGTGCAGACGACCAATTACTGTCTTTACTTAAAGCACTCCGAAAAAAAGAAGCTGATAAGCATGGGGTACCTCCCTATATCATTCTTCAAGACCCTTCACTCGAAGATATGGCACTCAAATACCCAACCACTTTAGAAGAATTAGGGCAAATACACGGGGTGGGAGATGCTAAGGCTAAACGATACGGTGAGCCGTTTGTAAATTGTATAGCCAATTATGTGGAGGAAAACGATATCATTAAACCGGATGAGCTCGTTGTAAAATCTGCAGGCTCAAATTCGGGCCTGAAGCTCTACATCATACAAAGTGTAGATCGAAAGTTGGCTTTTGACGATATTGCCTCTTCTAAAGGAATCACTCAGGAAGAACTGCTCCAAAATATGGAACAGATTGTGTTTAGTGGAACTAAGCTCGATATTAGTTATTGGGTTGACGAATTGTTAGATGATGACTCTCAAGAAGAACTTCATGATTATTTCATTGAAGCTAGCTCTAATAGTCTTGAGGATGCTATCGCTGAATTAGAAGAAGATTTTGAAGAAGAAGAAATTCGTTTATATCGCATTAAATTCTACTCTGAACAGGCTATTTAAACTCTGTTTTCTTGAATCAAAACGTACCTTTGATAAATGACTCCAGTTTATTTTGATAATGCTGCAACTACGGCGCTACGCCCAGAGGTTGTAACCACTATTTCTGAATCCCTTAGCGAACAATTTGGCAATCCGTCATCTACTCATTCATTTGGAAGATCAGCAAAAGCTTTAATCGAAAAGGCTAGAAAATCAATCTCAACCACTTTAGGGGCGAAGCCAAGTGAAATTTATTTTACCTCTGGTGGAACAGAAGCGGATAATATGGTTCTTCGTTGCGCAGTTCGCGATCTAGGAGTAGAGAGAATTATTACTTCAGCGATTGAGCATCATGCGGTTTTACATGCTGCAGAAGCGGTGGCCGAGGAGTATGGAATAGGGCTTGAATTGGTTGATATCGATGAGCAAGGCTACATAGATCTCAAAGATTTAGAAAATAAACTCTCTCGCGAAAGTGCACCCAAAACTCTGGTGAGTTTGATGCATGTGAATAATGAAATCGGGAATTTATTAGAGGTAGAGAAAGTTGCTGAACTATGCAAAACCCATCAAGCACTTTTTCACTCGGACACTGTTCAATCGGTCGGACATTACCAGTGGGACCTATCCAAAACACCTGTACATTTTATTTGTGCTGCAGCACATAAGTTTCATGGCCCTAAAGGAATCGGATTTTTGTATATGCGCTCCGATGTTCATTTAAAATCGTTAATAGTAGGTGGGGGTCAAGAAAAGGGCTTTCGAGCAGGTACTGAAAGTGTTCACAATATTTTAGGCATGGAAAAAGCCTTTACATTGGCTTATCAGAATTTAGCTGAGGAGAAAGAATATGTCCTGTCCTTAAAAAAGAGATTTATAGACGGGGTGAAGTCACGTCTTCCAGAAGCAACTTTAAATGGAGGATGTGGTAATCTTGATCGAAGTACTTATACTCTTGTGAATTTAAGACTTCCGATTACTGGAGATAAAGCAACCTTGCTTCTTTTTCATTTAGATCTAAAAGGTATTGCTTGTTCTCAGGGTAGTGCTTGTCAGTCTGGAAGTAATACGGGTTCTCACGTACTTCGTACGATCGCCGCCGATAATTTTCCGTCTCTACGTTTTTCTTTCTCTATCTTCAACACCATAGAAGAAGTAGATTACGTAATTGATACTTTAGCTAGCTATTTGGCGTAGGGAAAATTTCTTGCGATTTGCTTCATCATTTTCTCAACCAGTTCACGAGTATTTTTCCCAGTGGTTCTATCGATAACCTTTTCGTGTCGCCACAGTAATTTTGAAGATTGACCGTCGACGAGCTTTAGTGTAATTCGACCAAAGGAAGGGGAGAGCACCCATAAATCGATCCAAGAAAACTGATTTTCTATTCCTTCTGATAATAAAACACTGATAGACAGACTTCCTCGAATGACGGCATCGACTTTTAGTTTATGGGCTAAGTCCTTTGATTCCATTAAAAGGGAGCTTCTATAGTCAATACCAGAAGACCGCATATTAGTTAAGGTTTCTTCGTACGGTTGAATCGTTACATTCAAAGCGTCGATTTGGCTTTCGATGTAGTACGTTAATTCTTTTTGTAGACTAGCTCCCTCTTCTTCAGAAAGTTGTCTACGTTTTAATTCAGATAGCGATAGATCTAAATCAATGTCAAAAGGAACTACAGCGATTACTTTGTGGGATTCGGTAATGCTTTTAAAGTCGGGATGTAGGAAACTGCTTTTCTGCCCAACAATAAGGTTTATAGCGCATAAGGTCATCAGGAAGCCTAAAAGCAATTTTTTCATATTAGTTGATGGTGAGACTAAATGTTTTTTTATCCTTATTTCCTAGGAGATCTTCAACTTCAAATTCGAGTGTGTGAACTCCTGGTAGTAATAAAATATCCGATGTATCAAAGGTAAAGCGATTCTCTTTAGGTTCGTATTCGAATAGAATCCATTGTCCATCAAGATATCCTTCGAAACTCTTAATCCCGGTCTCCTTGTCTTCTGCTTCGATCTCAAGATAGCGGTAACCATTAATCGCTTGACCTGAGCTGAAGTTTCTCGGGGTAACTACTGGAGCAATAGAGTCATAGGCGAAATGGAAGTCTCCTGTATTTCGAAGGGTAATCGAAAGCGTATCTGATTCGACTCTGCGAATAAAGTTGGTTCCTTTTTTACCAATTTGTCCAAGGTAGGCATAACTGAGCCAGCTCGGCTTTTGTTTGATTTCCTTTGCAATAATTTTTAGGAGTAATGGATTTCGAACCAGCACATCCTTAGGTCTAATGGATAGAGTATCTCCGGATAAAAGAAATTCTAGACCTTCAGTACTATAAATACTATTCTCAACCGCAATTAGCTGAGCTTCTAAAAGTTGATTATTCACACTTTGATTTGTCGTCAAATTGCCAAAAGACATGGCCATCTTTTTCACGCCTTGAACTCCTTTTGTAGTCCAATGAATTCTTGAGGTATTTCCGGAGTAATCACTGAGTGTTAATTTCCAATCATCTATTTTACCTACCTCTGCTTTAAACAGCTCGGTTGATGGACTGTTTTTAAAAAATCCAAGTGGATTACTCGCTTCTTTTGTGGTTAAGAGTACGCGATTATTTGAAGTTTCATAGAATTGATAATCAATACTTCTGTTGATCAATGGGTTTTCAGTGAAATTGAATCGATCAATAGTTAGTTCAGAAATCAGACTGTCATTGCGCATGAGCTCCAATCGATACCATCCATTCTTATTTGCAGATAGATCAAGCCGGTCGAATGATTGTATTCCAAAACTGTAATACCCCTGAACGTTAATCGTGTCTGTTGCCGAGTAATGGATTCGTTCCTTAAGGGTCTTTAAAGCGATCATGGTTCGATTTTCAAAGGTGGTTACCACTTGTGGTTCTTCAGACTCATACAAGTAGAATCCTTGAATAGTAGGAGGGTCGTTGTCTGCAGCTTCTAAGCCAAATTGAAGAGGATTTATCGGTTCTTCTGATTCCCTATCGCGTACTTCAAAATGTAGGTGTGGCCCAAACGAATTCCCCGTATTTCCTGAGTAACCGATAATTTCTCCTTTTTTAACGGGAATTTGAAAGGGTCTTAAATAACGTTGTATCCCATAGGTTTGATGAAGGTACTGTTCACCCTTAATGTAACTTTGAATTTTAGGACTAAATCGATTGAGGTGAGCGTAAACGGTGGTTTTGCTTAATTCAGGATGATCTAGGTAAATCACTTTGCCATAACTCCCCGTTTCTACTTTAATTCGAGATAAAAAACCATCTTCGACCGCGTATACAGGAAATCCTTCTCTTCCTTGAGTTTTTAGATCTACTCCCGCATGAAAATGATTGGGTCGTAATTCACCATAGGTCCCTGAATAACGTAATGGAATTTCTAAGGGCGGATGTTCTTTTAAATTCAATTTGGTATCCGAGTGCAAACTATCTTGCGAATAAGATATTGAAATACAGATAGTTAAAACAAAACTAAAAAGAATTTTTGAAAAAACTCGAGACATACTCACGAATAAAGGTGTTATTACCAAAA
The DNA here is from genome assembly GCA_964217345.1 of Euzebya sp. Lineage (GTDB taxonomy): Bacteria > Bacteroidota > Bacteroidia > Flavobacteriales > Flavobacteriaceae > UBA3478. The sequence continues at coordinate 68,154 of CAXPJI010000010.1, forward strand.
AATACAAATCCAATCAAAGTTAAATATTGCTTTGCCAACGATACTTGATTACCTTTGTTAAAATCGCCTGTACTTTATGAATACCTTTTTTGAAACATTGGGTGCGGTTGAGGATAGAGTTCAATCATTAATTGAGCGTCTCAACTACCAGCGATCAGAAAATCAGGCTTTAAGGTTAGAAATTGAGCAATTGAAAAGATCGCTTCTTGTCAAGGAAGAAGCCCTTGGGATTTCTCAGAAGAAACTACAAGAAGCCAATAGAAGTGCAAGTGATGAGGGTAATCCTTTAGACAAAACAGACGTAGAAAATAAAATTGATCGTCTAGTCAAAGAAATACAGTCGTGTATAGACACACTTGATTAATACAAAAAGTGCGATGAGCGAAAAGCAAAAAATAAAAGTATCTATTGCCGATCGGGTTTATCCACTTTCAATAGCTGCTTCGCAAGAAGAAGGTCTAAGACAGGCCGCGAATAGCGTGCAGCAAATGGTAAAGGAGTTCGAAAAGAGCTACGCAGTTAGTGATAAGCAAGATGTATTGGCCATGTGCGCTTTACAGTTTGCTAATTCCTCAAATCAGCGATCAGGTCTTCAACAACAAATCAACGACAGTATTTCTCGTCTAAATTTACTTGTACAAACCATTGATTCTGAACTGAATCAGTAGTGATAACTGAGTAAGATTACCCGCATTGTTTATTTTTTGACAAACTCAACGAAGATTAATTTCTAAAGAGTGATGACCTATTGCACGATCGTGCTCGCGAGTCCGAGATTTTCAAGTAGTAGGATAGCTCTAAACTTGTACTTAACGGAGTTTGTACAAAACCTTCAATGCGGGTTTTATTAATATAAACTAAGACCATGGATTCAATGATAAATGTGATAATTGGTGCGGTAGCGGGCTTATTAGCTAGTTATGCGATTACCATATTACTTCAAAAACGCAAAGGAGCGGCAGCCCTTGTTAGTGCTCAAAAGGAGGCTAAATCAATTTTAAAGGAGGCTGAAAAGGATGCGGAACAAATTAAAAAAGATAAGATTTTTCAAGCCAAAGAGAAATTCTTAGAACTAAAAGCAGAACATGAAAAAGTCATTTTAGCTAAGGACAAGAAAATGGCCGAGGCTGAAAAACGCATTCGTGATAAGGAATCACAAGTAGGTTCTGAGCTTAAGAAAAATCGAGTGCTTAACGAGCAATTGGAGAAAGAATTAAAGGAGATTGAAGGTCGAATAGAGCGAATAGAACGCAAAGAGCAAGAGATCGAAAAAATGCACCAAAACCAGGTGAAGCAACTCGAAGTGATTTCTGGACTATCCGCAGATGACGCTAAGGCCGAATTGGTAAACTCACTTAAGGATCAAGCGAAGACTGACGCCATGGCATTCATTCAAAATTCTGTTGAAGAAGCTAAGATGACAGCTCAACAAGAGGCGCGCAAAGTGGTTATTAAAACGATTCAGCGAATTGGAACCGAAGAAGCCGTTGAAAATTGCGTTTCTGTATTTAATCTTGAATCAGATGACGTGAAGGGTAGAATAATTGGTAGAGAAGGTAGAAACATCCGTGCTATTGAGGCAGCAACTGGAGTTGAGATCATTGTTGATGATACTCCTGAGGCAATTATTCTTTCGTGTTTTGACAGTGTACGTCGAGAGATTGCACGATTGTCACTGCACCGTTTAGTGACCGATGGTCGAATTCACCCAGCACGTATTGAAGAGGTTGTGAAGAAAACAGAATCTCAGATTAATGAAGAGATTGTTGAAATTGGTAAACGTACCGTAATCGACTTAGGTATTCATGGGCTACATCCAGAACTCATCAAGGCGGTCGGGAGAATGAAGTATCGTTCCTCTTACGGTCAAAATCTATTACAACACTCCAGAGAAGTTGCCAAGCTTTGTGGCGTAATGGCGGCTGAATTGGGACTCAACCCGAAATTAGCTAAGCGTGCTGGTCTACTTCATGACATTGGAAAGGTTCCAATGGCCGAGGTTGATATCGAAACTCCACACGCGATTTTGGGTATGCAATGGGCTGAAAAGTATGGTGAGAATAAAGAAGTTTGTAATGCTATTGGTGCCCACCACGATGAAATTGAAATGACGAGTTTACTATCTCCAATTATTCAAGTATGTGATGCCATATCAGGTGCTAGACCGGGTGCAAGAAGACAAGTCTTAGACAGTTACATTCAACGATTAAAAGATCTCGAAGATGCTGCGTTAGGATTTAAAGGTGTTGAAAAGGCTTATGCTATTCAAGCGGGAAGAGAGTTGCGAGTGATTGTAGGCAGTGAAAAAGTAAGCGATGATAAAGCAGCAGAACTTTCTTTTGAACTTTCGCAAAAAATTCAGACTGAAATGACCTATCCAGGTCAAGTAAAGGTTACTGTTATTCGTGAAACTAGATCAGTGAATATTGCGAAGTAGAACGATTACTTACTTAAATAGAAAAGGGGCTCTGAATGGAGCCCCTTTTTTATTTTAATATTAGTCCTCTGATTTCTCTTCTTTGCCTTCTGTATGTTCTTCGGCCGCTGCAGCTTCATCTTGTTCTTTTTGAAGCTTATTGCGCTCTACATTGAGTTTTTTAAGCTGTTCTTGCAGCTTGTTCAGTTCTAACTTCTTCTTTTCAATATTTTTTAGAACAGAGGCAATAAGGGGGTTGCTTGTATCATCGCTATTGAAGAACTCGAGGTTGTTTTCAAGCTGACGAATTTCGGCAATAATCTCCTCTATCTGTTTTTTCAAATGAGAACGTTCATTGAACACCTTATCTAAAGGGTTTTGCTGTTGTTTAGATACTTTAGCATTGCCATGTAATCGATCAAAATAATGATTGCAAGTTGCTTTAAAGGTTTTCCAGAGTGGATCACCAATCTTTCGAGGAACAGGCCCTACCGCTTTCCAGTCTTTTTGTAAGGCTATGAATAAAGGGGTTGTTTCATCGAAATTATCCGAATCTTTTAGTGACTCTGCCTTTGCAATGAGTTCCTTTTTTTGAGCAATTCGATCCTTTTGTTCTTTTTTATGGTTCTTGTAAAAATCGTTTTTAGCTTTAGAAAATTGACCAAATTGCTTCTTTAACTCGGCTATCAATGGCTTTTGAAGCGAATAGGGTACCCCTTCTATTTGGTAAAACGATTCTCTAATAGAAATTAGTTTTTTAAATTGAGATTGTATGCCTTGGTGTGAAGTAGCAATAGTGGCCGATTCACGTTTAAAATCCTCTAAAAGTTCTTTTTTTTGGGTGAGACGCGTTTGAATTTCTTCGTCTCTCCTTTTTTGAAACTCTTGTCTCTTATCGTGCATTACCTTAGTTGCGTTGCTAAAACGTTCCCATATACCTGCACGATGTTCTTTGCTTACAGGACCTAGTTCCTCTTTCCAAATACGATGAAGTTGTTGTAGTTCATTGTAAGCCTGTTGAAAATCAGCTTCGTTGATTAAGGCTTCTGCTCGTTCTACGATTTTAATCTTTTCATCGTAATTATGTTTGAAATCTTTGTCTCGAAGTTCACGATTTAAGTCTAGAAAATCATAAAAGCGTTCTACGTGATGGTGATAGTTTGCCCAGAGATTATCGTTTTCAGTTTTAGGAACAGGGCCAGTTTCTCTCCACTTAGTTTGCAAATCCCTAAATTGAGAGAAGGTTGTATTAATATTTTCTTCGGTAGAAATTAACGATTTGATTTCTTCTATAATTTCTTGTTTCGTTTGAAGGTTCTGTTGAATTTGTCTTTCAAAGTTGACTCGAAAAGCTTCTTTCTTTTGCCTGTATTCCCGATAAAGCTCTTGAAAATCTTTAGCACTTTTCGATTGAAAGTGAAAATCGATTTCATTTCCGCCATTTGCTAGGAAAGCCGCTTTTTCCTTTTCCTGTACCTCTTTAAGTTTAGTATCGAACACACGTTTAATTTGAGAAACATGCTTTCCGATTTTCTCCACAGGAGCGTTTATTAACAGACGCTGTAATTCTCCAACTAGATTATCTGGTTCTAGGTGGTTGTAGCTATCTGGTTTAAGCTCAATTAACTCAAATGCTAAGGTTGTTTTCTCTGCAGACTGATCCTGATTTTCCATACCCGTTTCTCTTAGGTTCTTAAGCAAAGTTAAACAAATGCTTATGCACTCAAAGGGAATTCCATATTTCCCATGATTTTTCGGCTTGCCATTTTAACATCATTGCTCCATTACAAATTCTACTACCGCGAGCTTCACCTTCTTTGAGAAAAGCTGTTTTTTCTGGTCGATAAACTAAATCAAAGAGGTAGTGCTTAGAATTTAGGTGATGGTATGGAATGCTTGGCTTTTGATCTACATTGGGATGGGTTCCAAGAGGCGTACAATTGATAATGATTTGGTGACCTTCAATGAGTTCTTCATCTAACTCATCATAGGTGAAATCAATTTCACCATTCGATTGTCTTCCTATTTTGGTGACTCTGATTTTCATTGATTCTAACGCGTAAATCACTGCTTTTGCAGCGCCTCCATTTGCTCCCAGAACAATTGCATTTTGATCTTCTGCACTAAGTAAGGGTTTGAATGAGGTTGAGAAACCATAGGTGTCCGTATTGTATCCTACTCGTTTATTATTTTCGATATGGATACAATTTACAGCCCCAATTTCAGTGGCTTCGGGGCTTAATAAATCGAGATGTGCAATAATCTCCTGTTTAAAGGGTATGGTGACATTACATCCAATTAGGTTCTTGGTTTCCCAAACTTTTTCTAGCTCTTCAAGACTTTGAAGATCAAAGTTTTGATAGTGGTGAGGGAGGTTTAAATATTCAAACTTTTCTTTAAAAAAAGCCCTAGAAAAGGAGTACTCAATATTTCTCCCGATCAGTCCAAAATTAAGTATTTCTGTACCTTCCATAATATTCGATGGAATATACAATAAGAAATCCGGTCACCATAAATACCATGGCAAGTATTGATTCTGAAGTTGACCAATCCGGCCAATATCTAGAATAATTACTCACAATTTTGTGACCATTACTATCCACGAGGTACTGTCCAGTCTTAGAAAGTTTATAAATAGCCTTTTTCCATGGCCAAACCACGGGTATTGAACCAATAATAAATCCTAGAATAATTGAAGTAGTTAATTTTCTAAATTTCTTCAAAACATAAACGAGCAAATGAGAAAGGGACACTAAACCGGCAATGGAGCCAAGTGTAAATACGGCTAACACCTTAAGAAGTCTAATGTTTTCAGGTTCTTGCATCAATTGAAAATTTCCTTTGATCAGATAACCAAAACTCAGATATAGTGCATTCACTGAATCGACCAATAATAACACGTAGTTTCCTAGTAGAATAAGAAGAAATGATCCAGAAAGCCCGGGTAGGGTCATTCCAGTAACGCTAATCATACCACACAGGAATACAAAGAGTAAATGGTCATTGGGTGCGATTGGAGGGATAAAGGCTAGCATAATACCTATGATTCCACCCGATCCTATTCCCCAAAGAATCTCGGTTGACCATTTATCAAACTGTTTTGCAATAAAATGTACAGACCCTAAGATCATACCGAAAAAACAAGACCAAACCCATATTTCGTAATGAGTAATCAAGTAATCTAGCGCTTGCGCAACACTGAAATAACTGATTAACATTCCCATTATTAGTAAACTGAGGAATTTACCATTGACGTGTCGAAAGAAATTTTTCAGATCTCCTTTGAATATTAGGGAAGCCGCCTTTCCATTAAATTGCTTCAGGGAGTAGATAAATTCTTCGTAAAACCCACCTACATAAGCGATAATTCCTCCTGAAACCCCAGGCACTTTGTTAGCAGCACCCATTAGCATTCCTTTGAAGACCAATGCAATAAGATCAAATAAGGAACGTTTTTTCTTCAAAGCAGTATGGTTTTACAATCTAGTTTGTGTTCTCCAACTTTGAAGCCTTCTCTAATCCTATGATCAAGAATAGACCTAAAAGCGATAGTAAGATCGCTAGTAGTTGGTCACTATCTAAACCTAAACTGGGAAGATATAGACTGCCACTAGCATTGTCTTTCCATGGCCAAACCGCAGGGATAGATCCTGCTATAAAACCAGTCATTAATGCTAATGTTGTGTTAGGGTACCTATGAAAAAACCATTTCAGAATTCGGGCGAAGGAAAGTAATCCAATAATCGCTCCGGCTCCGACCACTGCAATGGTCTTAAGATCTCTTTGATGAACGGCTTGAAGGATAGGCTCATAACTCCCTAATATCACTAGTATGAACGATCCAGAAATACCTGGTAAGATCATCGCACAAATCGCTAGTGCGCCTGAAAGAAAGAGGTAAGGAAGGGTTGAAGTATCTTCTCCTACAGGTAAAAAACCAACACCTGCGGCTAATAACACACCTAATAAACCAGCAATAATTACTAAACTTCGTTTACCCTTTATCTGTTTCACCATCAGCAAAATACTACCTAGAATAAGACCAAGAAAGAAGCTCCAAATTAAGATAGGATGAAATTCTAATAAGTAGCTAATTCCCTTTGCTAAGGTTAATACACTTGCGAAAATCCCTGCAAATAGGGTAATTAGAAATTTTAAATGAATTTTTTCGGCAACAAAGGCGAATCCTTTATTGGATAGTTCGCTGAGCAGGCTAGGTTTAATATTGCTAATGGCGTCTAGAAGTTTGGGATAGATACCACTAATAAGAGCTATTGTACCACCTGATACTCCAGGTACTACATCGGCAGCACCCATAGCCATACCTTTCAAAAAGAGTGCAAGTGATTTTTTAAGATTCATAAGCTTATGCTTTGTGAACTAAGGTACTTTAAGCAGTCCCTGAAGGCTTCTTCTTTTCTAAATAGGACTTAAGCCAATCGAGTTCACTCATTTCTTCAAAGTAGAAATAAAAATAATCGGCAGCGGATGAATCTAAACGCATCGCTTGACACAGTGTGTTTTGTGCTTCATCTCTTTCATCTAAGAGTGCATGTATACCTGACTTAATAAATAGAAGCGCTGCTTCTTCAGGATGATGCTCTAAGGCCTCTAGAAGACATTCAATGGCTCTTGAATAATCTTTTTGTTCGAGTTGAATGCTAATCCACTTAAGGTAACTGTTGAATTCGAAATTGCCTAATTCTATGCTTTGTTCAAAAGCATAATCAGCTTTCTCAATTTCTCCTAGACTGTGGTAGATATGTGCAGCTCTTCTCCAATAAAGGGCATTTTCACCATCAATATTAAGCGCTTTGTTGATGTGTTCTTGCGCTTTTAGAAGGTCGCCACTAATAAAATAGTGCTTCGTGAGGGCCAACCAACCTTTATCCAATAATGGATCTAAATGTACGGTCTTATAAAAGTATTGTTCTGCCAGTGAATGATTACCTAATTTTTGATGACAATATCCAATTCTTAAATAGGCTTGCGGGGTAGGAGCATCCCATTCAAAACAGAACTCATAATTTTCAATAGCCTCATTGTATCTTCCAAGCTTTTCAAGAACATACCCTTTTTCGTAATAAGCCCCACTAAATCGGTCATCGGATATAATTGCAAAGTCAAAAGTGGCTAAAGCTTCTTGGAATTTCTCTAATGCGAAATACATCTTGCCTAATTGATGCCAAGCAACTTCGCTGTAAGGATTTTGCTCCAAATAATTGTTCAAGTAACTGATCGCCTCCTCATAACCTTCAGTGAATTCATAGCAGTAAACGAGATTATACATCGATGCGTAATCGGTTGAATCCAAAGTTAAGCAGGTGGCAAAGTGCGGAATGGCTTCTTCAAAAGCATCTAAGTAAAGGTATTCTAGGCCTAACAAAGAATGTACATCAAATGACTCTGGGCAGAACTCGAGAGCTTTGTTTAGAATAGCTATAGCTCCTTTGTGATCGTCGCTTTTCGATAAGATATTTGCTTTTTGAATGAACAATTCTTCATTCATAGGGTCAAAGATTTCTATTTCTTCGATGAGCATTCTTGCTTGATCTAATTTATCCTCCGAGACGAGTATCTCTATCTCCAAAAATTTGAGTTCAATCGCCTGTGGGTGCTGTGCTTTTCCCATCTCTAAAGCACGCTTTGCTAGGAGGGTCTTGCCTTCGCCTAAATAGTGATGGATGATTTCTTCAAAGTCTTCGGAATCAAAGAAATAAACGTCATCCGTTTTAAGCATAGATTCGAACTTTCGTATGGCTTGTTCAGGATGTTCGTTAGGGTTGCCCATAATAGCTTATTGGTATTTTAAATTTACCTATACCACATGGGGGTGGGGTCAGAAAACCAATTGAATTATCAACACTTTAGTTAACAAGCGTAACGATCAAGTACCGATAAGATGGTAGCACAACCTTTTTTCAATTCTTTCTCTGATATACTCAATGGTGGGGTGATGCGAACCGCTCTTTTCTCATATAAGAGCCAAAATAAAATGACCCCTTCCTTCATCCCCTCAATGACTAAGTGATTGGCGATTTCAGGATCTTTGAGAATAAGGGCCAACATAAGACCTTTACCACGAACTTCTTTAATAAGTGGATGTTTTAAAGATGCTCTAATTAGAGCTTCATGCTGTATGGCTTTACTTTGATATTGCTTGACTTCGATTTCTTCTAATGTGGCAAGTGCTGCAGCCGCGATTACAGGATTCCCACCGAAGGTGGTAATGTGCCCTAGGCGAGGTTTATAGCCAAGTAAGCTCATATTTTCCTTGCTACTAACGAATGCGCCTATGGGTAAACCACCTGCCATTCCCTTTCCAATCACTAAAATGTCGGGGGTGATTCCATAGTGTCGATAAGCAAAAAGTTCTCCTGTTCGGCCAAAACCTGGTTGAATTTCATCAAGTATCAAAAGGGCTCCCACCTCCTCACAGCGAGCTTTGACCTTTTTTAAGTATCCATTTTTCGGTTCAATAAAACCAGCTCCCCCTTGAATAGTTTCTAGAATTACAGCAGCCGTTTCAGAAGTAATAGATTCTAATTCTCTATCCTCATTGAAAGTGATATGGCCTATACCGGGTAATAGAGGTCTGAAAGGGTTGATACGCTCCTTGTAATCCATTAAACTAAGGCTTCCATAAGTATTGCCGTGATAAGCTTGCTTAGCGGCGATAATTTGTGTTCTCCCTGTAACCGCTTTAGCGAGCTTCAGGGCACCTTCAACTGCTTCTGTTCCTGAATTTACCAGGTATATATTCGATAATTCAGGTTCTAAAGAATCGGTTAATTTCTTTGCATAACTTAAAACAACTTCTTGAATAAATTCTCCGTAGACCATCACGTGACTATGCTTTCGCATTTGTCTATTAACGGCCTTTCTAACTCTCGAATTAGCATGACCTACACTTACAGCAGATACACCTGCTACTAAATCTAAGTAACGTTTTCCATTAACATCATAGAGATAACTACCTCGTGCCTTCTTGATCTCTAATCCAAGGGGGTGTTCGGTTGTGGGAGCTAATAAAGATTTAAATTGTTCTAAACGACTCATTTCTTTAAACCTTTAATTTTTTCAATAAAAGATTCTAAATCCCGGGTTCGTTCTTCGCCAAACCATTGAAACCCTTCAAGTAGCTTTTGATCCTCTGGGAAATCAGCATAGGGGTAAAGGGTGCCATTCGGATTTCGAAGAAAGGTAATCCTGCTGATTTCGCCTTCTTCAAAATTTAATTGAATGGCACTACAAGTGGTTTGATTGATTCCGATTAGGGCACCCTTGTCATCATATAAGTAATAAATCACTTCGGCGTTTTTGTCGAGAAGTGCGCTCTCTAATCCGTTCGACAAGAATTTACCTTGTAGATTAACTCCTTTGGCTTGGTTATATCCTATTTGAGCGATAGTGTCAAGGGTTGCAATGAAAGCGTCTTCTATAACATATAAGGAGTCAAGGGCATTGGTTTCAGGGGTATTTGTAAAGTAGATGTAGTTCCCTGTAAGTTGACTTTCACCACTCCAAATAATGGGATTTCCAATGAGTTCAGTAATACCTTTTTCATTGGTTACTACGATACTGTCACTCTTTCCGCTGAAGTCTGTCTTGAAAAATCTAGCATTTGGATAAGCAAAAAGATCTCTTGCCTTATCTGGCCCTGTAACAAACAGATAAGAGGCGTGAACGTATAAAGAATCACCTTCAACCCTTTTTGCGATGATAGCCTCCCCTGTAGCCACAAGCGAGTCTTTTGCTTTAAATATTTCAGCGAATTCAGCCGATAATCGACTTTCATTAATTGAGTCTAAAACTTTTACTTGACCGCTCGCTGCAGCATAATTCTCTAATTGATTGAAATAGATCGAATCACCGAAGAGTTTTCTTAAATCATAGTTGATTTTGGTGTTCGTTTTTCCATAACCTCTCTCATTTTTGGTATCATAACTTCCTTGTTCAAAATAAAAGGTGTAGTCTTCACCAGTAATAGTAGTAGGGCCAAAAAAATCCGCAACTTCATCTTCGGTATGATAGTCAAGGCGATCAGAAATAAGGTTGAATTTCTCGTTTTCTAGGGTGACCGACTCCTCAAAACGGTAGAGTGATTGTTCGATTAAATACCTTCCTTTATTACTCTTTAAGGTGTTTTCTTCATCAACGAGCGTACCGAACGAAGGGTAGTAAGCCTCTTGATTCTTGCGATCAAAATAGAGCGTTTCTGTGGTAAGGGTAGAAGTAGGGCTCGTTAAACGAACTTTTTGTCTGGCTTCGGCAAGTCTAGTTATTCCGCTATATATTAATTCTTTAGAATTTAATATAAGCGTGTCTCCTTGATTGAATACGATATTCCCATAAGCTTCGAGGCGATTTTCATCTGCATATAAGTAGGCGATATCGCAGTCTAATAAGGCTCCTTTGTGTCTGAATTGAACGGGTCCTGATTCATCCCTTTCAAAAATGGAAGCCCCTGGATATTTATCCTCTGATTTAGAGAAGTATCCTCCATAGAGTACCTCTATTTTTGCAGTTTCTTCAGATTGAGCAACCGCAAAGTGACAAACAAGCGCTAGGCCGAGTGTCACTAACCTTTTCATGCTTTTCTGAATAATGTCTGAGTTCGATCTGGTCCAACTGAAACCACTGCAATAGGCACTTCAAGATGCTTCTCAAGGTATTCGATGTAATGGTTGAGCGCATTAGGAAGTTCACTTGCACTTTTTATACCTGTTAAATCCTCTTGCCACCCTTCTAAAGTCTCATAAACGGGCTTGACATATTTCGCGTCAATATCGAACGGAAGATGTGCGATTTTTTCTCCATTGTATTCGTAATGGGTACAAACTTTGATTTGCTCAAATCCGCTCAACACATCGGCTTTCATCATATTAAGTTCAGTCACCCCATTAATGGTTATGGCGTATTTCAAAGCAACTAAATCGATCCATCCGCATCTTCTAGGTCTTCCTGTAGTCGCTCCAAATTCGTTACCAACTCGGCCAAGGGTTTCACCATCAGCGTCAAATAATTCAGTCGGGAACGGACCGCTACCTACACGTGTAGCATAGGCCTTGAAAATACCGATTACATTTTCGATTTTATTGGGTGCAATACCTAGACCAGTACATGCTCCTGCCGCTGTTGTATTTGAGGAGGTGACAAATGGATAAGTACCAAAATCGATATCTAAAAGAGATCCTTGGGCACCTTCTGCTAAGATTTTCTTTCCTTGTTTTTGCGCTTCTGCGAAGTATTTCTCGCTGTCGATTAGTGGTAATGAAGTAAGTACTTCAACCGCCGCAAAGAATTCCTTTTCTAGAGAGTCTAAATCAAAATCTAGGGCTACATGGTAATTCTCAATCATCTGAAGATGCTTGTTAGCGAGTTGACGATAGCGATCTTTCCAGTCAGAAAATTCTAAATCTCCAACTCTGATACCATTACGGCCTGTTTTATCCATGTAAGTTGGGCCGATTCCTTTGAGCGTTGATCCAATTTTCTTACTTCCTTTAGCAGCTTCTGAAGCAGCGTCTAGCAGTCTATGGGTCGGAAGAATTAAATGTGCCTTTCTCGATATAAGGAGTTTATTGGCTAGATTCATACCATAAGGAGCAAGCTTTTCCAACTCTTTGGCAAAAATTACCGGATCGATAACTACACCATTACCTACTACATTTTTTGCATTTTCATGGAAGATCCCCGAAGGAATAGTATGCAGTACATGCTTGTTCCCGTCAAATTCTAAAGTATGGCCGGCATTTGGCCCTCCTTGAAATCTTGCGATGATGTCGTAATTGGATGTTAATACGTCAACAATCTTTCCTTTTCCCTCGTCTCCCCACTGAAGGCCGAGTAATAAATCTACCATAGTTGCTCGATTATTCTTTTGATGATGATTTTCGCTCACCATAAAAATACAGTGAGTGATTATTGATTTTGATATCGAAGACTTCTTCGATGGTTTGTTTTATAGATTGAATTCTTGGATCACAAAATTCTATTACCTCTCCCGTATCTGTTAAAATCACATGATCGTGCTGACGGTCGAAATACGATTTCTCGTATTGAGCCTGACCTGTTCCGAAAAGGTGCTTTCGAACCAGTTTACATTCTAACAATAATTCGATGGTATTGTACAGAGTTGCTCTTGAAACGCGATAGTTCTTCTGTTTCATTTTAAAGTAAAGCGACTCTACGTCGAAGTGATTCTCGCTATTGTAAATCTCATGTAGTATAGCGTAGCGTTCCGGCGTCTTCCGGTGACCATTTTCTTCCAAAAACTTGGTGAAAACTTGCTTGACTATTTCTTGATTGCTGGATGAATCCATAAATTTTATCCGAGAAAATCCAAAGTGCTAAAGTAGGCCAAATTTAAGTACGAATTACTCTATCGACTCCATTGATTTTCTTCAGTTTGTTGATAAGTTTCTGTAGGGTTTCATTATTCTTGACAATCACACGAATACTTCCTGAAAAGGTCCCTCCTTTTTCTGAGAATTGAAGCGATTTCATTCCCACGTGCATTTGATCAGAAATCACCTGAGTAACACTGTTGACTAGCCCAAGTTTATCAATCCCACTAATGTTAATATCTGCATAAAAGTCTTCTTGAGTCGAATCAATCCAGCGGGCTTTCATAATTCGATAGGCAAATTTAGATTGAAGAGAAACCGCATTCGGACAATTCTTCTTGTGGACCTTGATACCATCATTCACGGTTAAAAAGCCGAATACTTCATCTCCAGGAATGGGTTTGCAACATTCTGTTGATAGCGTGTAGTCTAGTCTTTCTTCTTCATCTCCAAAAACCAGTAAATCAAGTTTCGTGCTCAGTTCGTTATCGGCGTATGCGCCTTCTGATGACTTATTACTTCTTTGAAGTTTCGAGGTAAAAAAGCTAATAAGTGCATTGTGGTAACGTGAGGCAAAGGATTTAATCATACCATTGGTAATCGTTCCTGTTGCTACTCGATAGAATAAATCTTGAGAGGTTTTTAGTTTGAAATGATTCACCAGTTTATTAACTGTTTCTTCATTCCATTTGATCTTTTGCGTGCGAAGTTTTCTGCGCAATATTTCTTTTCCTTCATCAGCGACAGACTTCTTCTCGGCATTTAGACTCGATCGAATTTTAGACAGGGCTTTTGCTGTTTTGCAGTAGTCTAACCATGCCGTGGTCGGTTTCGCATTGTCTGAGGTGATAATTTCGACTTGATCTCCACTTTTTAAAGAGGTGCTAAGAGGTACAAGTTTGTTATTAACACGAGCACCTCTTGTTTTCATACCGACCTCGGTATGAAGATAAAAGGCGAAATCGAGTGGGGTTGCATCTTTTGGTAGGGACACTAGATCACCCATAGGTGTAAAAACAAATATTTCTTTCGAGTAAAGATTCAGTTTAAACTCTTCAACAAAGTCAACCGCATTACCGTTAGAATTTTCAAGTGCCTCTTGCAAGCGATTAAGCCAAATATCAATTCCGCCATCTTTTTGCTCGCCATGCTTGTACTTGTAATGGGCTGCGTAACCTTTTTCAGCGATTTCATGCATCCGCTCCGATCGAATTTGGACCTCCACCCATTTTCGATTGGGACCCATAACGGTTACGTGTAGGGCCTCATATCCGGTACTTTTCGGTGAAGTTATCCAATCTCTTAAGCGAACCGGATTAGGTGTAAAATAATCGGTGATAATGGAATAAATCTTCCATGCTAAAAACTTTTCCTCTTCAGGTTTAGCACGGTAAATAATTCGCACAGCAAACTTGTCATAGATCTGATCAAAACTTACGTTTTGATTTAACATTTTTCGATGTATGCTATGTACCGATTTCATTCTCCCCTTAACATCGAAGTCAATATGTTCCTTTTTCAGTGCATCTTCAATGACTCCCTTAAAGTTTTCAATATATTCCTGATTGTTATCGGCTTGAGATCTGATCTGGCTTTGTATAGCTTCAAAAACTTGGGGCTGTGTATATTTCAGCGCTAAGTCTTCGAGTATCGTTTTGATATTGTAGAGCCCTACGCGGTGAGCGAGCGGTGCATAGATGTAAAGGGTCTCTGAGGCAATTTTTTCCCTTTTATCGGGACGCATAGACTCTAGAGTCAACATGTTGTGATAGCGATCGGCAATCTTAATCAAGATTACGCGAACATCCTCGTTTAGGGTGAGAAGCATCTTTCTGAAGTTCTCTGCTTGCAGACTGTAATTATTCATGTCCTTTTTAAGACCTGCGATCTTAGTTAGACCGTTTACAATTCGTGCAACATTTTCCCCGAAATGCTCTTCGATATACTCTAAGGTATAATCGCTATCCTCAACTACATCATGAAGTAAGGCTGCAATAATACTTGTTGCGTCTAATCCTATTTCCTCTGCTACAATTTGAGCAACGGCAATAGGATGAAAGATATAAGCCTCTCCCGATTTTCTTCGCTGGTCTTGATGGGCATCTACTGCAACCTCAAAGGCAAGCCTAATCTGGCTTTTATCTTCTTCAGATAAGGTCTGATAGCTCGTTCTCAGAAGATCTTTATACTTCTGAACGATAGCCTTATTTTCTAGTTCGAGCTCTTTTTCGGTTAACATAAATTAAAGTTAGTAAAACTAAGGGGCTTTATCAAAGACTACTCCGTTGACGAATAGCTTCGAAAAGAAGTATTGAGGCAGCTACTGAAACATTCATTGAATCGATTGCGCCACGCATAGGTATAACGATATTTTGCGATGCGTTTTCTCTCCAAAAGGTTTTTAAACCTTTGGCTTCTGAGCCTACAATAAAAGCAGTTGCTCCAGTATAGTTCTCCTCAAGGTAATTGTTTGAGTTTTGGAGGGTCGCTGCATAAGAATGAATATTATTCTCCCTAAAGAATACTTGGAGGGCTTCATTAGTGCAAACGATTGAAGGAATGCTAAGTGCACAACCAAGACTAGACCTCAAACAATTTGGGTTGTAAAGATCGGCAATGGGCTCGGTGATGATAACTGCATCGATATTGGCTGCATCCGCAGATCGAAAAATGGCCCCCAAATTACCTGGTTTTTCGACGCTCTCTAACACTAGAAATAGGGGTGAGGTATTGGGTAATTGATATTTCGCTAACTCATGACCTTTTTGCTTGAAAATGCAAATAATCCCTTCGGTTGAGCCGCGATAGGCAATTTTAGCGTAGAGCTCCGTAGTCACTTCAAAACTTGAATGGTTTTCTAGTTGTTTAAGAATAAACGAATCATTAAGTAATTCAGGTTGCACAAAGGCAGTGTGCAAATCATAACCAGATTTTATAGCAATTTCAAACTCTCGTTTTCCCTCGAGTACGAATAGTCCTCTTTGCTTGCGAAGCTTTGACTTCTCAGAGAGGGTAATGAGGTCTTTGATGATTTTATTTTGTGAACTACTAAGTACTTGCATGGTATAAAAATAAATCGAGCCTCAAATGAGGCTCGATACATTTAGTCTTGTCGGCTATATTTTTCTTGATAGCGCTTCCAGAGTTCTGTTTGATGGGTTTCTAAAGAAATTTCTCTACCATCGATAAACGCATGAGATAATTGGTTGGTGCGCATATCTAGGGCGTCTCCTTCAGAAATAAAGAGCGTCGCACTTTTTCCGCTTTCAAGGGTGCCGTAAGTATCATCTATACCTAGAATTTTCGCAGTATTTGATGAAATTAAGGCAAGGGCTTCCTCTTTGTTAATTCCGTATCCGACACTGTGGCCGGCGTAGAACGGAAGATTGCGAACTTGGAAATTAGCCTTAGATGCATTTTGAATTCCTACTAGTAATCCAGCCTTATGTAATCTTGCTGCTAGTCCATAGACAAAATCGTAAGCGTCGTCATCAAGATTTGGCAATTCGTGAGGGTTATGAACGAGTACCGGAATAGATTTAGACTTTAGAAGATCTAATTGTTTTTCTGCGAAATAGCCACCAACAATTACGATATGTTTAATACCTATTCTTTCTAGCTCAGTTACCGCATCGAAGATTTCTCGTTCTCCATCGGCAGCAACATAAAGACGCTGAGAACCATCGAATAATCCTTTGGTTGCGGCATAGGGAAGGTGTATTGTTTTTGCAGGTGCTGCATTGTAAGCTTTTGCCGCTTGTAAAAATTCAATAATTCCACTCCACTGCTCGAGATAGTTTTGATTCGGTTGATATCCTCTAGGCTCACCGACCCACCAACGTCCTCTTCTGAGGGTTGAAGGCCAACTAAGGTGAATTCCGTCATCTGTTTTTACTGCCGCATCTTCCCAATTCCAGGCATCGAATTGCACAACCGAAGAACTACCAGAGATCGTACTTCCTTGTGGAGTTATTTGACCTAAGAGAATTCCATTTTGTCGAAGTGATTCAACTACTTGAGATTCAGCGTTGTAGGCAATGATCGAACGAATGTGTGGGATGTATTCTCCGATTTCGTCTTCATCATCTGTTGCTCGAACAGCATCGATCTCAACAAGTCCTAAACTTTTAGTAGGTGCGATAAAACCTGGATAGACATGTTTTCCGTTGGCTTTAATCACTCTTTCAGGACGCGCAATTTTTGCATTCGCTTTACCAGAGTAATTAATTACACCATTTTCGAAAATAAGTAAGCCATTTTCGATAACCTCACCTGTTCCAGTGTGTATAGTAGCACCTTCGATAGCAATTGCGTCTTTTTGAATATCTGCCGGTGTTTGTTGTGCGTTAACCGATAGGGCTACGCTCAGACAAAGTGTTAGTATTGATCTCATAATCGTGTTCTTTATAGTATTAAAGCGTATCACAGGTGAAACGTTCTTTTTTGTTCTGAATTGGGGTAACTACTTCTGCTCCAGAGGCCTTAACCTTAAGCATCAATTTGGTAAGCTCTAAGCGTTCTTGTTGAATTGATGCTTGAATTTCTTTATCCTTTTCAATGTCGAAATAAGTAGCACCTTCAATAATGGTTTTTTCGGCCTTACTGTAGACCGAAAGTGGATGTCCGCTCCATAAGACCACATCTGCATCTTTACCTACTTCGATACTTCCGACCTTGTGATCAATATGAAGTAGTTTGGCAGGGTTAAGGGTAACCATTTTCCAGGCTTCAAGTTCAGAAACACCTCCGTATTTGACTGTTTTAGCAGCTTCTTGATTTAATCTACGCGACATTTCAGCGTCATCCGAGTTTATAGCCACAGTTACTCCCTGAGAGGCCATTATAGCCGCGTTGTAAGGAATAGCATCTTTAACTTCGTATTTGTATGCCCACCAATCACTGAAGGTAGATCCACCCACACCGTGCTCGGCCATTTTATCGGCTACTTTATAACCCTCTAAAATGTGGGTAAAGGTATTGATCCTGAAATCGAATTTTTCAGCCACTTTCATGAGCATGTTAATTTCACTTTGTACATACGAATGACTGGATATAAATCTTTTAGACTCTAAGATTTCTCCAATGGTTTCAAGTTCTTCGTCTATTCTATAGGGCTGTTTGCTCTTTTTCTTCGCAAGGTATTCTTTACCTCTAGTGAAATAGTCAGTAAATACCTGTTCAACTCCCATACGTGTTTGAGGGAATCTTGAATTTGACCCCCAATTCGATTGTTTCACATTCTCACCTAGTGCAAACTTGATAAAGCCAGGGGCTTCTTTAAAGAGCATTTCGTCTGCTGTAGCTCCCCACTTTAATCTTAAGATTGCTGATTGACCTCCAATCGGATTGGCTGAACCATGTAGAAGTTGGGCAGAAGTAACCCCTCCAGCTAGATTTCTGTAAATGTCTAGGTCTGTTGGATCTACTACATCAGACATACGTACCTCTGCAGAAGAGTTATGTCCACCTTCGTTAATTGCTAGGGCTGCGATGTGAGTATGCTCATCGATGATACCTGCGGTTAAGTGCTTACCAGTGGCATCTATCACTTGAGCAGATTTAGCTTTTAAATCCTTACCAACTTTTTGAATTTTCCCTGATTTGATATGAACATCTGTGTTTTCAAGAATCTCAGTTCCTGTCCACACAGTTATGTTCTTAAACAAAATTTCTTCAGCCTTCGGTTGTTCGGTGTATCCATAACCAACATTGGGATATCGTTCTTTGAGATTGTAGCTCACTAGCTCTTCAGAATCTTTATTTTTAGATTCAGAAGTAGAAGCTAAAGCGACCATAGATACAGGATGCGAATCGCCGTTTTCGTCAACGAATCGACCACTTAAAAGGTCACCTTCTTTTTTAAGGGTAGCTCTGTAAAGTTGTCCAAGACTATCTGAAAGACTCACACTTAACCAGTAGTTGGCATAATTTGATTTTACTTTAAGTTTCTCGTCTGCTCTTGTTGCAGTAACTTTTGGTTTTCCTATACTACCGTTAATATTGAGCTTAATATCTTGATCATTATGATTTAGGATATATTCACCTCTCAGGTCTGGGGTATTTCGATCCTCATAAAGGTGCTTGTGACCATTTACCCAGTGCTCAAAAAGAGTAGTTTCGTTTTCAAAAATAGGACCAGAGGTAACGGTAAAATTGGCTTTCATACCCTGTTTTAAGGCTCCAATTTCTGATTGTTTACCTAGAATTTCTGCAGGCACTGTGGTAAGCGCCGCAAGAGCATCAGCCTCGCTTAAACCTCTTTCCATCGCTAATGCGACTTGTGTTTTTAGTTGGTTTGCTGATTTCAGTCCTTGTGTGGTAAAAGCAATACGAATTTCATGATCTCTTAGAATTTTAGCATTCGATGGTGCTTGATACCAATGACGCATATCCTTAAGAGAGACGTAATCTGCGTAAGTAGGGTCAGATACATCATAAGCTTTTGGGAAATTTAAAGGGACTACAACTGAAGCGTTAAAGTTTTTTAATTCTCTAACGTATTGGTATTCATCTCCTGACCCTAAAACATGGTATTTGATGCCAAATTGTTGACCTATTTTCAATGCACGAACGGTATTCCCGTTGGCGCCTGCTTCAAAGAATTGCGGAAGTTGTTTTTGTGCGATTAGTGCTTCTAGTGCACGGTCTTTGGTGGTAACATTACCTGAAGCATACCAATTTAAGTCGTGATTGAGCTGTCTAAGAAGCGCCATAGCTCCCATTAGTGAGCTAGGGTAGGATTGAGTGGACTGAATACTTTTTGAGAAAGAAAAATAAGATCCTGAACGGTCGTCTAAAATTCTACTAGAGGCATCACCCTTGTCATCTAAAGCGACTAATAAACTGGTTCCTCTTGCAATACCATCTGCTCTGTGGGTATTTACCACACCAAACCCGGCTTTTCGAAGTTCGTCTGATTGATTTGAATTATAGGTAAAAAAGTCGATCGCATTGGTTTCTGAACGGATGTGATCATTCCAATAAAAACCTTCTCTTGTGGGTTCGTATTGTGCAGATCTCCCAGCACTAGATTGGCGTTTCGGTTTTTCTACCCCAAGTTCGCTAAACACCTCAATAAAAGAGGGGTATATGTGCGTTCCAGACAAATCGGTTACGATAGCGTTGCTTGGAATTTGTACTTTTTTTCCGACAGATACCACTTCATCATTATAAATGAGAAGTGTTCCGTTTTCAATGACGGTTGTCGGATCTACATGAATAGTGGCACCAGTAAATGCTCGGTACACCTGTTCGGTAGTCTTTACCTCTGAATGCGCAGGAAAATAATCTTGTGCATATCCTATGGCAAAAGCCATAGATAGGGCTACGGTTAGTAGTTTTTTCATCTTCAGTTTTGTTTTACACTTAAAAATAGGAATTGAAAGGTTCTCCTTCAAAAGATTAACGTTTAGGTAGTTCAGCTAAGAGCTCGATAGAGAAAACGAGGTCTGCCCCTGGAGGAATTACATTACCCGCTCCATTGCTGCCGAATCCGAGTACAGATGGAATACGAACCCAACGAAGTTCGCCAACCTTCATAGTCATTAAGGCCTCTTTAAAACCAGCAATCATAGCTGCATCAGGGTCTATCGTGGTTTTCATTGGGATAAATTGGCCTCGATGCATCGCATTAATTTGATCATAGTTTTCATCCCCTTCAGCGATCGATTGAATATTGGTGTCAAACAAGGTTCCGTCGACGAGCCATCCTGCGTAGTTAACAGAGATTTCTGTGCCAATCGCTAGGGTTTCTCCCGTACCCTGACGTTCAACAATATATTCAACGCCTTGTTCACTTAATTCTGCATTTTCAAAACGTTTTTCGAATTCGTCTTGACGTTCTTTTTTGGCTTCTGCATTGCGTTTAGCTTCTTCTTCGATTGCATTGAAGTAGTCTTCTAAAGTTTCAACCGCATTGAATTTTTTCGATTGGCTTCCTACCCTCAGAATTTCTACCGTTTCTAGAGTCACTGGTTCTAACGGTCGATCGGTCGGGTCAGTTGGTGTGGTAGCGATCGAATCTAAAGTTGCCTCTCCTGAAACTAATTTTCCAAAAACCGTGTGCTTACCGTCTAACCATGGGGTTTCTTTATGGGTGATAAAAAATTGACTCCCATTGGTAAACGGACCCGAATTCGCCATCGATAGCACTCCTTTAGAATCATGTCTTAAAGTATCTACAAATTCGTCCTTAAATCGATATCCAGGACCTCCTTGCCCAGTAGCAGTAGGATCACCTCCTTGAATCATAAAATCATTAATCACTCTGTGGAACTGTGTTCCATTGTAATAAGGTTGATTTGCATAATTATCGCTTACGCGTTTGCTGTTTCCTTCAGCAAGGCTTACAAAACTTGCCACTGTAATCGGAGTTTCTTCACTGTGAAGTTTTAATAATAACTCTCCTTTTGAGGTAGTCATTTTGGCATACAGACCATTTTCTAGATCTCCGTTTGGATTATTGCAAGAGATTAAAGTAGTTAATGCTGCTGCGAAGAGTAAGGACAGGTTAAATTTCATTAGGTAGGGCATTAGAAGTTAATGATTCAATATAATTTGGTAATAATGAGGTAAACAAATCAATGGTTTCTTTAAGACTTGAAAAAGATTTTCCTCCTGCGGCGTTTTTGTGTCCGCCTCCGTTAAAATGTGCGCGTGCAAATTCATTCACATCGAAATCTCCTGTCGATCTGAATGACATTTTTATCGAGCTATCTTCTGCGTTTTCGATGAAAATAACTGAAAAACAACAACCTTTGAGACTTAATCCGAAGTTCACAAATCCTTCAGTATCTCCTCTTTTAAATCCGCAAGATCTTTTGTCTTCTTCGGTAATGATCATATAAACGCTGTGGTAATTTTCTAGATAAGTCAGGGAGTCTAAACACCTGCCCATCAGTTTAAATCGACTCAGTTCACTTTGCTCAAAGAGTAGGGCATTAATTTTAGTTTTATCCGCTCCTTTTTCTAGAAGGTCTGCTGCAATTAATAGGGTAGTTGCGTTTGCGCTCGGATATTTGAAATTCCCGGTGTCCGTGACAATCCCTGTATATAAGCAATTCGCAATTGTTGAATCGATTTGATCGGTACTATTTAAATGTTTGGCTAAATGATAAATCATTTCACAAGTAGAGCTCATGGAGGTGTCGCTAAACGTGTATTTGGCGTAGTCCGATGGCGAGATATGATGATCAACCATTAAAATGGGGGCAGAGCTATTTTCAATGAATTCTCCTAAAACTCCACATCGGGATAAATGATTAAAATCGAGGGTGCAAATAAGACTCGCTGTATCTAAGGCCTTTTTGCATCCATCTAAATTCTGATCGGCAAGTAAAATTTCGTTTGCACCGGGCATCCAGCCGAGAAAATCAGGAAATGCATTGGGCGAACATATCGTCGTGGTATGGCCAAATTTTCTCATTAAATGAGACCAACCTAAACACGACCCAAGAGCATCACCGTCAGGATTTTGATGAGGTATAATGACTATGTTTTGAGGGGTTTCTAGGTACTCTGATAGTCCAGCGATCGTTAATAAACTCATAACTTCGAAGATACAATTAATTTGATTTTAACTTGCTACTTTTAAAGACGCTTTAAGGCTTTCTAAATCGTTTCTTTATGATAAAAAAACTCCCTTACCTGGTCCTTGCTTTAATAGTTTCATGCAGGCAAAATCCCAAATCTGAAAGCAATGAAAGTTTGGTTTTTGTTGAAGAAATACAGCCGCATTCTAGCCGTATCGCCTTTGGTTCTTGTAATAATGCCTATGCACCCAATGAACTTTGGGACGATATTTATTTGGCACAGCCAGAAGCATGGATATGGGGTGGAGATATTGTATATGCAGACAGCGATGATTTTGAAACGATTGAGAAGCATTACCGTCGTCAATTAGAAAATCAGGAGTACAGGCGATTAACAGAGTCTACGAAAATTCTTGCTACCTGGGATGACCATGATTATGGTATGAATGATGGAGGGGTTGCTTTCTCTGCAAAAGCCAAGAGCCAGGAAGCTTTTCTAAATTTTCTAAAGGTGGGTCAGAACGATTCAAGACGAGTTCAGGAAGGAGTATATTACTCTGAACAAATTCAAACAGAAGGGCATACGGTAGAGGTTATTCTTTTGGACACCAGATATTTTAGATCTAACTTAACCAAAGGGACAGAGGGTAGACGTTACGATCCCAATTACGATGAAGCAGCTACTATGCTGGGTGATACTCAGTGGGATTGGCTTTCTCATCGATTAACCACCAGTACTGCTGATCTTATCTTGCTTGTATCGAGTATTCAGTTTTTGTCATCGGAGCACGGTTATGAAAAGTGGCAGAATCTTCCTCACGAACGTGAGCGCTTGATTTCACTGTTAAGCCAAGTAGATCAGCCAGTAATGGTTTTATCTGGTGATCGCCACATTTCAGAATGGTCAGTGCTTAAAACTGAAGACAAAGAAATTATTGATTTTACCTCGAGTGGGCTTACTCACTCTTATGAAAACTTTAGTGGAGAGCCAAACGCATTTCGAAAAGGTAACGTGGTTTCGGTACCTTCTTATGGACTTCTTGATATCGATTGGAAAAAAGGAGTGGTTACCGGTAGAATGATCGGCAATGGTAATGCAGTTTTACAGGAGCATTCTTTTAAGTTCTAATTTTACCTACTTTTGCAGAAAATTTTAAAGAAAATCCATGTCTGGAACTAGAACTTTTACAATGATTAAGCCAGATGCTGTTAAAGCAGGTCACATCGGGGCTATTCTAGAACGTATTAACGCTGCAGGTTTTCGCATTGCTGCGATGAAGTATACGCAGTTAAGTAAGCGCGATGCTGAACTTTTCTATGCGGTTCATGCTGAGCGTCCGTTCTATGGAGAATTAGTTGAATTTATGAGTAGCGGCCCTATCGTAGCTGCTATCCTTGAAAAGGACAACGCGGTTGAAGATTTCAGAATTTTAATCGGATCTACCAACCCTGCAGAAGCTGCAGAAGGTACTATTCGCAAAGCCTTTGCTAAATCTATTGGTGAGAACGCGATCCATGGTTCAGATAGCGATGAGAACGCTGCTATCGAATGTGCATTTCACTTCTCTGGAAGAGAAATCTTCTAGGTTGTCAAACTAGTAACACCGACTTTATATAATCGCCATTTAGTGCTTCATTGTACATGGCGATTATTTTTTTTTCTACCAAACAGTAGTTCTTCTCGCAGGACTGCTGAGCTCAAGTACACCTTTAGTACCCCTTTAGAGAATTGAACATTTTTTGTGTAATTAGCCACGCCGGGCCCCATAATCTCTGGCCATAGTCTAATCACCTCTGCCTCTGTAAGGCCCTTTTCAAGTTTATTGGTCTCTATAAACTGTCTGAGTACCTCGCTAAGACTTTGTTCTTTGTCTTTTCTCATTCTAGATGATGAATTACATAGGGTCTACCGGTTGCTTTTACTACTTCCTCTGTTCTACTACTATTCGTGTCACTAATGAATAATTGACCGAAGAAATCGTTTTCGACAAGTGCCACTAAACGCATCACTCGCTGATCATCTAATTTATCAAAGATATCATCTAACAGAACGATCGGTTTTTGATTTTTTTGATTTTTAAGAAAGGCATACTGGGCAAAGCGCATGGCAATCAAAAAGCTTTTCTGCTGTCCTTGACTTCCGAATTTTTTGATGGGGTAGCCATTTAAAAGCAACATTAAGTCATCTTTATGTATTCCGGTTGAGGTATATTGTAGTAGGCGATCTTTAGAAAGACTCTGTTCAAGAAGCGTTTTAAAATCGGTTTTAAGCAGTTCAGAATCATATTTAACCTCCACGACCTCACTCTCTATCGGACTAATTGCTTTGTACTGTTCAATGAAGTGTTCAGAGAAAAAGTTTAAGAATTGGTTTCTCTTCTCAAAGATGATACTACCATTTTCAATGAGTAATTCATCGTATAAGGCAAGGGTGTCTTTTTGAAAAACATTGTTTTTTGAAAAGTATTTTAAGAGAGAATTTCTTTGACTTAAGGCCTGATTGTATTTGAGCAGTGCGTTTAAATAGCCTGAATCTGATTGAGAAATAATACTGTCGATGAATTTTCTCCTGGTTTCACTGCCTTCTGAAATAAGGTCTCGGTCGGCAGGTGAAATAATGACCAACGGAATTTTTCCAATGTGATCGCTGATTCGATCGTACGTTTTACCATTGAGTTTTACCGTCTTTTTGGTGCCCTTTTTGAATCCGACGAAAAGATCGAGATCTCTCTGATCGATCTTGAATTTACCTTCTAATGTAAATAATTCGGCACCATGTCTAACGTTTTGAGTGCTTTGAGGATTGAAATAGCTTTTGGTAAAAGCTAAGTGATAAATAGCATCTAAAATAGTGGTTTTGCCCGCGCCATTCCTGCCAACCAAGCAATTGATAGACGAATCAAAATCGAATTGATCGGCTTCGAAATTCTTATAGTTGATTAGGGATAGATGTTCTAGATACATGGTTAAAAATGGATGGTAAAAATAAGCATTGTTACCCAGTCGGTAGATTATGATAAAAATTCTATTTTTGCCCTACTAATATAATAGTATACCATGGCGAGTTATCAGCGAAGAGGATATAAGAAATCAGTTAAGGCCGTTGAGTCTAACGAAGAGGTTGTAGATCAGAACAGTCAAACCGCTGAGGTTTTTTCAGCATTAAACTCAGGGGCATCCCGATCTGAAGAATGGTTTAGAAAAAATCAGAAAATTATTTTAGGCTTGATCATTGCGATTGCAGTGGTAGGTATTGGAAGCTTTGCCTACAATGAGTTTATTTTAGCTCCAAAAGAGCGCGAAGCAGCCAATGAACTATACTATCCACAGTCTTATTTCGAACAATCTACTCAGCCAGGTGTTGCAAAAGATTCTCTTTTAGGTCTTGCACTAAATGGTGCTCAAGGAAAATATGGCTTTGTTGATATCATCAATAACTATTCGGGTACTAAAGCAGCTAAATTAGCTTCTTATTGTGCAGGAATGTCTTACCTTCAGTTAGGTCAGTATTCTGAAGCGATTGCCACTCTAGAAGGGTTTTCTTCGGACGATGCGATCCTATCTGCTCTAGCTAAAGGCGTTATCGCAGATGCTTATACTGGTTTAGAGCGTTACTCTGATGCACTTGCAGCTTACGAGTCTGCTATTAATCAGGATACCAATGACTTTACTACGCCGATGTTCTTGCGAAAAGCCTTATTCATGGCTTTAGAAGTTAATGAAACCGGCAAGGCACTGAAATATGCAAAGCGTTTAAAGAAAGAGTATACCGGTAACACTGAGGCGTCGGGTATCGATGCGATTATCGGAAACCTAGAGTAAGAGTGGCTACGGCACATCATCACTTATCAACTTACGATTCATCTAAGGTTCCTTCGGGTGAGGGGAAACGGTTTGCCGTAATCACTGCGGACTGGAATGAAGAAATAACTCATGCGCTTAGGGATGGTTGTCTTTCGACATTAGCTGAACACAAAGCGGAAACCATTGATCAGATTGCTGTACCTGGTGCGGTTGAGCTTACCTATGCCGCGTCTAAATGTGTAAAGGCTGAGAAGTACGACGCAGTTATAGTTATTGGTTGTGTGATTAGAGGTGAAACGGCGCACTTTGATTTTGTTTGTCAATCCATTACCCAGGGCATAACTGAACTCAATCTAAAAGGAACTACACCAGTTATATTCTGTGTGTTAACCGATAATCATATCGACCAATCAAGAGCTCGAAGTGGAGGTAAGCACGGCAATAAGGGTGTTGAGGCAGCGATAGCTGCTCTTCAAATGTCTGAAGTTTAACTTCGGGTTCATCGATTCTTAGTATCTTTATTCTATGGCATTTCTAAAGATGAAATCGCATAAGAAATTCGGATACCAACCTCGTTACTACAAGGGGGAGGGTTCTCCTTTTAAGATGGAACATCGTTTCGATGCGTTTCGTAGTACAGCCCAGCCTCCAAGAGGTTTAAAAAACAAATTTTTTTGGGCTATCGATGATCTTAAATCGGGTGAAGAATCAAAAAAAAGCAACCGTTTGGTTTTAACCATAGCTCTAATTTTAATCTTTTTCTTTTTAGTCATTATTGACTTTGATCTAAGCATTTTCAATAGTCGTGCCTGAAATTTTTAAGCTTCCAGAACATGTAGCCAATCAGATAGCCGCAGGGGAAGTTGTACAACGTCCGGCCTCAGTGGTTAAGGAATTGCTTGAAAATGCGGTTGATGCGGGATCTACAAGTATTACTTTGGTTATTAAGGAATCAGGTAAGGAATTAATCAGTGTCATTGATAATGGAGTCGGTATTGATAAAGACCAGTTAGAATTGGCCTTTGAGCGCCATGCTACTTCTAAAATTCGATCTGCAGAAGATTTATTTACCTTAAGTACAAAAGGGTTCAGGGGAGAAGCATTAGCAAGTATTGCAGCCATTGCCCAAGTTAGTTGTAAAAGTAGGGTTCAAGGTTCAGAAGAGGCTTTTGAATACACGAATCATGGCGGACAGTCTTACGATATTAAAGAAGTCGTCGCTGAGGTAGGCACCACCATTTCTGTAAAACATCTTTTTTTCAATATACCGGCTCGTAGAAACTTCTTGAAGTCGAATGTAGTAGAATTGAAGCATTGCATCGATGAGTTTCAGCGGGTAGCGCTTATTCATACTGATATTCATTGGAAGATGTATTCTGATGATCAAGTCTTATTTGATCTTCCACCATCCAATTTATTACAGCGCATCGGCCATGTTTTCGGATCGAAATACCCTGAGCGTGTTGTACCTATTAAGGAGGCTACTGAAGTGGTTAAAATTTCGGGATACGTTCAAAAACCTGAATTTGCCAAAAAGTCGCGACAAGAACAATTCTTTTTCGTAAATGGTCGCTATGTGCGTCATTCCTATTTGCACAAGGCAGTGATTAAGGCCTATGAGGGTCTTTTAAATAATGATTGTCAACCCGGATACTTTATTTTTCTAGAAGTAAACCCATCGATGGTTGATGTTAATATACATCCGACCAAAACCGAAATAAAACTGGTTGATGAGTTCGAGATTTTCACCCTATTGCAGGCTACTGTTCGCCATGGTTTGGGACAATTCAGAGTCAATGCGACCATTGATTTTGATCTCAATCCAGATTATCAGGTAGATTATCGATCTGAACGGTCTTCTTTACCTAACCGCATGCCCAAAGTTCAAGTAGACCCTAGCTTCAATCCATTTGTGTCAGTAGATGCTAACGATGCTTTAGGATTTAGTCAACTCGTAGTAGAAACTGAAGCCAAGCAGACCATCTTTTCTGACGATTTTGAAGGAGAAACGATAAGTTTTGAGTCTTTACAATCACCTATTCAACTCGACACGAAATATCTCGTAATAGCTAGAGATGCCAAACTAGTATTAATCGATCAGTATAGAGCTCATCAACGCGTGATTTATGAGCAATTATTGGCGGCAATGACCGTTGAGGTATCTAACTCTCAGCAATGGTTATTTTCTGAAGAGATCGAGCTAAACCCTTCGGAGCGCAACCAGCTTTCACAAATTGAAGATCAGTTAAGAGATCTAGGCTTTGCTATGAGTTTAACAGACCATCAACTAATCTTAAGTGGTGGTCCTGAATTTTTAGACACTCCTAATGCTCTTAAGCTTTTCAAGGAGCTTCTTAATCTTTCACAGGATAAGCATTCTTTAGAGAGCTTTTCTACTGCTGAGTTATCGGCTAGAATTTTATCTCGAAATATGGCTATTCGATCGGGTGTGAAGCTCTCACCGGAACAAATGAGAAAACTTTTAGAAGACCTAAATTTGTGCAAAGAACGCGAATGGTCGCCAGATCAGAAACTAATTTTTAGGTTGATCGATGTTCAAGAAATTGCACGTAAATTCTAGGCTATGCTACAACAAATGACTCCCGCTGTACGTGGAATACTTATTGCTAATGTGTTGTTCTTTATTCTAACACTGAGCTTAGGAGACTTTATGTATGGAAGATTCTCCCTTTGGTTTATGGAGAACCCTAGATTTGGGTTTTGGCAGTTTGCTACCCATATGTTCATGCATGGAGGTTTTGCTCATATACTCTTTAATATGTATGCGGTAGTGGCCTTTGGAACACCACTTGAACGTCAATGGGGCCAAGAAAAATTCATCTTCTTTTTCTTCTCTGCTGGCTTAGGAGCTGCATTTTTACACACTGGTGTGAATTACATCTATTTCAATAGTTCCGTTGAAGCGATTGTTGACTCAGGAATATCTAGAGTACAACTATTTGAGGCTTTGACCTCTACCTCAGGCGTAAACCTAAGTTATATTGAACGCGGTGTTTCTTACGAAGTAGCAGAACAGTTGAGGTCTGCGTTTTACACCCCGGCAGTAGGAGCTTCAGGGGCTGTTTACGGTGTCTTAGTAGCTTTCGCCTTTATGTATCCCAACGCTCGTTTGATGCTGCTATTTCTGCCATTTCCTATTAAAGCGAAATACTTTGTGCCCCTCATCATTCTAGGAGATCTTTATTTTGGTATTACTAATCAAAATACTGGTATCGCTCACTTTGCTCACATTGGTGGTGCATTATTAGGCTATATTATGATGTGGTACTGGAGTCGAAATTCATTTAACAATCACCGTTGGAACTAATGGAAAACCTGCGTTATCGATGGAATTTGATGAGCAGCTTTGATCGCTTCATTGCGATTCAAGTACTCGTGTTTTTGGTGATCTCGATTTTAGGTGTGATAGGATTGCCTCTAGACCGTTGGCTGGTTTTAAGCTCGTCATTAACAACTTTATTATTTCAGCCTTGGAGCTTAATAACCTACAGTTTTATTCATGCCGATCTTTGGCACCTGATATTCAATATGCTTTGGCTATACACTGCGAGTCGTTATTTTTTAACGCTTTTTGATACGGCTCGGTTATTTTCGGTTTACTTCTTGGGTGTATTTTTTGCCGGACTTACTTTTCTTTTTTCTTATTCCCTTTTTCTAACCTCTAGCGCCTATCTAGTTGGTTCTTCAGCTGGGGTTATGGCGGTACTCATATTTATTGCTACCTATACTCCGAATCAGCCTATTAGAATTTTCATTTTCAACATTAAGTTGTGGCAGCTCGGAGCCTTTTTTGTTGTGATTGATTTACTGCAATTAACCTCGGGTGTCAATTTTGGTGGTCGCTTAGCCCACCTCGTTGGGGCCGGAATTGGTTATTTTATGGCGAGCCAATTATTAAAAGGAGTAGAGATTGCTGATGGTTTACAGAATTATTTCAGACAAGGATTTCGATTCAATTTTACTCGTAAAAAGCCATCCTTTAAGGTTTACAAAAACAAAAAACGAACCAGCGTAGAGCCCCAATCTGATCAAGAGAAGATTGATTCTATTCTAGATAAAATCAGTGCGTCAGGTTACGAAAGCCTTTCTTCCGAGGAAAAAGACTACCTCTTTAGAAAGGGCCAGAAATAGAAACCTGTCTTAGGTAATCTAGTCCATGTCTTGGGCCTAGATTGAACAATAGATCAATAGCCGATAAATTACTGAGAAACCCTGTGCGCTCTTCAAAAACCTGTGGATATCCTTTTTCTTCTATTACTCTCGAATTGCCCTTACATAAGACTAAATAACGAAGATCTAACATCTCTGGAGTTGAGTCAATTTTATGATATGATTCAGTAAATTGATCAGGGAATACGATTCTAAATTGATCGCAGAGATACTTGGTGATTTTGAGGTTGTGATCAAATAGATCTACTGCACTGCTTTGGAATAACTCTTTGAATTCTCGCTCAAAAAATTCAAAATAGGGTGAAGTTCTATAAGCTGTAGTGATACTCTTTAAATGTTGTTTATTCCAGTCAAACACTTCTTCACTTCTAACTTCATTGTAACGCTGTCGAATGTTCTTCTGATGTTTTACAGGTAGGCTAAGATTTAGTTTTCCTTGATCTGTAGCTATAGAGCATCTACTTCGATAGGTTTGTTTTTGAAAATTATCGTGTTTTTCAAAGACAATTTTATCCCCGTATTGAGCTATCGCGGCAAGACTTTGGGTCGTTAGAAAATAAGAGGGATGCAGAAGTACAGCTTTCAACATGTTAAGCCTTTTTTCTCTTTCTCACTGCTTTAAAACCAAAATAGCCCAAAAGACCGAGAACAAATACCCATAGATAAGACTGAGGTTGTCCAGGTCCTTTTACGGTAGTAAAGAATCGATCCCATCGAGGTTTCATTTTAAATAAACCATCGTTGAAATGATCCCAACTCATCCAAATAAAAATGGGTTTACCTAGGATGTGGTCCTCGGGAACAAACCCCCAAGTTCTGCTGTCCTCAGAATGGTCTCTATTATCGCCCATCATCCAATAGTAGTTCTTGGTAATACTTACTCGCTCACTTGGGCTACCATTTAGTATAAATTTGCCATCTACTAGTTCTATGCTATTCCCTTCGTATTCAGTTAAAAGCTTCTTATAGATCGGATAAGTGGTTAAATTCAATTCGATTTCATCGCCTTCTTTGGGTAGGTAAATCGGTCCGAATTGATCTTCATTCCAAGTATATTTGTCGTTTTGCGGAAATATATTGTAACCACTTACCCCTTTAGGTGTTAAATCCATAGAAACACTATCGATACTCGGATGCTGCGCTAGCAATTCTGCTCCAGCTAGGGTTAGATTAGCTGTAATCTCAGTCGATAGGGGCTCTTTAAGAGCAATTCGATTTTCTCTTAAAACCGCTACAGGAATCCCATCAGTCGTGGTATAAAGTTCAATGTCTCCTTCAGCGGTTTGATTGACTCCAATCAGATGCGGAACAAGTGCATTGTACTGATCCTGAGTTAGGTTTTCAGCAATAAACTTTCTACTAAAGTCGTCGGCATCGGCTTGTGTCAATAGATTAGGAGATACCCCTTTTGAACTGTAGACTTTATGATTATACATGGGTCTTGCACGCTGATCTAGTTCAAGTTGAACACCGTTGATATAAACAAATCCGTCAATGATTTCCAAGGTATCCCCAGGTGTTCCTACGCAACGCTTAACGTAATTTGATTTTTTATCTATGGGCTTTTTGACTCCTTTTTCTTTCACAAAGAATTGTCTCACTGTATCCGCCGGCCAGTTAAATACAACGATGTCATTCTTTTTAACCTTTTCAATACCGGGAAGTCTTAGATAGGGGATTTGAGGTTTCTTTAAATAAGACTTTACCTTTAAAATAGGTAAGGTATCATGAACCATGGGTGTGGACACTGCTGTCATTGGAATTCTAGCTCCGTAATGAAATTTACTTACGATTAGAAAATCGCCAATTCGTAGCGTTCGTTCTAGTGAGCCTGTAGGGATCGCATAGGGCTGTAGAAAATAGGTATGAACCAGGGTGGCTGCTACCACCGCAAAGGTTAGGGATGATAGCCATTCACCTGTTTTGATTTGTTCTGGTTTCTGACGATTGGTTTGAAATTCAGTACTTGAGGCGTAGTTTAGGGGTACTAGGTAGAGCCCCAAACTTAAAATCACCCATAGCATTTCTATAGATTTAGGTTTCTTTTTAAATGCGTACAAAAGATCAATCCAAAGAACTGGAAATAGGATTAGGTTAATGATCGGCAAAAAGAAAAGAATCGTCCACCATTTGGGTCGCTCTAAAAAGGAGAGTGCTACTATCAGGTTGTAAACGGGTATGAATGCCTTATAACCTGCCTGACCTGCTTTTTGATAAAGTTTAAAAGTTCCTAATCCATGTACGAGCTGTACAGCTAAGAAGAAGATAAGCCACTGTGTTAAAGTCATTGCTACAGGTTTAATACGTCATTCATGGTAAAAATACCTTTTTTACCTACAATCCATTCCGCTGCAATTACTGATCCCAGTGCGAAACCGTCACGATTATGAGCCTCGTGACTTAATGTGATTTCATCGATATCACTTTTATAGTGTACGTGATGGGTTCCTGGAATTTCTCCTTTACGAATCGAATAGATCGGAAGTTTTTCGGTGGAATCACCTAATTGATATCCGTCAAGTTCTCTTGATTCTATATGAGGTTGAGCTAGAGAAATAGCCGTTCCGCTAGGTGCATCAAGTTTATGCTTATGATGGATTTCTTCAATGCTTACCTTATACTGTGAATAGGGTTTTAAGAGTTCTGCAAGTTTTTTATTGACCGCAAAAGTCAAGTTGACACCTAAACTAAAATTGCTCGAATAGATAAATGCCGTATTATTCTCTAGTGCCATTTCATTGGCCTTTGGTACTAGATGATCCCATCCGGTGGTGCCAGAAATAACGGGAATTCCTTGACTTAGTGATAAGGCGACCAATTCAAAGGCTGAATCAGGCGTGCTGAAATTGATCACAGCATCGGCACTTTCAGGAATCGATACCGGGGTATGACTTGTTGCCAAAACAATTCGGTGACCACGCTCTTCGGCGATCTCCTGAATCCGTTTCCCCATTCGTCCATATCCAAGTAAAACGAAGTTACTCATAAGGTTATTTTTAGATTTAAACCGATTTCAGCTCCCATTTGAACAGGGTGCTGCCGTAGAATCGGTTGAATAGAAACATTTAAATCTTCATTCATATTGAAGGGTTTTAGATGGGCGTCGACACTTGCATCTAAAACATTCAATAAATAAAGGCCAATGGCAATTAAGAGGGATGAATCTCTCTGGCTTTGGGCTTTTTTTTGCGCCTCTTCTAAGGCGCGGTCAGAAACATCAGGACCAATACCATCGAGATTGACATCGTAAAATTCATCAGTAGAAAAACCTGCCGATCGCAGCTTAAATGCGGTCCGATAACGTAAGTATTCGGTTTGATTAAATTGATAAACAAATACACCGGTACCTACGGCTGCCCAAGCCAATGGAACCTTCCAGTATTTTCGATTATAAAATTGACCCAAACCAGGAACTGCTGCAGATAAGAAGCTTGCTCGAGAAGGAGATAATGGGTCTAGCGCTCTCTCTAATCTGCGCTGTTCACGTTCTAATTTACGTTCTTGATTTGCTTCATCTTTGGTAGTAGTGGCTTCTTGGGCATACGCTCGTCCCAAAAACAATAAAAAAATGATGAAGTAGATTCTATTCACCCAAAAGTTGCTTTTTAAGCTGTATTAAATCTTTTGTAGAACTAAAAGTAATGGTGATCGAACCCGAACCACTTTGTGATGCCTTTAACTGAACCTTTCGGTTTAGTCCTTGTTCAAGATCGTCAATAGCGCTCAGTACTTTCTTAGAAGGACCCTTTGGTTCTGATTTTTCGTTCTTTGGAGAACCGTAATTTCTAACCAATTCTTCGGTTGCCCTTACAGATAATGATTTGTTAAGAACACTAACTAAAAGCTCAATTTGCGCTTCTTCATCTTCTACAGCCATTAACGCCCTGCCGTGGCCCATTGAGATTTCTCTTCTTCTTAATGCGCCTTGAACTTGTGGATGAAGTTTTAGAAGTCTTAAGTAATTCGTAATGGTAGACCTTTTTTTACCTACTCTTTTACTCATTGATTCTTGAGTAAGGTCGATCTCGTCAATTAATCTTTGATAAGACAAAGCAATTTCGATAGGGTCTAAATCCTCACGCTGAATATTCTCAACTAAGGCCATCTCTAGTGACTCCTGGTCGTTGGCTTCTCTTACAAAGGCAGGGATAGATTCTAGTTTAGCCAGTTTACTAGCTCTTAATCTGCGTTCCCCTGATACCAATTGATAGCTGCCGTCACTAATTTTACGAACAGTAATCGGCTGTATAATGCCTAATTCACCGATCGACTGAGCCAAGTCAGCTAAAGCTTCTTTATCAAAAGTAGTTCTAGGTTGGTAAGGGTTTACAGCAACTTCATCAGGATGTATAAAGGCCATCATTGGGCTATTAATCGCACTGATTGACGAATCCTTGTTGGGATCTTGAAGTAGGGCAGATAATCCTTTTCCTAAAACAGGCTTTCGAGTTTTACTCATGATTTCTTTTTAGATTTCTTAGCAGGCTTACGCTGCACTATTTCTTTGGCTAGACTCAAATAATTAGCCGCTCCTTTACTGCTGGCATCATAACTAATGATACTTTCTCCGAAACTTGGAGCCTCACTTAGTTTAACGTTTCTCTGAATGATTGTTTCGAAAACCATGTCGCTAAAATGCTTTTTAACCTCTTCAACGACTTGATTAGAAAGACGTAATCTCGAATCGTACATAGTGAGTAGCATTCCTTCGATATCGAGATCTTTGTTGTATAACTTTTGGACGCTTTTGATGGTATTCAAAAGTTTGCCAAGCCCCTCTAGCGCATAGTATTCGCATTGGATCGGTACGATTACCGAGTCAGCAGCTGTCAGTGCGTTCAGGGTTAAAAGCCCAAGCGATGGGGCGCAATCAATGATGATATAATCGTAATCGTCTTTAACACTGCTGATAGCCTCCTTTAGCATATACTCCCTGCGTTTCTTCTCGATAAGCTCTATTTCAATGGCTACAAGATCAATATGAGCAGGAACGATTGATACGTTTGGTGAATTGGCAGGATAAATCACTTGGTCTACACCTGCGGTGTGCTCTAACAATTGATAAGTGCCTAATCCTACATTTTCTATATCTATACCAAGACCCGATGAGGCATTCGCCTGCGGATCGGCATCAATTAGTAAAACTTTTTGTTCTAATGCCCCTAAAGCCGCAGAAAGATTGACTGAAGAGGTAGTCTTACCTACACCACCTTTTTGGTTAGCAATAGCAATGATTTTTCCCATGATACTTATAAAGAAGGTCTAAAATACAATTTTAGAAATGCAGCTAAAAACCTTTCTTGAAAATGTTGAAAACTGAAGGAGAATTATTGGCCTTTTGGAAGGCTGTCTTTCATCTCAATGATGAAAATATCCTCGTTGTTTTTTTTGAAGAAATACTGTTCTCTGGCAAAGCGTTCCTTTTCAATAGAATCGGCGAACTTTTTTAAAAGTGCTTTATCTCTTGCTATTTCAGATTCTAAATAGATCTTTTCTTGTTCTAAGTCTTTGATTTCGCTGCTAAGTTGCCATTGAATGAGAACAGAGTTCGAGTCAAAGAAGAGCATCCAAACGATAAAGAAACTTGTTATCAGCAGGTAAATATTCTTGAATTGGCCGAGCCATGTTAGAAGCTTCGTCTTTTTCATCACACCATTTGCTGAATGGCTTTTATCACAAATTGAACAGAACGATCGTAGTGATGATTGTTATTAATGATAATATCCGCCTCAGACTTAGAAGCTTCAATGTAGTTCTGATGCATTGGCTTTACTTGCTCGGTATATCTTCGAAATACTTTGGTTAGTTCTTGTCCGCGTTCAGCAGTATCCCTAAGTACTCTCCTCATTAATCGGTGATCTTCATCAGTATCAATATAAATCCATAGGTCAACCATCGATTTTATTTTTGGATGATTCATGAGCAGAATACCTTCTAATAATAGAATGGGGGTGGGGCTGATAGGATCCGTTTCGGATTCTCTAGTTTCTTTTACAAAACTGTACACAGGAGCGGGTATTGTGTTCCCTTTTTTTAACTCTTGAAGATGTTTTTCTAACAAGTCGTAATCGAATGCACTGGGATGATCAAAATTTTGTATACTGCGCTCCTCCGGGCTTAAATGATCCAGTGGATTATAGTACCTGTCTTGCGAGAGCACAGTAAGTTGATTCTTATCGAATCCTTCGGCGATGGCATTGACAATAGAACTTTTGCCGCTCCCTGATCCACCTGTGATACCTATGATAAACATCCTTTACAAATTAGATTCTCAAAGTTACGAATTGCGGCTAGATACTAGCTATTTTACCCGAGGATGTGTCTTTTGTTGCACCGGTAACGCTTCGTAGAACATTGATTTTCGAATGAACTCTTAACCATCCCATAAGCGCAAAGATGATAGCTTCTTTATATTCAATAAGATAGGACTCTGGAATCACGAGTTTAAAACTAGGATCTAAGTATTTTTCAATGCGAGATGTGAGGAACGTATTGTACGCTCCGCCACCTGTGACTAAAACTTTAGAGCGTTTTGAATCGGATTCGGATAAGTTAATCGATTGGGCAATTTGATATCCGATATGTTCGCAACACGTATTTAATAAATCAGCTATCGAATAAGATCCCTTGTTGAATAAGGGTTGCATTTGACTAAAATACCAAGCCTTGTCTAGGGATTTTGGAGCGGTTAACTTGAAATAATCTAGGTCATTCAATTCGTCAAAGAGATCTGGAATGAACTGTCCAGATTCAGCGATGATTCCTCCCTTATCGTATTCTTTCCCAAGTCTTTTTACTAGCTCGTTGAGAGGGGTGTTACACATCGAAATATCATAGGCAATTACACTATTATTGTGTTTGTAGGAGATATTGGAGATACCTCCCAGATTCAAACAATACTCGTACTCTTTAAAAAGGGTGGTATCACCTACAGGAACTAGGGGAGCTCCTTGTCCTCCAAGAAGAACATCCTCGGTTCGAAAATCGTAAACAACGGGCAGGTTGAGCTGCTTCGCCCAGTAGGTTCCATCGCCGATTTGCACGGTGATTTTATTCTCTGGTTCATGTTTAACGGTATGTCCATGGCTGGCTATTAGATCCACTTTCTCATTAAGTTCCTTCAAAAAAGATTTAAGACACTCTAGAGCGAATTGACTGAACGACTGGTCTAATAATGATCCAAGTCGTTTATCTTCTTCACTGGCTTCTTGTAAGGCTTTTTTGAGTGGTGGAGAAATGGGATAGGTTGTTCCCTTGACCCAACGGTATTTAATCTGTTTTTCAGATTCGTAGAAGTGAACGCAGCAAAGGTCTATCCCGTCTAAAGAACTTCCAGACATCAGTCCGATTACCGTTTTGCTTCTCATTACTG
The DNA here is from genome assembly GCA_964217345.1 of Euzebya sp. Taxonomy (GTDB): domain Bacteria; phylum Bacteroidota; class Bacteroidia; order Flavobacteriales; family Flavobacteriaceae; genus UBA3478. Next base: position 105,816 of record CAXPJI010000010.1, read on the forward strand.
GTTATGCTTGAGAACGAAAAGATACTATGTTTGTGTTATGAAACCACAAAAAGTAACTGAAAGTGATTCACATTACGCTGATTTAGAAAAAAAATCTGCCTTAGAGCTGGTTCAGATTATTAATGCTGAGGACGCCAAAGTTGCGAATGCGGTAGCGCAAACTTTGCCAGAAATCGCCGAGTTAGTTGAAAGGGTTTTGCCTCGTTTTCTTTCAGGGGGGAGACTTTTCTATATCGGAGCTGGCACCTCAGGTCGTCTGGGAATCTTGGACGCTTCTGAAATACCGCCTACTTACGGGCTTGATCACGACCGAGTTATTGGCTTAATTGCAGGAGGTGATTCTGCGATTAGAAAGGCAGTTGAATTTGCCGAAGACAATGAAGATGGGGCATGGTCAGATCTTTCAAAGTTTGACTTGAACGAAAAGGATACGGTTGTTGGGATTACCGCTTCGGGAACTACTCCCTATGTATTGGGGGGAATCAAAAAATGTAGAGAACACCATCTTTTAACTGCCGGTATTTCTTGCAACCCAAATAGTCCACTTTCAGATCTAGCAGAAATTGCCATAGAGGCAGTAGTAGGCCCAGAAGTAGTTACAGGAAGTACACGAATGAAAAGTGGAACCGCTCAAAAAATGATTCTCAATCTCATATCCACAACCCTAATGATTCGTGCCGGCCTTGTTTTAGATAACAAGATGGTGAACATGCAACTGAGTAACAACAAACTTTGGGATCGAGGGGTGCGATACATCGTCGAAGCCTTGTCAATCTCAAATGATGAGGCCTTAGAAGCCTTAAAAAAACATGGGTCTGTTCAGTCGGTTTTAAACGCTTACGCTTAATAATTAAGCCTTCGGAACCATTTTAAATATCCCCTTACTCTCAACACTTAAATAAATATTGCCGTCGGGTGCTTGGATCACCTCACGCACTCTTCCGATATCAGAGAACCAGCGTTCACGCTTCATAACCTTATTGCCATCAAGCACTAATCGCTCTAGGTATTGAAACTTCAAAGAGCCTGCGAACAGGGAACCTTCTAATTCGGGGTAATTAGATTCATGAACATAAGCCATTCCTGAGGGCGCAATAGAGGGTAGCCAGTAGTAGAGAGGCTGTTCCATGCCTTCCTTCTCTGTCATGTCAGTAAAACTAGAGCCGTCATAGTTGATTCCATAGCTGATGATCGGCCATCCGAAATTTTTCCCCTTTTCAGATTGGTTAATTTCATCTCCTCCTTGAGGACCATGTTCATGAACCCAAATGGCATCTAATTCAGGGTGATAAATCATTCCCTGCGGATTTCTGTGACCGTAGCTCCAGATCGCCGAACGTGCCCCATCGACTCCAACGAACGGGTTATCTTCAGGAATCCCTCCATCCTTGTGAATGCGATAAATTTTACCACCATCTCGGTAAATACTTTGTGGATTTTCATCGCGATTTCCGCGATCTCCAATAGAGAAATAGAGATATCCCTCATCATCAAAAACTACCCTTGACCCAAAGTGAAACCCCTTATCAGAATCTTCTTGCCCTCGATACAGTATACTTAAATTTTCTAGTTGGTTTCCTTTTAATTGAGCTCTAGCTAAAGTCGTAGTTCCGTTTCCAGCCTCGGAGCCCTCACTAGAATAGGTCATATAAATCCAAGGTTCTTCCTGATAATTCGGATCTAAAGTCAAATCTAAGAACCCTCCTTGGCCTTGCTGCCAAATTTCTGGTATACCCTTAATCTCTTGACGATTGTTCTCCTTATCAACCAACAACAGCTTTCCGCTTTTCTCAGAGATCAGATACTTGTCATCAATAAATTCTAACCCCCAAGGGATATCTAGCCCATCGACAACTAACTCTAACTCATAATTTTCTCCACCAGCCGTTATTTCACTAATGGTTTGTTTTCCCGTCGCATTCTCATCAGATACGGAATCATTACATGCAACAAAACCAAGTGATAAGGCACCTAAAAGCCCAAAGGAAAGAATCGATGTGATTTTCATAGTAATTCTATTTAATGGCTTAAAAATACATCTAAATTATCTTATTTTTGCCCCTCTCATTCGGGATGTGGCGCAGTCTGGTAGCGTACACGCATGGGGTGCGTGTGGTCGCTGGTTCGAATCCAGTCATCCCGACAACAAACATTATTCTTTCTAAAATCGAAGATTTTAGCGCATTAAAAAAAGACCGCTAGAGTTAACTCTTAAGCGGTCTTTTTAATAGATAAGCACCAAGGGTGCAGAAAGAGTAATATTTGTTGTCAAACTCCCCAAGGATCTTTTACCGCTAGGTAAAAGATCCCAGAGCTTTAAAGGGTGCTTATAGGTAATCTAACCTCTTTACTACCCCAACCAATAACTAGATGGTATCCGCCGCTTACATTGTCGAATCGTATGGATAACACTTCGATCTCTGCTTCTGATTTCTTGACCTCAGCAGTGAAACGACCGAAATCTTTGGATTGATCATAGCTGTAGGCTCCCCAGGTGTGGAGTTTCTTATTTAAGATCACCTTCCAATCACTTTCACCAGGAATAGTGTATAAACTATAGGTTCCCGCAGGAATCTTTATTCCCTGAATTTTCATGTCTTTGTAAAAAATGATCTCTGTGGTCTCATTGGCACCTGTGCGCCAAACGCTTCCTTTAGGAGCAAGGCTTTCAAGAGTTCGCCCTTTAAGTTGTGGACGAGAGTAAAGTACGCGTAAATCGGGATCAGACATTCGATCTGGGCGCGCATAACTCATGTCTAATGGACTTTTGTCAAGGTTTGCAAAGCCATTTCTCTGGGCATTTGCCATTGAAAAACTTAGAACTAAGGCAAGAAGAAGGTATCTCATAATCATAGTTTTAGATGATGAATATACAATCTAACTAGTAACTATTCTCGTCTATTTCAACTTTTAAAGCAACTCGGAGGGAGTCTGGAAGTCCAGCGTAACCACCTCGGAGATCGTAAAGTTCTTTAAAACCTCTCTTTTTCAAGTACTTAGCAGCATTCATGCTACGATTGCCAGATCGGCAATAAAGATAAACAGGTTGTAATGTGTCTCTATTTTCGAAATAAGACTGAAATTCTGTTGGTCTAAGAAAATCTACTTTTTTGGCCCCTTTTAGATGACCTTGATTATACTCTGTAATGGTTCGAACATCGATTACCTGAACCGTTGAATCTTTGATGGCCTCGATAAATTTTTCAGGAGTCAAACGTTTGATAATGGAATCATTAGTTTGTGCTTTAGCGCAAAAGATACCGAGCAATGCACAAGTAATGGTGAAGAATAATTTCATTGGTTGTTGATTTTTGACAAAGTAATCTCAATTTAATATAAATCTATGTGATTTAGGTTACTTATATCAATGGTGAGTAACTTTTGATAAGTTGAGGTGAGTAAGGCGATGTTAATGGCTATTTTAGCTCAAAATAATGAGATTATGAATACAAAAATAGAACGTATACATACCCTTATAGTAGGATCAGGACCAGCAGGTTACACGGCTGCGATTTATGCTGCAAGGGCAGATATGAAACCGGTTATTTACACTGGAATGGAGCCAGGTGGCCAATTAACCACCACAACTGAGGTGGATAATTTTCCTGGATATCCGGAGGGTATTGATGGTCCAACCATGATGGTCCAACTTCAACAGCAAGCGGAGCGATTTGGTACTGACGTTCGAATCGGTATGGTAACCGAAATCGTGCTAAGTAAAGAAGTTGGTGGTTGGCATAAAGCCACTATCGACGGATCAAAAGTAGTTGAAACACAAGCCGTAATAATTGCGACCGGCGCGTCTGCAAAATATTTAGGGATACCTAGCGAGCAGAAACTACGCGGAGGAGGGGTATCGGCATGTGCCGTATGTGATGGGTTCTTTTACAAGGGCCAAGAGGTAGCTATCGTTGGAGGTGGAGATACGGCAGCGGAAGAGGCTTCCTATCTCTCTAAAATTTGCTCTAAGGTGACTATGCTGGTTAGAAAAGAAGAGATGCGTGCTTCGAAAGCAATGCAGCACCGAGTAGAGAGTATTCCCAACATCGAAGTACTCTACAATACCGAAGTGGATGAAGTTTTAGGGGATTCAGTAGTTGAAGGACTGCGAATGAAAAACAATAAGACGGGAGCGACTTCTGAGATATCGATCACTGGTTTATTTATCGCAATCGGTCACAAACCTAATACTGACATCTTCAAAGGTCAACTCGAAATGGATGAGGTCGGTTATATTAAAACTGTTGGTAAGTCTACAAAAACTACTATTCCTGGAGTTTTTGCTTGTGGTGATGCACAAGATAAAGAATATCGTCAGGCAATTACAGCAGCTGGTACAGGATGTATGGCGGCTTTGGATGCTGAGCGCTATTTAGCAGAATTAGAATAATGACTATCCTTAACTTCAACCGTTTTTTATTCTTAAAACTACCCAGCGCCTTCCTGTGTGGAGTTCGTTTGAGGTCTTTAAATAAGGAACGTGCTGTAGTTACGGTTACTCTTAATTTTCTAAATAAAAATCCCTTCAAAAGCATGTTTTGGGCGGTTCAGGGGATGGCCGCAGAATTGGCCACTGGTGCCATTATATTATCTGAAGTAAGAAGTAGCACCGTTCCTATCAGCATGTTAGTTATTCGTAATGAAGCTGAGTTTCTGAAAAAGGCAAAGGGGAAAATCACCTTTACTTGCACTGATGTAGCACTTGTGAAAAACCAGTTCGCTACACATTTGCAAAGTGAAACGGGTACGCGTTTTTGGATGCAAAGTGATGGAGTCGATGAGCAGGGAGAGGTCGTGTCTCGTTTTCGATTTGAATGGTCAGTCAAGGCTAAAGATTAAGATTCAAGTTTTAACGATTTTTTGAGATTTTGTTCGGTTAGTGTTTTCTATTTTAGAGTTCCTAACAAAAACAAAACAATGGCAAAACTCGGTTTTAAATACACCCAATCTGTCCTTCAAAAAGTGAGTTTTAACAAAGAGCTCTTTTTTAAGGAAGTCCGTAAGGCAATACACTATCTTTTACCGAAAGACTTGGTAAAACTTCAAAATTGGTTGCAGATCTATACTAGTGACAAGCCAGAGTTACAACCTGCTATCTCCTACATTAACGGAAGCGCTCTTTTTGCTTAGGTGATATTATTTGAACATCGTGAAAGCTGATAGCACCTCTAATGACCCCACCGATTACCTCTCGAAGTGCATCAGTGATTTGAATTTTCAGTTCGCTCTTTGAGTAAATCAAACTGATTTCTCTTGCGGGTTCGGGCTTTTCAAAATGCTTCAGTCCTTTCTTTTGATTTTCTTTTAAACCAAGAGTGTGCAGATAGGGTAGAAGGGTCATTCCCATTTGTTCGTCAGATAGTTGCACTAAGGTTTCAAAGCTTCCACTTTCGATGGTAAACTTCTTATCCCTGTTGTTGAGATTCATGTCACAGAGATTTAGGATGTTGTCTCTGAAGCAGTGTCCGTCTTGTAGTAATAAAACCTCCTCAAGGTCTAAATCTTCTGCTTTTAATTCGGTTTTATCGTTTAATCGATGACCTTCTGGTAAATAGCCTACAAATGGTTCGTAATACAATGGTCGTTCTATAAGGTCTGAAGTTTCCAGCGGAGTAGCAGCAATTGCTGCATCAAGTTTTCCTTCTCGAAGTCCAGTCAGAATTTCATCGGTAGTTAGTTCCCTAATAATAAGGTTGACCTTAGGGTAGCGTTTTACAAATGTCGATAAGAACATCGGTAATAGGGTAGGCATCACTGTAGAGATAATTCCTAATCGATAAGGCCCTCCGATAAAACCCTTTTCGATAGATACAATGTCTTGCATTCTCTCAGCCTCAATGACCACTTTACGTGCTTGCTCTACGATTTTTGTTCCGACCTCAGTTAGTTTTATGGGTTTGGTTCCTCGATCGAATATCTTGACATTTAATTCTTCTTCTAGCTTTGAAATCTGCATACTCAAGGTAGGTTGAGTGACAAAGGATTTTTCAGCTGCTATAGTGAAGTTTTGATGTTCAGCTACTGCAATTAAATATTGAAGTTGTGTAATGGTCATTATAGGTTCTTATTCATTAGCTCGGCCACTCTTTGTGCCTCTGGACATCGGTTTTCGAGTTGTTTAATGATCGATTTCTGGTCTTCTTTTCGATTCTGTGATAGCTTTTCGATAGCTTTTACACTCTTTATTTCTAATGAGAAACCAACTACCCCTTTTGATTGTAATAAGGTCTTAGGACTATAGGTATCATAGGTAAGACCCTTCGGTTCTTCTTGTTCGTAATAGTTAACTAATCTTTTTAGATCGTCATCGGTTTCGTTACAATCTCTTAGCCTACGAGTACCTTTTACTTGAATTGCGGTATAATTATAAGTAGGTACCTCCTCTGAAGTATACCAAGACGATGAGATATAAGCCGATGGACCGTTGATCACAAAGAGAGCATCATTCTTAGAATATTCTAAAATCCATTTGGCTGCGAGCTCATTGGCTTTAGCCAAATGACCATAGGCCCATTTTCGATCTTTATCAAAATGCAAGGGGATATGGGCGGCATATAACGCTCCATCTACATATTCGATTAGTGTGCCAAAGCAGACTTCTTCGATCAGTCGATCTGCCGGTTTACTCGGTTCAAAATGTTTTGGAACGTACATATCCTTATAAAGTTAATGCCCCATTACGGGGCATTATTAATTATTCAACAGCTTTGAGTAGCGGACTACTGATATCGCGTGTCAATTCGAGTAACTCTGCATATTCAGTAGCTAAATAACGATCAATCGAATCCGTTGCTTGGTTGACTGCTTTCTCAGCGAATTGCATTAATTGCTTTTCGGTATCTGTAACCCCGCTTACTCTCGTTCTAACATAACGTGAGGCATTGCTAATTCGATTCATCACCGTCATCTCGGGATTACGAGTAATTCCTTGGCGCTTATCAATAGTACCGAAAATAGCGTTTTGAAGGTCTTCAATCGTCTTTAAGTTGTCTTTAACCTTTTCGCTTAGCTCTTTTTTATTTTCTAGTTCTAAATCTTTTAAAGCAGCTTTCATTGCGTCGAGTTCTTTTTTAGCCTTGGCTAATTTTTCGGTAGACTCAGCAAGATTCGAAGTCATTTGCTCTAAGGTTCCTTGAGCTGCGTAGCTTGACATAAAGTCTTCTAAAGTATGCGAAAGTCTAGGGTCGAGTCCCACTTCAATCTTAGCATTAGAAGTGGTTTCTCCCAGACTAACCTCGATTTCGTAAGTGCCTGGTAAAGCAGGTTTGCCCGAAGGCTCTCTGCGAGATTTTCTTAAAGTTCTAGAGGGTCTGTCAACCCCTTTTTCGTCAAGTCCCCATCGTAATTTTGTGAACCCTGGTTTCTCTGGTCTAGGATATTTAAGTGTTCTTACTATTTCACTGTCGCGTTTAATGCTTAGAGTAATGCTGTCTTTTTTCTCCATTTCTTTCGATCCTTCTTTCACATAAACGGTGATCAGTGCCCCTGATTCGCGATTTTCACCGTGATACATGGCATCTGCTCCAAAACGAGAACCAGTAGATTGTTGGTAAGCAGTGTGGTAAGCTGTTGGGGCATCGAAAACTTGAATTTCTGTTGCTAAGATTCCTGAATCTTTTGCCAAGGCTTGTAACGGACGAATATCGTCAAGCACCCAAGCTGCTCTACCGAAAGTGCCAATAACTAGATCTTTTTCTCTCGGATGAATTACTAAATCCTTGGTCGAAACCGTAGGAAACCCATTGGTGAATTTTTTCCAACTTTCTGCATGATCCAATGAGATGTAAAGCCCGTCATCGGTTCCTAAGAAATAAAGGTTCGGGGATTCAGGATCCTGGATGATGGATAGGGCGTAGCTCTCTACGTCATTTTCATCTACAATACGTTCCCAGCTTTTACCGTAATTGGTTGTTCGATAAGCGTAAGGAGTATAATTGAATCTTCTGTAGTCGTTAGCAACTAGAAGCGCTTCTCCAGGATTCGTCTCAGAAGCCTTTATTTGTGCTACCCAACTGCCTTTAGGAAGACCTTTTAGATTTTTAGTAACCTCAGTCCAGTTTTGTCCGCCATCGGTGGTGTAATGAACTCTACCGTCATCGCTACCAACCCATAAAAGATCCTTTTGAACTTTAGAAGGTTCGATCACTAGGATGGTACAATGGTTTTCTGCTCCGGTCGCATCCATCGTTAATCCACCGCTCTCGCTTTGCTTTTGCTTTTCAGGATCATTAGTGGTTAAATCAGGTGATATCACTTTCCAAGTGAGCCCCTTGTCACTGCTTTTATGAACGAACTGACTTCCAAAATAAACAGTACTGTTGTCGAATGGATCTTGTCCTATGGCCGCATTCCAGTTGAATCTAAGTTCGGTATCCTCATCCGGAGGAGTAGGACGTACCCCATAATTATCTCCGGTGAGGTAGTCGTAACGTACTACGTTACCCTGTTGACTCATAGAATAACCATAACGTGAATCGTCTGGATCAGGAACTACGTCAAATCCATCTCCAAACGAAATTTCTTGCCAATAGCTGTTGCGTATGCCTTGGGCCTTCCAAACGTAAGCAGGGCCTCTCCATGAACCGTTATCTTGCATACCCCCGTAAACATTATAAGGGAATTCATTATCGACTGCAATGTGATAGAATTGAGCTACTGGGATGTTTTCTGCAAACTGCCAGGTTTTTCCGCGATCACGACTGATATTTAAACCTCCGTCATTCCCGTTAATTAAGAAGTTCGGATTGGTCGGATGAACATAAAGCGCGTGATGGTCAGGATGCACCCCGTTAGAAACGCCATAAGCTGGCATCAACTCTTTAAAGCTTTTTCCACCATCGTCAGAAACATTTACGTAAGTAAATACAGAGTATAGTCGATTCTCATTGGCGGAATCTACTCTGATGTCTGAGTAATAGAAAGGACGATTACCAATCTCTTCTTTGTCATTGATCATCTTAAAATGTTCTCCACCATCATCAGAAACATACAAGGCGTTCTTCTTTGCTTCAATCAATGCGTACACACGATTGGTATTTGATGGTGCTATGGCTAATCCAATTCTTCCTAATTCTGAGTCGGGTAAACCATTTTCAACACCTAGTTTTTTCCAGTTCTCACCGCCATCATAAGTAATGAAGAGTCCACTTCCAGGCCCCCCAGATTTAAAGAACCATGGGTCTCTCTTGTGCTCCCACATTGCAGCGATAAGTTTGTTAGGATTTTTTGGATCCATCACTAAATCACCGATTCCTGTTTTAAGATTTCCGCTTAAGATGTGATTCCAGGTTTTTCCTCCGTCAGTAGTCTTGTAAACACCTCGTTCTTTGTGTTCTCCCCAAGGAGATCCGATGGCACCTACATAAACGACTTCAGGGTTGGTGGGGTCTACAATGATTCGATGAATGTGTCTAGTCGCTTCAAGCCCCATAGCCTTCCAACTTTTACCTCCGTCAATGGATTTGTAAACTCCGTATCCGCCATTTAAACTATTTCGAGGGTTTCCTTCTCCAGTACCTACCCATATCACATCAGGATTGCTTTGAACGATCGCGACAGCACCAATAGAAGCGGTTTTTTCATTATCAAAAATAGGTTCCCATTTGATACCCCCTGAAGTTGATTTCCATAACCCTCCAGAAGCGGTGCCCGCATAGATTACGTCTGGGTTGTCATGGATGGCATCGATAGCAGTAACTCTACCGCTCATACCCCCAGGCCCAATATTTCTTGGTTTAAGATCCTTTGCGAGTTCCATGGTGAACTCTTGAGCGGCTAATGCACTCACAAACAAAGAGAAAACAAAGCTTAAAAAGGTTTTCATAGAAGTTGAATTTAATTTCTAATTTAAAGATTTCTGTTACAATCGAAGCAGGAAGTTTTCATCTACGATCGGATTTTCGGCAGCAGTATATCGAATCGTCTGCCACTTTGTTGTTGGGGTAATCCATTTTGAACGACCATTCAAATAAATTTTTACTGGCATTTGAAAATTCTCGATGCTTTCTTCAAATCTGAATCGCAGTCGGTTGCCAGCTCGCTGAAATACTAACCTAGGTAATCGCGCTGTTCTCAAGTATTGATTAAAGAAAGGTTCCAAAGTCAGATCGAGTTCTTTAGCGATATATTTTTCGAGTGTTCTACTACTAATTACCTGATGATAGAAATGTTTGGATACTGATCTCAGAAGGCTTCTCCATTTGGTATCGTCATCTGCTATGGTTCGCAGCATGTTTAGAATGTTTGCGCCTTTGTAATAAATATCTCCGGGGGTATCATAATTGATCCCTCTGGGGCCTACCATAGGCTGTTTGTTTTGAATACGCTTTCTTGTACCAATCACGTATTCTAAACCTGATTGCTTTGATTCATGATAATCTAAATAAAGAGATTCGCTGTATGCGGTAAACCCTTCTTGTATCCATAAATCTGCCTTATCGTCTGCAGTAATACTATTGGCAAACCATTCGTGGCCGGCCTCATGAATAATTATGAAATCGAAGGTTAAGCCGTGACCTGTGCCAGATAGATCGGTTCCTCTATAGCCATTTTCATATCCATTGCCATAGGTTACTGCCGATTGATGTTCCATTCCAAGGTAAGGCACTTCGACAAGCTTAAAGCCATCTTGGTAAAAAGGGTAGGGGCCCATCCAATACTCGAAGGCCTCGAGCATTTTCGGTGCCTGTTGAAATTGTTTTTTAGCCGCTTCTAGATTTTCGGGTAAGACGTAGTAGGTAAGATCTAAGGCACCATTTTCGCCCTCATAGGTTTCACCAAATGAAACATAATTTGCTACATTAAAACTGATTGCATAGTTGTTGATAGGGCTTTTAACTTCCCAGGTCCAGTAACTTTCGGTATTATCAACCTTTTGAGCGGTTAATCTACCATTACTAACTGCAGTTAGGCCTTCAGGTACGATTAGGGTAATTTGTGTTCCATTTTCGGGTTCGTCATAGGAATGATCCTTGTTTGGCCACCATATACTCGAACCAATTCCTTGATTAGCGGTTGCTATGAAAGGATCTCCGTTCGAATCTTCGGACCAAACGACACCTCCATCCCATGGTGCGTTTTCGGCTTCTTTAGGAATACCACTGAAGTAAACAGTGATAGACGTTTGCTCATTCACTTTTAATCCTGAATCAAGAGTAACGTAGTGGGCCAAGTCGTTTTTTGTGAAACCACGTTTAATCCCATTAGCATCAATTACTGAATCGAGGACCATCGGAGATTGAAGATCGATTTGAAGTATGGTTTGATTGGGCTTTCGTACTTCAAAAAATATTTTATTCGACCCTTTAATTGCTTTTGACTCGGGATGAATACTTACTTCTAGTTCATATCGCTGTAGATTCCACCATAGTCTTTCGTCAGAACGCTTTCCTAACAAAAGGTCTCTTTGAGACACTTGAGCGTTAGCTGCATAAGTGACAAGCAGGCTTAGAAGAAGCCACCTTTTCATCGAGCGATTGCATTTGGAAATACGACAAGGCTTTCATGTCCTGATTTACTCACGGCTGATACTCCAAAAAAGAAGTTATCGATAACCACCCCAGATAGCGTGAGTTCAGTTACATCTTTTACGACACGGCTGTGTTGCCATTGAGGTGAGGTGGTATCTCTCCAGTATACTTTGTAATGGTCTGCACCTTCCACTTCAGACCATTGTAACTTGGCACTGGCTTCTACAATACCTCCGATAGCCACTCTTTCTGGCTCCGGCACTGCCCAACCTAGGCTAGCTAATGTTATTGCATTCACAGCGGTTAGTTTTGCTGCATAATCGAAATCAACATGCTCGAAAGTGTCACCGTAGTTGATTCCATTTTCAGTTCGAAGATCTTGGTGTTGTTGAGTGTAATTTTCATGAGCCTCCATGATGCGAATTCCCGCAAATCCGGCATCGTTGAAAGGTCGATGGTGACCTCCTCGACCAAATCGATCTAAGCGATAGATCATCATAGGATTTAAATCGGTGATATAAGTACTGGTAAGTCGGTGTACGTAGCGCGCAAGCTGTCTTGAGTGGCCATCGACTTCACCACCATAGAATCTTCTTGCTCGTCGGTTACGCTCACTTTCGGTTACAGGCACCGGCTCTGAAAAAATTCTAAAATCTTTATTACTGATATAGCCGTCAACCCCTTTAATGTTTCCAATCATGTCATTATTGAGTATGCCTATGATATCCCATCCCTCGGCCTTTGCATATTCGGCTAATCCCTTACCTCCGAAAAGACCTTGTTCTTCACCCGAAAGCCCTACAAAAACGACACTTTGTTCAAAATCGTATTTCGACAATACTCGGGCAGCTTCAATCGTACCAGCCATTCCACTTGCGTTGTCATTGGCACCAGGGCTGTCTGAGGTGAAATCAGTCGGATCGCTTACCCTAGAATCAATATCACCGCTCATCAAAATGTATCGATTGGGATATTTTGTTCCTCGTTTGATAGCGACCACATTAACCACTTCTACGTCATGTACAATTCGCTCATTGGTTCCTTTCTCGACTAGATTTTTTTGATAAAAGACCTCTAAGCAGTCTCCACAGTCTTTAGAGATTTGTTCAAATTCTGCTTTGATCCATCTACGGGCTGCTCCGATACCTCGTTTTTTTGAAACCGTATCACTGAGTGTATGTCTCGTTCCAAATTCAGTTAAGGTTTTGATATCTGATTTGATTCGTTCTGCAGAAATGGATTCACTGATATCGTATAATCGCCCATCGGTTTGAGCACTCAATGTGAGAGTCACTAGGCTTAAAAGAGCAAAAAGGATCTTCTTCATAAGGATAAATTCGATAGGTGTTTTTGGCTTTTGACTACCTGCCTTATCTCATCTAGTAATTGGCTGAGATGATCTAATTCAGTTAACGGATTCATTAAACTCACTCTAAGATAATGAGAACCATTTAAACGTGTTTGTACTAAATAGTAATCGCTATTATATAATAGGTAATTTCTCAGTTGTTGATTTTGCTTGTCTATCTCTTCATTAAATAGATATCTAAAACAAACGATATTGGAGTCAACTCGTGCGGCTGTTTCAAAGTCTTCTGAATGATTAATGACTTCAGCAAAGGCTCTAGCAAGATCATACTGTCTATTGATATAGGTTTCAAAAAGAGACTCGCCGTATAGGTTTAGTAATAGAAACCAGGGTAATACCATCATGGTCTTAGTGCACTCAAAAGTCTTCTTTGCTCCGTTATACCAATCTTCTTCTACAGAGTCTTCAAGCAAATAAGCTGCCCTTTGGTTGAAATTTTCATAGACGTGATTTTTGTTTTTAAACAAAACAGCTGTCGAGAGCGCGGGCATGAGCATCATTTTATGGCCGTCTACAATGATACTATCTGCCCTTTCAGACCTTTTCAGAAGGTGTTTGTATTTCTTAGAGAAAATCGCAGGTCCTCCATGTGCTGCGTCGATATGAAACCATAGTCCCTTATTGTTAGCAAATTTTCCAAGAGCTTCGAGATCGTCATAATTACCAGTAGAGGTTGAGGGTGCACTTCCCACTACTGCGATAACTTCTCGGCCCTTTGCTAAGGCAGATTGGTAGGCTGCTTCGATAGCCCCCTCTTTCGCACAGAAGTTTTCATCTACTTCAATTGAAATAATCCCATCAGTACCTAACCCCATAATTCTCGCTGCTCGATCTACGCAGTAGTGGGCTTGTGATGAAACCAGAATAGCCAGTGGTTTCTGCATTCCCTGATTCCAAACATCTTCGGAGGCTTTAAACTTTCTTGCAGCAAGTAGGGCAGTTAGGTTGGCAAGGGTACCCCCTGAGGTTAAAAATCCGCGGGAATGATCGTCCCATCCGAATTTTGAGCAAAGTAGGTCGGTTACGATTCGTTCCATGGCAGTAGGAGCCATCCCCATTTCATAAACTGCGCTTCCGTTATTTGAGGTTCCACCGATGAGCATCATTAAACTAGCGATGGGAAGTGGTGCACTTACTTGATGACCAACATATTTAGGGTTTTGAAGATGGTTGGTGTAGGTGAGCAGGTCTAGGCAGAATTTTCTGATTTTTTCTGATTCACTTAGTTGCCCAGATTCAACACTCCAAGATTGCCAGTAACGGAGCATTTCATCAGGCTCCACATAAGATAAGGCTGGTGTTGTTGATTCTTTTGCTTGTTGCAAGTATGATGTTAATTCAGAAAGTAAAAGGGCTCCATTTTCATGAAACCCTTCTGCTGAATATAATTTTTCGAAATCGAAAGAATCAGTGCTCATGGTTTTGTGTATCAAATACGTATCCGTCAGTGTTTTTAACCGACTCTGCGATAAGTTCTTTTATTCCTACAATATTAGGTAAGTTTTGATACTTGGTAAAACGTTTTAATCCCATCAGCATACCACGTTGTTCGTCTCCTTCAGAAATCGAAGCAATCCCTTCTTTTGCTCTACGCTCGATGTGTTCGGTGGCATTAAACACATATAGCTGTGACATAGCAATCTGAACCTTTTGACTTTCTACTCCATAACGTTCGATGTTCTTAAGCGTACGATATACCACTGATTCACTTTGATAAATTTCAATTAGGATATCTGCAGCACAAAGCAGGAGCATTTGATTCGACTCTAGTTCGGTTCCATATTTCTCAACCGCGGCTCCTGCCACCATTAAAAATACTTTCTTCAGGCGTTGAATGAGGTCAACTTCTTGGCTTAGAGGTTCGCTGAAATCGGGAACTTCAAAACTTGGTATTCCCATCAGTTCTTCTTTTACCGCATATGCGGGTCCCAGTAAGTCTATATGTCCTTTCATGGCTTTTTTAATCAGCATTCCAACAGAGAGCATACGGTTGATCTCATTGGTTCCTTCATAAATTCTCGAAATTCGAGCGTCTCTCCATGCGGATTCCATTGGAGTGTCTGCACTAAAGCCCATACCTCCAAAAATTTGGATACCCTCATCAGAACAGCTTTGGATATGTTCAGACACGATAACTTTTAAGATAGAACATTCAATAGCGAATTCTTCAACCCCTTTTAGTTCTGCCTCTTGATGCGTCGAGCCTTTCGCAAGTCGATTAGCGATGCTATTTTCAATATCTTTTGCTGCGCGGTACGCGGCAGATTCGTCGGCGTAGCAATTGGTAGCCATCACCGCTAGTTTTTCTTTAATGGCTCCAAAGTCAGCGATAGGAGTACCAAATTGAACGCGTTCTTTAGCGTATTTAACCGCCTCTCTAATCACTCTTCGCTGAGCATCGAGGCAAGCGGCTGCTAATTTGATGCGTCCTACATTCAGCGCGTTCATGGCAATTTTAAATCCATTACCACGTTCTGAAAGCATATTTTCTACCGGAACTTTGGTCTCATTAAAAAACACTTGTCGGGTAGAAGAAGAATGAATACCTAGTTTATGCTCTTCTTCTCCATAACTAATTCCATTTGAGGGGTCATTTTCGACTATAAATCCTGTGATATTCTTGTCATCTTCTATTCGGGCGAATACGATGAATAGATTAGCAAATCCAGCATTTGAAATCCACATTTTTTGACCTGTAATTAGATAGTGAGAACCATCTTCGGAGAGAACGGCCTTGGTCTTTCCTGAATTAGCATCAGACCCTGCACCAGGCTCTGTAAGGCAGTAAGCTCCAAACCATTCACCAGAGGCCAGTTTAGGAACGTATTTCTGTTTCTGTTCTTCATTACCATATAAAGTAATAGGCATCGTGCCAATACCGGTATGTGCTCCGAAGGCCGTACTAAATGATCCCGATACTCCAGAGATATAGTCGCATACCAGCATAGTAGATACAAAACCCATCCCCATACCACCATAAGATTCAGGTACAGCAATGCTTAAAAGACCCAACTCACCAGCCTTTTGCATACAAACTTTGGTGAATTCATAGTCTTTCTTTTCAAAGCGTTCCCAGTTCGCCCAAAGTTCACGCTCAGCAAATTCTATAGTGCTTTCACGCATCATACGTTGTTCTTCAGATAAATCTTCGATAGAGAAGATTGAAGAGAGAGTCGGAGTTTTGACGATAAATTGTCCTCCTCTAATAATCGTGTCAGTAGTTGTTTCCATAGCTAATCGATTTAAGCGATAAATTCAAATATTCCGGCAGCACCTTGTCCTGTTCCTACACACATGGTGACTACCCCGTATTTATTTTTCAGGTTACGTTTTCTCATTTCATCAAACAATTGTACCGATAGTTTGGCACCGGTACATCCTAGAGGGTGACCCAGTGCAATGGCTCCTCCGTTAACGTTAACCCGATAGGGGTCAAAATCTAATTCTCTAATGACTGCAATGGATTGAGAAGCAAAAGCCTCATTTAATTCGATAAGTTCTAATTGGTTCTGATCGATTCCTGCAATTTTTAAAGCTTTTGGAACGGCTTTAACAGGACCTATACCCATGATTCTTGGCGGAACTCCTGTTGCCGCATAACCCGCTAATCGAGCGATCGGTTCTAAGCCTAATTCTTTTACCATAGCTTCGCTCATGATTAGAACGAAAGCGGCACCATCACTCATTTGAGACGCGTTCCCTGCAGTTACAGAACCTCCATCGGCAAAAACTGGTCGAAGTTTTGCTAGTTTCTCTTTACTGGTGTCGGCGCGTGGACCTTCATCAG
>CAXPJI010000011.1:0-33801 GCA_964217345.1 Euzebya sp.
ACTAATCCGAGTTGGCTTTCTCTTTTCGATTTTCCAGACAAGTAACGCTGAACTTGACTTTGATCAGTTCCAAAATAAGAGAGGGCAAGAAAAAATCCGCCCGTAATCCCACTCCAAAAGGTATAACGATTGTTGGGGTCTAGACTAAAATCTAACACCTCCAATTTACCCGATTGATCTGCGATGGTAAGGGCATCAGCAAAGGACACTTCTGAAGGTAGACCCGAGATGATCATGTATAAGGCGACAAACATCCCACCCATGATCACAAACATTTGCTGTTTATGGGTGACATTTACGGCTTTCGTACCCCCACTAACTGTGTATAGGATTACCAAACCCCCAATGGCAACTACTAATAATTTCAAAGGCCAACCTAACACGGCAGAAAGTATAATAGCCGGCGCGTAAATAGTGATCCCTGCAGACAGGCCTCTTTGAATTAAGAATAATACAGCTGTTAAAGTTCTAGTTTTTGCATTGAATCTATTCTCTAAGAATTCATACGCCGTTTGTACGTTCAATCGGTAATACAAAGGGATAAAAACCAAGATAATGACCACCATGGCAATAGGGAGGCCAAAGTAGAACTGAACGAAACCCATACCGTCATGATAGGCTTGACCTGGCGTAGATAAAAAAGTGATGGCAGAGGCCTGGGTAGCCATGACAGAAAGCCCTATGGTAGCCCAATTGGCTTCTTTTCCGCCCAAAACATAATCCTTTATATTTTGTGTGCCTCGAGTTTTCCAAATCCCATAAGCCACAATAAATATTAAGGTAGACAGGAGGATGATCCAATCAACTAACTCCATACCCTTAATTCTTTTCTAAAAGATTTGAAGATGACGAACTCGCTCCCAATGAAATCATATTTGCGATCAGTCGATACGCCCCTGGCACTCCGGCAGGAAGTTCTCTAAAAAAACTAAGTCCCGTATAGACGAAATATCCATCACCTAATGGAGCCACTAGTAAGCTTCCTTGTTTTGGGGCTTCAGACTGGTCATTCATTTCTAGAATTGGAATGTAGGACTTGTCCCATCGATTAGGGAAATATAAACCTCTTTCTTGTACCCAACCTTCAAAATCCTTTTCGGTAATTTTATTTGGAAACGTTAAAACCGGATGATTGGGTTGCAATAGTTTCACTACTGCATTTTCTTCGGTTACCCTATCTGAAGAGTTCGTTAATGGGAATGGAGCAATAGGGATCTCATTATTTCCTCTTCGATTTGCTGTATTGTACTGACTAATTAAAACCCCACCTTGTGAGACATAATCTAACAATTCTTGTTTCTTGAGTGCCAAACCGTCAATCACATTTAACCCTCTTATACCAAGAATAACAGCCTTATACTTATTGAGTATATCTGTCGTGATCGTCGAAGGATCGATCTGTTCCACATAATAACCTATGGCTTCTAAACTTTCTGGCACCTTGTCTCGCGCACCCATAATATAACCTAGCAGTTTACCCCTCTTTTGTAAATCTAAACGTACGAATTTCGAAGCTGCATTCACCAAAACCCGCTGGGTAGGAATATGGTCATAGGTTATAGAAATAAGGTTTTTTGTGTACGATTTCTCATTTATCCTGGCCTCTACAATAGCCATAGTTTCAGTAGCCTGCTTAGGTGGAGAAACGCTAAATTTTAAAGACACTTGTTTTCCCTCTTGGGAGAGCTCAAAGGACTGCGTAGAAGGCTCTACGCCCCACTCTTTGGGAAGTTGCAGGCTAATCTCACCTTTCTGGTTAGGTGCAAAGGATTGCACGTTTACCACTACCTCTTTAGACGACTGATCTGAAAATAGAACTACATCATTTGAGAGCGCAACAGAAATTGGAGGCACTACTTTAAATCTTTCCCAAAGCTCTCCTTTGTCAGGTTTTGCATACCTATATACAAGCGGCAAGTCAAAAGGCATTTGAATATCACCAATACTCAAGAAGACCTCTGCACTTACAGCTGTCGGAGACTCTGGTAGCCCTATCAAACGTTGATCTTCTACCTCGTACATCCCCAAACTAGGCGATTCATTGAGCCAATATGGATTACTAAACTTCGTCGATTCTTGTATTTCTAAAGGAAGCGCTATTACACTATTTACATTGGCTGTCAAAGATTCCTTAAGAACAGAAGATACCATCTCAGCACCCGTAATTTGAACCTGTTCGAAGGTCATTGATGAGGTATTTCTAGCTAACAATTTAAGTGACGTATTGATGAACTCTCCTGGAGTGGCATAGGCAATATCGGTCTCAAAAGCCAAGTATAAACCAGCTATTTCCTTGATTAAGTTTTTAAGCTGTTTGCTTTTCTGTACTCTCCAATACTCATCGGAGATTTCTTGAATCAAAGTATAAGCTCTTAATAAATTGGGTAAATGGATTGCAGGGTTCTTAAAATCAAAATTCTCTTCAATTGGCAAGAGCAATGCTTGAATTTTATCTCCTTCTGGAATTCGAGTCCACGTGGTGTTAATCCCTTGAAATATATCTTGTCCATGTATAGGGTCTCCCTTTAGAAACTCCAAATATTCTATTTCTTGACCTCTATTATTTAACCTGCCAAAGCCCTGACAAAGATGTTTACTGCTAGCAAGCGAAGCAATCTCATTATTAGAAATACCTAAACTGGGATAGTAGACGCCCACATCTACACTAACCAATCCGTTCTTCGAGGCCTCCCTAAATTTTTCTTGTGAGCCATAAAACCACCAGGAGGTATTAAAAAATACTCTCGAAGGCTTCCATGGTTCAAGTGCTGCAAGCTGTTGCGGATAAGCCTTAGGATTAGCGGCTAGGTCAAAGGCTTCCATGCTTAATATAGCACTTGAGGTGTGATGACCATGCGTAGATCCAGGAGTCCTGTGATCAAACCGATTAATAATTACATCGGGTCTAAAGGCTCTTATTCTTCTTACTACATCGGCGAGAACGGTGTCCTTATTCCAAATTTGTAAGGTTTCTTCTGGAGTTTTTGAATACCCAAAGTCATTGGCTCGAGTAAAAAATTGTTGTCCGCCATCCACGCCTCTAGCGGCTAACAATTCTTGGGTTCGAAGAACCCCCAATAATTCTCTTATTTCTGTACCTATTAAATTCTGTCCGCCATCACCACGGGTTAACGATAGATAAGCGGTGTTTGCGTGAGTATTATGAGTGAGGTAGGAGATGAGTCTGGTATTTTCATCATCCGGATGCGCGGCAACATATAATACATTACCTAAGAAATTCAATCTTTGAAGATCGTGATAAAGCTCTGAACTACTTTTAGGCTTAAACTCTTGGGCTGTAGTAAAGTTGAAAATGCATAGAAAAAATACTATGAAAGAGTCGGTCAGTAATTTCTTCATATCGCAATAAGTCTCGGTTTTTTTGTATTCGAGATAAAATTTATGAATAACAACAGCAAGTTAGTTCTTTAAAAGGTAGGGAAAGTTCTCGTACATTTAAAAGACCTAAATACCTGAAATATGAAATTACAAACTCTTTCTAGTCAACTATTTATCATTTGCTTTTTCCTTACTCAAACAAATCTATTTGCTCAAAAGAAATTTGATAATGATCAGATAGAATTAATGAAGTCAAGAGTCTCTGAAATTGTTATCGAAAACAAAAAACTGAGCCAGGTAATGGTAGATAAGATTTTTAGTTTTTCAGAGCTCGGATTTCATGAAAAGGAATCTTCTAATTACCTCACTGGAATATTAGAAAAGAATGGATTCAAAATTGAGCGAGGCCTATCCGGAATTCCTACAGCTTGGGTAGCGAAATGGTCTAAAGGGAATGGGCCTGTTATTGCATTAGGGAGTGATGTTGATTGTATTCCTAAAGCTTCACAATATCCTGGGGTAGCATTTCATAAGCCTATTGTGGAAGGTGCACCTGGGCACGGTGAAGGTCATAATGCTGGTATTCCATTGAATATTACGGCAGCAATAGCTGTTCAACAGGTTATGAAAGAAAATGATTTAGAAGGCACCCTAATATTGTGGCCAGGTATTGCTGAAGAACTTGTTGCTTCAAAAGCTTGGTTTGTACGGGATGGTTTATTTAAAGGTATTGATGCCTGCATTTTTACTCATGTAAGTAGTAACATGGGAGTTTCTTGGGGAGCCTCTTCAGGTACTGGTCTAATTTCTGTAGAATTTACTTTTGAAGGTGATGCAGCTCATGCTGCTGGAGCTCCTTGGAGAGGAAAAAGTGCTGCTGATGCCGCCGAACTAATGAATATTGGTTGGAACTACAGACGCGAACATCTACATCCACTTAAACGCTCACATTCAATCATTTCTGATGGTGGTGATCAGCCAAACGTTGTTCCATCAAAATCAAGTATCTGGTACTATTTTAGAGATGTGACCTACGAAGGGATCATGGAAATGTTCGAAGCAGCTAAGGATATCGCTGAAGGAGCGGCATTAATGACCGGAACAAAAATGAATTATAAAATTTTAGGAACCGCTTGGCCTAGACACTTTAATAAAAGCATAGCAAAAACAATGCACAAGAATATTGAATTGGTTGGTCTCCCTGACTGGTCAGAAAATGATCAGATTTTAGCGAAAGCCGTTCAAAAAGAATTAGGGAATAAGACCATAGAAGGTTTGGCGAGAGAACTAAGACCCCTAGGTCTTCCGATCGAGAAACCGGTGAGCGGCGGAAGCGATGATATTGGAGATGTCTCATGGACAATCCCAACAGTAACCTTACGTTTTCCCTCAAATATTCCAGGTCTACCCGGACACCATTGGAGTAACGCCATAGCAATGGCTACTCCTATAGCTCACAAAGGGGTAACGGCCGGAGCTCAGGTCGAGGCTATGACTCTTATTGACATGTTAACTAAACCTGAAGTAATTAAAGAAGCATGGGATTATTTTAATGATGAACAAACTAAAGAAACCAAGTACAAACCGATGATCGAAGCGACAACAGTAGCACCTATTTATTTAAATAAAGAAATTGATAACCACTATCGACCAGAATTAAAAAAGTTTTTCTACAACGAGAAAAAGTACAAGTCTTATTTAGAGCAACTCGGAGTTCGATATCCTACCATAAAACCAGATTAGACACCCTAACTGTTTAAATAATAATAATATAAAAACACTTTTCAACATGAGAAATACATCTATCATAGTTCTCCTACTAGCCAGTCTATTCGTTATAAGTCCCTTAAATGCCCAAAGAAAAAAGGACGTAGGAAACAAGGAATTCTCCTTAGATGCTTTAAAATTTAGAAATATTGGACCTGCATTTCTTTCGGGACGAATAGCTGATATTGCTATTGATCCGAATAATGAGAATCTCTGGTATGTAGCAGTAGGATCTGGAGGTGTTTGGAAAACTAATAATGCAGGCACTACTTGGAAACCTTTGTTTGATGAACAGAATTCCTATTCTACAGGTTGTGTGACTATTGACCCGACCAATAATAATGTAATTTGGGTAGGAACTGGAGAAAATGTAGGGGGTCGACATGTAGCTTATGGGGATGGTATCTACAAATCAGAAGATGGAGGTGATACCTGGAAAAACATGGGCCTAAAAACCTCTGAACACATCTCAAAAATCGTAATTCACCCTTCAGACCCAGATACAGTATGGGTTGCTGCTCAGGGACCTCTCTGGAATAAAGGTGGTGAACGAGGGGTCTTCAAAACTGTAGATGGTGGAAAAACCTGGAAACGTGTACTTGGAAATTCAGAATGGACAGGCGCAACAGAATTAGTTATCGACCCTAGAGATGCTAATATTCTTTACGCAGCTACTTGGGATAGGCACAGAACTGTTGCTGCTTTGATGGGTGGCGGTCCTGGTTCAGGTTTACACAAATCAACAGATGGAGGTGAAACTTGGACTAAATTGACTAAAGGGCTTCCAACTTCTAACTTGGGAAAAATAGGGTTAGCAATTTCTCCTCAAAATCCTGATGTGCTCTATGCAGCTATCGAACTAGACCGTAAAAGTGGAGCAATTTATCGATCTGATGACCGGGGTGCTTCATGGAAAAAAATGTCAAATACAGTGTCTGGAGGAACAGGGCCTCATTACTACCAAGAGCTTTATGCCAGTCCCCATAAATTTGATCGATTATACCTTATGAACGTTAGGGTACTCACCTCTGAGGATGGAGGTAGAACCTTTACTGAATTGAAAGAAGAAAAGAAACACTCTGACAACCATGCCATCGCATTTAAGAAAAATGATCCGAATTACCTGATGATAGGAACTGATGCAGGAATCTACGAAAGTTTCGACCTAGCCGAGAATTGGAGCTACATTAAAAATTTACCATTAACACAATTCTATAAAGTAGCTGTGAATAATGCTGAACCTTTTTATCATGTTTTTGGAGGTACTCAAGATAATGGGTCTGCTGGTGGTCCTTCTGCAACAGATGAAGCACAAGGTATTAGCAATAAACATTGGTATAAGACATTATTCGCTGATGGTCATCAATCAGCAACAGATCCAGAATTCAACGATATTATTTATGCTGAAACGCAACAGGGCGGTCTTCATCGTATTGATTTAACTACTGGTGAACCTTTAGCCATTCAACCCCAGGCATTTATAGGTGATCCTCATGAACGATTCAATTGGGATGCACCAATTTTAGTTTCACCTCATAATCCTGCTCGATTATATTTTGCATCCTATCGTGTATGGAAATCTGAATCTAGAGGGAACGACTGGGCTCCAATCTCTGGCGATTTAACCCGTAATGAGGAACGTTTAAACCTTCCCATCATGGGCCGCCAGCAATCTTGGGACAATGCGTGGGATGTAATGGCAATGTCTAACTATAATACAATTACATCTATAAGTGAATCTCCAGTTAAGGAAGGATTAATTTATGTAGGAACAGATGACGGATTTATTCAAGTCACAGATAATGGTGGGGCGGACTGGAAATCAATACCCGTTACTAAACTCGGTCTTCCAGAACGCAGCTTTGTAAATGATATTAAAGCTGACCTTCATAATGAAAATATAGTATATGTTGTACTTGATAACCATAAGGAAGGAGATTTCAACCCCTACGTATATAAAAGCACAGATAAAGGGAAAAGTTGGAAATCTATAAGCGCTAACTTACCTGATCGCACTCTACTTTGGCGTATAGTTCAAGATCACATTGATCCAAATTTACTATTCATAGCAACCGAATTTGGTATTTATACTTCGCTTAACGGTGGGGGGTCATGGCACAAACTTCAAGGAACACCAAATATGGCGTTTAGAGATATAACTATCCAGAGAAGAGAAAACGATCTTGTTGCTGCTTCTTTTGGTAGAGGCTTTTATGTTTTAGATGATTATAGTCCTCTTCGAGAGTTAAAACTAAGAGATTTAAATTCGCCTGCTATATTATTTCAAACAAGACCAGCTAAATGGTTTATTCCGAGAAATAATTTAGGAAATACTGGTGCAGATTTTTATGTCGCGGAGAATCCTGCGTTTGGAGCTGTATTTACCTATTACCTTGCTGAAGATTACAAATCAAAAAAAGACTCACGTCAGCAAAATGAAAAGGAACTTAATAAGCAAAATACATCAATACCTTTTGTTGGTTACGACAAATTAGATGAAGAACTTTTAGAGCCTGAAGTACTTACTTGGATTTTAATCAAAGACCAACAAGGAAATCTGATTCGAAAAATTAGCAAAAAAGCTGAGAAAGGAAGCCATCGATTAGCCTGGGATCTACGTCATTCTAATAGTACACCTCTAATACTTGATAAAGAAGTGAGAGTTTCAGAAACAGGCCCTATGGTGAAACCAGGCACCTATACAGCGTCACTTATTGTTGAAAAAGGTGGAGAGGTTCTTGCAAGATCTGAAGAAGTTGAATTCGATGTAAAGTCAATTCGAAATGGTGTACTTGAAGGAATTGATTATAATACATATGAGAAATTTCGATTGGATTATAACAATGTTGCAGTAGACTTTATGAGATTCAGTCAAGGCCTTAAAATCGCTGAAGAGCAAATCAATACAATTTCAAAAAACGGTGCACGTTTACTTAATTACCTAGAAGACCTTCAACATCTGCAAGAATTAAAGATCGATTTGGCAGATTTGAAAAAACAATCAGGAGTTAGTCCATCCCGTAACGAGGTAGGTGAAAAGGATAAACAAACAACATCTAGTAATATAGGCATGGCATCTAGAGGATTTTCTACTACCTATGGGCCTACCCCATTACATCAAAGATCACTAGATCAAGCAAAAAAGCTACTAGAGAAAGATCTTTTGAAATTAAATCAACTTCAAGGTAAACTATCTAATTTTCTGATCGGTTTAGAACAAAAAGGAATATCGATTATCAATTAACCTAAACAATAAATTCTAACCATTCATGAAATCAATCCGAAACCTCCTTGTTTTACTTGTTGCCGTAAGTTCCCTTTCAAGCTGTAAAAGCAAACCGCAACTTTTTAGCATTTCCTATGATTCTGCTTTGGGAGAAGAAGGGTTTGATGGTAGACTACTAGTCTTAATTGGCACAGAGTCTGATCGAGAGCCACGATTCCAAATCAATGATTCTGATCAAACGGGGATCGTTTTTGGCGTTGATGTTGAAAATTGGATGCCAGGTGAAACTATCACGATAGACCCTGACACCTTCGCTTATCCCGTGGGTTCGGTAGGAGAAATTCCAGCTGGAGAATATGCGATACAAGCACTATTACATAAATACGAAACGTTCGATTTATCAACGGGTTATACGGTTAAGCTTCCGATGGATCAAGGTGAAGGTCAACATTGGAATTTAAGCCCAAAGAATATCTACAGCAAACCGATTCAAGTGAGTTTAGGAAATAGCTCTTCGATTACATTAAATATCACTGAAGAAATCCCTCCAATAGAGCCTGAAGTAGATTCAGAGTACATCAAACACATTAAAATACAGAGTAAATTATTGTCAGAATTTTGGGGACGACCTATGTACCTACAGGCGAATGTCTTGGTGCCTCATAATTTTAATCCAGAGGGTGATATCGAATATCCTCTTATGATCTTTCACGGACACTTTCCTAAAACTTTTGGAAGTTTTAGAACAGAGCCCCCAACTGCCAGCCCTGAGGATGGCATTTACAATAGTCGCTTTGGAATAACTGGTTACGAGTACATTCAACAAAAAGAAGCTTTTGATCTCTACCAGCAATGGATCTCACCAAACTTTCCGCGCTTTATTGCCATTGAAATCCAACATCAAAACCCTTATTATGATGATTCGTATGCGGTTAACTCTTCGAATTTAGGCCCATACGGTGATGCCATTACTTATGAACTTATCCCTCACATCGAAGAATTGTATAATGGTGTCGGAGAAGGCTGGGGTCGTTTCGTTTACGGAGGCTCTACGGGCGGATGGGAGGCACTAGCCGTTCAGGTATTTTACCCTAAAGAATACAATGGAGCATTTGCTGCCTGCCCCGACCCCATTGATTTTCGTGCCTATACGGCCGTTAACCTATATGAAGATCAGAATGCCTATTATTCAGATGGGGCTTTCAGGAAAACGCTTAGACCTGGGATGAGAGATGGAAAAGGAATGTTAAAGTCGAGTCTAAAAGACATGAATCATCGCGAGCTCGCTCTAGGCACTCATGGACGTTCAGGCGATCAGTGGGATATTTGGCAAGCCGTTTATTCTCCGGCTGGCGAGGATGGATATCCAAAACCTATATGGGACAAGTACAGTGGAGAAATCGATCATGAAGTAGCAAACTATTGGAAAGAAAACTATGATCTTCGACATATTATGGAACGAGACTGGGATAAACTCGGCCCCGATCTTGAAGGAAAAATATTCTTATACTGTGGCGATATGGATAATTATTATCTAAATAACGCCGTTAAACTAACTGAAGACTTTCTAGAATCTACCACTGATCCCTATTACGATGGTGAGGTAGATTATGGGGATGGAGCAGAGCATTGTTGGAACGGAGATCAGGAAAACCCCAATCACATTTCTCGTCTTCGTTATAATACCATGTATTTACCAAAAATTACAGAGCGTTTAAAAAAGACGGCTCCTAAAAATCACCACCTAAAGAATTGGAATCTGAACTAAAATGAAAAAACTATCTATACTAATCACGCTCATACTTACGGCAAACTTAAATGCCCAGGAAGTTAGCCTATCTAAAATTGAAGAGGCGTTTAAAATTTCTATTGATAAAAGTCGCTTTAAAACTCATCTTCAAAAACTTACCGAGCGGCCTCACGTTGCAGGTAGTGAAACAAATGAAGCGGTTCAAAACTATATGTCTTCGGTAATGGAAGGTGCCGGATTTAAGGTAAAGGCCTACCCCTATGATGTGTTTCTACCTTCTTCTCCTGGAGAGTCATTCATTGAGATCGTAACTCCTATTCGCGAAACCTTGACCCAACAAGAAAACATCCTCGAAGAGGATCCTTTTTCCTCTGACGAATTATTATGGAAAGGCTGGAACTCCTTCTCAGGAAGTGGGGATTTTACTTCTGAAATAGTATATGTGAATTACGGAACTCGTGAAGATTATGAGACGCTAAAAACCCTCGGAATTTCATTAGAGGGAAAAATTGCTCTTGCCCGTTATGGAGGAAACTTTAGAGGGTATAAAGCCAAATTCGCAGAGGCTAACGGAGCTGCAGGACTGATTATATATTCAGATCCAAAAGACAATGGATATGCACGTGGTTTGGAGTATCCTGAAGGTCCTTATTTTAATTCCTCTACCATTCAAAGAGGTTCCTTACTTACCGTAGATTTTACCGGAGATCCATTAACCCCTTACGAACCCGCACTTCCTCTCGATGGTAAGAAGAAGGTAAAAAGACTTGATCCGACAGAAGTTGGTTTACATACCATCCCAGTTTTACCAATTGCCCACGGAGAGGCCCAAAAAATAATGCGTCAAATGAAAGGTGCTCCGGTACCGGTTGCCTGGCAAGGCGGATTACCTTTCACCTATCGTCTTGAAGGTGGGTCAAATCTTAAAGTGAGAATCAAGGTAGACCAGCCTATTAATTTTACAAGAGTTGCAAATATTGTTGGAACCCTAGAAGGTTCTGAATTTCCTGACGAATGGATTATTCTTGGCTGTCATTTCGATGCTTGGGGTTTTGGAGCGACCGACCCCAATAGTGGTACAGCTATGCTGCTTAGTTTAAGCGAAAGCCTCGGGAAATTAGCAAAACAAGGATACCAACCTAAAAGATCGATTATGATTGCCCATTGGGACGCAGAGGAACATGGAGTAATTGGGTCTTCAGAATGGGTCGAACAACTAAGTGAAGAATTAGAAGCGAAAGCCGTTGCTTATATGAACTTTGACGGGGGTGTTTCAGGTAAAAACTTTGGGGCTTCTGCCTCTCCTACCTTGAAACGATTAATCACTGATGCGTCAAAATCGGTTGACTATCCGTACAGCGATCAATCCTTATTTGAATTCTGGAGTAAAGGTAAAGAAGAACCCTCTATAGGTAATCTTGGGGGCGGATCAGATCATATTGCATTTTATATGCATGTCGGTGTTCCTTCTCTTAGCGGAGGCGCTGGCGGCCCCACGGCATATCACTCAAACTACGATAGCTTTCACTACTACTCAACCTTTGTTGATCCCGAGTTTCAAATGGGCCCAACTATCGAACACTTAGCAGGTCTCATGGCATTAAGATTGTCTAACCGCTCCATCGTAGATTATGATCTAATGCGCTACCCAACCGACCTTAAGCTCCACTTTTCTTCAGCAACGAAAAAGGTGAACGCTTATCATCCAAGTTTTGAAGGATTTACTACAGCAATACCTGCTATTGAATCTCTAGAAAAGGCAGCTAAAGAATTGACGGTTCAACTGCAAAAAATGAAAAATCGAGAGCTTAACAAAAAGACAATAAAGCAAATCAATACTCAACTCATTGCCCTAGAAAAAAGTTTCATTGAAGAAAAAGGAATGGATTATGGAGCCTGGTATCGTTCTCTTTATGCGTCAACAGATCCTTTTAGCGGCTATGCCTCGTGGATGCTACCCGGAATAGAATATGAGGTGGCATTAAAGAAAAAAGAAAATTTAAACGCTTGGGATATTCGGTACGCGGCATCTATTAATCGATTAACAGATAAGATGAAAACATTAAATGCTTACTTAGGCAATTTATAACCTACGGTAACATTACAGGATTTGAAACGTCCTATAGTTAATGAGATACCTTTCAATTCTTCTTTTTACTATTTCACCCCTTAGTTGGTCTCAACAGTCAACATCCCCTCTCGTACTACAAGCAGACACCTTAGATCTTGGGCAAAAACCTATTTTACTCGATGAAGTCATTGTTGGCACAAGTAATTTATCTGCTTACGAGCTGGTGTTAGCGGCAAAAAAGGTAATGGAGTCTTCGCCACAACACAAAGAGCAAGAGCTTACTTATTTTCTGCGTCACTCAGAGCTAAACGAAGTCGATTTAAATCTTGACCTCAAGAAATCAACCGTTGAGCAGATTAGCAATGAATTTATTAATCAAATCACTCAAAGCATACCGAAACAATCTTCATTACATTCTGAAGCCCTTTACCGATTAACCCAGCAGGACAGTCTAGGAGAATCAGCACGACTACTTCGTGGATTTCAATTAGAAGAAGAATCAAGTAAAATCGATGCGAAAAATATATCAGAGTTCTTCTTAGAAAAAATTGAGGAAAGCTTGAGTAAAGGGAATTACTTCAAGGTAAAGTCTGGCATATTTGGAGGAAAGATAGAGGAAGATGACATTGACCTTGATGAGTTGCGCCCTACAAAAGATTCAATTGTTGGTGAAAGTATTGATATTGCTGAAAGGCACCGAGTAGCGTCCGCCATAGGCTATCAGCGATTAACTGAATTTAATAGATATCAACCGTATAATTCAGATCCGGTAGTTGGGGTTTTTAAAAAACCAAAACGCTTTGATTTTCAAATCATCGACTACACCTACTATAAAGATCAATGGGTTCACGTGATTGCTTTCAAAGAAAAATCGAAAGCTCAATTCTATGGGGAACTTTGGATTAATGAAAAAGACAAAGCTTTAGTACAATTCAAGTTCATCAATACTAAGCCTATTAAATCAGTAAAACTTCTTGGCTTCGAATACTTAGAGCCAAGAGTGCAGGGCCAATTCTTGTATAAGAAATTCGATGACGGTAGCTATCTTCACTACTTTGGTCGACTCGAACAAGATACTAAGGTAAGCGTCAATCGCCCTCTCTCATTTATTGAGAAAAGAAAGGCTTTCATTGGAGGTCGAAGGGTAAATTATGTAGATCTAGATATTTCTTTTGGTCTCAACCAAACTGAAGAATACACCTATATTTTATCCGAAAATACTGCTTCAGAAATTGACACCAGGAGTACTAGTGTCCTAGACGAACTCAGCTCTTACCCTACCGATTATTGGGAAAACTCTGAATTTTCAATCGCTCCAAGTGAGGCCATGAAAAATTTCAAAAAGCTTACAGAAAAATAATTTTGTAACCTTTACTTCTCAATTCAAATAAAAATGTTACGTTTGCGTTACATTAAATAAACAAACACCATGAACGCAGAACTAATTATACCAGTTATTGGTATGCTCACCGGAATCATCCTCCCAATTGCCGTATTTATCTGGCAGTACTATGATGCTAAGGGAAAACGAGAAGCGGTAGTAGAAATCTCTAAGCACCTCAACGACCCTTCAAAACTAGAAGAGCTTTTACAAATTTTCGACGAGCGAAAAAAGGAACCGATAGACTATCGTCGAGGTGGCGTAATTACCATCTTCGCTGGAATAGGGCTATTTTTCTTAGGCTACTTTTTCTTGGGAAGCATCCTTAAAGGCGTCGGATCTTTAGTCGGACTCATCGGAGTAGGTACAATGATTGCAGGATATTTATATCCAAACACCGAGAAAGAACTTACCGATGCGGTAGATAAATTCGAAAAGAAGTAAGAATGGGTAAGGACCATCAAAAACTCCTTAATAATCTCGCAGAACTTAGAAAGCTTGCAGGTCTCACACAAGAAGAACTTTCGGTGCAAGCCGAGGTGTCTAGAAAGAGTATCAATGCCATCGAAAATGGGGTTTATGTACCCTCGACCGTGTTAGCATTGAAGATTTCGAAAACCTTGAACTGCAAGGTAGAAGACCTTTTTAGGTTGCCTTAAGTCATTACTGCTTATGTAAAATAAGACACCCTCCAGATGGAGGGTGTCTTGGTTTAACTGGTATAAAGAACCTAATTCATTTTAAAATTAGCACTTCGTGATTTTACAATCATGTAAATAAAAATCAAGGCTAAAGCAAAATGTGCATAACCGTAAAGGTCAGGAACATCTGTTCTTATCTGCAGAATAATATATCCTTGCAGGATATTTAGAATCATAATTGAGAGCCCTATTTTTTGAGCCAATTTGACCGCAGCTTGATTCTCTGAAGTGTAAGAGATCTTATTCGGAAAACTTACAATTGCTGCACATAAAAATGCGGCGGCGGTAATAAGATTTCCATAATCACCGGTTAGATGAAACTGATTAGATTCTCCCAACACAGGGAGAAGAGAATATAAAAAAGTACCTAAAAGTAAATTTCTACGATTCATTTTAATCGCCCCGTAAGCAGCTATTGCAATTGTTATAGTACTACCAACGGTAAAAAAAATAGTTAATGCATCCATATTGAATATTTATTGGTTAAGGTTTGTTTAATATAGTAATTAGTTTCTCTCAAAGAAGTCTTTAAAATACATGAGCTGGTAGTTTATTGCATTTCTCCAATAGTCCCAGTTATGAGCTCCTGGCCGTTCAATATAAACGTGATCTACCCCTTTCTTGAGAAGTTCTTGATGTATCCTTTTATTATCGTTGAAGAAAAAATCATCATAACCACAATCAATAATTAAATTGAGATCTTCACCAATAAGATCAAGCATATTAATCACCGCATTGTCATCCCACAAAGTTTTATTTTCAGAAATAGGACCAAGTCGTTTAGCAATATTCCAGTTATCTGGAAAGGAACGGATATCTACCCCACCACTCATTGAACCCGCTGCACCCCAGACGTCTTGATGTTTGAATGCCAGGTATAATGCTCCATGGCCACCCATACTTAAGCCAGTGATTGCCCGCTGTTTCTTTTCAGATGAAACTGAGTAATTCTTCTCTACGGCATCGACCAGCTCCTCTGCGATATAAGTTTCATATTGCATATTCTGATCAATCGGACTGTCAAAATACCAACTTGTATCTCCACCATCAGGACAAACGATTATGAAATCTAGATCATCAGAAAGTTTTCTAATGATTGGTGCTTTGGTAACCCAATCCGAAAAGTCGCCACCAGCTCCATGTAGTAAAAATAAAACAGGTCGCTTATAATCAGTTGAGGAATAATTTTCTGGAGTCACCACGATATTAGGAATCGTCTTTTGCATGACTCGACTAAAGACATTTAGAGTATCTATTTGCGAAAAGGTCATCCAAAAAGATGACAGAAATAGTAAGCAGAAGACAGTGAATTTCTTGCTGGGTATCATTTTAATTTCTTGTAATCTACCAAGAAGTTAGTCTAATTCACTTGTTGAGAGAAATAAAATTTAAATTTTAATTTCCCATTTTCTTTTACTAGATAAGCACTTTCTAACCACTCATAGTACAAATAAGTATCTCCCTCTGGTGTTGGTGATTCGAAAGTAAATTCACCAGTGTGTTCAAGAGAAACGTGTGCAGAATTTTTATCTAAATCAACTCTAAAATTCTTAAATGTTCGGTTTGATTCAAATTCCCCAAACCCTTTCACGAACTCAAGAAATTCTTCTAGATCAAACGTTCTTCCAATCTCATAGATTAAAAAATCATCCGTTACATAATTCGCAAAACTATCAAGGTCGTTGTCGAGTGCATAGAACATGTCATTAAAAACATTCATCACTTCTTCTTCGGTAACTGTTTGATCGTCACTAGTAGCAAAATCACAACTAATTAGTATGAATGCGCATAGTAAGGTGGCGTAAATTTTCTTCATAATTAAAGGTTGTTTATTGCAAAATACAACTTATATTAGAGACATACCTAAATCCAATTATAATGAAAAACATCTTTTTTTTATTCGTAATGAGTTGCGGATTAACCTTTGCCCAAGACATTACTTGGGGTGAAACTTTTAATGCAGATTTTGTCATTGACTCGGCGATGACAACTGACGGAAAAAATTGGCAAATCGCAGCATCAGGAGACGCTGGCCCTTATGGTAAGGCCTATTTGTCTTACTCTTTCACTAACTATTTCGATGCTGAAGGGCAAGGAGAATTTACCGGATTCGCATGGACCCAAATTGGCGAGAAAGTAGTTAACGGATCACTTCAAGGTCTGTGGAAAAAAGAAGGTAAAGTTTTTAAAATGTACTCCTTAGACAACGATGCGACCAATGGGGTTTTTAATATAGTTAGCGGTGAGGTTGACTTTGTAGCTAAGACAATGAAGTTCAAAGTAGCTCCTATTAAAGATTGAACCTAAGATTATGAAAATATACAGAAGAAATTTCTTTTCAACTCTCGCCTTAGGGGTGGGAGCAACAGCTTTTCCCAACTTTCTCAATGACTTTGAAAATCTGAAGGAGGTTCAAGTTGGTGTGCTAATCAACAATGAGGAACTCACAGAATGGTTCAATAATATTAGAGGTGAACAACGAGTGGTTTATGATGGAAGTCAACCACACAATACCTTGCCCATTGTTTGGAATTGGGCCTTCTTGCAATCTAACAACTCTGTAGGCGTAAGTGACAGCGAAATGACGGCTATGACAGTATTACGTCATTCAGGAATTGTGTTTGCTTTCAACTCTGCGGTATGGGAAAAATTTAAACTCGGTGAACTGGTTTCATTTAATGATAACAAGACCGGGGAACCTTCTCTAAGAAATACGGTTTATGAACCACAAGAAGGGGATATGCCCTTACCTCCTATTCAAGGCATAAAAGATCTTCAAAAAAGAGGATCTCTTTTTTGCGTTTGTGATTTAGCCACTAAAGTTTATGGCTCAGCAGTCGCAGCAAAGATGAATCTAGATCCTGATGAAGTTTATCAGGAAATGGTGGACGGTATTTTACCAGGTATCAAACTCGTCCCATCAGGGGTATGGGCACTAGGTCGTGCTCAAAACAAAGGCTGTGCATACATCTTTGCAGGTTAACTAATAAATAACTAAACAATGGAAAAAAATATTTTAAAAGTGAGAGTACATGATTCAATAGTAGGTGTCTTATATCTAATCAGTGTAGGATTAACTTTCTACACGTCAAATTTTGCATTTTTATGGATCGCGATTGGGGTTGCAGCTCTTCAAATTATAAGCCCCTTAACTAAGTTTTGCCCAGTCTATTTTATACTTAACACGCTCATACCCGGCTCTGACCCTATTCAGAATGGCAAATAATTCAAACCTAAAACATAACAAAATGAAAAAAATTCTTTTACTCGCATTTCTAGGTGCGTTTATCTCGTGTACAAATAAGGAAACTGAACAAACAAAGTCTGAACCAGCAACGGTAAATAAACAGTTTAAACCCACTTACACCGATAATTTCAAAATTGGAGATCCCGAAAACATTTTAATAGTGGAGAAAATGCATCAAGGTATAATCTCAAAAGACTTCGAAATGGTCGGAGAATTCTTAACTGATGATGCTATTTTTTATATGGAAGATGGGGCAACTATTGAAGGTAAATCAGCACTATTAGACTTTATGGAAACCAATTTTACCCAAATCACCTTAAAAAATTATTCAGTAGGTGTTAGTATCTCTGTGGTAGGTGAAAACGGCCATGAATGGGTTTTAATGTGGGATCAAGCAGACATAGAAACCCCTGATGGTAACCTTCAAAAGGTAGATTGGATGGATGCCTTCAGATTAGAAAACGGAAAAATCGTAGCCATGAACGGTTTCGTAAAATCCCCTAAATGATTTACTCGATGAAACACAAAATAAAGTTCATCAACAAGGTATTAATCACGTTACTGACAGTTTCGATTTTTGGGTGTAATCCTTCAAATAAGGAGCTAAAAGTTCTTGAAAATAAAAATTCAGAGGAATTAACCTTTATTCTTGAACTCGACACTAAAGGAAATTCGATAGAGGAGGTTGAGAAGTTCACACAATACCTGTCTGAATTTATTGTTGAAAGAGAACCTTCAATTGTATATGGATACTATATCTCTGAGGATGGTCAAAAAGTTACATTAATTGAAAGGTATCTAAACAGTCAAGATGGTATTCAACATGGTATAGATTTTATCAACGGACCTAATTTTAACCGATTTTTTGAAATATTCGAGATTACATCTTTTATAACTATAGGAGATGCCAGTGATCAGTTTAAAAACTTTGCTTTGGAAAATGGTTTTGATATCGAATATCGAGAATCCATTGGAGGATATGTAAGAAGATAAAGACAAGAATGTAATTTGAAAACGGTTGCACTTCAATAGTGTAACCGTTTTTTTTATTTTTAATTAGAAAATTACGGAACTTCAAATGAGTTATACATCCGATAAAAGCGGAGCTGAGATAGCCTGGTTTGCTCCGATCTGCGATGGTGACGATGACTTCTTAGGAAATAGGAATCCGCTTTATAAAAGCAATTGGCAAAACACATCTCAGATTGTAAAAACCGCTGATCATTTAGGATATCGTAACATACTTTGTCCCTCTTCTTATCAAGTTGGTCAAGATACTTTATCGTTTGTTGCAGGGATGGCTCCAATAACCGATCAAATTAATTTTCTAGCAGCTATACGTTGCGGTGAAGTTCATCCCCCAATGCTAGCTCGAACAATAGCAACACTAGATCATATGCTAAATGGCAGATTAACACTAAATATTATCTCATCTGATTTGCCAGGAACTTATCTTTCATCTGAAGAACGCTATTCTAGATCTAAAGAGGTCATCGAAATTCTTAAGCAGGCGTGGAGTCAAGATAGAATCGAATTCAAAGGAAAATATTACGAGTTCGACTTGCCCACCCTTCCTGTTAAGCCGTATCAACAAAATGGCGGGCCGCTTCTTTATTTCGGAGGATACTCACCACAAGGCCTTGAATTATGCGCAGAACATTGCGATGTGTATCTAATGTGGCCTGATAAAGAAACCGGTCTGCAAAAGGTAATGGCGACAATGAAAGAGAAGGCTTTGAAGTATAATCGAAAGGTTTTATTCGGCCTTCGCATTCATGTTATTGTGAGGGAAACAGAAAAAGAAGCCCGTGAATATGCAAAAAAATTACTCTCAAAGTTGGATTTAGACCTGGGAGATAATATTCGCAATAGGTCTCAAGATTCGAAGTCTTTAGGGGTTAGCAAACAATCTCAATTACGCGATGAATCTGACTCAGAACATTATGTAGAGGCTAATCTTTGGACAGGAATTGGTTTTGCCAGATCAGGATGTGGTGCGGCTATAGTTGGAAATCCAGACCAAGTGTATCAAAAACTCAAGCGATATATGGAAATGGGAATAAGTTCGTTCATCTTATCAGGGTATCCACACAAACAAGAATGCGAACTCTTTGCAAAATACGTCTTGCCAAGACTGAACAATATATCGCTACCAACGCTTTTAAATAGAATACCTCATGATATTCCTAACACACCATTAGGTGCGGGAAATCGATTTTAACAAATGATAGACTTTCTTCTGGTTTTAGCGTATTTCTCGATAATAATGTTTGTTGCCCTTCAAGGGAAAACAGATTCTAATAGTACAGCAGACGCGTATTTCCTGAGTTCTAGAAATCTTCGCTGGTATTCAGTTGCATTATCAACAATTGCGACAAACGTACAAGGGTATCAGTTCTTAGGAATGATGGGATCTGCCTATTTATACGGCTTAGCTCAAGCTAATCTTGAGATTAACGCCGTACAAGGAATCTTGCTCGGCACATTCGTATTTGTTCCCCTTTTTCTGAAAGAAAAAATAATAACAATTACCCAATTCATTTCTAAAAAATTAGGACAGCGAATAGCTGTGGTATATTCTGTAGTTAATATGCTATTATTCTCTACTATTACACTCGGCGCAGCTCTTTTCTGGGGAGCTTATGCAGCCGATTTAGTATTTGAAGAACAGTTATCGATACTTCACGAAAATCGAGTAACACGAATAGGTATCTTGATTGCAATATTAGGTGTCTTTTCAGCGATTTATACCTACCTCGGAGGTCTTAATGCCGTTGTGAAAACGGATATCATCCAATTTGTAATCTTGATTCTAGGAGGAGCCGTTGTTTGCTTTGTTTCAATAAAAAATTTGGGTGGTTGGGAACAATTATATATCAAAACTCCCGAGAAGATGCATCTCCATTTATCTTCTGATCACCCAACCCTTCCCTGGACTCACTTATTTGGTTTATTCTTCCTGAATATTAACTATTGGTGTGCTAACCAAACGATCATGCAGCGGGCATTAGCCGCGAAAAACATCACGCATGCGCAAGTAGGACTCATTGCCGGTGGGTTTATCAAATATATCATGGCGATAATTATTATCATCCCAGGTATCGCTCTTTACGGCGAACTTGGTGATTCTTTAACAGAGCCGGATCTCGCATTTCCATATATGATAAAAACCTTTTTACCAGTAGGCTTAAAAGGAATCATCTTATGCGGTTTATTTGCCTCATTGATGAGCACTGTAGATTCTACTTTTAATTCTTTGGGAACACTTTGGTCTACTGATATCTACTCAAAATACATCAACAAAAGAGCAACAGACACTGAAAAAATCAATGCTGGACGAAATGCTATTTTATTCAGTTTAGGTAGTGCACTAATAACAGGATTTATATTGCTGTACTTGAAATTCAACGATCCTAGTTCAGCGTTCACTCATACCCTGAATAACTTGAGATATTATATCAATTGTGGAATCGTAGTGTTGATTTGCAGTGCTGTAACACTTTATAAACCGAATCGAAAATGGATATTATGGGCTTTTATTTTAACCGTACCCTTAAATATTTTCTTACAGAACTTTTATCCTGATTTGAATTACTTTGTTAGAGCCTTCTATGTAATTATTGCAGGGCTTTATATAGCGATTACATCAAGCAGTTTCAGACTCTCAAATTTGATAGCCTTATTTTATGGAGCGAACAACAAAGTTCGATATTTCGGGTGGTTACTTCTATTCAGCTTAATCGCACTGCACATTATTTTTCATTAGTATCAATTAATTACTAGATAAATTATAATCTGAATTCCTAATCTACAAGAATATCATACACCACCACCTTACTCCAAAGATGACCATAGTTGGTTACAAATAATTGGTGTACAGGGTCTACTTGATAAGCGTCTTGATCAACCACGCTATCGAAATAAATGACCTCTGAGACGTGCCAATCACTAGCAATAACTTCTCGATCAAATGTAGGAGCTGGCTCGCCTATAATAAGGTGCCTGACCTCCTCTATCGCTGCCAACGACTGTAATCCCTCTTTGAGTAGTTGCTTGTCTTGCACAGAATCTGGATTCTTAAGGGTAAAATACACATGATGGATCATTTGTTTTCCATCCCCATGGGACGCAGGGGCGTTCTGAGCCTGAGCGGCATATCCAACAAGTAATACGGCGATAAATAACAGCTGCTTCATATTCAATGCTTGACTTTTTATTCACTCCAAGCTAGACAAAAAATATTACTTAATTGCTGAGAGAAAATGGCCAAGTTGTTAATTTTTAAAAGCGTAAGCGCAATTCTTGTAACTTGAGGGTATGCGACCTTACCTTTTAATTGAGAATAACTGGAAGAATCTATCGACAGACAGGCACGATCTTGCAGTAATGTCTTGGGGTGCTACAGAAGCGCACAACTATCATTTACCTTATGGGACCGATGTCTATGAAGCAGACGCCATTAGTACAGAGTCTGCTCGTAAAGCCTATGAAAAGGGCGGTAAAGTTATTGTACTACCCCCTATTCCCTTCGGTGTTAATACGGGTCAAAGAGACATTTATTTAGACATCAACCTAAACCCTAGTACCCAGTTGGTGATCATGCGAGATATCCTTACGGTTCTAAATCGTCAAGGAGTGAAAAAACTTTTACTCATCAACGCTCACGGTGGCAATGATTTCAAACCGGTTCTTAGAGAATTAGGAGCTGAATTTCCGGAGATGCTCTTAACCCTGTGCAACTTTTTTCAAGTTCTAGACAAGAAATCATATTTCGAGGAAGAGGGTGATCACGCGGATGAAATGGAGACGAGTATAATGATGCATCTAAAACCCAAATTGGTCTTGCCTTTAGAACAATCGGGATTAGGAAAAGAGAAACAACATCGAATTAAGGCTATTAGAGAAAAATGGGCTTGGATAGAAAGAAGATGGTCTGAGGTGACTGAAGATACTGGCATTGGTAACCCAAAAAAATCAACCAAAGAAAAAGGTGAACGCTTTTTTAACGACCTAACGGATAAAATCAGCGAGCTAATGCTCGATTTGTGTAATGCAGACTTGAACCGATTGTACCAATAATAAGCTCTTGAAAAATGCGAACACTACTTCTCATAATATTTGCCCTGATTCCTATTGGGTTGACAAGCCAAGAAATCCCTACAAGATGGGATGAATTAACCTCTTCAGATTGGGA
Source organism: Euzebya sp. (assembly GCA_964217345.1). GTDB lineage: Bacteria > Bacteroidota > Bacteroidia > Flavobacteriales > Flavobacteriaceae > UBA3478. The sequence goes on from CAXPJI010000011.1 coordinate 22,677, forward strand.
TTTAGCCTTAGAAAAATCTAACAACACTTGTATTCTTCCCATTGGCATACTCGAAAAGCACGGCCCTGGCGTTCCAATAGGCTCAGATCTTATAAGGGCAAGAGAATGGGCGAAAAGAGCGACGAAAGAGGAATACGCTGTCGTTTTTCCAGACTATTTCTATGGTCAAGTCAATGAGGCCCGTCAGCATTATGGCACTTTCTCGTTACCATCTGACTTAACGATGAATTTGTTAGAAGCAACCACCGATGAAATAGCCAGAAACGGATTTGACAAAATTATCATCATTAATTCTCATGGTGGGAATCCACAAATGATCAGATATTTCATTCAAAATCAACTAGAAAAAAAGAAAGATTATGTAGTCTATTTTTTTGAACCTGGAATGTCTAAAGAAGTTCGAGATGAAATGATGAGAATTAGAAAGACAGAGCTCGCAACAGACCAACATGGAGGTGAAAGAGAAGCTTCTGAAATAAAATATCTCAGACCTGAACTTCTAAAGCTAGAAAGGAGTCCCGATGAATCAGGTGAAAATTTAAACAGGCTAAAACTTCCTAGCACACTCTATACCGCTATATGGTGGTATGCTTCCTATCCCAATCACTACGCCGGAGATGCAAGTTTTGCATCAGTAGAATTAGGGAAATTAATCACTGATAACACATTGAATGAACTGATAACAGCAATTAAATCAGTTAAAAATGACAGTCAAACTCTCGAAATTCAAAGAGAATATTTTAAAAACGTCAAGCAATAATTAAAAGCTAAAATGAACCGTAACCAATTCTTAAAAGTCAGTTTCTTAGCTTTTCTAACTTCGATCATTGTTTATAGCTGTCAACAAGACGAACAAAAAATACCTATTCGAACCGTTGAAAACCATCACAACCAACAAGATTTTTCATTTGCAATAATTTCAGATTTAAACGGTGGAGAGCGTCCTGGAATTTTTGAAAAAGCGGTCCAAATAATTAATCGACTCAACCCAGAGCTCACCCTAAGTGTTGGGGACCTTATTGATGGGGGAATTAAGGACTCTACCGAAATACAAAATCAGTGGAAAACCTTCAATAATAGACTGAATGAATTACAATCTCCTTTTTATTATGTTGGGGGAAATCATGACTTATCTAACATTGAGATGGTAAAATCTTGGAATGATTTATACGGCCCGACTTATTATCATTTCGCGTACAAGGAGGTGCTATTCCTAATGCTGAATTCAGAGGATTTCAGTGAAGAAAGATTTGAAGAAATTTTTCAGGCAAGGGATTATGCAATTAAAGTTCTCTCTGGCGAGGAAGAGGGAAAGTTTGAAGAAACCGAATACTATAAAATGCCTGAAAGATCGTTTGGATCAATTAGTGAAGATCAACAAATCTATTTTGAAAACGTTTTAGAGCAATACCAAGATGTTCGGTGGACTTTTCTTTTCATGCACAAGCCTCTTTGGAAAAACACTAATAACGATCGTTTTCATTCTATCATTCAAAAAATGAATGATAGAAATTATTCTGTTTTTAGTGGCCATGAACATTCATTCTCATATCAACAGATTAATGATCAATCCTTCACAATTCTGGCTACCACGGGAGGAAGTCAAAATGCCCAGGATCCAAATGCATTCGATCATATCACATGGATAAGCATGAAAGAAAAACCTGAGGTTTCTCATATTTTATTAAGTGGAGTTATGAACGAACAGGGTGATCCCGATTAATTGATCTAATGTACAACAGAACAAAAGCTACAACGGTTGAAGAATACATAGAGTTAGCTTCAGCCCCTCAAAAAGCCCGAATCGAAATTATTAGAGACTTAGTGTACGCTTCTGCGAAAAATATGGAGGAAAAGATTAGCTATGACATGCCCGCCTTCATTTATAAGGGCAAGATTCTTCTTTACGTAGGCATTCAGTCAAAACATATCGGGATCTACGCTTTACCCGAAACTAACATTGAATTCGCCGAAGAATTAACCGCATTTAAAACCGGAAAAGGAAGCATTCAATTACCTAACAACAAAGACCTACCGATCGATCTGATTCGTCGGATCATAAAATTCAGAATGAGAAAAATTGATGAACTAAGCTAAAGGAATCAACCACCTGATTAACTGCAGGGTAATCAAACCCCAAAAGGTTCCTGTAACCATACTCACAATAGCTAAAACAATAGCGTGTGGCATCAATCGTTTATCATAGGCAGAGGCTACTGCAGGTGCGGTAGACACCCCTCCGACGTTAGCCATAGAAGCTAGGGGTACCCAAACTAGAGAAATATTCATTCGAAGGGCAAGCCAAAATGAAAGTCCAAATTGAAGAATCATCCATGCGCTGAGAAAAGTGATTAACCGTGGATTAAATTCAAGATAATTCAGGTTAAGTTTCAGTCCTAAAACACTCATCACTGCGATGATTAGCAGCTTGCTAAGTTTCTGCAGTGTTTTATGATCCCAAAACCGAAAGACATTTGCCAAGAGCATTCCCAAAAGACTGAATAAGATAATTTTGATAAGAAAAGAAAGGTTGAAAAGGGAAGCCAGTGCAACAATAGATGCAATAGTGGTTACACTCCAGAAAAGGTTCGTCTTTTGCCTTTCATTAGTAACCTCAGCATTAAAGACCACTTCCTCTCGACCAAATCTTTGATTCAACCACGGTGTCTTTTTGATCCATTGAAAAAGGAAAAGTGTCCAAACATTTACAATCACATTGTCAAGAACTAAGACGCTGAGAAAAAGAGTCTCTGGAGTTTCGGCCAACTCTTTCAATACAAGCATTGAACTACTCCCCCCTATCCAGCTACCCACTACAGGCAGAGTTGAAGTATAGCCTTGATCCACAATCAAAAACTCATGAAAATCAGGAATCAAACTAAATAATAAAAGCAGTATGACCGGGCATATCGCTATAATCGCTGAACTCAATAAGAAATAGATCAGAGGCCTACCCGCTACAATTTTTATATCGTTAAGAGATATCGAAGACATTGCACAAAGCACAGTCAGTGGAAGTAGATATTCTTTACTTAGGCTATGAATCAGGTGATCCTCAGAGATCTTTAAGAGAACAGGATTTACCATTGCAGGGATCACATAAGCTAATAGTATCGCTGGTACCCATCGGGTAAATTTTTCTAAACGCGAAGATGCTTCCACTCTTAAAATGAGATAAACGCAGAGTGGGATAAAAGCAAAAACTAAGAAGTTGTCAAAAATCATCAGACTGCGTAAGTATCCCTAATAGTGATCGTATACCTTCAAACAGATTTTTCATACGAATGTTCTCATTAGATGCATGAATTTGCGCGTCTGGATTAGGAATCCGCAATGCAATACCTTCAATTTGAAGCGCATCAATAAACTTACCTATGGGTTGAGAACCACCAGTCGTATTGAGCTTTAAGACTTCGTTCTTTCCTAAACCCCTTTGAATTCCGCTCACTAACCAATCACCAAATTTAGAATCAATCGGGGTTCGAAAAGCCACCGAACCCACGGTGGTTTCCATAGTCAGCAATTTCAAGTACTCCTTGTGCTCTGCTCTAGTTGGCGGATGGGGAAGAATTAAATAACCTTGCTCTCGAATATGTTTTTGAATCAAATCAAATTGTCGTTCTGCAGGAGTTTCAGGAGTTAGTCTTAACTCAAATTCAGCGGTAACTTCAGTAGGAATTCTCGTCTTCACGTTAGCTGTATTTGAAGAAATCCCTCGAAGAATTAAACTAGGATGCTGATATACCTGTTGAGGGTGTAAGCGATCAGTATAGAGCTTTGATTCTAGTCTTGATTCAAGTTGTTCGAAGGTTCCGAGATCTAACGATTCAAAATAACTAAGATCAATGGCCGACTCTTTATAAGGATCAAATTCGTTGATAAGGATTTCTTCATGATCTCCAACCATAGATGCCACAAGCTGGTTCATGAGATACCATGGATTCGGACTAATCCCCGAATACTGCCCGCTATGAAGTTCTGAAGGTGCCCCATAAACCGTGAGCTTCATTGTCGCAATTCCTCTAGCACCAAAGGTTAGGGTTGGTACGTCTGCTAGAGACCTTGTTCCGTCCAATATCAATAGCGCATCCGCTGTAAGTTCCTCAGATTTAAGTGCCAGCAGCGAGGTTAGATTTTTCGAGCCTTTCTCCTCCTCTGTATCCCCAATGATTTTAATATTAACCTCGGGAGTAATTCCTTCACGATGGAGACGCTTTAATGCATATAGTAGTGAGAAAGCAGGGCCCTTAGAATCTGAAGCCCCACGAGCAAATAATGCCAAAGAATCGATTGGCTCACTACCCTTTTCAACTTCTTTCCAGTCACTACCGATCTTATGTTTTAAGACAGGAGAAAAAGGATCTTTTTGCTCCCAATTAGAGCTGTCAGCTGGTAAGGCATCTAATTGAAGATAGATCAGCAGGGTCTTCTCAGCCCCTACATTCAAATTGGCGTATAAATAAGGGGTTTCTTTTACTTCCCATTTACTTACCTCAAAGTCAAGACGGGTTAAATAACTGGTCAGAAAATCTAGATTATTTTGAATACCCAGAGCATCATCAGAAACATTCGAAATCGATAAGTAATCGTTAAACTCTGAGAGAATTTCATTCTTTTCTTTTACAGAAAGATCAAACTCTTGTGCACATATCGAACCCATTGACAGAACGACGAGCAATAAAATGAAAGATGCTTTACTAGTGAAATACCTCATCACAACTGAGTTTACCATCCGTCTAACATACATAAAAATCGCATCGGTTTTAAGAATGCTTTACCCTACTTTTAACTTTATACATTAACTTGGACGTTTATGAAAATTACCTTTTTAGGACACGCATCCCTGCACATTGAAGTAGGCGGCAAACACCTTGTCGTAGACCCCTTTATAACGGGCAACCCTGTCAATTCAGTCATTAATATTGAGACGCTTCAAGCAGATTACATTTTAATTACTCACGCACATCAAGACCATATCCTAGATGTTCAAGCGATTGGGGAGCGAACTGGAGCAACGATTATCTCTAACTTCGAAATCGTGAGCCATTTTGAAAAAATCGGATTGAAAGGACACCCAATGAATCATGGCGGAAATTGGACTTTCGATTTCGGTGACCTTCAATATGTGAATGCCATCCATAGCTCTAGCTTCCCCGATGGTTCATACGGTGGTCAACCTGGAGGTTTTATTCTTTCTAGCTCTGAAGGCACGGTCTATATCGCTGGTGATACAGCACTAACCTATGACATGAAACTCTATGGTGAATCTCATCAGATTGATCTCGCAGTACTCCCAGTCGGAGATAATTTTACCATGGGGTATAAAGAGGCGCTCAAGGCTTCAAAATTACTCGGATGCTCCAAAGTACTCGGATATCATTTCGACACTTTCGGATTGATCAAAATCGATCACGAAGCAGCTAAAAACCACTTTCTTGATCATGGAGCTTCTCTAGAATTACTAGAGATCGGTGAGTCACTAGAGCTGTCTTAAAATTGGTAGCTTTACCTTGATTAATGGTATTTTAAGAGGTATCAGAATCGATACCTTTAGCCCTTTAAATCAATACATTATGAAAAAAATCTTTTACATCTTATTCGCTCTACCTATCCTAAGTTTTGCTCAATCCGAATACAAGGTATCCTCATACCTAACTGAAGGATTCAAAGCTCCCAACACCCATTACATTGGTGAAGCATGGTTGAATGGAGTACTATCTGCGGATGAGGAACTACCTTATGGAATTACCAAAGCCACCTTTAAAGCAAATTCAACTCTAGACTGGCATTATCACAGTTCAGTTCAGGTGTTGATTGTTGTTGAAGGCGAAGGCTATTACCAAGAAAAAGGAAAGGCTGCGATTCGCATGAAAATCGGTGATGTGATTCGATGTGAAAAAGGTACAGAGCACTGGCACGCTTCCTCAAAAGAATCTGATGTCACCTATCTAGCACTTTATGGAGGTACAGAGCCTACCACTTGGACAGAGGTTCTAACCCAAGAAGCCTTCGATACAATCGCGGATCAATTAAAGCAATAATTAATTCGAGGTTAGTTTATTTAACATACCATTGAATATGTAAGAATGGAAGGGTAAAACAGCGTACCAATACATTCGACCGTACACCCCAAGGGGTCGAAAGGTAGCAGTCTGAACTAATCGATTATTTACAATTTTAAATTCTAACCATGCTTCACCTGGGAGTTTCATTTCAGCATAGAGTGTTAAGTGACCAGTTTTTTTATCAGAATGGATGACTCTCCAAAAGTCGATTGCATCACCGGTATTGATGGTATGAATGTTAGTTCGGCCTCTTCTTAGGCCTACCCCACCAGACAGCTTATCAATAAAACCTCGTAATTCCCATAGAAAATCAGCATGATACCACCCTGTCTCGCCACCAATTCTCCATAGTTTATCAATCGTTAATTTTTTGTCCTTCATCTCTTTAATTCGCTTATCTCTAAAACAACCAAATTCTGGAACTCTTGGTGTTTCAGTAATTTCAAAGTTGAATCCACTACTGGTAAACGAATCCTTCCAACTCGATGCAATTCTGTTTGATGAAATTTTACTAAAAGCTTTATCTAAAGCTTCTTTATAACCTATAGGCTGAATACCTAAAATTGAGTTTATATCGCTAGGGCTGCAGATAACCTCTGTCTTCATACTATCTACTAAAGAAACCGCCAATCGATATGAAGTTGAAGTAACAAAGTAGAGCCAATAGGAAGAGATTCTAGGTGTCATTACAGGAACGGTATAGATGTATCGTTTTAACTTTCTTGCTTCAGCGTAGCCTAACAACATTTCCTTATAGGTAAGAATATCTGCACTCCCGATATCGTAATGTTTGTTATAAGTCTGTGGTTCAAAGAGCGATTTACTTAAGTACTGTAAAACGTCGCTAATTCCAATAGGTTGGCATCTAGTTCGTAACCACTTCGGGGTGATCATCACAGGTAACTTTTCGACCAAATCTCGTATGATCTCGAAAGATGCACTCCCAGAACCAATAATTATCCCAGCGCGTAGGCAAGTAAAATTATACGTCCCTTTAGCTAAAATATCTTCAACATTCTTGCGTGAATCTAGATGTTTTGAAAGATCTAAACTGTTTACAATTCCACTCAAATAAATAACGTGCTCTACAGTAGTTTGATTCAAGTAACTGACGAAATTGAGAGCGCATATTCGTTCTAATTCATCAAAATTATGATTGGAAGACATCGAATGCACTAGGTAGTAGGCACCATCAATATCAACGGGTAACTTATCTAAAGACTCACGATTAAGTAAATCTACCTCTATTACTTCGATGTGTTTACTTTCAAAGTCATTGAGATTAAACCTCATGGTATCTCTGACACAGCATACTACGTCAAAATTCATATTAATCAGAACTTCAAGCAATCGCTTGCCGATATAACCGTTTGCTCCGGTTAAAAGAATTTTATTTCGCTTCACTTAATTAACCGAGAAAGAAAAAATGGGGTTTGAAGAAAATTGAGAGGTAGTACCCTTGTAAACAAAAGCATACTCACCAGGTACAAGATTCGTTTGAATTCGAAACTTAGAATTCGAAATTGCCTCCCAGTTAAAATCAATAAGGAGTTTAGGATCAATTTGAAAGCTTGGGCCTTTGAGTAAACCTAGAGAACCGATTTTGATAGATCGTTGTTCTTTTTTTGAATTTACTTTTAGAGGAACAAGTATAAAATTAGCCGGTGATTGTGCACTTGCAATATTCTGTTCATTAGATATGGTGGATATGGCATTTCCTCCGAAGTCTACATTTCGTGTTATATCTAATAGAATTACCTGATTTTGCTTATCAATTTTATTCATTGAAGACGACCCGATTAGAATAGATTTTGTTCCTCCTCCAGCCAGGCCAAAAGAAAACATGGTACCTAACATATCTATTTTATGATTGGCAAAAACCTCTGGTATCATTCTTTTTCCTTGATAATAAAATCCGTCTAATTCATTACTATCATCAGAACGTAGAAGCTTTGATTTAACCTCCCTTGCGATAGAATCATATTCTACTTGAGTTAATAATCCGAGAGAAAGAAGCTCCTTAGAATTCTTTAGCTTTTGAATAAGTACGTCGTTTTGAGCGCTTGAAAATGTAAGAGAAAAAGTAAAAAACAAAAATAATAAGTGCCTCATAATGATAAGAATATATGAAAATTAGAGTTCTTGGACAAGTAGTTAATTTCTTCCATTAATGTTTCCATATAGTTGCCATTCTACTTTACACCTCATACAGCTTAACATCTTCAAAGTTGTCCTTACTTTTACAGCTGTGGAGACCAGAATTAATAAATACCTCAGTGAAATAGGATATTGCTCCCGAAGAGGGGCAGATAAACTTCTCGAAGAAGGGCGAATCACTATTAACGGCGTTAAGCCTGAGTTGGGTACAAAGGTCTCTGAGAACGACATCATTGCTGTCGATGGCAAAGTCGTTGGAGGGCGAAAAGAACAACACGTCTATATTGCACTAAACAAGCCTAGGGGTATTGTCTGCACTACTGACCGAAGAGTCGAAAAGGACAATATCGTTGACTTTGTGGGGCATCCGCAAAGAATATTCCCTATCGGTCGATTAGATAAACCTTCAGAGGGTCTGATTCTATTAACCAGTGATGGTGACATCGTCAACAAAATTCTTCGAGCCCGAAACAACCACGAGAAAGAATACATCGTCAAGGTGGATAAACCTATCGATCAAAAATTCATCTCGAAAATGAGCAATGGTATTCCCATTCTAGGAACCATTACCAATAAGTGTTTCGTGGAACAAATAGGACCTAAAACCTTTCGAATCATTCTAACCCAAGGGCTCAATCGTCAGATTCGCCGAATGTGCGAATACCTCGATTACAGGGTCACTAAGCTTAAACGCATTCGAATCATGAATATAAGCTTAGATTTACCTGTAGGGCAGTGGCGCGATTTACGTGCTGAAGAACTTACAGAACTGAATAAACTTTGTGAGGAAAGCTCAAAAACTCATTCCTAAACAACTATGAAAAACGTTCAAATTTTAATTCTCACCCTATTCATTGCCAGCTGTGCGACTAAGCCGCTATCGCTCGAAGAAGTCCAAAAAAGTATCACTGCTACAGAGACGGAGCAGATTTTATATACCCTCGCTTCTGATGAAATGAAGGGCCGAGAAAGTGCTAGTGGCGGATACCAAATGGCTGCAGATTTCGTTACCAACTTCTTCGAAGAAAATGGAATTGAACCTTTTTATCCGGCTTACAAAGACTCTTTACAAACCAAAGAAGTTTGGAGTTATAACTTAGTAGGTTTTTTAGGTAAGTTCGAACAAAACAAACCTACCATTTTAATCGGGGCACATCTCGATCATATTGGAGTCAAGAACGAAAATGAAGAAGACCCCATTTTCAATGGCGCCAACGATAACGCATCCGGATCAACCGCTGTGCTACAAATTGCAAAGTTCTTAGCTACAAAAGAGTGGAATCAAAACGTACTTGTGGCCTTATTTGCAGACGAAGAGAAGGGACTTAGAGGCGCTGCCCATCTAGCCCAGCGATTGAAAGAAGAAGGTGTTTCGCTTGCTTATATGGTCAACTTCGAAATGCTTGGAGCAACCTTGACTACCGGAGAAAATCAGGTTTACATGACCGGATACAACCTCTCAGACATGCCCGAAAAAATGAACGCCTATGCTCCAGAGTTTGTTCAATTTCTTCCCGAAGCCAAGCAGTATAATCTTTTTAGAAGATCAGATAATTACTCTTTCTACAAAATTCACAACATCCCAGCGCAGACCTTATCTACCTTCGATTTTAAGAATTATGATTACTATCACAAGGCAGGAGACGAGGCCGAGAAATTGGATGTTGTCAATATGAATAAAGTGATCAGTACTTCTGCTTATGTATTGGCAAAAATGCTCGAAGACGAAGTGACCATTATACTCTCTGAAGAAGAATAAATCGTACCCATGAATTACTGCAAGCTCCCTCTATTACTACTCCTTTTATTGGTAACCGGATGTAACTCGACTCCTGAAAAATCGGTTAATTCTGAAAATTGGTGGAAAGAAGGCATCGTTTATCAGCTCTACCCTCAAAGTTTTAAAGATAGCGGTGGCGATGGGTTCGGAGACTTTAAGGGCATCATAGAAGAAATCGACTATTTAGATGAACTGGGTATAGATATTATTTGGATGAATCCATTCTTTGAGTCTCCCCTAGTCGATAACGGATACGATGTCAGTGATTACAGATCGATTTTAGAACGTTACGGAAGCCTCGAAGACTTCAAACAAATGATCGATCTACTCCACAGTCGAGGCATCAGATTTGTCCTTGATATTGTAGTAAATCATTCGAGTAACCAACACGAGTGGTTCAAACAATCTAGAAGCTCTAGAGATAATTCAAATGAGTATTGATTTCACCAAACCTGCCCAATATCACTTCGAACTTTCACAAAAACTGAAAAAACTTCGTCATAAAGGGGTTTTGATCATTGGTAGCGGAAACATTGTACACAACCTGCGTTTAGTAGACTGGCAAAATTTCGATAAGGATAATCACGGCCATGATTGGGCTATTGAAGCGAGGGAAATTCTCAATAAGCATATCCTTGAAGGAAATTTCAAAGCACTTGTTGAATACGAGAAATTATCTACCGCAATTCAAATGGCGATCCCAACACCTGATCATTATCTACCGCTTATATACACCTTAGGTTTAAAAGAAAATAATGAGACTGTTTCATTATTCAATGATAAACTCGTTGCTGGAAGCCTGAGTATGACCAGTGTAAAAATCACCTAGTTTAAGATGGGGTAACACTACTATAATTTATTAATTGTGCTTTCGAATTAACTCATTCCCCACTACCTTTGTACCGTTCTCAAAAGGGGTGCTTTTTAAAGGCTGAGATCATACCCAATGAACCTAGAACAGGTAATGCTGTTTAGGGAAACCGAAGCAAATGCTTCATTCAATTACTAATCAAGAATAATTACCTCTTTTTATTCGTTTTAAATTTCTTTAAAATGAAGAAAAATCTACTTTTCTTATTCTTGTTTGTAAGCCTAATTACAAACGCACAAGAACGACTATTGT
>CAXPJI010000012.1:0-14139 GCA_964217345.1 Euzebya sp.
ATTTGATTTGAATATCTAAAAAATCAGGATATTCAGGAATGCTCTTTGCAGATGCGAAATGTACTCTTTCGGTTTGTTTTGTAACCATCTAACGGACAATTTATAGTCAAAAAAAGTATTATAAGTCGACCTTATTTCAAAGGTCCTAACAACCTAGGTTGTTTAAAACAGGCGAAGGTCTAACCAACTTTCGTTGGATAGACCTTTGCCTAATAAGCTATGGAAGTATTACTTAAGCTCAACCTCAGCACCAGCCTCTTCAAGAGATTTTTTGATACCTTCAGCTTCGTCTTTAGAAATACCTTCTTTAACTGATTTTGGAGCTCCGTCAACTACTTCTTTAGCTTCTTTCAATCCAAGACCTGTTAATTCTTTTACAAGCTTAACAACCGCAAGTTTAGAAGCACCTGCTGACTTAAGAATTACGTCAAATTCTGACTTTTCTTCTGCACCAGCAGCATCTCCACCACCAGCAGCAGGACCAGCAACAGCTACAGCTGCAGCTGCAGGCTCGATGCCGTACTCCTCCTTAAGGATGTTAGCTAATTCATTAACCTCTTTTACAGTTAGGTTAACCAGTTGTTCTGCGAAATCTTTTAAATCTGCCATTTTTCTATCGTTTAATAAAGTTTAAAATATTGTGTATTGAGTGCGTACAAATTATCGTTCAGAAAGGGTTTGAATAATACCCGCAAGCTTACCGCCACCTGATTTAAGACCAGATACAACGTTTTTCGCTGGGCTCTGAAGAAGCGTGATGATATCACCGATAAGTTCTTCCTTAGACTTGATGCTAACAAGCGTATCAAGCAGCTCATCACCGATGTAAACCGATTCTTCAATGTAAGCTCCTTTTAAAACGGGCTTCTTTGATTTCTTTCTGAAATTCTTGATCAATTTAGCCGGGCCGTTACCAGCCTCAGCAATCATTAATGAGGTTTCACCTTTAAGAATGGTAGTTAAATCACCAAAATCCTTATCTGAAGCCTCCATTGCTTTTGCAAGCAAAGTGTTCTTAACTACTGTAAGTGAAATATTTGCCTTAAAGCAAGATCTTCTTAAATCAGCAGTGGTAGCCGCATCTAAACCTGAGATATCAGTAAGATAAATCGTAGTGCTTGATGCTAACTTCTCTCTAAGTTGTTCTATAGCTAGTGCTTTTTCTTCTCTAGTCATGTCGTAAGTTCTTAAGTACTTAAATGGCTTTTGGGTCAAGTGGAATACTCGGACTCATCGTTGAAGAAATATGGACACTCTTCATGTAAACCCCTTTTGCCGCAGCAGGCTTCATACGATTTAAAGTATCAATAAGCTCTTTAGCGTTGTCTGCGATCTTGTCAGCTTCGAATGAAACCTTTGCAATTGCAGCGTGAACATTACCCGCTTTATCTACTTTAAAGTCAATTTTACCTGATTTAACTTCTGTTACCGCTTTAGCGACATCCATAGTAACCGTTCCTGTTTTTGGGTTTGGCATAAGACCACGAGGTCCTAATACACGACCTAAAGGTCCTAATTTACCCATAACAGCAGGCATGGTGATAATAACGTCAACGTCTGTCCAACCTGATTTAATTTTGTCTAGATACTCATCTAAACCAACATAATCAGCTCCAGCTTCCTTAGCCTCGGCTTCTTTATCAGGCGTTACTAGTGCTAAAACGCGAACGTCTTTACCGGTACCGTGAGGTAGGGTAACAACACCACGAACCATTTGATTTGCTTTACGTGGATCTACTCCAAGGCGTACTGCTAAATCAACAGATGCATCAAAATTTGCTTTGGTAATCTCTTTAACTAAAGCTGCGGCTTCGGTAAGTGAGTAAAGCTTAGAACTATCAATTAGTGCTCTAGCCTCTTTTTGTTTTTTTGTCAATTTTCCCATTACGTCAGTCGTTTATTAAAAAGGTTTAGTTCCAGAAACTTTGATACCCATAGATCTTGCTGTACCAGCAATCATCATCATCGCAGACTCAACTGTGAAGGCATTTAAATCTACCATCTTGTCTTCTGCAATTCCTTTGATTTGATCCCAAGTAACCGAAGCAACTTTAGAACGATTTGGTTCACCTGAACCTTTTTTAACTTTTGCTGCTTCCAATAGCTGAACGGCCGCCGGAGGTGTTTTTACCACAAAGTCGAAAGACTTATCCGTGTAAACCGTGATAACTACTGGTAAAACTTTACCAGGCTTATCTTGAGTTCTAGCATTAAACTGCTTACAGAACTCCATGATGTTTACACCTGCGGCACCTAAGGCGGGTCCAACCGGTGGCGATGGGTTCGCAGCACCTCCCCTAACTTGTAGCTTAACTACTTTACCTATTTCTTTTGCCATAATTAATAATTAATCGTTTGCCGTTGCATTGTTGGAAGCGATACAACTGAGCGATTATGTAACATTTAAATTTTCTCTACTTGTAAATAGCTTAATTCAAGAGGGGTTCTTCTACCAAAAATCTTCACCATTACCTCAAGTTTGCGCTTTTCTTCGTTGATTTTCTCAATAGTTCCATTGAAACCATTGAAAGGACCATCAACCACCTTAACTGTTTCACCAAGTACAAATGGGATAGCAACATCATCAGCATTTAGTGAAAACTCATCCACTTTACCAAGCATTCGATTTACTTCAGACTTACGCAATGGTACAGGATCTCCTCCTTTGGTTTCACCTAAAAATCCAATAACGTTCGTAATCGAACGAATAACGTGAACCATCTCACCTCCTAGATTCGCCTTGATCATGATGTATCCAGGGAAATAAGTACGCTCCTTTTGAATCTTTTTACCGTTACGAATCTGAACAACCTTTTCAGTAGGAACGAGAACTTCATCTAAATAGTCACTCAAACCTTGACGCTCAATCTCAGTTTGAATGTAACCACTGATTTTATTCTCCTGTCCGCTTACCGCACGAACCACATACCATTTCTTTTCAAGTACCTCTGACATTGTTGTGCTTCGTTATTATTTAATCAAACTAAAGTATACCTGAATCAAGCGGCTAAAAACAGAGTCTACTCCCCAAGTCAATAGGGCAAAAAGGATTGAGAACACTGCTACAGTAACCATAAGGCTAGATGATTCTTGACGTGATGGCCAAGAAACCTGGTTCTTTAATTCCTCTACTGATTCTTTGATATAATTAATCATCTTTTCTTCGTCTATAATTGAGGCAAAGCCTCGTAATACTTGCACGGGAGGAGAGACTCGAACTCCCGACACCTGGTTTTGGAGACCAGTGCTCTACCAACTGAGCTACACCCGTTTGTATGTACACTAAAAGGTATCCTTAATCAGGACACCCTTTAGCGCATACACTATTGTAAACTAGAACTTAGTCTAGAATTTCAGTTACCTGTCCTGCACCTACAGTTCTACCACCTTCACGGATAGCGAAACGTAGACCAACGCTTAATGCGATTGGCTGAATAAGGTCAACAGTAATAGTAAGGTTATCACCTGGCATTACCATCTCAACACCATCAGGAAGGTTGATGTTACCTGTTACATCAGTTGTACGAACGTAGAACTGTGGACGGTAGTTGTTGTGGAATGGAGTGTGACGTCCACCTTCTTCTTTTTTAAGGATATAAACCTCAGCTTTGAATTTCGCGTGTGGCTTAACCGAAGCAGGCTTACAGATTACCATACCACGCTTGATATCAGATTTCTCAATACCACGAAGTAGTAAACCTACGTTATCACCAGCTTCTCCACGATCTAGGATCTTACGGAACATCTCTACCCCAGTGATTGTTGAAGTAAGTTTTTCAGCTCCCATACCGATAATCTCTACAGGGTCTCCAGTGTTAGCAACACCAGTTTCGATACGACCTGTAGCAACAGTACCACGACCTGTAATAGTAAATACGTCTTCGATAGGCATTAGGAATGGCTTATCTACGTCACGAGCAGGAAGTTCAATCCAGTTATCTACAGCTTCCATAAGCTCCATAACTGAATCTACCCATTTTTGCTCGCCGTTAAGAGCACCTAGTGCAGAACCCATGATAACAGGTCCATTGTCACCATCATACTCATAGAATGATAAAAGCTCACGAACTTCCATCTCAACTAGCTCAAGTAGCTCTTCGTCATCAACCATATCCACTTTGTTCATGAATACAACGATACGAGGGATACCTACCTGACGACCAAGAAGGATGTGCTCACGAGTTTGTGGCATAGGACCATCAGTAGCAGCTACTACTAAGATCGCACCGTCCATCTGTGCAGCACCAGTTACCATGTTCTTTACGTAATCCGCGTGACCTGGACAGTCAACGTGAGCATAGTGACGGTTTGCAGTAGAATACTCTACGTGTGAAGTGTTAATAGTAATACCACGTTCTTTTTCTTCAGGAGCGTTGTCGATCGAGTCGAAACTACGCAATTCAGATAGACCTGCATTTGCAAGTACAGTGGTAATCGCTGCGGTAAGCGTTGTCTTACCGTGGTCTACGTGCCCAATAGTACCAATGTTAAGGTGGGGTTTCGACCGGTCAAATGTTTCCTTTGCCATTGTTAATGAATTTAATCTTAGTTTATATTAGTGTATAATCTTAAAAAAACACATACCCTCCTTTCGGGGAGCGCAGTGCTGTAATTAATTCTTTTATTTGAGCCAATGACGGGATTTGAACCCGTGACCTCTTCCTTACCAAGGAAACGCTCTACCCCTGAGCTACACCGGCCTAATGTTTCCTTTAAAGCAAGAGCATTGAAACTCTTTGTAATATTTTGAGCGGGAGACCGGGTTCGAACCGGCGACATTCAGCTTGGAAGGCTGACGCTCTACCAACTGAGCTACTCCCGCATTTCGTCTACATTAGACGTATATTTCATTATTTCAATTTGTGGGGAGAGCAGGATTCGAACCTGCGAAGGTAAAAACCAACAGATTTACAGTCTGTCCTCGTTGGCCGCTTGAGTATCTCCCCGGCACTTTTGGGATCACTCCCCCTTTTTGTTATTGGAGCCGGTGGAGGGACTCGAACCCACGACCTGCTGATTACAAATCAGCTGCTCTAGCCAGCTGAGCTACACCGGCGTCAAACGCCTTTTTCCAACAAAAAAAAGTCCGCTATTTCTAACGGACTGCAAATGTAGAGAATATTTTTTTTTATCAAAACAAATTCTAACAAATTTCTATCATCAAAAACCTCTGATTTGCTTTTTCTTTTTGACCATACGTTCAAGGGCATGAACTCCTTGGTCTGCAGACTGCTCAAAGGTCCTAGCAAACTTCCTTACCAGCAACTTCCCTTTAGGAACTACTAACTTAATCTCTGTTAGTTTGTTAGACTTTTGTTTCGTGTTTTCAACCTTTAAAAAAACCTCAGCCTCAAGAATACGACCATAGAATCGCTCGAGCTTCTCAAGTCTTTTGTCAATAAAGGTTTTGAGCTTTGCATCAGCTTTAAAGTTGACGGCATGAAATTGTACAACCATAAGTTTGACTTTTTGGGGCGGACCCCGTTTTACTTATGAAGAAGATTGATTACCGCGCGGATGCGAAGACTGATAAATCATTTTTAGCTCCTCAATACTGCTATGGGTATAAACCTGGGTGGCAGCCAAACTACTATGGCCTAACAACTCCTTAACGGTATTCAGGTCAGCTCCGCGATTTAACAAATGCGTCGCAAACGTGTGTCGAATCATATGCGGACTCTTCTTCTGCTTAACCGACACACCTTTAAGGTAATCATTTATCTTACGGTATACAAATTTTGGATACAGTTCTTGTCCTCTATCCGTAACCAGCAATGAAGAAAAAGTAGAGGTCTTAAACTTTACTCTTCTCTTCTCAACATACTCTTTTATTAAACTAACCGTTGAGCACAGTAATGGAAGTAATCGCTCCTTTCCACCTTTACCATAAATTTTAACCGTACGTGCACTAGTATCCAAATCTCGATCTCTGATACCAATAAGTTCACTCCGACGAACTCCAAGGGTATACAGCAGTTCAATAATTAATCGATCTCTCAACTTTTCGAAAGTATCCGAATCACTAGAATGATTAAAATGATTAAATAAATTTTGAATCTCATCCTCAGAAAAGGGAACCGAAACCTTTTTAGGTTGCTTTAGAGCCTTATGATTACCAAGCGGATGACTGTCAATTACAGATTTGCTTAAGAAATAAGAATAAAATCGACGAAGCGCACTTACCTTTCTGTTGATGGTTCGAGGATTGAGATCTTGACTGCTCAAATAGACGATAAAATTTCGCAACAAGGAATAGTCGAGCTCAGTTAGTCTCGAAAACTGTTCTACCGTCAACTCAAAATACTCGAAGGCTTGAGAAAGATCAGAATAGTACGAAGTATACGTATGCTGAGAATATTTCTTCTCAAGCTTTAGGAAATTCACAAAGTCTTCGATTTCGTACATAAACCTGAAAATAAAAAAAGCCTGCTAATGCAGGCTTTATTATTCTAAAATTCTTTGGACTATAGCGCTTCTTGGTCACGTAATCCTTGAATGTACTGAGCTTTTTGTAACTGCTCGCGCATACGTACCGATTTCTTAACGAACTGCTGACGGCTTCTTAGCTGACGCATGGTACCTGTTTTGTCGAATTTACGCTTAAAACGCTTTAGCGCTCTGTCGATGTTTTCACCTTCTTTTACTGGAATAATTAGCATAATACTTGCACCTCCTTTCAATTACGGCTGCAAATATACGATTAAAGTCGAATGCCGCTAATCTTTAAGTATATTTTTTGCAATTACAACTTTCTGTATTTCAGTCGTTCCCTCTCCAATAGTACAAAGCTTTGCATCTCGATAGAATTTTTCTACGGGGTAATCTTTAGTGTATCCATACCCACCATGAATTTGTATCGCTTCATTGGCAACACGAACACAAAGTTCTGAGGCATACATCTTACTCATGGCTGAATGCAATGTCATTTTTCGACCTTCATTCTTTAGATAAGCTGCTTTATGTAAGAGCAACTCAGCCGCTTCAATTTCAGTAGCCATATCGGCCAGCTTGAATGAAATTCCTTGAAATCTCGATATCGGTTTGCCAAATTGCTCGCGTTCCTTAGAATACTTCAAAGCGGCTTCATAGGCTCCTTTAGCAATACCTAAGGACAAAGCCCCAATCGAGATTCGACCTCCATCAAGAATCTTCATCGATTGTATAAAACCCTCTCCTAATTCACCAAGACGCTGATCATCACTAATTCTACAATTATCGAATATGATTTCTGCCGTTTCACTTGCTCGCATTCCTAACTTATCCTCTTTCTTACCACTGGTAAATCCTGACATTCCTTTTTCTAAAATAAAAGCAGTCATTCCGTGATAATCTCCTTTTTCACCAGTACGAGCAATAACCACAGCTATATCTCCGCTTTTACCGTGAGTTATAAAATTCTTAGACCCGTTAAGCACCCAATGGTCGCCATCTTTGACAGCGGTTGTATTCATACCTCCTGCGTCAGATCCGGTATTATGTTCTGTCAATCCCCAAGCTCCAATATGTTCACCTGAGGCTAACTTGGGTAAATAGCGCTTTTTCTGATCCTCACTTCCGAAAGAAAGAATGTGATTGGTGCACAGGGAATTATGTGCAGCAATAGATAAGCCAATCGAAGGGTCTACTTTAGAAATTTCTTCGATTATCGCGATATACTCGTGATATCCTAACTCTGATCCACCATAGGCTTCAGGTACCAAAATACCCATAAACCCCATATTTCCTGCCTCTCGTAGTACCTCAACCGGAAAGTACTGAGTTTCATCCCACTCTCTTACTTTATCAGTTAAGAACTGTTCTGCAAAATTACGAGCAGCGTCTGCAACCATTTGTTGTTCTTCTGTACGATCAAAATTCATCATGAGCGAATACCTATATATATAGACGTTGTATTAATAAGTCAAATATACGAGAAGCTTTTTATTTTTGTTTAACGTTTTGAGTAAAAGGTTAGTCACAAATTCTTTACTCCCCAAACCTTCTGGTCGATTTCTCAAACTGATTAACCACTCGATCTCTGAGGGGCTAAGATAGGGCAATGTAACGAGTTCTTCCCTAGAGGCGAATCGGATATTCATAGGAATTATAGTATCTGGCTTTATTTCAAAAGCCTTTTTGATTCGATCTACAACGATAGAATCTAAACCGTATACCCGGTATAATTGATTGACATCGGAGTATCCGTTTAAAGAATGACCGTACTTTATAATTCGCTCAGATAAGACCGGACCAACACCATGAATCTTTTTTAGGTCTGTTGCTAACGCCCTATTAAGGTCTTGCTTGTAAATTGGATTGTTGGGGGTAGTTATTTTGTCAGTGCCGGTAGCGATTTGAATGTCTTCTGTCCGAGTGGTGTCTATCACCTTTTTACCCTCAGAACTGACCTCAAATCGATCCGGGTTAAAAATAACTTGCTGATATCCCTCTGTAAGTAGAGAATGAAGAGACTTGATCACGCATAAAACAAGCAGTAAAAAAAGAACCCCTTTTCGTTCTTCATTAGAGATACGAAAAGGGGTTCGTTTCGGGTTCAATGAGTTTAACTCTTAATCGCCTTTAGATAGCGTTTCAATTGTTGTTTTACCTCAGGGAACAAGAAGTATAATCCTACCATATTAGGGAACACCATGGCGAAAATCATCGCATCTGAGAAGGCCCAAATCGAATCCATACTTGCGGCAGCCCCAATAATGATAAATACAAGGAATAAAAATTTATACGTTAAATCCATAACCTGACCTCTTCCGAATAGGAATTTCCAAGATTGAAGACCGTAGTATGACCATGAAATCATCGTAGAAACTGCAAATAAAACTACTGCGATGGTAAGGAAAATATTCGAGTAAGGGATATAATTAGCGAAAGCTTTCGAGGTAATTCCTGAACCTTCATAAGGCAACCCATCAATTAAAACAACACCCGTACCGTCACCTCCATAATCGAAAACACCACCCATGTTGTAAATAACAATGACTAGTGCTGTCATCGTACAGATTAGTACCGTATCGATAAATGGCTCCAACAGCGCTACTAGACCTTCAGAGGCCGAGTATTTGGTCTTAACCGCAGAGTGAGCAATCGAAGCTGAACCTGCACCTGCTTCATTCGAGAAGGCCGCGCGTCTAAATCCAATCAAAAGAACGCCAATAACTCCTCCAACTCCAATAGCCTTCGGCTGAAAAGCCTCCGTTATAATTTGAGAAATCGCATCATCTACAAGAGCAAAGTTCGAGCCGATAATATAAAGACAGGCCAGAATATACATCACAGCCATTAGGGGTACTACCTTTTCAGTTACCGAGGCGATTCGTTTGATACCACCAATAATGATTATACCAACCACTGCAGCAATCACTAAACCAATAATAGTACCTGCCATAGTGCTGTCTAGTCCAAATAATTGTTTAATGACGATGGTAGCCTGGTTCGATTGAGCAGCATTACCTCCACCAAAAGATCCACCAATACAGAATACAGCAAATAAGGCCGCAACCACTTTACCAAGTTTAGCGAAACCTTTATTCGACAAACCTTTCTTTAAAAAATACATAGGCCCACCGTAAACAGTTCCGTTTTCATCAACATCACGATATTGAACACCCAAAGTACATTCCACAAACTTAGTAGACATACCTAACAGACCGCAAATGATCATCCAAAAGGTGGCTCCAGGACCTCCGAGAGCAATTGCTAAAGCTACCCCAGCAATATTACCATTACCTACCGTCCCTGAAACCGCCGTGGCTAATGCTTGAAAGTGACTAACCTCCCCTTCTTGACTCTCATCTCTAATTGTACCCGTAACATCACCATCGACAATATTTACTTCAGACTTTTCAGCTCCGTGACCATCAGATTCTAATTCATCGTACTTCCCTCGAACTACGTTAATTGCCGTACCGAAATATCTAATATTGGGAAAACCGAAATAAAGGGTAAAAAATAGCGCACTACCTACAAGGAGAATTAGTACGAAAGGAGTGCCTAATACTTCAAAAAAGACTACGTTAGTGACGAAGTCAGAGAAAGGCTTAAAGGCTTCGTCAATGCGACGATCTAAACCTTTTTCCTGAGCGCTTAATGCACTACTACTCAACACAAAAAACATAAAAGCTAGCAGTCGAAGAGAACGAACCATAAAATTTCTTTGGATTTTTAAATTCACAAAGCGCTCAAGTTCCTAAAAAATTTACGATTTAGCAACGAAAGCTTTAAAAAACAAAGAAAGAAAATAGCACTGCAATTTGTGTTCAGTTTCGCCCCTAGAGATCGAAAACCGAACTACGCTTGGTATAGACAAGGTCTTTTATTCTCAGCCAAAAGGCTACAAAAAGATACAGGGCAAAGCCAAATCCTAGGGTAATAAAGGTGAGATATATAAAGGTTAGTCGAATCACTCTAGGTCGAATCCCCCAAGAATCTCCGATTCGTTGACAAACTTTAAATCCCCACAATTGCAAGGTGTAGATAAACTGTGTCAAAGGCTTCATTATATAAGTTCACCTTCCCATTCCATCATTCCGCCTACTAGGTTATAAGCGTTTTCGATTCCTTGAGTTCTTAAAATAGCACAGGCTTGACCTGAGCGGTTTCCCGAGCGACAGTAAACAAAATAAGAAGCATTTTTATCAAAGCTAGCCACTGCATCCATGAATCCTTGCGGATTGAAAATATCGTGATTGATGGCTCCCTTAACCTTACCTGAAGCTACTTCATCAGCAGTTCTAACATCCAGGATAACTGCATTATCCGTTGATTCAAGCTTTTCAATCCACTCTTGTTGTGATAAATTCATGCTGCGTAATTTTAATTTTTTTCAAAGATAGAAGTATTCGATAATGTCTTTTGTAACTCGAGTTGCGCAATTCCCAAATCGCGATAATTCAAAGGCGCGTCAAAAAACAAGTGCTTATCTCCCTCAATCATCAAAGTGACAGGAATCGACATCAGCTTCCACTTTTCACTCACCCTAAATCGCCAGTTTAAATCTGCTTCAGGTTCGATTAAAAATACTTGACTTTTAATACCCAACTCTTCTATTACTTGAGGAACCTTGCTATCCCAGACTGACTTTCTGTCGAGACTTACAAAAATCAATTTAACCTCAGGGTGTTCCTTGGCAAATCTTTCAAAATCTGGCATTTCTTTTAGGCAAGGGGTACACCAAGTGGCCCAGAAATTATAAATCGTCAATTGCTCTGTTTCCTCTGACAGTAAAGAAATCAATTCATCTACGGACAATGAAACCGGTGAGGTAGCGGTTTCCTTGGGAGAGCAAGAACCTAAAGAAAAGGTTAAAAAAAGAAATACTAAGAATAGACGCATATTTAGAACAGAATGCATTTCAATAACTTTGTCAAAAATATGCAAAATGAAAAGAGAAGAAATACTGAATGATCTAGAATGGCGATATGCCACCAAAAGATTTAATCGGGAAGAGTCAATTGACGAAAAGGATTATCAAGCAATTAAAGAGGCCATTCGACTGGCACCCACTTCCTACGGCTTACAGCCCTTTAAAGTTATAGAAATTGAAGACTGTGAAACTCGCACTCAGCTGCAAGCGGCCGGATACGGACAAAAACAAATTGTAGATGCCTCTAGACTAATGGCTATTGCTAGCCTAAAACGTTTTGACAACGATCTTATTGATCGGTACATTAATCTCAGTATGGAAACTAGAGGACTTATTGAAGATCAGGTTTCTGGATACAGTAACTTCATGAAAGGAGTTTTTAGCCAATGGTCTGAGGAGGCAAAAAAATCTTGGTCAGAGAAACAAGCCTATCTAGCTTTAGGATTTGGGATGTTAGCCGCGGCTGAATTAAATATCGATACCTGTGCCCTTGAGGGGATTGATGTACAACAAGTAAATAAAATCCTTCAATTAGAGGACTCAGACTATCATGTCTCGGTATTATTGGCTTTAGGTAAAAGGGCTGAAGAAGATGAAAATCAACACTTAAAGAAGGTACGTTTAGAAACTTCCGTTTTATTTGAAACGATATAAATTCTAAATGTGTTTTTAATTGAATGTTAAGCATTGTATATTTGGAGCAATGATTCAAACAAGAACAAATAAAAACTGGTGGAGATCGTCGTAGTAATGCGATGATTATCGGCTATAGATATATGTAAAGGCCTGTCATCGCGACAGGCCTTTATTATTTTTTAATAATTATGAAATTGAAAAAATTCGAATTTACGAGCACCTTCGAAAAGATCATGGCGGATACGCTTACACCGGTAAGCGTTTATTTGAAACTCCGAGATCATTTTCCGGGAAGTATCCTTCTGGAGAGTAGCGATTATCACACTAATGACAACAGTTTTTCGTATATCTGCTGTAAGCCGATTGCATCGATTTCATTGCACAACGAAAAATTAAGAAAAACCTTACCCGATCAATCGGAGGAAGTGATTACACTGAATGAATCAAATACCTTACTTGACGAAATCGATGGGTTTAGTAAACAATTTAAAGGGGAACGTCTTCCTTTTAAGTTTATAACCAATGGATGGTTCGGATACACGAGCTACGACAGTGTTCGCTACTTTGAAAACCTACCCGATTACAAGACTGATAAACCAGGTCAAGACATACCTGATATCTACTATGCGCTTTATCAAAATATTATAGCCATTGATCATTTCAAAAATGAAGCCTACCTAATATGTCATTCTTACAACGATAGTACACCTAATATCGAAGAAATTAAGGCACTATTAGCCGTTGAATCGCTGAGTACCTATCCGTACAAAAATTTAGGAGATAAACAGGCCAATATTAGTGATGAGTCATTCAAAGATTTAGTGGTTAAAGCTAAAGAACACTGTAAGCGTGGAGATGTATTCCAATTAGTACTATCAAGACAAACTTCTCAAGCTTTTCAGGGAGATGAATTCAACGTCTATCGCGCCCTTCGATCCGTTAACCCTAGTCCCTACTTGTTTTATTTCGACTACATCAACTTCAAACTTTTTGGTTCTTCACCCGAGGCCCAACTTATTGTTCAAGAGGGTCAAGCTGAAATTCATCCTATTGCAGGAACTTACAAACGTACTGGAGACGATGAAAAGGATGCAGAACTTGCCAAGAAATTAGCTGCAGACCCAAAAGAAAATGCGGAGCACGTCATGCTTGTTGATTTAGCGCGAAATGATTTGAGCCGAAATGGTCACGCGGTCGAAGTTAAAACCTATCGCGAAGTTCAATTTTTCTCTCATGTCATTCACCTAGTCTCAAAAGTAACCGCAAAGAAAACAGAAGGTACTTCGACCCTGCAATTAATGGCAGATACCTTCCCCGCGGGTACGTTGAGCGGAGCTCCAAAGCCGATGGCATTGAAACTAATCGACAAATACGAATCAACCCGAAGAGGCTTTTATGGAGGTGCTATTGGGTTCTTCGACTTTGACGGTAATTACAATCATGCCATTTTAATTCGAAGCTTTCTAAGTAAGAATAACAAATTATACTATCAAGCCGGCGCCGGTATAGTAGCTAGTTCAGACGAGGAAAGTGAATTGCAAGAAACCTATAATAAACTTGGGGCCCTTCAAAAGGCGCTTGAACTTGCCGAAAACCTGAGATAATGAGCAAAATACTTGTCATAGACAATTACGACAGCTTCGTATATAACATCGTTCACTATCTAAGAGAACTCGGAGAAGAAGTTACCGTTAAAAGAAACGACCAATTCGAGCTAAATGAGATTTTGGAATACGATAAGGTTGTACTATCCCCAGGACCAGGAATTCCCAGTGAAGCGGGTAAATTATTAGAGGTTATTCAATTCAATAATCAATTAGAAAATTGCGTTCCAATGCTTGGGATCTGTTTGGGCCATCAAGCCATTGCAGAAGTTTTTGGGGGAACGCTGAGGAACTTGTCTCAAGTATATCACGGGATTGCAAGTAAAATCAATGTTGATCCAGACACAAGATTATACCAGAATTTCGAATCTAAACTTACTGTTGGTCGCTATCACTCATGGGTTGCAGATATAGAATCAGCACCGCTGCTCAAAGCAAATGCTTGGGATCAAGAATCAAATGTGATGAGTCTTGAGCATATCGAAAAACCGATTTGGGGTATTCAATACCATCCTGAATCTATACTAACCGATCACGGAA
>CAXPJI010000013.1:0-86069 GCA_964217345.1 Euzebya sp.
ACTTTGAAACATAGCCTTATTTTTGCCATAAATTTACTTAAAAATAGAGCGATGCACTTCTTTTCAGAGGCCTTAGAATCTTATTTAAACCAGCATATAGAGGTAGAACCAACCTATCTCAAAAATCTAAGTCATGAAACGCATCAGAAAGTAATTCAACCGAGAATGATTTCGGGTCACTACCAAGGCAGGCTACTCTCTTTTTTAAGTAAACTAGTTCGACCCAATCGCATTCTTGAGCTGGGTACATATACAGGATATTCGGCACTATGTCTTGCAGAGGGGTTAAGTGATCAAGGAACCATTACTACCATTGAAGTGAATGAGGAATTGGCTTGGATACAACAAAAGTATTGGAAGTCAAGCCCTTACTATGAAAGCATCCAATCTATTGTCGGAGATGCATTAGAAATCATCCCTACCTTAAAGGACCAGTTTGATTTAGTCTTTATTGACGCTAAAAAAGCGGATTACAACCAATACTTAGATGCAGTAATTCCTAAGCTAGCTAAAGGTTGCCTTGTAGTATCGGACAACATTTTATGGAGCGGCAAAGTAGTAGAACCGCTTCAAAAGGGCGACAAAGCTACCGAGGCATTGTTAAAGTACAATCAACGATTAACTGAAGACGACCGTTTTGAGCACCTAATCTTACCGGTAAGAGACGGATTAAGCGTGGCTAAATACCTATAACTTACTGACGTTTAATAGTACCTGTTACTTCTTCGACCGATTTTTTTACTTGATCTGCACTCTTTTTAAGATCTTCGGCTATTGAAGTGTCAATACCACTTTTATCTGCAGACTTCTGGATTTCGCGCTTAACGTCGTCGGCTGCATCTTTTAGTTGGCGCATTCCTTTAGCTAGGCCACGTACAATTTCTGGTAGACGATCAGTACCAAAAATGATCACCACCATAAAGAGTATGAAGAATATTTCTGCGCCGCTAATAAAGAGAAAATGCATGGATACAAATATAAAAAAACCCGCAGCGGTTTCACTGCGGGTTTAGAATTTTGAATAAAAGAAATTATCCCTTGATTTGCGCTTTTAATGCATCAAATTCAGATCCTTCCTCCTTTTTAGGCCAAGAATTGTTTGCGGTACCAATATCGGCAGTCTCTGCCTTTGGATCAACTACAATTCCTGTTAGCTTTTTGTCTGATGAGATAACACGCTTTACCTCAGCATCATTTTTTCTCCAAATCTCAGGCGGATAAGTTACCGTCTCAGAGCTTCCATCTTCGTAAGTGTACTCTACAATCAGTGGCATTGGAATACCTCCCGGTTTTTCAAAAGAAATTTCATAGAAGTACTTGGGTTCTTTAACCTTAGCACGCTCTGCTTCAGTCATGTTGTCCATCATGAACTCCTTCAGTGTTGTAGAGGTTTCAGAGGGTGCAGCTGCGTCTAGATTCGGATCAACATCCTCAGCATTTAAATCAGCAAGATACACGAGCGGGGGAAGATCTGCCTCAGTTAAACCATTTGCAGCCATGTACTCTTTCATTTCTGGCGTT
Source organism: Euzebya sp. (assembly GCA_964217345.1). Lineage (GTDB taxonomy): Bacteria > Bacteroidota > Bacteroidia > Flavobacteriales > Flavobacteriaceae > UBA3478. The sequence goes on from CAXPJI010000013.1 coordinate 1,522, forward strand.
GGCTCATTCGATACATAGTAACTCTTCACTTCTCCTACTCCAATATCAACATAATCGGTTGTGTAGAACCAAGATCTCCAGAACCAGTCTAGATCTACTGCAGAAGCATCCTCCATGGTTCTGAAGAAATCTTCGGGTGTTGGATGTTTAAACATCCATCGCTGCGCATAAGTTTTAAATGCGTGATCGAATAATTCTCTTCCCATTACCGTTTCACGCAGAATGTTTAATGCCGTTGCCGGCTTAGCGTATGCATTAGGTCCTAACTGATAAACATTTTCAGGGTTTGACATTATAGGAGCAATATAACTCTGATCACCCGCCATATATGGAACAATTGCTGAAGGAGCTCCGCGGCGTGATGGATATTTATCTAAGCCTTCGATAGCAGCAGGATAAGCCTCTCCAAACTCCTGTTCAGCAAGGTATTGCATAAAGGTATCTAGACCTTCGTCCATCCATCCCCACTGACGCTCATCTGAGTTTACAATCATCGGGAAAAAGTTGTGACCTACCTCGTGAATAATTACACTCATCATCCCGAATTTGGTTCGATCTGAGTAGGTTCCATCTTTGTTCGGACGTCCGTAGTTCCAACAAATCATCGGGTACTCCATTCCTTGGTTCTTTGCATGAACAGAGATTGCCTTATGATAGGGATAATCAAATGTGTATTTCGAGTATGATTTCAATGTTGAAGCAACAGCACGAGTTGACCATTCCTCCCAAAGTGGGTTTCCTTCTTTTGGATAAAGAGAAACCGCCATAACATCTCTATTACCAATTTTTACCGCCATCATATCCCAGATGAACTTACGAGAAGTTGCAAATCCATAGTCTCGTACATTTCGAGCGATAAACTTCCAAGTCTTTGTTTTCTCAGCAAACCCTTTTTCAGCTGCCTCTGCCTCCTCTTGGGTAACAAGCATCACAGGCTCGTCGTACGACTTTTTAGCCTGCTCGTATCGCTTCATCATCTCCTTCGAGAATACCTGCTTTCTATTTTGCAATTCACCGGTAGCATCTAATACATGGTCTTCAGGCACCGTAATATTTACCTCGTAATCTCCGAAAGGAAGGGCGAATTCACCACTACCCCAAAATTGATGATTTTGCCAGCCTTCAACGTCGCTATAAACAGCCATTCTTGGGAAGAATTGGGCAATTACGTAGGCACGGTTGCCATCTTCAGCAAAATACTCGTAGCCCGATCTCGCTCTATTCACAGTATGATCAGGAATATTGTACCACCATTTGATACTAAAACTGTAGCTCTGACCACTCAGTAATGGGGTCGCTAAGTCAACACGCATCATCGTTTGGTTGATAGTGTATGGTAAATTACCTCTACTATCCTTTACCCATTCGATGTTAAATCCACCATCAAAAGGCTCTCCCATAAACGACTGAGCAAAATTACCGGCTGTGTAAGCTAAGTTTACTCCACTCCCATTTCTAAGTGGAGACTTTGAATCCTTTGCTCTTACGTTTTGGTCTAATTGCACCCACAAGAACTCTAGATTATCTGGCGAATTGTTGGTGTAGGTAATGGTTTCTTCACCATAGATTCTAGCATTCTTATCGTCTAACGTAATATCCATTTTGTAATCAGCTCGTTGCTGATAGTAATCTGGACCGGGAGCACCGCTCGCCGAACGATAAGTATTCGGAGTTGAAAACTCTTCATACAACTGCTTAAATCGATTGTTATTGTAGTGACCTGGCTCACGTTGTGGAGCCTCTTCTTGGGCGGCCAGGGGGATTGAAAACACCATGGCAAGCGCAGCAAACAAATGAATCAGTTTTTTCATTAGAATGAGTTAATTTTTAGAGGGATTAAGTTAGCCCTTTTCTTGAGCTTAAACAAAGAATTCTAGAGTGCTACAACAAAGGACGGTCGCTCCTTAGTCAACACTTCGCTTTGCTTTTTCTGATTCATCCGAAAATGAACTAGGTTCTGTTGTTCTGAATAGGCATCCGTTATCAGAGCATTGGTTACCTTAATTTCGTATTCGTCACTAGGAATAACACTGAACTCTGAAAGCAAAACAATTTGATCATTTTGATAAGTAAAACCTGCAAAACTAAACTTGAGCGGTTCATTGTTCATTTCAACAATGAGCTTTTGCTCCACATAACGAGCGATGTAAAAAGACGCCATCTCATCTTCTCGATCTGTACCTAAAGCTAATTGAACATCGTAACGCTGCCGCAAGGTCTCTTCAAGATCGTCTACAAATACCCTACTTATAGCCGTAATACGATTGTTATCAGCATCAAACTCCATTTGAGTTACACTTAAATAGAATTTATGATCGAGCGGTTGAAGACTAGTTAAAGGAAAAAGAGTAATAAAAAAGAGTATCCAGGTTTTCATCATAATGAGTTAAACTGCAGTGCTTTGGATTTTAAAAATTCATAGAACAGAATCTCATCCTCTTTTTCAAGTGTTGAAGCAAAAAGGGAGTCTGCCTCGCAAAAGTATAAGAATCTACGAACGTCGTCTTTTTTGATGCCTAACTGATCTTCAAAAAGTAATTGTTCATATCGTTTGATAATAAGGTCTAGCGTTCGGTTCTTTCGCTCCAATCGGACTTGATTTTTGAGCTCTTTGGTTCTTCCTGTTAGTGCATTGAGCAAAGGATTAAGCGGAATCAATCCGCCTCCCGAGGTGGCCTCGTAAAGCATTCGTTCATTTTTGGTAGGAATATAGATATTGGCATTAGGCAAACCCAAAGAAGCTGCTGTTGGTGGTCCTTCAATGGCAAGTGAGTCTATATCAGTACTAATTCTCCCGCTTAAATCGAAAGGCTGTAGAGTTACCCCTTTTAACTCATTAACAAAGGAGTCCATAGGAATTTCAATAGAAGTTACTCCACGAAAAGATTGATCGTAGACGAATTGTTTCGTTTTGAACTGAACCGCTGACAGAACCAAGGTATCTCCCAATCGCACCTGAATTTGAAAACGCCCATTTGAATCGGTTATAGTAGCTACCCCCGAACGAAGATTTTGTACGGTAACTGATTCAATGTCATCTGAATCTGCTTTTATTTCTCCATTAATCTGTACAAGTCGATTTTGGGCTTGAACAAAAACAGAGGTACTCAGAAAACCTAACAGTAAAAAAAATACTCTCAACGATTTTGTTCTTTAAAGGCAGCAGAACTATTCACTAAGAATTCAATAAGTTCAAATTCGTTTTCTTTACGCAGAAGATCACGGGCGGGGATGGTTTCATCACAAAACTTAAGAAAAAGTTCAATCTCAGCCAGTTCAAGTCCTAGGTCATTGATAAAGAAGTCATCTTCATAAACCGTACGAAGCGCTTTTGAAAGGGGAACCGAAGGCTTTTCAGGATCAGTACTAAAAAGCAAGCTTTTAAGTAATTTATACATGGCTACAAAGTTGAGTCCGTCTCTCATTCCAGTAGCCGATGGTGACAACACCGTATTTTGAACGGGGGTAGATCGATCAATTCCATAATCATACCCTTTAAACTCTTCATTTTTCAGTTCAATAAATTTCTGTTGATTTTCTGGCCCTACAACCACCTCATCAAGTTCATTAACGCGCTCTGTAACTTCAACCACTAGTCGATTATTCTGAATAATATCTGTCGTGATTTTAACTACTTCTAATTGATAGTTAACGGCCTTAAAAACTAACTCATCTCCTACAGCGACATAAATTTCAAAGGCACCGTTTTGATCGGTTATCGTGCTGAGATCACGGGTAGAATTTACTACAGCTTCATCTTGCACAAAGCTATTTCTATAAAGAACCTGGCCACGTAATAGATGTAATTCGGGAGATTTCGACTGCTGAGCAAAAAGCAATCCGAAACTAAAAAAGAGACCAAAAAAGAGTTTTATCCGCATGCTAACTATTCTAAAGTTTAAATTTACTATAAAATCGGTCGAAATGCTATCCATAAAAACCACCGAAGCCTCGGCAATTTTAAAAATTCGTTTAGACATCTTACGCAAAGGGATGACCCTAGACGACTGTCACTTTAGCGGAGATAATGATCCTGAAAGTATTCATTTTGCTGCTTTTGACAGGGATACAATTATTGGATGCTGTACCCTAACAGTCAACCCACAGTCTATTATTAATGACAGCTATTATCAACTTAGAGGAATGGCAGTTTTAGAGGATTACCAGGGAAGTGGAATCGGCCATAAATTACTTCACGCGGCCGAATCTAAACTAATCGAACTAGGTAAAAACGTTCTATGGTTTAATGCACGAACCTCGGCGGTTGGCTTTTATCAAAAATATGGATACCAGGTATTAGGAAATGAATTTGAAATTGAAGGTGTTGGTCCGCACTACAAAATGTATAAAGCGATCTCATGATTAATCGAAGAGTATTTTTAAAACAAAGCGCCACTACCACCTTAGCAATTGGGTGCTTACCTAGCTGGGCAAAAGACTCATTAATGGATTCAGAAGATCCTTTTTTCTGGAGTGTTAATCGATTAATGGGAATAAATCCTGCGTCTTTGAAAGGAGAAGATCCGCTTGTCTTAACTAGAAAAACATTCAAGGCTTTTAATAAAATGCGGGTAGCCGCATGGGAGGATGGAATTGTGATCAGTCCCGTCTCCAGTTTCAGATCTTATTCTAGACAAAAGGCCATCTTCGAAAGTAAATTCAAGAGATTTCAAACCGAGGGCCTATCACCGATAGAATCTGTAAAAAAAATTATTGAGTACTCAACTATTCCAGGAACCTCAAGACATCATTGGGGCACTGATATTGACGTGATACAGGGCAAAATAAAGATAGAGGGCGATGTTCTACTTGAAGAGCATTTTAATAGTGGAGGAGCCTTCGAAAATCTACATCACTGGTTAACGGATAACGCAGCCAATTACGGATTCTATTTGGTATATACCAATCATCCCGAACGTAAGGGATTTAAATACGAACCTTGGCATTTATCTTATGCACCCGAATCTATTCCGATTCTAAAACGTTACATCAATAAAGGGGTTTATGAAATCGCATTGCAACAAAAAGTAAAGGGTGTAGAAGTAATTAACTCAAGCCTGAAAACTTCCTATCTGAGGGAGCAGCTTCTAGATATCAACCCGCTTCTACTTCCTTAGAAATCGTAACTTTGCAACATCAACCAAAAACGAATACCATGAACAAAAAGGTACTTCTAATGATCTTGGATGGATGGGGAATGTCACCTGATCCAAAGATCTCTGCCATTGAACAAGCCAACACTCCGTTTATAGATAGCCTATATCAAAATTATCCTCATGCCACTCTGAAAACTTATGGCATGCATGTCGGTCTTCCTGACGGACAAATGGGTAATAGCGAGGTAGGACACATGAACCTCGGTGCAGGAAGAATCGTTTATCAAGACTTTGCTAAAATCAACAAGGCGGTTGCCGAAGGAAGCTTTGCCCAGAACGAAGTACTTCAAAGCGCACTAGACTACGCCAATAAAGAAGGAGCAAATGTTCACCTTTTAGGTCTGTGTAGTGACGGCGGTGTACATGCGCACACGAGTCATTTAAGAGCTCTTATCGACTTCTTTGAGACGAGCAATGAGTATTCTAATACCTTTATTCACGCCTTTTCAGACGGACGAGACGTGGATCCAAAAAGCGGCGCCGGATACATTCAAAATTTAGAAGAATACATCTCAAACAAAAAGGCCGTTTTAGCCTCAGTTACAGGACGCTATTACGCAATGGATCGCGATCAACGTTGGGAGCGTGTGAAGATTGCCTATGACGCCATCGTGAAAGCACAAGGTAATCAGACCAAGAATATCGTTAGCGAAATGGAAGCTTCGTACGAAAATGGGGTTACTGACGAGTTTATCATGCCAATTATCAAGGTAGACGAACAAGGAAATACGATCGGAAGCATTAAAGAAAAAGACGTTGTCCTATTCTTTAATTTCAGAACAGATCGAGGCAGGGAACTCTCACAAGCTTTATCGCAAACCGCATTCCCTGAGCAAGAAATGCAACCCCTTCAGTTGCATTTCGTGACCATGACCCGATACGACGACAACTTTAAAAATGTTAGTATCGTATTCGACAAAGACAATCTAAACGAAACTTTAGGTGAAGTAGTTTCAAAAGCTCAAAAGACACAACTGCGGATTGCAGAAACAGAAAAATATCCGCATGTTACCTTCTTCTTTAACGGTGGTAAAGAAGCCCCATTCGAAGGAGAAGAGCGTATTCTTTGTCCATCACCCAAGGTAGCCACTTACGATCTTCAGCCCGAAATGAGCGCCTTTGAAATTAGAGATGCACTGCAGCCTCATTTAGCAAAAGGTACTTTTGATTTTATCTGCCTCAACTTTGCCAATCCAGACATGGTAGGACATACAGGAGATATGAATGCAGCGATTAAAGCCTGTGAAACCGTTGACAGTTGCGCTGAAACCTTAATTACTGAAGCACTGAATCAAGATTACACGACACTAGTTATTGCAGATCACGGTAATTGTGATACCATGATCAATGAAGATGGTTCACCGAACACTGCGCATACGACTAATCCCGTTCCACTTATTTTAGTTGATAAGGAGCTGAAAGAAGTAAAAGACGGAGTGCTTGGCGATATCGCACCGACTATTCTTAAATTAATGGGAATTGATCAACCTGCCTCAATGACCCAAAAACCCCTAGTTTAAATGGGTGCAATCATACTTAAGACACCAGAGGAAATCGAATTAATGCGAGAGAGTGCCCAACTCGTTTCTAAAACCTTGGGAATGCTCGCTAAGGAGGTGAAGCCAGGCGCAATGCCCCTCGAATTAGACAAGTTAGCAGAGGAATTCATTCGAGATCATGGGGGAGCACCAGGGTTCTTAGGGATGTACGACTTTCCGAATACTTTAAACTGGAGCCCAAACGAGCAAGTGGTACATGGTATACCCGACCAAACCCCACTGAAAGATGGAGACATTATCTCCATCGACTGTGGAGTATTTATGAATGGTTTTTACGGTGACCACGCTTATACTTTCGAAGTAGGTGAAGTGGCAGAAGAAACGAAAGCGCTTTTAAAAACAGCGAAAGAATCACTGTACATTGGTATTGCACAATTCAAAGCGGGTAATCGCGTTGGAGATGTAGGTTTTGCTATTCAAAAATATAATGAAGCTCAAGGCTATGGAATCGTTCGCGAGCTTGTAGGACACGGTTTAGGGAACAGTTTACATGAAGGTCCTGAAATGCCGAACTACGGTAAGCGCGGCAGAGGAAAGGTGTTCCAAGAAGGTCTTGTAGTTGCGATCGAACCGATGATTAACATGGGAACGCATCGCGTTATACAAGGAAGAGACGGTTGGACCATCAAAACAGCTGATGGCAAGCCAAGTGCTCATTTCGAACACAATATTGCAATTGTAGAGGGCAAACCAAAATTACTTTCAACCTTTCAATACATCTACGATGCCTTAGGCATTGAAACTGAAGAGGAAGTTCCCTTTAAATGAGTATCACCAAACTTATTTTAAATAGTGTACCGCGTCCATGGCTCATACGCCTAAGCTATTTCATAAGACCACTACTTATTTGGTTTTACAAAGGAGATCGAGTGACAGATCCTATCGATCAAAGAAACTTTCGAAGTTTTCTTCCTTATGGATACAAACAACTTAGAAAAGGAGTTCTCTCCCCTTCTACCCTATCCCTAGAAAGACATCGATCGCTTTGGTTATATCTTAATAAAGAGACTGAATTACTCCATAGCTCCGCGAAAATTGACTTACTACATATTGCCCCCGAACAGTGCTTTTATTCTGTTTTCAACAAAAAAGAAAATATTAATTACACCACTTTCGACTTAAATTCTCCGCTTGCCAAGATTCACGGTGATATCACAAAACTTCCGTTCAAGAAAAACACTTTTGATTGTATCCTTTGTAATCATGTGCTTGAGCATATTGAAAACGACAGCCTAGCCATGAAAGAGTTATTTCGAGTAATGAAACCTGGCGGATACGGAATCGTTCAAGTACCTATGCAACCTAATCGCCTTAAGACCTATGAAGATTTTAGCATTACCACCGCAAAGGAACGAGTAAAACATTTCGGGCAGTATGATCACGTGAGGTGGTATGGTAGAGATGATTACTTTACCCGATTAGAACGTATAGGCTTTACCACTCAAAAAATAAACGTAAATGAATTCTTCTCTAAAAAAGAGATCAGTCGCTACGGCTTAGACGTCAACGAAATCATCCCGGTTATTCAGAAGCCTCAGTAAATCTACCAGTTTGATAAGTCTCTAAACGATCCTTAACCGCGTAGATTAAGAAAACAGATAACTCTTCTTGTGCGATCAATTGTTTCGAATCTTCTAATGGCATGGTCATAAGTGCGGTGGCAAAGGCATCAGCAGTGGCACAATCTGAAGCAATTACACTAGCTGACAAGACTGAAGAAGGAACAGCAAGACCGGTGAACGGATTAATGGTATGAACGTAACGCTCTCCAGTTAAAGTATCAATTCGAAATTTTCGATAATTCCCTGAAGTGGCCATAGCTTCATCGGTGAGTGTGATTGTTCTTGTAATCGAGCGTTCTCCATTTGTAGCATTCGGATCATCAATACCTACACGCCAAGGTTTAGCACGATCCAAATTAATACCACGGGTAACAATCTCACCACCTAACTCAATGAGAAAATTTGAACTATTCTTGGCATCAAGTAAATCAGCAATTAAGTCTAAGGCATACCCTTTCGCTATTGCATTGAAATCAATTCGAATACCTGGGTAAGCTTTAACTAATTCATTCGTATCCGATAGGCTTAGTTTAGAAAAACCTACAAACTCAAGCAAACTATCTACTTGTACTGCGTTAAAAGAATTCAAAGATTCGGCTCCGAAGCCCCAGGCATCTACTAGAATACCAACGGTAGGATCAAAATAGCCTGAAGTCAAGCGGTTAATTTGAGCAGACTTCTCAAACATAAAGCGAAACAATGAATCTACTTGAACTCGCTCTCCTCGATTAATTTTACTTATATCTGACTGTGGATGATACGTAGACATGGATTGGTTCAGTCTATCAAATAGTTCAGAAAGCGACTGTTCTAACGCTAAATCTTCATCAGCATAGGCGATGATAGAGTAAGTAGTACCTAATGCCTCCCCAGTGTATTGCTGGCGCATAGGAGCATTTGTACAAGACGCTATAACGAATATTAAAAATAATAATAGACGGTTCATAAGACTTCTTCAGCTAGATATAATCCTTTAAAATCTAGTTCATACCCCGTTGATTTCGAAACAGGTAATTTTCGATCTTCAGGATGGTAAACACCAACTCCCGCCCAATAGGCCTTGGCATCAAATTTTTCTGCATGATCTGCAACTTTCTTCAGTAATGCCCGATCAGGAGACAGGGGATCAGAAGGATAAAGAAATCCTCGAACGACAATAAAATGGAGTTGCTTATTAAAAGTACAAACAAATTGAGGATCAACACCTGGCTTAGAATTAACACCTAGAAATTCATAGCCGGCTCCTTCTAACTGGGAACCGACCAAATTCATGGCAATCTGATGTATTTCGTTGGTACTTAGCGTGCTCATTTTATCCGTTAAAAAAACCGACACGTTTAGGTGTCGGTTTGCCTTGATTATCCTCCGAAGTCGTCGAAACGAATATTCTCATCAGGAATACCGAAATCTTCGCCCATCTTCTGAACTGCTTTATTCATAAGTGGTGGTCCACAGAAATAAAGCTCTATATCTTCAGGAGTTTCGTGCTGATTCAGGTATTGATCGATTACACAATTGTGAATAAAACCGACAAAACCATCACCAGACTCATCATTAATATCCTTTTTAACTTTCCAGTTATCTTCTTCTAGTGGCTCAGAAAGCGCCATATAGAATTTGAAGTTAGGGAACTCCTTTTCTAACTGCTTAAAGTGATCAATGTAAAAAAGTTCGCGCTTCGAACGACCTCCGTACCAATAGGTAACTTTACGATTCGTACGAAGTGTTTTAAATAAGTGATAAAGGTGTGAACGCATCGGTGCCATACCAGCTCCACCACCAACGTATAACATCTCTGCTTCAGACTCGTTGATGAAGAATTCACCAAAAGGTCCTGATATGGTTACAGGGTCACCCGCTTTTAATCCAAAAATATACGATGAAGCTACTCCAGGGTTAACATCTGCCCATCCGTTCTTGTTACGATCCCATGGTGGGGTAGCAATACGAACGTTAAGCATAACCTCTCTTCCTTCTGCAGGGTAAGAGGCCATCGAATAAGCACGCTCAACCTTCTCAGGGTTCTTCATTACAAGTGGCCAAAGATTAAACTTATCCCACTCGGCTCTAAACTTCTCAGGATCATCGTGCTCTTCTGGGTGAGCAGTGATATCGATATCGCTATACTTCACTTCACAGGCAGGAATTTCAATTTGAATATATCCACCTGCCTTGTAGTTCATATCTTCTGGAATTTCAACTACAAATTCTTTGATGAAAGAAGCCACGTTGTAATTACGAACCACTTTCCCTACCCATTTCTTAATTCCAAATACCTCTTCAGGAATTTCAATCTCCATATCCTGCTTTACCTTAACCTGGCAAGCAAGACGAGCCCCATGCTGTAATTCTTTTTTAGAGAAGTGTGGAGTTTCAGTAGGCAGCGCCTCTCCACCACCCGATAGTACGTGGCACTCACACTGAATACAAGTTCCACCACCTCCACAAGCCGAGGGCAAGAAAACCTTCTGATTTCCTAAAGTTGAAAGTAATGAAGAACCTGATGGCACTTCAACTTTACGCTCTCCGTTAATAGTAATGGTAACAGGACCCGATGGTGAAAGTTTCTGCTTGGTAAAAAGCAATAATCCAACCAACAATAGCGTTAAAACTAGAAACGCAATTACGGTTACGATAACGGTTCCTCCTATAGCTGCTAAAAACATAGTTTCTTCCTTTATTTCGTTTAGTTAATCGACGCGATGGTTTCTTCAGCATCCGAAGTTTCTTCAGCTTCTAAACCCTTTGTTTCATTTAATTCATCAGACGTAGTTGGTACCTCCACCTCAGTAGCTTCAACCACTGTTTCTTCAACTACTGGTAGTTCATTGTCACCCGTTAACATTCCACCAAAACTTTGGAAACCAATACCCATAAGTCCGGTAATAATGAAAGTAATACCTAAACCTCTTAATGGAGCAGGCACTGCAGAATATCTAATTTTCTCTCTGATCGCAGCAATAGCTAGGATAGCTAAGAACCATCCGATACCTGAGCTAATACCATAGTTGAAAGCAAGAGCAAGGCTAGGTATTTCTCTCGCTTGCATGAATAAAGACCCCCCTAAAATCGCACAGTTTACAGCGATAAGAGGTAAGAAAATACCTAATGAATTGTAAAGTGCAGGTGCAAACTTCTCAACGACAATCTCTACGAGCTGAACCATGGTTGCAATGGTTGCAATAAAAAGAATGAAAGAAAGGAAGCTCAAGTCGTAATCTACAAATTCTGCGCCCAACCAAGCTAATGCTCCTGGTTGAAGAACATACTGATCAAGAAGCCAGTTCATAGGAACAGTAACTGCAAGTACGAAGATTACTGCCGCACCCAAACCTACTGCTGTAGATACTTTTTTAGAAACCGCTAAATAGGAACACATCCCCAAGAAAACAGCGAATACCATGTTGTCAATAAATATTGACTTGAAAAATAATTCTAAGTGTTCTAACATGACCGTAGTTGTTAAGCTTCTTCAATTAATTGTGGGTTGCGCGAGCGCTGAACCCAAATGATAATTCCTACCACGATAAGTGCCGCAGGTGGAATAATCATAAATCCGTTATTTTCATATCCATAGGCATAAAGTCCTGTCTTAGCGATAGGATCGCCTAAAACTGCGTAGCCTAAAAGAGTTCCTGAACCTAATAATTCACGAAAGAATCCGATAATCACTAGGATCACACCGTAGCCAAGCGCATTACCAATACCGTCTAAGAAAGATTTCCAAGGACCGTTACCTAGCGCAAAGGCTTCAAAACGCCCCATGATGATACAATTGGTAATAATTAAACCCACGAATACCGAAAGGGTCTTACTTAGCTCGTAAGCAAAGGCCTTTAGTACTTGGTCAACGATAATTACAAGGGTTGCAACTACCACTAATTGTACGATGATTCGAATCTTAGATGGGATCACATTTCTTAGTAAAGAAATCACCACGTTACCAACTCCGAGTACGAAAAGTACCGAGAAGGCCATAACCAACGAGGCTTTTAACTCAGCGGTAATCGCAAGTGCCGAACAAATACCAAGTACCTGAATGGTAATTGGGTTGTTATCAGCAAGCGGATCTAAAACGAGTTTCGTATCCTTTTTTGAAAGTAGTCCCATATCTATTGGATTCGTAAAGTTTCTAAATAAGGTTGATAAAGCTTAACGCTTTCGTTGATCATAGCGGTAACTCCATTACCTGTAATCGTAGCACCTGCTAATGCGTCAACTTGACCGTCGGTTTTGTCTTCATTTAAAGGATCGTTATTTCCTTTAACAACAGCTACCCCTTTGTACCCACCATCACGGTAAATCGATTCGCCAGCGAAATCATCCATGAAAAAGCGCATTTTAATGTTGGCGCCAAGGCCGGGAGTTTCTCCTTTGTGATCGAAGTAAACACCTGACACCACTAAGTTTTCGTCAAGTGCCAAATACCCCCAAATAGCATCCCACAATCCTTTACCATACATAGGAATGATATAGTATCGCTTATCATCATTTTCTCCGATGAAAAAAGGAAGTTTACCTTCTTTTCCTGATTTAATCAAATCAAGCTCTTTTTTGAGATCAATCTTGGCATAGGCATCTTCGAACAATTCTGCCTTACCATCAACAATAACATATTGTTCTTTGATCATCTCCTGAAACTTCTCAGCAACCTCTGTCGTAGGGACAAAGGTTACGCTGCCAGCGTCTGAATTCGCATTGATACCCATCGCGTAGAGAATGTTTTGCTGTTTTTCAAAGCGTTGATTCTCTCCAATCTTATCCTTAAGTCCAGTCGCAGCAAGAGCTAGGATCGAACCTACAATAGCTACCATCACTACTGAGAAGACGATGGTATATGAATTCTTATCTGTATTAATTGCCATAGCTAATTTGAATTATGCAGATTGAGTCTCTAAAGATGCCGACTCTTCGGTATAGACAACCGCTTTTTCCGCACGCTTTTTACGACGTTTAACATTTGCTTGAACTACATAGTGGTCAATCGTTGGAGCGAATACATTCATCAGTAGAATTGCTAAAAAAACTCCTTCTGGATAACCTGGGTTGAATACGCGAATCATCACAGAGATGAATCCGATAAAGAACCCGTAGAACCACTTCCCTTTGTTCGTTTGAGAACCGGTTACAGGGTCAGTTGCCATGTAAACAATACCAAAGGCTAGACCACCGACAATCAGATGTTTCCAAAAGTCAAAGGCCATAAGGCTATAGAATTTGCTGTAGGTACCGATCCATCCGAAATCCACAACTGCGTTGAAAATAAGACCCATTGTAAGAGCCCCAAATACAGCACTTAACATAATTCTCCAACTCGCAATCTTAGTAAAGATGAGGTAAAGACCTCCTAGTAAAATAAGAAAGGCTGATGTTTCACCAACCGAACCAGGAATGAATCCGAAGAACATATCTGATAGAGAATAGGCGTAATCCTCAGCTCTATTCTGTGCTAGAAAACCTAAAATGGTCTCACCAGAGATTGCATCCGTAGAGTTTGCCTTAGTTAAGCCATCAACTGCACCATGAACCCAAACTTTGTCCCCACTCATCCAGGTTGGGTATGCGAAGAACAAGAATGCACGAATCGTCAATGCCGGGTTTAAGATATTCATACCGGTTCCTCCGAAAACTTCTTTACCGATGACTACACCAAAAGTTACAGCAATGGCAAGCATCCAAAGTGGGGTGTCTACCGGTACAATAAGTGGAACAAGAATACCTGTAACCAGATATCCCTCCTCGACTTCGTGTCCTTTAATCACTGCGAAAACGAATTCGATAGCGAGACCAACTCCGTAAGAAACAATAAGTAGTGGCAGTACGGTAGTAAGTCCCACTACAAAGTTTCTTAAAGTAATAAAGTGTTCAAGTACTGAGAAATTTTCAGGAAAACCCTCGATAGCACTGTAGTGCTGGTAGCCCGCATTAAATATTCCAAAAAGCAATACAGGGATTAATGCCTGGATTACCGTATTCATGGTACGTTTAAGATCATCAGCTGCCTTAACGTGAGTTCCTGAATGAGTCACCTCATTAGGGGTGTATAAGAACGTGTGGATCGCATTGAATGCAGGAGCCCACTTATTGCCCTTAAAACTTTCTTTGATTTCGTGAAGTTTCTGTTTCATAACAAAAGTTAACCGAGTTCTTGTTGCATTAAATCAAGCCCTTTTCGGATGATTTCCTGATGAGGCTGTTTTGAGATACATATAAATTCAGTAAGAGAAAAGTCTTCAGGAGCTACCTCGTAAAGACCTAAGTTCTCCATATCATCTAGATCCTTTACCATACAAGCTTTTAGCAATTGCATTGGAAATATATCTAAAGGAAAAACCTCCTCATAACTACCTGTAATTACAAAGGCACGATGTTCCCCGTTGGTGTTGGTATCTAAATCGTATTTCTTCTTTTTATTTAACCATGAGAAAGTAAGTGCTCTGGTTGGCGAAATCTTATTGAAAATAGGCTTATTCCATCCGAAAAATTCGTAGTCATTCCCTTCGGGGATCACCGTCAGCTGCGTATTGTAGAAACCTAAAGAGCCTTCTTTCGAAGTTTTCTTACCGGTAAGCACATCTCCATTGATAAATCGTTGGTCACCCTCTTTAACTCCTAAAGCCTCAAAAATACCTGTCAGCTCAGCTCCGATTTTTGATTTAATATATTGAGGTGCTACTACTGAAGAACCCGTTACCGCAAGCGTTCTTGAAGCATTGTATCTGCCCGTTAAAAGAAGCTCACCAATAATTACTAGATCTTGAGCGGCAATAGTCCAAACTAATTCGCCTTTACTGATAGGATCAATAGCAGCAATTTGAGTTCCTACCAATCCTGCCGGATGAGGACCACTAACGGTATGCAAATTAATATGATCAAGAGTTCCGAAAACAGAGTTTTCTTTAGACTCAACTCCTACATGAATAGTACCTGGCGTTAATTTTTTTAGCGCAGTAAGTGCAGCCTGAAGCTTTTCCTCTTGTCCTCGTAGAACAAAATCGAGATCAGGATTCAAAGGCCCTGTGTTTAACCCTGAGATAAAAATCGCTTTAGGAATTCCCGCTGGGTTTGCGATTACATCATAAGGACGTTGTTTCACGAAAGGCCATACACCAGAAGCTAAGAAATACGCCTTCAATTCAGCAGCAGAAGCTTCTGAAAGTGAAATAGTTTTGTTCTCAACCGTTTTCTGATCCTTGTCGGCAGTAATCTTAATACTCAACACTCTTCTTCGTTCACCTCTAGCGATTTCTGTAATCTCACCACTTACTGGAGAAGCTACAGTTACCTCTGGTCTGTTTTTATCAAAAAATAGGGTTTCTCCTGCTTTCACATGAGCGCCTTCTTTGATTACCAATTTAGGGGTTAAACCATGAAAATCTGTCGGATAAATAACATAAGTAGAGGAAGCTACTTCCTTGTGAAAGGTATGCTCAGCACCTCCTAAGAGATTGATTGAGAGTCCTTTCTTGATTTTGATGTCTTGAGACATGTCTTTAAGGCCGTTAATATTTGGTTGCAAAAATACAGCTAAAAGCATACTTAAGGCAAACCTCAAAGAAGAAAAACTTATAATTAAAGTACCTTTGTTAATAACGCAGATCATTAACTTAAAAATTGCCCTTATGAGTAATGCTATTTTCCAAGTTCCACTACCCGTTAATGAGCCCGTGCTTAGTTACGCAAAAGGAACTAAAGAAAGAGAAGAAGTTTTAGCTTCTTACAAAGAACAATATCATAGCCATGCCGATATTCCAATGTATATCGGTAAGGAAGAAATCCGCACCAGTGATCAGAGAGGATTGTATCCGCCTCATGATCACCAGCACCAAATCGGTTCTTATTATTACGCTGAACCTCAGCATGTAGAGCTGGCAATTAATGAAGCATTATCTGCAAAAGCGAAATGGTCAGCGCTACCTTGGGAGCAACGCGCATCTATTTTCTTGAAGGCTGCTGATCTCATCGCAGGTCCCTACAGAGCGAGAATCAATGCAGCAACTATGTTAGCTCAGTCAAAAACAGTTCACCAAGCTGAAATTGATGCCGCCTGCGAATTTGCTGATTTCCTACGCTTCAATGTATACTTCATGACAGAGATATACAATGAGCAACCTGAATCAAGTGAAGGTATTTGGAATCGCCTTGAGTTTAGACCGTTAGAAGGTTTCGTTTACGCGATTAGCCCTTTCAACTTTACAGCAATCGCAGGAAATTTACCTGCTGCACCAGCGATGATGGGTAATACTGTCGTTTGGAAACCCAGTGATGCACAAGTGTTTTCAGCAAGAGTAATTGTTGAAATCTTCAAAGAAGCTGGGCTCCCTGAGGGTGTAATTAATATGATTACCGGAGACCCTGTAATGGTGACTGACAAAGTTTTATCATCTCCTGATTTTGCAGGGCTTCACTTTACGGGTTCAACGTTTGTTTTTAAATCACTTTGGAAACAGATTGGATCAAATATAGAAACCTACAAAACTTACCCAAGGATCGTCGGAGAGACTGGAGGAAAGGATTTTATCATTGCCCACCCTTCGGCACAAGCAAAACAAGTTGCTACAGCAATTGTCCGAGGAGCTTTTGAATTTCAAGGTCAAAAATGTAGTGCTGCTTCAAGAGTATATTTACCGCAATCAAAGGCAGAAGAAATCTTAGGATACGTTAAAGCCGATATTGAAACTATAGGCGAGCCAGGAAGTCCTGAAGATATGAGTCGATTTGTAACTGCCGTGATTCACGAAGGAGCTTTCGATAAACTCGCTGCAGTTATCGATCGTGCTAAGAGCGATTCGAATGCTGAAGTTTTCGCGGGAGGAGGATATAACAAATCGAAAGGATACTTCATTGAACCTACAGTTATTGTCACTACAGATCCTAAATACACTACGATGGAGACCGAACTGTTCGGCCCTATAGTTACCGTTTATATTTATCAAGACAAGGATTGGACAAATACCTTAAAACTAGTGGATGAAACCTCAGAATACGCTTTAACAGGAGCCGTTTTCTCAGAAGATCGATATGCAATGAATGAGGCGATCACCGCGCTTCAAAATGCAGCAGGGAACTTCTATCTAAATGACAAGCCAACTGGAGCCGTTGTAGGTCAGCAACCCTTCGGAGGAGCTAGAGCATCTGGTACCAATGATAAGGCGGGATCAGTACTGAACCTTACACGTTGGGTATCTCCAAGATTAATTAAGGAAACCTTCCTTACCCCTACTGATTATAAATATTCCTTCTTAGGATAAGGGCAAATAAACGAGACGTTTCGTTTCAAAGAAATCTAACGGTATGCGATCATAGAGATCGTATACCGTTATTTTATTTTTAAAGGGAGCTAATTCTTCGGTTAAATCTCCTCCTTTCAGATACAAAATACCATTAGCCCGCTCATGTTTGTTTTCTGAACTAATTTTTGCTTCAACCCAGTGAACAAAAGTGGGCATTGCAGCTACCGCACGACTCACGATAAAATCAAAAGTTCCAGCTACATTCTCTACACGGTCATTAATTGAATTTACATTAGTTAATTGAAGACCTGAAACAACCTCATCTACTACTTTGATTTTTTTACCTATCGAATCAACCACGGTGAAGGAAACCTCGGGAAAAAGTATTGCTAAGGGAATACCAGGAAATCCGCCCCCAGTGCCTACATCAATAATTCGTGATCCAGGTTTAAACTCTTGAAACAAACCAATAGCTAAAGAATGCAATACATGACGCAGATATAACTCTTCAATATCTTTTCGTGATACCACATTGATTTTTTGATTCCAATCCTGGTATAATTCACCCAATAATTCAAATCTTTCTTTTTGAATATCAGTTAGTTGAGGGAAATATTGAAGTAGATCTTGTGCTTTCATAGTAGTCGTTTGAAAGCAAAATTATCACTAACATTGCAGTCTGAAAACTGCATAGTAAAGAAAATTATGAATTCACATCCGTCAGAACGCGTCCAAAAAATGGAAATTTCAGCCACTCTAGCAATGGCTGCAAAAGCAAGAGAATTAAAAAACGAAGGCAAAGATATCATCGGCTTAAGTCTTGGTGAGCCAGACTTCACCATTCCTGAATTCATTAAAGAATCAGCAAAACAGGCCATTGACGAAAACTACAACAGCTATTCTCCAGTTGACGGATATGCAGATCTAAAACAGGCCATCGCTTTGAAGTTCAAAAGAGATAACGGTCTGACTTATGGCCTAGATCAAATTGTAGTTTCTACAGGGGCAAAACAATCGCTTTACAACGTTGCAATGGCAATTATCAACCCCGGTGATGAAGTTATTTTACCTGCTCCTTACTGGGTATCGTATCGAGACATTGTCAAGCTAGCTGACGGAGTACCTGTAGAAGTTAAAACTACTATTGATGCTGACTTTAAAATGACACCTGAGCAGTTGCGTGCGGCAATTACAGATAAAACACGTATGCTTTGGTTCAGCTCTCCATGTAATCCTAGCGGGTCTTTCTATCACCAATCTGAACTAGAGGCGCTTGCAGAGGTATTACAGGACCACCCAAATATCATTGTCGTTTCTGACGAAATCTACGAGCATATCAATTTTAGTAAAGAATCACATGCATCGATTGCATCGATTCCATCGCTTTACGATCGAGTAGTGACTGTTAATGGTGTTTCAAAAGCGTTTGCAATGACCGGTTGGCGTATTGGGTACATCGGTGCCCCAGCATGGATTGCAAAGGCTTGTAACAAACTACAAGGTCAAGTAACTAGTGGGGCAAATGCTATTGCCCAAAGAGCAGTTATCACCGCCCTAGAGGCACCTGTATCAAAAATTGATTACATGATTGAGGCGTTTCACCAAAGAAGAGATTTAGTCTTAAAACTTTTAGGTTCTATTCCAGGGTTTAAATTGAATGTACCTGAGGGAGCATTTTACGTTTTCCCTGACATTTCTGAATACTTTGGCAAAACTCTTCGAGGTAAAACTATTAACAACGCTTCTGACTTCTCACTTTACCTATTAGAGGAGGCTGGTGTTGCTACCGTTACTGGTGAAGCTTTCGGTGATTCGAACTGTATTCGAATTTCTTATGCCGCTTCTGAGGATTCGCTGAAAGAAGCGATTCATCGTATTTCTGAAGCACTGTCTTAAAAAGGGTAATCGTATCTTTGCAGCCTATGAGCTCAGAGAAACATCAGAAAATCGTTCCCTACAAAGAGCGTAGGGATTCGAAAAAGATACAAGTATCAACCATGTTTGATACCATCTCTAGCGAATATGACAAACTGAACCGAATGATTACTTTCGGTGTTGACTTGTCATGGCGTAAAAAACTGGTTCATCGTATTGTATCACTAGATCCCGAAACGGTGCTTGACGTCGCCACAGGAACCGGAGACTTAGCTATTGCGATAGCAGCATCAAGTAAGGCAAAGGTAACTGGCCTAGATATCTCCCCAGGGATGTTAGAAGTGGGTAAACAAAAGATTCAATCTCAGCAGCTGAACCATCAAATAGACATGGTCATCGGAGATAGTGAAAACCTAAATTATACCGATCAAAGTTTCGATGCAGCTACGGTTGCTTTTGGAGTAAGAAATTTTGAGAATCTCGAGGTCGGCTTAGCCGAAATTTTTCGAGTTTTAAAACCTGGAGGTACCTTAGCGATACTCGAAACTTCAATGCCAACGAGTCCGATCCTTAAATTATTGTATAAGGTTCACGGCAGAATCATTCTACCCCTTTTCGGAAAACTCTTTTCAAGAGACCCAAGAGCCTATAAATATCTTTCTGATTCTGCTGAAAAATTCCCGTATAACGAAAGGCTAACCGAGGTACTTATGCGTGTAGGCTTTTCAAAAGCAAGCTATCATCCACAAACCTTTGGCGCAGCCTGTATCTATTATGCGGAGAAATAGATTTATTCTTATCGTCCTAATCCTTTTCTTTACTACGCTCAGTCATGCACAGAAAAGACACCCTTCTGGCCTTAATTTAAGAGGAGCAGATGAGGAACTTTGGAATTTTGGCATAATGCCATATTACCATTCCTTTGGACTGAATTATGAATTGACGGATAATAAATTAAATGAATTCAAAAACAATCTATCTCAAGAATCATTTTTTGGATTACGTCTTACCTCAGAATACACCCTTACAAAGGCCTTCAATTTGAGATTTGAGCCTGGATTTATTCTAAACAAAACCTTTTATGGATCATTAGATTCTGAAACCAACCTTGCTCAAGGAATTTCTGAAATACAAGCACCGATTTTATTTAAATATCAAGGGGATCGAAATGCTAATTTCAATCCCTTCATAATTTTAGGTTATTCACCAAGTATTAAACTTCTGAGTGGAATTGAAAGAGATGACATAGAATCTTCAACAGGTATGGCGTATAATAAAATTTCTCACTCATTAGAATTTGGTCTTGGAATCGATTTCTATCTGACCAAGGGTAAATTAGGGATTCATGCTCGAGTATTAAACGAATTGAGCAATTATAAATCAGAAAGTGAAAATCCTTTAATCTTGGCAGAAAACATTAAATGGAGAGGGATTATGTTAGGGGTCAGTTTTGAGACGAAAGACGGTTGGAAATTGTATGCAAGATAACCGCCGTTGAGATCGCAGCATTCAAACTCTCAGCCTTAGACCCTTCTCCTCTTTCAATAGTGACTTTCGTATCGAGGAGTTTCTCTACGCTACTCGACAGCCCTCTACCTTCGTTACCAATTACTAGCACCCCTTTAGAAGGAACATCGTAATTTTTTAAAGGAATACCCTCAAGATCTGCTCCGACAACGGCACGCCCTTGCTGTTGCAAACAGGCTTCAAGATCGATTGAATGACATTGTATTCTAGCATACGAACCCATTGTAGCCTGAATCACCTTAGGGTGAAACGGATCGACCGTCCCCTTACCGCAAAGTATGTGTTTGAAGCCAAACCAGTCTGCCGTTCGAATAATCGTTCCCAAATTTCCTGGATCTTGAATCTCATCCAATGCCAACACCCAATCAGCATCTTGCCAATCTTTGATTTCAGGGAAATTAAAGACCGCTAAAGTGTTTGAAGGAGTGGTAAGTTGTGAGATCTTCTTCATCTCCTTTTCGGTGATTACTTCAGCATCAGAAAAAGGAATTGAAGATTGGTCAGACACATATAGTTCTCGCGCAGTTAAACCCTCCTCTAATCCTTCCTTTATTCCTTTGTTTCCCTCAACAATAAAACATCCCTGATCATGTCGTGTTTTCTTGCGACTAAGTTGATTAATGAAACGTATTTTGGCCTGAGACAGCATCGTTTATTTAGGCTATTTTTACACTATGATATCGAACGTATCGAGAATAAGTTCGCAAGCCACAAAGGTAATTGTTATTCTCTTAGTCTTTCTTTTATCTGCCTGTAGCAGTACTAAAAAGCTTGAACCAGAAACCCTCTGGTTGAAAAAGCAGCGCGTTTATATCAACGGTATTCAATCGAAAGACCCATCAGTAATGAATCAGCTGGTGCAAAAACCCAATCAAAGAATATTGGGATTACCCGTAAAACTTATGCTCTACAATTCCTCAGGGCGTAATTCGAATTTTATCAACAACTGGTTAAGGCGTATAGGAGAACCACCAGTCATCTACACCGATGAAATTTCAGAGGCCAGTGTCAATCGACTAAAAAACTTCTACAAGAGAAAAGGCTACTTAAATGTAAATGTCAACAGCGAAATCGAGGTCAATAATAAAGCCACAAAAGCGAAACAATTAATCACTATTGAGACCAAAAAACCTTTTGAAATCGACGAAATTGACATTCAAAGTCCTGACGATAGATTTGATTCATTGATTAATAAGAACGAAAGTGTCTTACCCTTAAAAAAGGGAATGATACTCAACCTTGCTAATATCGACGATGATCGACAAGAGCTAACCTCCCTTTTAAGAAATCAAGGCATCTACGATTTTCAAAAAAGTTTGATTTCCTATGAGATTAGAGGAGACACCACCGCTCAATCAGAGTCGAAAAAATTAAGGGTTAGAAGAATCATTGATAGCAGTGCAGTTTACAGACCTTTTCAAATTGGTAGAACGAAAGTATTTAGCGAAGGTGCCACTGAAGATGACTTTACGCTAGCCATTATAGGCGGAATTGAATTCTTTGGTTTTGATGAACTATCCTTTGACCCTAAGGTAGTAGCTAGAAGAATCAGCTATAAACCTGGAGTAATATATAATGAAAAACTTTTAGCAAACACCGTAGACCTTATCGGTGATCTCAATCACTTTCTTTATCCCAATATCGAACTAGTAGCAGAAAGTGACCAAACACTTACCGCTTCCATTTATTTAAGAGATCGAAAGCGATATGCTCTGAATGTCGATTTAGATTTAACGCATTCTAACATTCAACAACTAGGTACAACGCTTCGATCTTCTATCCTCGCACGTAATGTTTTTGGCTCTCATGAAAACCTGAGCCTTGCACTTAGTGGTAGCATTGGAAATTCCTTACTTCCCAGCGATAATCTAACCACTGAATTAGGGGTAGACATCAACCTTAGTGTACCTCGATTATGGATGATTTTGCCAGCAGCGAATCTTGTTTCTGAACAAAAACATCCTCAAACTACCTTACAGATCGGAACAAATTTTCAAAAAAACCTAGGACTTGACAGGCAAACATTTAATGCCATTTACCGATTTAATTATCGCACCGATAGAAGAAGGTATTCTTTCGAATTTCCTAGCGTCACCTATGTAAACCATTTGAATCCAGACAATTTTTTCTCCATTTATCGAAATACCTTTGATCAGCTTAATCTACTAGCAGATCCCCTCAGGGGAGATAGTGCGTACACCAATTTCTTCAATACAGATCAAGCGATAGAAGAAGCTGAACTCAATGTTCCTGAAGGTGCTAATGCATTTATTGAGGCAGCCTTACAAGGATCGCTACCGATCTCTCAGGAAGAAACCTTAGAAGTTCGAAGAATTGAGGAGCGCAGAAACCGCCTCACAGAGAATAACTTCATCGTATCCTCAAGTTTCAATTATTCGTTTCAAAACTCAGAAATCAGAAACACTCCCAATTACTCACAGTTTGGTTTGAAATTTGAACTCGCAGGAGCACTTCTTGATTTTATTGATTCATCCCCTAGTGAATCGATATTTAAAGTTCCCTTTGCTCAATACATTAAAACTGAAATCAACACCATTAAACATTTTGAATTGAGTGACGATACTCGATTCGCTACCCGTTTCTTTGCCGGTGTCGCAATACCCTTTGGGTCTGGAAACAATGTTCCATTTGTAAGGAGTTATTTTGCAGGAGGATCAAACGACATCCGATCTTGGAACGCTTACACCTTAGGACCAGGAACAACCAATCAAATCAATGAATTTAACGACGCCAATTTCAAAATCACTTGGAGTAACGAATTGCGTTTTGACCTTAGTCAAAGTATTAAAGGAGCACTATTCACAGATATTGGAAACATTTGGAACGTTCTTGACGATACCGAGGTAGAAGAAGCCATTTTTAAGGGATGGTCTTCTTTCAAAGATGTAGCCGTGGGTGCTGGGGTCGGGCTACGCTATGATTTCGACTATTTCTTGTTTCGGGTAGATCTAGGTTGGAAGATTTATAATCCTGCATTTTCGGGAGATAATCGTTGGTTTTATAACCAAACAAACAATCGCCCCATTTTCAATGTCGGAATCAATCATCCTTTTTAAAAGCATTTCTTACATTTGTCGACTAACATAATCAAAAAACCAAACGAATGAGTTTATCATCAATCCCTGCAGGGGTAGCCACTGGAGACCAAGTTCAAGCTATTTTCAAACTGGCTAAAGAAAAGTCTTTCGCCCTACCTGCTGTTAACGTAGTTGGCTCAAACACGATCAACGCCGTTATGGAGACTGCTGTAGCGTTAAACGCCCCAGTAATTATTCAATTCTCGAACGGAGGAGCACAGTTTAATGCCGGAAAGGGATTATCTAACGAAAACCAAAAGGCTGCAATTGCAGGAGCTGTAGCTGGAGCAAAACACGTTCATCAACTAGCAGAAGCATACGGTGCTCGAGTAATCTTACACACTGATCACTGTGCTAAAAAGCTACTTCCTTGGATTGATGGTCTTTTAGATGCTAGTGAAGCATTTTACAAAGAGACGGGCAAATCACTTTTTAGTTCACATATGATCGACTTATCTGAAGAGCCGATCGAAGAGAACATCGAAATTTGCAAAGAATATCTGAAAAGAATGTCTGCAATGGACATGACTTTAGAGATCGAACTAGGAGTAACCGGTGGTGAAGAAGATGGTGTAGATAATAGTGACGTAGATGTTTCTAAACTATACACTCAGCCAGAAGAGGTCGCTTTCGCTTACGAGGAACTTTCAAAGATTTCACCTCGTTTTACAATTGCTGCTGCATTCGGAAACGTGCATGGGGTATACAAGCCAGGAAATGTAAAGCTAACTCCAACAATTCTTAAAGATTCTCAGGCATACATTCAAGAGGAATATAATATCAGCGAGCATAACCCAATCGATTTTGTTTTCCATGGTGGTTCTGGTTCGTCTGTTGAAGAAATCAGAGAATCGATCGGATACGGTGTAGTTAAAATGAACATCGACACCGACCTTCAATTCGCTTTCACAGAAGGTATTCGTGACTATATGACTGAAAAAATCGATTACTTAAGAACGCAAATCGGTAATCCAGAAGGAGAAGAATCTCCAAATAAAAAGCATTACGACCCAAGAGTTTGGTTACGAAAAGGAGAAGACACTTTCTCTTCTCGTCTGAAAAAAGCGTTCGAGGATCTGAATAACGTGAATACTCTATAACAAAAACAACAAACGATGGCATCTGCTTGGTTTAAAAGGACAGAAAAGGGAATACAAACGGCTACGGAGGAGAAAAAAGACACCCCTAAAGGGCTTTGGTACAAGTCTCCTACCGGAAAAATAGTTGAGTCTGACGAATTAGCTAAAAATGCGTTTGTAAGTCCTGAAGATGATTATCATGTACGCATTGGAAGTAAGGAGTATTTCGAATTACTTTTTGATGACAACACATTTACCGAGTTCAACCAAGAACTTTCTTCAAAGGACCCTTTAAATTTTGAAGACACTAAGAAGTATAAGAACCGTCTGGTTGATGCTAAGAAAAAGACCAAATTAAACGATGCGATCAGAACAGCCTATGGATTATCTGCAGGACGTGAGATCGTTATTGCTTGTATGGATTTTAGTTTCATCGGAGGCTCAATGGGAAGTGTAGTTGGAGAAAAAATCGCGCGTGCGGTAGACGTCGCTATTAAGAGAAAAGCACCATTTGTGATCATATCAAAATCAGGAGGAGCAAGAATGATGGAGGCGGCTTTGTCCTTAATGCAAATGGCTAAAACCTCTGTAAAGCTAGCTCAACTCGATGAAGCTAAACTACCTTACATCTCACTTTGTACCGATCCTACTACTGGAGGTACAACAGCATCCTATGCAATGTTAGGAGATATCAACATTGCTGAACCTGGAGCTCTAATCGGTTTTGCAGGGCCTCGAGTAGTGAAGGATACTACAGGACAAGATCTACCTGAAGGTTTTCAGACTGCAGAGTTTGTTAAGGAGCATGGTTTTTTAGATTTCATCACTCACAGAAAAGAATTGAAGAAAAAGATCAATCTATATATTGACCTGATCCTCAACCTGCCACTGAGAAAAGTTTCTGAAAAAGCAGAAGAGCTATCTTAAAAAATAACCTATATTTGCCGCCTGATTGAGCGTCAATCAGGTACATAATAATCATTAACGAATATTGGCATGTATTTATCACAAGAAAAAAAAGCAGAAATCTTCAAGCAATACGGGGGTTCTGAAACTAACACGGGTTCGACAGAAGGGCAAATCGCTCTTTTTACTTACCGAATCAATCACTTAACTGAACACTTAAAGAAAAATCATAAAGATTTTAATACTGAGCGTTCATTAATTCGCTTAGTAGGTAAGCGTCGTAGTCTTCTAGACTATCTAAAAGCTAATGATATCGAGAAGTATCGTTCGCTTATTAAAGATCTAGGGATCCGTAAATAATCTATTAAGGGCATTCCAACGAATGCCCTTTTTTTTGAAACGCTCGTTGTTTCTCAGTTTTTCATTGGTCTACCACACTTCACAACAACACAACTATTGACCAATTGTTTAACTCGTGCCACAGGCACAAAATACTAGGATTTATCCTAACAATTTTATGATTCCAAAAACATTTCAAGAGATCATTGATCTCGGTGATGGCAGAACAATCAGTATTGAAACTGGTAAACTTGCCAAACAAGCGCATGGCTCGGTAGTCGTACGCTCAGGAAACTGTATGTTATTATGTACAGTAGTTTCAAATTATCAAGCAGCTGACGTTGACTTCCTACCACTTACAGTGGATTACAGAGAGAAATTTGCTGCAGCAGGTAGATACCCTGGTGGTTTCTTCAAAAGAGAAGCTAGACCAAGTGATGGTGAAGTATTAACAATGCGTATCGTTGACCGTGTACTTCGCCCATTATTTCCAAAAGATTACCACTCAGAGACTCAGGTAATGATTCAGATGATGTCTTACGATGAATCGATCACTCCTGACGCCCTTGTAGGTCTTGCAGCCTCAACCGCACTACAATTATCAGATATTCCATTCGAAACTGCTATTTCAGAGGTTCGTATTGGACGTGTAAACGGGGAATTTGTTCTTAACCCTTCTCTAGCACAATTAAAAGAATCTGATATCGATATGATCATCGGAGCCTCTTACGATTCTGTAATGATGGTTGAAGGTGAGATGAAGGAGATTAGCGAAGAAGAAATGGTTGAAGCCATTAAATTCGCTCACGAAGCTATTCGCGTACAATGTGATGCCCAGCACCGCTTGGTGGAGCAAGTAGGTAAGAAAGAAACCCGTGAATTCGAAGAGGCTGCTAAAGACGAAGCGCTTTATCATAGAATTCATGAACTCGCTTACGACAAAGTTTACGCTGTTGCGAAAGCTGGATCTTCTAAAAAGGAACGTGGTGCCGCATTTGCTGAAATCAAAGAAGCGGTTAAAGCGAGTTTTTCAGAAGAAGAATTAGAAGAAAAGGGCAAGCTAATCGGTAGCTATTACAGTAAAGTTGAAAAAGAGGCAGTACGTAATCTAACCTTAGACGAAGGCCTTCGTTTAGATGGAAGAAAGACCGACGAAATTCGTCCTATCTGGTGTGAAATTGATTATTTACCATCTACCCACGGTTCAGGTATTTTTACCCGTGGTGAGACTCAGGTTTTATCTACTGTAACCCTAGGTACTTCTCGCGAGGCTAATATCATCGATATGCCGTCATTAGAAGGAGAAGAAACGTTCTATCTTCACTATAACTTCCCTCCTTTCTCCACAGGAGAAGCGAGACCAATTAGAGGTACCTCACGTAGAGAAGTTGGACACGGTAACCTAGCTCAAAGAGCGTTAAAGAATATGATTCCTGACGACTGTCCTTATACGGTTCGTGTAGTGTCTGAAGTATTAGAATCTAATGGTTCTTCTTCAATGGCTACCGTATGTTCGGGGACACTAGCTCTTATGGATGCCGGTATTCAAATCAAAAAGCCAGTTTCAGGTATCGCAATGGGACTTATCACTGATAGCGAGAGTGGCAAGTATGCAGTACTTTCAGATATCCTAGGTGACGAAGATCACCTTGGTGATATGGACTTCAAAGTGACAGGTACAGCAGATGGTATCACCGCATGTCAAATGGACATTAAGGTAAAAGGTCTTTCTTACGAAATCCTTACTAAAGCTTTAATGCAAGCTAAAGACGGAAGACTACATATTCTAGGCAAGCTGATCGAAACCATTGATACTCCTAAAGCAGAAGTTAAGGCTCATGCTCCTAAAATCGTTACTACTAATATCCCTGGTGATCTTATCGGAGCGTTTATCGGAAGCGGTGGTAAAAACATTCAAGAACTTCAAAAAACTACCGGATGTACCATCGTTATTAACGAGAATGAAACCGGAGAAGGTGTTGTTGAAATTCTAGGTACTAGTCAAGAAGGTATCGATAGTGTAATCGCTTCAATTGAATCATTAATGTTCAAGCCTGAAGTTGGATCTACCTATAAGGTTAAGGTGATTAAAATGCTTGAATTTGGTGCAGTAGTTGAATACGTAGATGCTCCTGGAAACGAAGTACTACTTCACGTATCAGAGCTTGCATGGGAACGCACTGAAAATGTCAGCGACGTTATCAACATGGGTGATGAATTTGAAGTTAAGTACTTTGGATTTGACCCAAGAACCAAGAAAGAGAAAGTGTCACGTAAAGCTCTTTTAGAAAAACCTGAAGGTTACGTAGAAAGAGCTCCAAGAAACGATCGCAGAGATAATAGAGGTTCTAGAGATTCGCGCCACGGCCGTGACAATAGATCTAAAGATCGTAATCACTGATCAGATCGAGATCAAAAAGAAAGCTCTGAAGACTAATTCAGACTAGCTAGTTTAAAGGGGAGTTTTTAACTCCCCTTTATTTTTTTACAAATAATTGTAACCTTTCGAAACTTCCTGCGTATAACTAAGCGACATCATTCCAAAACGCACATGAGACAGTTAAAAATTACAAAGCAGGTTACTAATAGAGAAACCGCATCCCTAGACAAGTATTTACAAGAAATTGGTAAAGTAGATCTGATCACCGCTGAAGAAGAGGTAGAATTAGCTCAGAAGATCAAAGCAGGTGATCAACGTGCTTTAGAAAAACTAACTAAGGCCAACCTAAGATTCGTGGTATCGGTAGCCAAGCAGTATCAAAACCAAGGATTAACCCTTCCCGATCTTATTAATGAAGGTAACTTAGGACTAATCAAAGCGGCTCAACGATTTGACGAGACTAGAGGATTTAAGTTTATCTCCTATGCAGTTTGGTGGATTAGACAATCTATTTTACAAGCACTAGCAGAGCAATCTCGTATCGTACGACTTCCGCTTAATAAAATTGGATCGATTAACAAGATCAATAAAACATTTGCTCACCTAGAACAAGCGCATGAACGCATGCCATCTGCTGAAGAGATCGCTGCTGAACTCGACATGACCGTAGAAGATGTAAAGCAGTCTCTTAAAAATTCAGGAAGACACGTTTCTATGGATGCTCCTCTAATCGACGGTGAAGACTCAAACTTATACGATGTTCTTCGCTCAGGAGAATCACCGAACCCTGATAAGGAATTACTTCACGAGTCACTAAGAACTGAAATTGAGCGCGCTCTTGAGACCCTTACACCAAGAGAAGCAGACGTAGTACGACTATACTTCGGTTTAGCCAGTGCGCATTCTATGACTCTAGAAGAAATTGGTGAAACCTTTGATCTTACTCGTGAAAGAGTTCGTCAAATAAAAGAGAAGGCGATCAGAAGATTAAAGCATACCTCAAGAAGTAAAATTCTTAAAACTTATTTAGGATAAATTACTATCTTGCCTAAACTTACAGTTTTCGTGGCTGTTCGTTTTTTGATTGATGATTATGGAAACGCCGGCTTTGCCGGCGTTTCTATTTTAATTCTAATCGATTCGCTAATTTTACCCTATGGCACATTCGATAGCACCCTCACTCCTAGCTGCTGATTTTGGAAAACTCAACGAGGCGATTTCAGAAGTAAATAAAAGCTCCGCTTCTTTATTACACCTAGATGTAATGGACGGGCAATTCGTTCCTAATATCTCCTTTGGCGTACCCGTGATTGAGGCAGTTGCTAAGGTTTCAACCAAACCCCTTGACATTCATTTAATGATTATTGATCCAGATAGGTATCTAAATACTTATGCAGCATTTAAGCCCGAATACCTAACCATTCATTTAGAAGCATCCACACATTTGCACAGGAGTATCCATCAAATTAAAGAACTGGGATGTAAGGCAGGCGTCGCTATTAATCCTCACACCAATATTGAATTACTGAAGGATACGATTAAAGATATTGATCTTGTTTGCGTGATGAGTGTTAATCCAGGTTTCGGAGGACAGTCGTTTATCGAGAATACCTACGATAAAGTAATCGCCTTAAAGAAGTTAATCAATGAGACCAACTCAAACACTTTAATTGAAATTGACGGCGGGGTTACCAAGAATAATGCTGTGAAATTAAGCCACTGTGGCGCTGATATTTTGGTTGCCGGAAGCTCAGTTTTTCGAACTCCATCAATTGTTGAGGCAATAACAGCACTTCATGGATAAACAGTACGATTTAATCATCGTAGGTGCAGGTCCGATAGGAATTGCTTGTGCGCTAGAGGCACAAAGACGAGAGTGGTCATACACCATTATCGAAAAAGGGACGCTGGTAAACTCACTTTATCATTACCCGAAAGGAATGCAGTTTTTTTCCTCTTCAGACAATTTAGAGCTTGACAACATCCCTTTTATCTGTAAAGAACCAAAACCCTTTCG
This sequence comes from Euzebya sp., assembly GCA_964217345.1. Classification (GTDB taxonomy): domain Bacteria; phylum Bacteroidota; class Bacteroidia; order Flavobacteriales; family Flavobacteriaceae; genus UBA3478. The sequence continues at coordinate 32,253 of CAXPJI010000013.1, forward strand.
ATCTGAAGCACTTCAATACTATCGAGCAGTTGCACAATCGAGAAATCTAAACATTAAATTATTCGAGCAAGTTCATACCACCCATAAAACCCTTGAAGGCAACTTTTCTATTACCACTTCAAAGGGGGCTTATCGCTGTTCAAATCTGGTGATTGCTACAGGCTTTTTCGACTGCAGTAACCAACTAAATATTCCGGGAGAAGAGCTTGCTCATGTAAGTCATTATTTTGATGACGCTCATTTTTACGCCAACCAAAGAGTTGCTATCGTAGGTGCCAACAACTCAGCAGTGGATGCCGCTTTACAATGCTACAGAGCTGGAGCAAAGGTTGAGATGATTATCAGAGGAGATGCTATCGGAGAACGAGTGAAATATTGGGTACGGCCAGAAATTATTAATCGAATTGCTGACGGCTCTATAACCGCTCATTACCAAAGTCATCTCAAAGAAATACACGAGGATCACCTCCTTATTTCAAAGGAAAATGAAACTAAAAAATTAGCTATTGATTACGTCCTGCTAATGATTGGGTATCGACCTGACTATGATTTCCTCAAGCAGGCTGGAGTAACCTTTGAAAAGGACCCAATGCAAACTCCGAAATACAATCCTGAAACCTTAGAGACTGAGGTTGAAGGCCTATTTCTCGCCGGTGTAGTACTCGGAGGATTAAAAACAAACGCTTGGTTTATTGATAATTCAAGAGATCACGGACTAAAGATTTGTGATACTATTCAAAAAAGGGCTTAGCAAATTTTAATTATTTTTGTCTCCCAATTCAGATATCAATATGGCTTTACAAAATCAGGTAATGGATGCACTCAAGGCAGCAATGAAAGCAAAAGACGCTGTGGCTTTAGAATCACTACGGGCGATAAAGTCAGCAATACTCCTTCAACAAAGCGAAGCAGGTGCAAAAGAATTGAGTTCTACTGATGAAATTAAGCTACTACAGAAACTGGTAAAACAAAGAAAAGATAGCGCGGCGCTCTACAACGAACAAGGTAGATCAGACCTAGCCGACCCAGAGCTAGCACAAGCTAAAGTTATCGAGCAATTCTTGCCAGAGCCTTTATCAGAGGCCGATCTTAACCAACTGATTAAAGAGATCATAAACGATCTTTCTGCAGAAGGAATGAAAGACATGGGACGAGTTGTTGGAGAAGTTAATTCGAGAGCAGCTGGTAGAGCTGAAGGAAAAGTTATCGCCCAAAAGGTTAAAGACCATCTAAGCAACTAATCTACTGGCCGCGTAGTTCAACTGGATAGAATATCAGATTTCGGCTCTGAGGGTTGGGGGTTCTATTCTCAATCTTACCACTCGTTCAGCAACTTTCCAAAGCTAAATTTAATGATTTTTGACAGCTATTTGACAGTCCTTTTACGTGAATTAAAAGTAACGCCTTATAAGAACGTCAAGGCTACAAATTCAAATTGTTTTTTGAGAACCTATAACTTACCCTCTGCCTTGATTGGGAGGCAAAGGTATATTGTACTTTTTGTAAAACTTATTCCTTTTGGAAACAAAGATTAAATGACGAACTAAATGATAAGGTGTGGTGAACATTCCTGCAATTGCAGCACCTAAACCTATTACCGTCACAGTTTCTTCGGTAGAAACAGAAACAACCCCAAGAGTAAAGACGCTGGCAGAAACCAATAGGTAGGATCTACTCGTTTTAACTTTTGTATCTAGTATGATTTTTTGTTGCGCTTGCTCCGAATTAATTGAATCAACCTCTTGTTTCACTTGTGCTGTTGCATTTAAAGCAAAAAGTGTTACTACAGCAAGCATTAAATACTTCATAAGAATAAGTTTACATGTAAGATAAGAAACATTTTGACTTCTTGATTTAAAACAGCTTAGCCTTAAGAATCTAATTAAAACAAAAAAACATTTTTTAAGTAGACTTTAGTATTTAGAAAAACTCACTGAGAATCTAAATCGCTTAAAAGCGAATTCTTTAGGTTTTCTAAAGATTCTTTATACCTATTAAATCCATTTACTTTCTGCTCAATCGCAAGACTCTTTTGAAATAGTAAAGCTCTCAAGATTATATCACTACCAATCTTAGAATATAGTTCTTGAACATAATTTGGGTTTGAATTGGGTTCTCCACTTTCAATTAAAAGATTAGGATAATTGAATTGAAAGTAGTCAATCATCTTTCTTTGTGCCACTGCCTCGTCTTTTATATTCTCATTAATATAATAGAAATGAACATTATGCATTTGGTCAAGCTCTTCTTTAATCAATGAAGATTCTAAGTATCTTATTTTTCCATCATTAACAAGTGAATTGTAGAATGCTACAGGCGGCTTAAAGCCTCTATAATTAAATAATGCAACATTATAACTTGAGGGTTTATTTGAGATTCTTAGTAAACTATCTAAGGAAACTTCTGAGTTTTGAAGGGATTCTAATACGAATTGGTCTGTTTTGAAAGCCCTTTCGCGTTCCATCATATATTCTTCAATTTCAGTAATTTCAGCTAAAAGATTTTTCTTTAAATCTACCGATAAGGTTTTTAGTTCGTTCGCTGTTCTTATTTTATCTAAATAGAAAGAAACAGAAATACCCATTACAATAACTAAGAATTCAATGGAGTACTTTACTAAATTTTCTCATATTTCAACTCGTTATGATTAATCAATTTAATTATTTTAAAACGAAATAATTATTGACTTATACTGGAATTAGTATTTGGATGCTATTATTTATTCGTATTAATATGTTTTGCGACGTCTTCTTTCTTCAACATTTATGTTGAAAACTTCTTGCCGAAATGGCCTCTAAAACCAAAACAGAAGAACCTCTTCTCGGTTATCCTTATAAAGCCGAGAATCTTTTCAAGTCTCTACACTTCTGTCACAAGCGTTAGGCAATTGGTTCAGGTACCCTAAGTCTGTGTAGAAATTGCCTTATGACTCTTTTACAGCTTTTGTGCGGCACCCCATAAGATTCAAACTATCCAGCATGCACCAATCTGTTTAAAGCTGTTAGGGGGTGCCAGAAGCTATCAGGTTTGTAAGGTTGATTTTGAGAGTGTTTAAAAGGCGCCCCTTAAAGGGCGCCAATGAGTGTCTTCAACCGAAGCAAAGCTGATACTACTATGTTATTAATTAGTACACTTCAGTAGAAATGATCCCAGCCCCCTACAGGGCTGGGTAAATATTATACTCGTCTGATTTACAATAGTGATATAAGACTTAGGTACTATGGTCTTTATTGATTACGGTCGCTTTAGGCGACCTTCCAATTTGGAACACAATTGATACAATACGGTTACCTATATAAAATTATAAACGATCTAGTATGAAAGAAAACATCCACTTAAAGATTAATGCTAGCGACAAACAAGAGCTAGCAGAAAAAGCTAGAGAATTAGGCTTAAGCTTGAGCGCATACATCAGACTTCGCCTTAAAGAGGCCAGCTTACCGCTAGAAGTGACTTTAAGGGAGATTGTATCTCATTGATAGATACTCCCAAGTCAGTATCTCAAGTTGAGGTGGATGTAACTAATGTATTTTAATCACAATACCTGTAAAATAAAAAAGGTGCCTAAAGCACCTTTTCTAACTCTTGTTAAGAATGATATTATTCTTTTTTATAATCATCCTTTAGAAAACGTTTTTTTTCGTATTCATTATTGTACATAAGATCTATAAGTTCATCGGAACTGTCTCTCATAATCCTTGCTTCATCTGCCCTTCTTTGCGCCCTTTTAGCAGACCTTTGTGCATTATCAAAAGCGTTGAAAAAATAATTTTGAATCCTGTAAGAGATTCTATAATTCAATAAACGATTAAAGTCATTCCAAAAACCCATCAATGTAGATAGTTATATAGTACTTGTTTTCTTTAGATAATGTAATTTTGGGATACCGTAGAGTGCTTTCCATTTGACAGTTTTTTGACAGTTAAATAATTAGACGTCTGGAAAGCCCACTGGCCGCGTAGTTCAACTGGATAGAATATCAGATTTCGGCTCTGAGGGTTGGGGGTTCGAATCCTCCCGCGGTCACTTAAGGATAAAAAAGAGGGGTTTACTAGAACCCTTTTTTATACGCATTGACGAAATCTCCTGAATTGTATCTTTGTAAAAAATTGCGTTGAAAAATCTACTAATCCTATTCGCACTCCTTTTGGGTGCTAATCTGCTATTTGCACAAGAAGTCAGTATTAGAGGAACCGTGGTCGATGAATTCGGCTACCCACTTGCTGGTGCAGAAGTTATTTTAGTGGATACCCCACTAGGCGCACAAACCGATATTGATGGTATTTATTCAATAAGTGGTGTTTCTCCAGGATCGTACAATCTGAGTGTTCGGTTTTTGGGGTATGAGTCACAAACCCTTTACAATATCATCATAAAGTCAAAGGGTAATCCCGAATACAATTTTAATCTTTCACCAAAAACAGAAAGTCTAGAGGGCGTAGTATTGCAGGCAGATAACTTTATCGCTCGTCCCAAAGAATCTCCGCTTTCTACGAGAACCCTATCGGCAGTGGAACTCGCTACCTATCCGGGCGGAAACAACGATGTGGTGCAAGTAGCCCAAACGCTTCCTGGAGTATCACCTTCGATAGGTGGCTTTCGCAATGATCTGATCATTAGAGGTGGGGCACCTAATGAAAGTGTTTATTATTTAGATGGTATAGAAATTCCTAATATCAATCACTTCAGTACACAGGGAAGTGCTGGAGGGCCAGTCGGAATGATTAATGTTTCCTTCATAGAAAATGTCACTTTATCAGCTTCTTCCTTTGATGCACGCTACGATAATGCACTTTCAGGTGTGCTACAATTTGAGCAACGAAAGGGTTCAAGCGAAGGATGGAATAGAAATATTCGAGTTAGTGCAAGTGAAACGGCATTAACCTTTGACGGGCCAATTTCTGAAAAAACAACGTTTATAGGATCGGTGAGAAGAAGCTATCTGCAGTTCTTGTTTGAACTTATCGGTTTACCTATCCGTCCAGACTACTGGGATTATCAATACAAAATAGATCATACCATCGATGATTATAATTCAATCAGTCTTATCGGCATCGGGGCGATCGATGATTTTAGTGTAGAAGCACCTGAGGTCTTTGATGAAGAAGCTACTGCCCAACTGGAGCAGGCTCCATTTATAGACCAAAGGACTCATGTTGCCGGAATAAGTTGGCAGCATAAATTAAAATCCCAGCCAGGGAAATTCACACTAAGCCTATCCCACAACCGATTACAAAACACATTTACCCAATATACTGACTCTGAAAACGAGACAGGTGCCTATTTTATTAATGAGTCACTAGAGGCTGAAACTAAACTGAGATTTGACCTAGTAAGGTATCTTGGTAAGCTAAAATGGGCCTACGGGATGAATCTGCAGCGATCGAATTATGAGAACAATACCACTATTGAGCGCATCAATAATTCATTCTTTTCTGCTATCGAATTTTCTAAATATGGTCTATTTACTCAGCTTAGTGGAAATCTAGATGCGAAAACGGAGTTTACTCTTGGTCTTCGCCTTGATGATGACAGTTTTACCAAAAACAATTTATTAGACCACATTTCTCCAAGAGCCGCATTGACCTATAATTTCAATGAAGACCTTAGTGCAACTCTAGGAATTGGGCGTTATTTCAAAATACCTACCTACACCCAATTGGGTTATCAAAGCGTAGGAATCTTTGTAAACGAAAACCTGAGCTATGTACAATCAGATCACTTAACTGCAGGGATCAAAAAGTACTTTGGAAATACAACTTTACTATCTATTGAAGGGTTTTTAAAATCATACAGCAACTATCCTGTCTCAGTGCTTGATGAGATTTCATTAGCCAACAAAGGAGCCGGTTTCGAGGTATTGGGAAATGAAGAAGTAGAAAGTAGTGGCAAAGGCCGAAGCTATGGGCTAGAATTATTATATCAGCAAAAGTTGAGTAATAATTTCTATGGCTTATTTTCTTACACTTATTTCTTCAGTGAATTCAGCGGATTAGATCCCAACATTTATAGAAGAAGTACTTGGGATAGCCGTCATTTAGCCTCTTTTACTGGCGGATACAAACTCAATAAAAATTGGGAAATTAGCTCGAGGTTCAGGTACAATGGCAAGACCCCTTACGCTCCGATCGATGAGACCCTTAGTCTAGCAAATTACCCTGACCTTCGACTAGATTATGACTTACTGGGTAATGAGAACTATCTATTAGATCCCTTCTCTCAACTCGATCTTCGAATTGATAAAAAATGGAATTTCACCGCAAGTAGTTTCAACCTGTTTATCGAAGTTCAGAATTTATTATCGGCCGACAACCCAACACCTCCCGAATACGGGTTAGCACGAAACAGTGATGGATCAATAAAAAACCCTTCACAACTCAAGGAATTACCTAGAAGTGAAGGGCAATTTATACCGAGTATTGGACTCGTTTTCGATTTCTAATCTACGTTATCGTGCAGAAAAGAATTATTCGTTCTTAGTTGTGTGTCACCGTTTTGATCCTCACTCAAAGTAGTTCTTGAAACTTTAGACCCCTCAGGTACCTCGTCAAATTCAACGCCAGCACGTTTATACGCCGGTACTCGTTCAATTTCATCCAATTTGATGGAACCCTTATTAAATTGATGATTGAAGTTTTTAAAGGCCTGAATACGTTGTTCCTTGCGAGCAGCGAGAATCTCCTCAGTTTCACTCAAACTCATTTCGTAAGGATTACTTTCGGTTTGAGTTGCCGGAGCAGAGTTCGATGAAACCTTTACCTCTTCTTTAGTAGAAAGGACAAAATCCATTTCTTCCTCCGCTTCTGCAGGAGTTGTAGTAGCTGACGGCGGTGTATTTACCGGTGTAATTTCCTCAGTATCAGAGAACAAATCGAACACAACGGTTGGAGCCGTCTCTTCGCTATCGGTCTCATCAGTTACTAGGGGCAATTCAAATGAAAAGTCATCCTGGTCAAATGAAGAGCGTGTAGGATTTACTATTTCAGCATCAATTACCTCAATCTCTTTAATGAGCTCAGAAGTATCAACAATTACAAAATCATCATCAAGATCATCCTCTTCTTTAAATTCAATCACCTCAGCAGTTACGGGTAAGTCACGAATAAGATCAGAAGTGTTGATGAGTGGGTTTTCCTCTAAAGACGCTGGAGTATCTCCTTCAAAACGATCCTCCTCTATATCGAATGAGAAGCTCATTCCCTCCTCAACTTCTGACTCGTCCTCTAATTGAAATATCATTTTAGAAGGCTCTTCATTTACCTCGGCTATAGGGCTTACCAATTCAGGAGCGTTTACATCAATCGAACGAATGGTTTCAGAAGTATCAAAACCAAGAGTTTGGTCTTTCACCGCTTTTGACTCTCCATCTAAAGTGTGAATAATTCGTTGCGTTTGGTGGGTTACAATATACTCTTGTTGATCGGTATCAAAACCAGTTGCTATAACGGTCACAGAAATGGCATCACCTAAAGACTCATCTTCACCTACACCCATAATGATATCGGCATTATAACCAGCCTCAGATTGGATGTGATCATTAATCTCACCAATCTCGTCAAGGGTAATTTCATCAGTACCAGAAACGATGAGTAAAAGAACGTTCTTTGCACCTTTGATCTTATTATCATTGAGGAGTGGACTGTCGAGTGCCGATTCGATAGCGATACGTGCACGGTCTGCACCAGCGGTTACTGCAGCTCCCATGATTGCTGTTCCGCTATTTGACAGTACTGTCTTCGCATCTCTAAGGTCAATATTCTGGAGGTAGTGATGGGTAATTACCTCTGCAATACCTTTCGCTGCCGTAGCAAGCACCTCATCAGCTTTGCTAAAACCTGATTTGAATCCAAGATTACCGTAAATCTCACGGAGCTTGTTGTTATTGATTACGATGAGTGAATCTACACTCTCCCGTAATTTATCTAATCCTTTCTGGGCCTGAGTATAACGTGTATTCCCCTCAAACTTAAAAGGAATGGTAACAATACCCACGGTAAGAATACCCATTTCCTTAGCCAAACCAGCAATAATGGGTGCAGCACCCGTTCCGGTTCCACCACCCATACCCGCAGTAATGAATACCATTTTGGTTTGCTGCTGTAAAAGACCTTTTAACTCCTCTAATGACTCCAAAGCCGCCTGCTCTCCAATTTCTGGATTTGCACCTGCACCTAGACCTTCAGTCAGATTAAGGCCCAGTTGAATTTTATTCGGTACTGGACTGTTTTCAAGCGCTTGGCGGTCGGTATTGCAAATCACAAAGTCAACTCCTTTGATTCCTTCACGGTACATGTAGTTAACGGCATTACTTCCTCCACCACCAATACCAATGACCTTAATTACATTGCTTTTATGCTTCGGTAAATCAAAATTGATGTTTTCTAATTCAAAACTCATAGGTCGGTTGCGTTTTATTTAGTCGGCTAATTCGTCAAAAATATTCTTCACTTTATTCAAAAAGTTTCCTACCATTCCCGGTTTCTTTGGCCCTTTTATGGCCTCATTTTCTTGCACTTGCGTTTCGTCGGTATCTTTTTGCTCAACTACAGGCATGGTCTTCGCCTGTATTTCTTGTATTTCTAATGCACCCATTAGTAAACCAACTGCGGTGGCGTACATTGGGCTGGCAATTTCTGGGCTTGAATTTCCTGCAAGGTGTTCGTTCGGATATCCGATACGGGTGTCCATACCGGTGATGTATTCAACTACCTGTTTCAAGTGTTTGAGTTGGCTTCCACCACCTGTAATAACAATACCTGCGATCAGTTTCTTTTTCTGGTCACCTTGTGCGTAGTTCTTAATTTCAGCATTAACTGCTTCAATAATCTCCACGACTCGAGCGTGTATAATCTTTGAAAGAGTCTTTAAGGTGATCTCCTTTGGTTCTCTACCTCTTAAGCCAGGGATCGATACCACTTCGTTTTCCTTATTTTCTCCAGGCCACGCAGAACCAAACTTCACTTTTAACAGTTCGGCTTGCTTTTCTATGATTGCACAACCTTCTTTGATATCCTCCGTGATAATATTACCACCGAAAGGAATCACTGAGGTGTGTCTGATAATTCCATCCTTGAATACCGCTAAGTCTGTGGTACCTCCTCCGATATCAACTAAAGCTACGCCCGCTTCCATTTCTTCTTGACTCAAAACGGCCTTAGCAGAAGCGATAGGCTCTAAACAAACATCTTGCACTTTAATATTAGCGCTTACGATACAACGGTGAATATTCTTAATAGAAGCTACTTGACCTACCACCACATGAAACTTGGCCTCTAATCGGTTTCCATACATGCCGATAGGCTCTTTGATCTCAGATTGGGTATCTACCTTATACTCTTGCGGAAGCACGTGAATAATCTCCTCACCCGGCAGCATTTGTAGCTTTTTTACCTGCTGCTCTAGTCGTTTTAGATCGTCTTCGCTAATAACCTCTTCTGGAGCTTCTCTGGTAATATAATCTGAAGTCTGTAAGCTTCGTATATGCTGACCGGCAATACCGGCGACCACTTCAGAAATGGCAACTCCTGAAACACTTTCTGCCTCTTCAACTGCAGCTTGAATCGATTGAACCGTTTGAGTAATATTGTTGACTACTCCACGATGGACACCTAAACTTTTGGCTTTACCAATACCTACAACCTCAACTTTCCCAAATTCATTTTCCTTACCGATAATAGCAACGATCTTCGTCGTCCCGATATCTAAGCCTACTGAATATGTTTCTTGTTCCATATGGTTACTTTTTGGTAGCCACTACCTGATTATTAAAAGACAAATTCACTGTTCGATATTGTCCTAGCGATTTCTCTTGCTCTGCTTTTATCAAAAAAGCAATCAACTTGGTCAGCTTCTGTTCGATATTCACTGCTTCTCCAACAATTACCTCGAAGGGCAACGAGTTAAAAAGGAGCGAAAAACGGCGTGAACCAATTTGCTTGATTTCTTTTAGATCATTGTTCAAGGGAGCCCTACTTTCTATGCCAGTAAGCAGCTCAATCACGTCAGACCCTTCTATTTCAAAAGCTTCATTCGGTCGAATCAAAGCGACTTTAGGTTCATATCGGCTGGTCAAGGGAAGCTGATCCCCTAGTTCATCGATATAATAGGGTTTTGAACCAATCACCTTAGCTCTAACCTTTTTTTGCTGAATTTCAGCCACTAAGACTCCCGAAATTGTACTGAACACCTCAGCATTTCGAACACCAGACATCGATTCGATGCCTTTTTCTGCCTTACTCAAAACTATCCCATCTTTTAGGCTCGCGCTGTATTGTTGAACAATTTGTATTAACAATTTATTAACCGAGTCGGTATCAACAAGTGTTTCCTTCTTTTGATCGAATCGAATATCTATATGGCTCGCAGGCCTAACTTTCTGTTGAAACTGCGAAACAACAATTAAGATCACCATTAAAACGGTAACACTTAGGAACTGTATGAGTGATTTAAACCGTTTCACTGTTCTAGAAGTTTTTGAATCAACTTCGATAAATTGGCAATATCGCCAGCACCAAGAGTAACTAACACATCGGGGGCTTTCACAGATATACGCATCAGGACCTCATCCTTTGTAACCAATTCTAAACGAGAATCTCCATTTAATAAGAGTTCAGAACTGACTCCTTGAATCGGAACTTCACGGGCTGGATAGATGGGTAATATCCAAACATGATCAAACAGAGTTAAAACCTCAGTAAACTCCTTGGCAAAATCTCGAGTTCGAGAATATAAATGAGGCTGAAAAATTGCAGTAATCGATCGATTCTGATATCGCGAACGAAGCAACTGATGCATTGCTTTAATTTCACTGGGATGATGCGCATAGTCATCGTAAAAAACAACCTGGTTATTTTCAACTAATTTTGACGCTCTTCGTTTTGCTAAAGGAAGGGTATTGAAAATGGGGATAAGCTTCTCAAAGGAGACTATTTCCTTTGCAATTATATAGGCAGCTAGCGCATTGAGTAGATTGTGATCACCATAAAAAGGAACCTTTACTGAGATAGCAGAGCTACCCTTAGAATGGATCTTAAAATTAGTTCCTCTCTTGGTTAATTCAACATCGGTAATATACCACTCATTCTCAGGTGAAAATCCATAAGGAATTGATCCCGTTAATTTCACAGACTCATGAGCCATCAAAGCACCTGAAGTTTGACTTGCGAATTGAGTGAAAGAATCGACAATGGCTTGGTAATCCTTATAGATATCTAAATGATCAGGCTCTATCGATGTGATGATCGAAGCATGTGGATTTAAGGCTAAAAAGGAACGATCAAACTCATCTGCCTCAACCACAAAATATTCTGAACCTGATGAATAATAATTCGAATTCAAATCGTTTGAAATTCCGCCGAGAAAAGCAGTAAACGAAATGTTAGACTGTTTCAAAAAATGAGTGAGAAAGGTAGCAGTCGTAGTCTTTCCATGAGTGCCTGCCACAGCAAGTACCTTTCCTGATTGAACAATGTCGCCTAAAAACTGAGCTCTCTTTAAAGTTCGAACTCCTTTCGATATGGCATATTTCAATTGCGGATGTTCAATCGTAACAGCCGCGGTATAAATAACTAGAAGGTTGCTCGAAAAGGTATCAATGAATGAGAAATCGTTAGAGTCATAACCGATCTGTGCACCCTCATTGGTTAATGCTTGACATAAATCGGTTTGATCGCGATCGTATCCTCCGACTACATCGCCTCGACTTAGCAGAAAGCGAGCCAAGGCTGACATTCCAATACCTCCAATTCCTATGAAATAGTAGGACTGTTTCATCTCAATCGTTCTGCTATTAATTCTACAATGGTCTCAGCAGCCCTAGGTCTAGCTTCAGCCTTAAATCGATTCCCCATTGCTCGATCTTCTGACTGAACATATTCAAGAAATCGCTCCAGAATACTTGAATCAGATAGTTCACTTTCTCTAAGAATCATGGCAGCGTCTAAAGCTACCATGCTTTCTGCGTTCTTAGTTTGGTGATCTTCTGCAACTAAGGGCGAGGGAATAAAAAGTGTTGGTTTACCCACTCCAGCTAATTCAGAAATGGCTCCTGCTCCTGCCCTAGAAATAATACCCGAAGCTAGTTCGTAGACAGCTCCCATATCTTCGATAAAAGAAACGACTTTCACAGATTTACTCTCATAATTTTTATAGGTGCTGTAGTAAATCTTTCCACACTGCCACAGCACTTTAAAACCTAGGCCAGTAATTAGATCTAATTGTTCACTTAACCACTTATTCATTGCAGCAGAACCCAAACTACCTCCTAGCATTAAAACCACTTTGTCTGAGGTACTAAAACCATAAATACTTGCAGCTGTAGCTCGATTTATCTGGTTAGCAGTCAAAGATGATCTAATGGGATTACCAGTTATAACCACCTTAGATTTTGGGAAAAATCGATCCATATTGGGATAGGCAACACAAATAACATCTGCTTTGGGTGAGACCCATTTATTAGTGAGACCTGCAAAGGCATTCTGTTCTTGAATCAAATAAGGGATCTTTAAAATAGAAGCTACAAAAAGAAGCGGCCCACTAGCAAAACCTCCGGTACCCACCACATAATTGGGTTTGAACTTTAATAACAGAAAAAAAGATTGAAGCAAACTCGAAAGCAGCATCAACGGCAACAGGAAATTTCTTAAACTAAATTTTCTTTGAATACCTGTGATCCAAAGCCCTTCAATCGGATATCCCGCTTTGGGCACGAGCTCCATCTCCATTCTACCTTGGGCACCCACGAACAGAAATTCTGCATCGGGATAGGTAGCCTTAAGTGCATCAGCAATAGCAATTGCTGGGTAGATATGTCCACCAGTACCCCCACCCGATATCAGAAATCGATAATTCATTTACGACTAAGATTTTTGATAGAGAATTCGGCATCTGCGAGTTTCTCCTTTTTCTTCGTATGGCTGGTTGCACTAAGCACGATACCTATTGCAATGCAAGTCATCCAGATAGAGGTTCCCCCCATACTGATCAGTGGTAAAGGTTGACCTGTAACCGGTACAAGCTCAACGACCACGGCCATGTTCAAAAATGCCTGAAACACGATCGGAAGCCCAAGTCCTACAATCAACAGCTTAGCAAATACTGAAGTGGCTGCATAGGCTAGTACAGTGATACGAAAGAGAAAAAGGATATAAATTAAAAGAATAAACAACCCTCCAACTAGCCCATACTCCTCAACAATGATGGCATAGATAAAATCAGAGGTACTCTGAGAAATTCTATTTTTAATGACACTTTTTCCTGCACCCTTCCCAAAAACACCGCCCTCTGCCACTGCAATTTTTGCCAGGGTTATTTGATGACGACTATCGTCTGTGGCCAATTCAGGATGCATGAACGACTCAACTCTATTCTTCCATGTAATTGCCCGATCAGAGGGGATTACTTCAGGAGAAGTCAATAATATGGTGAAAAAAAGCGCTGCTCCAGCAGTTATTGAAATACCTATAGCCATAAGATACTTCAACGGATACCCCCCCATAAAGCAAAGCATAAAAGCATTAAACCCGATCAGTGCAGCCGTCGAAAAGTTTTGCCCAACTACGAGAATAACGGTTGCAAAAATTGGGATCCAAAGAGGTAAAATACTATCCCTAAAACGAACTGCAGTACCTTTAACTTTAGCCAAATAACTTGCAACACAAACCATTAACAATACACTGGATAAAGTAGATGGTTGGAAATTCATGTTTAATAAGGGTACTTTAATCCACCGTTTGGCACTCACTCCTCCAAAAGAAGTATCAAGAGTTAATGTGTAGGCTAATAATAACAAGGAAGGAATCAATAACAACCAAGCGATCATAGCTATACGTTCAATCGGTAAGTAGTGTGTTAGACCAATAAGTCCAAACCCTGCTATCAATAAAAACATATGTTTAAACAGAAGGGTGCTAATCACCGAGCTAGACTCACTGAAATGAATTTGTGTTCCAGCACTATACACTGGCAAGAAAGAAAGAATCGCTAATAGCACAGTTAGTGCCCAAATAGCGCGATCTCCTCTAAGTAAGCTCAGTGCGTTTTTCATTAATCAAGGGATCTAACTACTTTCTTGAACTGCTCTCCTCTATCCTCATAGTTCTTAAATCGATCAAAGCTTGCACATGCCGGTGATAACATCACGGTATCCCCTCGCTCAGCAAAGCGCATAGCTAAGGCAACCGTATCTTCAAAGGTGGATAGTTCATGAATCTCAGAAACTACCTTCCCAAAGGTGTCTATGATCTTTTGATTATCAATACCAATGCAAAGAATGGCCTTCACTTTCTCACGAACAAGCGGCATAAGTGCTGAATAATCATTACCCTTATCTACACCTCCAGCAATCCAAATAACCGGTCTTTTTACCGATTCTAAAGCAAAATAGGTAGCGTTAACATTGGTCGCCTTCGAGTCGTTAATGAATCGAACTCCAGAAAACTCTTCAAAAACCTCCATTCGGTGAGCAACACCGGTGAACCCTTCAATACTTTGCTTAATCGCCTCGCGTCGAATATTCTTAATCATAGCAACGGTTGAAGCTGCCATGGTATTTTTAAGATTGTGTTTTCCTTGAATCGGAATCTTTGACGTTTCCATAGTAAATGTTTGATTGTCAATAATTATTTTCAAAAGGTCACCCTCTAAAAAGGCTCCTTCATTTAACTTCTTTTCACAACTGAACGGAATAAGTCGTGCAGCGATTTCACTCAATCTGCCCGCTACTTCTTTAGCGATTACCGCATCATCGGCATCGTAAATAAAAAAGTCCTCTGCAGTTTGATTTTTTACGATTCGCATCTTTGAACCGATATAATTCTCGAAAGAATAGTCATAGCGATCGAGATGATCTGGCGTAATATTGGTAAGCACAGAAATATGTGGTCTGAACTGATCGATTCCGTCCAATTGAAAACTACTTACCTCTAATACATAGCTAGCCGCAGGCTGTTCGGCAACCGCAGCGGCAAAGCTGTCTCCAATATTACCCGCTAAGAGGGTATTTGAATGAGCACTTTTAAGGATGTGATGCGTAAGTGTTGCGGTTGTAGTCTTACCGTTGGTACCGGTAATTGCAATTACCTCGCCTCCTTCTAGAAAATAATATCCCCATTCAATTTCAGAGATAACAGGTATGCCATTATTTAATAGCTCTTGTATTAAAGGAGCTTTATCTGGTATTCCAGGGCTTTTAATCACTAAATCAGCATGAAGAATCTTATCAAGGGTATGGGTTCCTTCCTCAAAAACGATTGAACGTTCCAATAATTGCTTTTTATACTTAGATGCAATATTCGAACGATCAGAAACAAATACCTTGAAGCCCTTTTTCTTGGCAAGCATTGCAGCACCTACCCCACTTTCGCCGGCTCCTAATACTACTATGTAACTTCCAGGACTGATCATTATCTAATTTTAAGTGTTACGATGCTTAGAACTGCTAAAAGAATCCCAACAATTAGAAATCGCATCACAATTTTACTTTCATGATATCCCTTCTTTTGATAGTGATGATGTAAAGGGGCCATAAGAAAATGCGACGTCCAGTGCCATGTTTTTTTCGCGAGTACTTGAAGTATCCGACCTGAAGCATAACAGAGAGGGATTCTGCAAAGAAAATTCCACACAGAACAGGAACGAGTAATTCTTTGCGAACAATAATTGCGATTACGGCAATCACACCACCTATGGTTAAACTTCCTGTATCACCCATAAAAACTTGAGCCGGATAGGTATTGTACCACATAAAACCTATTAAGGCTCCGATAAAGGCTCCAGAAAAAACAACTACCTCACCTACTTTGGGGAGATAGAAAATGTTCAGATAGTCAGCAAATAAAAAGTTTCCAGAAACCCAAGCCATCACCAATAGAGCAAGCATTATAATAGCAGAACTTCCTGCGGCAAGACCATCAATTCCATCGGTAAGGTTGGCGCCATTTGAAACAGCAGTGACGATGAAAATAACAACAGGAATAAATATGAGCCAGCCTAAATGAGCTAGTGAAGGATCAATACTGGTAAGTAAGTCAGTGTAATCAAGTTCATTGTTCTTGAAAAACGGAATATTAGTCATTACGGCCTTAATCTCAGGAGCATCTTTTAAGAGGATACCTTCTACCTCCTTTTTTAAGGTTACATGCGGATGGAAATACAATACCGCACCAACAACCCCTCCTAAGATGACCTGACCTAGAACTTTAAACTTGCCTTTTAAACCGTCCTTATCATTCTTAAATTTCTTGATATAATCATCAATAAAACCAATTATACCCATCCACAATGTCGATAGAATGAGAAGCTGAATGTAGATATTGGTAAGATCTGCAAATAGTAGTACAGGAATCAGTGTTGATCCGATAATAATCAGTCCACCCATAGTAGGAGTTCCTGATTTTTGAGTTTGTCCCTCGAGTCCAAGATCGCGGATAGTTTCTCCGATTTGTTTTCTTTTCAGAAAATCGATGACACTTCTACCAAAAACAATCCCGATAAGTAAACTGATAACTGTAGCCAAAGCCGCTCTAAACGATAAGAATCGAAATAGACTTGCTCCTGGCAAATCATATATGCGATCTAAAAAGTCAAATAAGGTATAAAGCACTATCTAGGGTTTAAGGAATTAGACAATTGTTCGTAATCACTGAAAGGAATTCGCTTATCCCCTATGATTTGCTCAGTTTCATGACCTTTGCCCGCTACGATTACAACATCACCAGGACTTGCTAAAGCAACCGCCATACGAATCGCCTCTGCTCGGTCAAGCTGAATAAACACTTTAGAACGATGCTCTACAGAAACACCCTCAAACATGGCGTCGGCAATCAATTTAGGATCTTCACTTCTCGGATTATCTGAGGTAATAATCACCTTAGAGCTTAATCGGGCAGCAATTGCACCCATTTTAGGACGCTTGGCGCGATCTTTATCTCCTCCACAACCAACAACTGTTATTAAGGATTCGTTATGGGTTCGAATGGCATTGATCGAATCCAAAACATTTTCGAGAGCGTCTGGGGTATGTGCAAAATCAACAACACCGTAGACTCCATTAGCGCCATTCACCCAATTTAAACGACCAGGAGCTGGCTGTAAATTAGTCATAGCAGTTAAGAGTTCATCCTCGGATACACCGAGTTCTATTGCCGCACCATACACCAGTAACAAGTTATATGCATTGAATCGGCCCGTTAAACGAGTCCAAAGTTCTTTTCCTTCAACACGGAGCAACATTCCCTCAAAACGCATTTCAACCACCGAAGCCTTATAATCACATAGCGAATGAAGGCCGTAAAACCGCTTCTTAGCCACCGTATTTTGAAGCATAACAGCCCCATTTTTATCATCGTTATTGCTGATTGCAAACGCCGATTTTGGCAATTGATCAAACCAACTTTTCTTTACGTCTCTGTAGCTAGCGAAATCTTTATGATAGTCTAAATGATCATGAGATAAATTGGTAAATAATGCTCCGTCAAATTGAATACCCTTTGCTCTTTTTTGATCGATCCCGTGCGAGCTAACCTCCATAAAGCAATAAGCTACACCCGCATCTCTCATTTGGGCGATATAGGATTGAATCTGCAAAGGATCTGGAGTAGTATGAGTAGCTGTAAATGTTTTATTCGCTACCCTAACTTCTACAGTAGAGAGTAATCCACAGCTATAACCTAACTCGGTAAAAAGTTGATAAAGTAAGGTAGCTACCGTAGTCTTACCATTGGTTCCAGTTACTCCAACAACACGCATATCCTTACTTGGATTACCATAGTAATTAGCAGCAATCAGTGAAAGTGCCTCTCTTGTGCAATGGGTCTGAACATAAACAATTCCCGTCTTTAGAATGGCAGGTATTTCTTCAGCCACAATTACCGAAGCTCCATTCTCGATAGCTCTATCAATGAAATCGTGACCATCAACTTGCACCCCACGAACCGCAATGAACATGGACCCTTCAGATACCTTACGCGAATCAAATGCGATAGAAGTAATCGTAGCAGAAGTACTCCCCTCAACTCGCTCTAGAGATATCCCATAAAGTAAATCCTTAAGTGTATTCATTACCTGCGATTTCTAAGTTGTTTTGATTCAGCCGAAGTAACTGAAGGCGACAGCACGTTAAGTAGTGCAAATTGTTTATCTAATTGAATTACTTCTTTATGCGGAGAGGTTGCATAAATCTTTTGAGCAATAGATTTAAATACGGGTCCTGCAACATCAGCGCCATAGATCTTATCGTTCTTGTCAGGACGATGCACCACTACGATGCACGAGTATTGAGGATTATCTGCCGGGAAATAACCTGCGAAGGAAGAAACATAATCGACCTCATCTTTTCCTTTTTGATAACCTACTTGGGAAGTCCCGGTTTTACCCGCCATTGAGAAATAAGGATCATAAAGCTTATGAGCCGTCCCAAAAGGCTTCTCAACTACATCCCTTAGCAGACGTTGAACTTTTCTCAAGGTCGCTTTACTTGCTATCGATGGATGCACAACTTCAGGTTTGAACTGCTTCTCAATCTGATTACCTCTTCGGATCTGCTCAATAAATTGAGGCTTCAAATAGACTCCATCATTAGCTATCGCATTGTAGTACGATAGAACTTGTAAAGGAGTCATAGAAACTTCATAGCCGTGAGACATAAAAGCCAAGGAAACCCCAGACCAACCTTTTTCACCAGGATATCTAATTTTAGGAGACGCTTCACCAGCAATCGGAATGTCTAGTGGCTGATGTAATTTCATGCTGTAAAGTCGATTCACATAAGCTTCAGGATTCTCTTTATACCCTTCGTGAATCATTTCTGCAAACGCTGTATTTGAAGAAACCGTAAACGCAGTAGCTAATGAAATTGCCCCATAGCCTCCATGACGAGAGTCGCGAATGATTCGGTCGTATACTTTATAATGACCGTATGGCGCATGGAAAACAGTACTCGTGTCTACTTTACGATCTTCAAGAGCAGCCACCAAACTCATTAATTTAAATGTTGATCCAGGCTCGTATAGCGCCCCAACCGCATCATTTAGTTGTTCGGTATAAACTCCATCAGAAGATTTGGTGAGGTTAGACATCGCTCGGATAGCACCTGATTTAACATCCATCACAATCACCGTTCCTTTTTCAGCCTTATACCGCGTCAGCACACTATTTAAAGCCTGATGCGCGATATCTTGAATGTTACTATTTAGGGTAGTCACCACATCTTTACCATCTTCAGGCTCGATTCGATTATCTAGGCTCACAGGCTTCCAAAGCCCTTTCTGAATTCGCTGAACCTCTTGCATTCCCGGCTTCCCCTCTAAAACTTGGTCATTAAAAGCCCCTTCAATTCCTACTCTAATTTCATCGGCTCCGGTTTCTTTGTAGTATCCGATCAAACGGTCAGCAAGTGGAGACAATGGCTTTTTGCGAGCGATATTCATATCAACGATCAAACCTCCTCTACCTCTTCCTCTCTCAAAAATTGGGAATTCATTTAATCGGACATATTGACGATAATCTAAATCTCTAGCAATTCTAACGTATCGATCACCAGAGGACCTTGCCTTTTTTAGATAATTCACCCAATAAGAAGAAGGCTTAGTCGTTAATTCAGCCAATGAATCAGCTAAGCCACGCAATTCAGCATTAAACGACTCCTCTTTAATAACGGTTGGATCAAAGTAAATATGATAAGACGGCACTGAAGTTGCCAAAAGCGCACCATCTACCGAGTAGATATTACCTCGCTTTGCTTCGAGGGTTTCCATCTTTCGGTTTTGGTTTAAGGCAGATTGCTCTAATTCCTCTCGCTCCACGAACTGAACCGTCGCCAAACGATAGAAAACACCTAAAGCGAATAGAAACAATATACCGGCAACGGCATAGATTCGAATCATCATTTGTTGCGTGTCATTCTGTTTCATTCGACGATGAGTATTAGTGGTGGCTGATCGGTCGGCTTTAATCCGATAGGAGCCAATTGTGTTCTCAGTGTTGATTCTAAACGCTCCTTTTGAATGCGTTGACGATTATCTACATGTTCATTTCTAAGGGCACTTAATTGTCGATTAAGACCATCAATCTTAATCACCTTTTGATCTACACGGTGAGCAGCATAAATCATTAGTATAAAAAGGAATAGCACAAAGAAGATGAACCTCCAGTTTTTATAAGCCTCTTCATTAACCAGAGGATGCCCCTTTAACAAGTCAATTAGAAACCGTTTCATATCGACCTATATTTATTTTCGATACGCTGAGCAACACGCAGTTTAGCACTTCGCGATCGGGTGTTTTCTAATAATTCTCTTTCAGAAGGTGTTTGAACTCCTCCCACCTTTTTAAAATCAACATTAGGATTTCCAAAATGATCCTTTTCAGCCTCACCCTCAAATCGAGAGCTTCGAATAAAATTCTTAACCAATCGATCTTCTAAAGAGTGATAGCTAATGAAAACGGCGCGTGCGCCAGGATCCATTACATTACCTAACTGCATTAGAAGCGATTCAATCACCTCTAACTCTTTATTTACCTCGATTCGAATCGCTTGGAATACCTGAGCCAATTGCTGATTGCGCTTAGGTGCGTAGATGGCAGTCTCTAAACTTTGAATCAAATCAAAGGTGGTTTCAATCGAACCAGCACCTCTCGAAGACTCAATAGCCTTAGCAAGGGTATAAGCATTTGGTAAATCGGCATATTTTCTAAACAAAGAAGCTAACTCCTCCACCGAAAATTCAGCAATAATATCGCGTGCGTTGCGCTCCATCGATTGATTCATTCGCATGTCTAGCGGTGCATCAAACCGTGTAGAAAACCCCCTCTCAGGCTGATCAAACTGATGTGAGGAAACACCAAAGTCAGCAAGCAATCCGTCAATCTTTCGGATGTTTAAAAAACGTAAATGAGCACTAAGATTTTTAAAATTCGCAGGAACTAAAGTGAATCGCGAATCATCGATACGATTAGACAAGGCATCTTCATCTTGATCGAAGGCGATTAATCTTCCTGATTCGCCAAGCTTTTCTAAAATAGCCCTAGAATGACCTCCACCACCAAAGGTGACATCTACATAGACACCATTCGGCTTGATATTAAGACCTGCGATGCAAGCCTCTAATAATACTGGGTTATGATAGTTTGTCATTATCAGAGAAAATAGCTTCGGCGAGATCAGCATAAACATCCTGACCTTCTTGCAATACAGCTTCGTAACGAGCTTTGTCCCAAATCTCAATTCGGTTAATAGCCGATGCTAATACAACCTCCTTTTTGATTTGAGCAAACGAGATGAGTGGCTTAGGGATCTGAACTCTTCCATGCTCCTCAATACTCACCTCTTGAGAACCGGCTAAAAAGTTTCTTAAAAACGTATCATAGTTTCTACTAAACTGATTCTTAGCAACGATTTTCATCATCAACTCATCGTATGCCTCTTTAGGATAAAGCTCGAGACAGGTTTGAAACACTGACCTCTTAAGAACAAACCCCTTTTCTAAAATCGGAACAAGCTGCTGCTTCAGCGCCACAGGAAGGTTTACACGCCCCTTAGCATCTGCTTTGCATTCAAATTGACCGATTAAATGAGTCATACTTTCGATATCTCTTCAAATATAACCATGAAATTACCACTTTTTTACACATAATCACACATTTATCCACAATTTTCAAGAAGTTATCAAAAGGTGGATAGTCCTGCTAATTTTCTATATTTGGCTCTCGCAACAACCAATTATGCAACAGGGCTACGCCACACAGACAATAGGAGATTTCGAGTTTATCGAACAGGGAAAAGGAAAGGCTATCATCGTCCTCCACGGACTAATGGGTGGTCTTAGCAACTTTTCTGGGGTACTTGATTACTTCTCTAACAATGGGTACCGAGTAATTATTCCAGTACTACCTTTATATGACCTACCCCTTTTAAAAACTACCGTAAAAGAGTTCGCTAACTATATCGATCGCTTTATGAAAAAGCTCGGGTTAAAAAAGGCGATCCTACTCGGTAATTCACTTGGAGGGCATATCGGTTTACTTCATGCCAAACTTTATCCTCAAAATGTTGAGGCTTTAGTAATCACAGGAAGTTCAGGTCTTTACGAAAACTCAATGGGTGATTCTTATCCAAAACGAGGAGACTACCAATACATCAAAAACAAGGCAGAAGAAGTATTCTATGATCCAAAGGTGGCTACCAAGGAAATTGTAGACGAGGTTTTTGATCTGGTTAATGACCGCAGTAAGCTTGTCAAAACCTTAGCGATTGCCAAGAGTGCAATTCGACATAACATGGCGAAAGACCTTCCTAAATTCAAGGTACCTACTTGTATCATCTGGGGAAAAAACGACAAAGTAACTCCTCCTGAGGTAGCTGAAGAATTCCACAAATTACTACCCAACTCTTCATTGTACTGGGTCGATAAATGTGGACATGCGGCGATGATGGAGCATCCTGACCTCTTCAACGAGATTTTAATGAACTGGTTCAAAGAGTCAGGAATCTAAAAAGTAATTTATGCAAGTACGCTCCGCAGAATTTGTGATGAGCAACTCGAAGGTGGAGCAGTGTCCAAAGGCACTCATTCCTGAATACGCCTTTATCGGGCGTTCGAATGTCGGTAAATCTTCACTGATCAATCGATTAACCCTGCGTAAATCACTTGCAAAAACATCTGGAAGGCCAGGTAAAACTCAACTCATTAATCACTTTATCATCAATGGGCAGTGGTTTTTGGTCGATCTCCCAGGATATGGATACGCAAGAGTTTCTAAGAAAGATAAAAAGCAGTTTCAATCTTACATACAGGAGTATTTTAAAAAGCGGGAACAACTGGTCTGCACCTTTGTCTTAGTAGATATTAGACATCATCCACAACCCATCGATCTAGACTTTATGGTGTGGTTAACTGAAAACGAAAGACCTTTTTATATCGTGTTTACCAAAGCGGATAAGTTAAAGCCTGGGGCAATTGAAAGACAAGTAAATGCCTACTTAAAGGAGATGACAGATACTCTTTGGGAATTTGCTCCCCCCCACGTGGTCACTTCTTCCTCTAACGGAACCGGAAGAGAAGAATTACTCGAAGTAATCGATGAACTAAATCAGGCCTTCAATTCTAATTTTTCAGCAAAGTAATCGGTAAAATCCTTCATTGTTGCACCCATTTTTTCATCTTGAGTAGCACGAACAAACGTTTGTGTCATACTCACTAAGGTTTGATGAAAAAATAACTTCATCTCATCAACGGGCATGTCTTTAGTCCACAAATCAATCGATAAGGTTTCTTTCTGATTGGGATCCCATACCGACAAAAGCATTGCCTTTGCTTCTTCGCCATCAACACCTCCATCTTTAGCAGACCAATTTAAAGTCTCAGGCACCCTGTTTTCATCAAGGCCTACCGTTAATTCAATCGTAGATTCGTGAGCAATCGCCATCGTTAGTAGATTTAGTTTAAGTTGCAAAAATACCACTCTGATCCGTACCTTTGCAAATAAAGCTATGAAGGCAGCATCTATCCAAGATCATATTGTTAACTGGTTAAAATCCTATGCCGAAAACGCCGGGGTTAAAGGCTTTGTTATCGGGGTTTCAGGAGGTATTGACTCAGCAACCACCTCAACACTATGTGCATTAACCGGCTTAGAAGTTACGGTGGTGAATATGCCCATTCATCAGGCCGAAAATCAGATCGACCGAGGCATGGCTCACATGAACTGGCTGGCTTCAAAATTTGACAATGTCAAAATAGCAGAAGTACCTCTTACATCAGTCTTCGATCATTTTGTAGCCTCACAAACAATCAAAGGAGCTACCGAAGAGCAAACCCTACTTGCTGAGGCGAATTCTCGAGCACGGCTACGAATGACCACCCTTTATTACATAGCTAGTTGTAATCATGCCTTAGTCGCGGGGACTGGTAATAAAGTAGAAGACTTTGGCGTTGGCTTTTATACCAAATACGGAGATGGTGGAGTTGACTTAAGCCCAATAGCCGATCTGACCAAAACAGAGGTGACAGCATTAGGAAAGCACCTTGGTGTAAGTGAAGCAATCGTGCAAGCACCACCAACAGACGGCTTATGGGGAGATGACCGAACCGATGAAGATCAAATCGGAGCCTCATATCCAGAACTTGAATGGGCTATGGCTAGACAAGATGAAGGTAAACAGTTGAGCGATTTTAAAGGTAGAGAACGCGAGGTCTTCGAAACCTATATTAAATTTCACAAAGCCAATCGCCATAAAATGTTGCCGATACCTGTTTGTGAAATCCCAAGTGAACTTCGTTAGAAGCTTAGCACTCGATTTAACTTCTTATTTAATAATTGACCTAGCTGGAGGTAATCAATCACTTCTTCAATGGCATGTGCATCCTCTTTAGAGGCTTCTTGCAATTTCTTTATTTGTTGATCTAAAAGATACGCTCTAAGCGACAGAATAGTTTCGGTAACCAATCGATCAACAGAGTCTTCTTTGGCTTTTGCAAAAATATTCTTACGCTCCCAATCGTGTAAGAGATACTGTTCATCTTCAAGCAAAATAGTACTTACCAGATCGACCAGTGGCTGGTCGTTTTCTCCAGTGAGCGATCTTACGAAGCTTTGCATATTGGCTTCCTCACCTGCAGTTACATAGAACTCGGTAACTCGCTTGAATAATTCTTGAAAGGATTGGTTTGAGAAGGCTAATTCATCTTGCTGTAATTCTAAGAAGATCTTTTCATAGACCTTCATCTCCTGAATTACTTTCTCGGTTACAATTTCACCCTCTTCCCCTTCTTTAAGCACCTCATCCTCAAAAAAAGCAACCCGATTACCGTACAATAACAAGGTTTTGATAAGTGATGACTCTAAGACCTCAAGTCGATTAACTTCTGGCTTTTTTTGCTCCGATAGGCGAGAAACAACCGATAATGAGGTCGGTTTTTTTGCGGCCTTCTTGGTATCTCTAACTTGCTTGGCAGTAAGATCTGCTAAACTAGCAAAAAGAGCTCCCTCTGAAACATTTAGGTCTTTTGCCGTCTGCCTGATGTACAGCTCTTGACTAATCGGATCTGGAATACAAGCAATACTAGCAACCAAATCTCGAATGGCCGCAGCTACTTTGCTAGAATCATTACCCGCTTCTTTGAGTAGTATTTGTGTTTTAAAAGAAATGAAATCTACCGATTGTTCTTCTAGATAATTCTTGACTTCGGCAGGAGAATGAGTTCGAGCAAAACTATCCGGATCTTCACCCTCTGCAAAAGGAACAACTCGAACGTTCATCCCCTCCTTAAGGATCAGATCAATGTTACGAAGCGAAGCTCTAACTCCAGCGTCATCACCGTCAAATAGAACAGTTATAGTCTGACAAAGTCGCTGTATCATTCTAATTTGAGACTCGCTAAGAGCGGTACCACTTGAAGAAACTACGTTTTCGACACCACTCTGATGAAGCTGAATTACATCCGTGTAACCCTCTACGAGATAACAGTTATTTGCCTTTGCCATGGCTGACTTGGCATAGTAGATACCATATAAAACCTTACTCTTGTGATAAATAGGGCTCTCCGGTGAATTGACGTACTTCGCTACTTTCTTTTGACTGTCAAGAATACGACCACCGAAACCTAAAACTCTTCCACTATTGCTATGGATTGGGAAAATGACTCGATCTCTGAATCGATCAAAAAAAGTGCCTGACGCCCCATCCTTTTCAATACAAAGACCTAACTCAGTAAGATAGTTCATCTGATGACCTTTGGCTTCTGCCGCTTTTACTAGGCCATCAAAACTAGTTCCACCAAAGCCTAGACCAAACTTCTTAATGGTAGCCGAGGTAAAGCCCCTTTCTTGAAAATAGCTAAGACCTATCGCCTTACCCGTTTCAGAGCGGTTCAACAAATCTTCAAAATGATGTGCTGCAAATTGATTAATTAAATAAAGGCTTTCCTTGTGATCTTGTAGCTTTTTCTGCTCCTCATCCTGAGCCGTTTCTTCTACTTCAATCCCATATTTACGTGCCAGGTGCTTGATAGCCTCGGGATAGGTGAAGTGTTCTAGCTCCATTAAAAAAGCAATGACGTTTCCCCCTTTACCACTACTGAAATCTTTCCAAATTTGCTTTACAGGAGAAACCATAAAACTTGGAGTTTTCTCACTATTAAAAGGACTTAATCCCTTATAGTTAGCGCCCGATTTTTTTAACTGCACGTAGTCTCCAATCACCTCTTCTACTCGGGCAATTTCGTAGACTTTATCTATGGTAGATTGTGCAATCAATGGTACAGTTTATTTCTTACGATCAACTACGTAAGTTACCAAATTTGCGAGTGCCTCCTTATACTCGTTATCAGGATATTTCGATAAAAGCTCTAATGCAGCATCTTTATAATGAATCATTTGACGCTCAGCGTATTCTAAACCACCTTGATCTTTAACGAATTGAATAACCTCCTTGACCCGCTTTTTATCGGTGTTATGACGCTTAACCGAATCAATGAGCCAGTTCCGCTGCTTTTTATCCACCTTATTGATAACATGAATTAGTGGCAAGGTCATTTTCTGTTCTTTGATATCGATACCCGTTGGCTTACCGATTCGATCGTCTCCATAGTCGAAGAGATCATCTTTAATTTGAAATGCCATCCCTGCATATTCTCCAAACGAATGAAAACGTTCAATCTCCTCTTTAGAACTACCAACCGAAGCCGCCCCCATGGCACAACAAGCCGCAATAAGCGTGGCTGTTTTCTGACGAATGATATCGTAATATACAGGCTCATCAATATCTAAACGACGCGCCTTCTCTAACTGCAGTAATTCACCCTGACTCATTTCACGAACGGCCTCAGAAACAATCTTCAAAAGGTCAAAATCGTCATGATCTAAGGAGAGCAATAGGCCTTTGGAGAAAAAATAATCTCCGACCAAAACAGCGATTTTATTTTTCCAAAGTGCATTTATTGAGAAAAAACCTCTTCGACGCTCACTCCCATCTACCACATCATCGTGCACCAGTGAAGCCGTATGAATAAGTTCTATAATCGATGCCCCACGGTAAGTACGTTCCTCAATTTTTCCTTCACCCAATAGTTTGGCTACCAAAAAGACAAACATTGGTCGCATTTGCTTGCCCTTACGAGAAGCAATGTAATAGGTGATTCTGTTAAGTAATGAAACGTTAGAGGCCATCGCTGCTTTGAACTTCTCTTCAAAGCGATCCATCTCTTCGATAATGGGCTGTCTGATTTTAACGACCTCTTGCAATGTGATGAATTATTCTTTAGTTAAAGGTACCAATTTATTAGCCAGTTGCCCGCAAGCTGCATCGATATCTTTTCCTCTAGATCGGCGAACCGTGACCGTGATTCGAGCAGCAGTAAGGGCTTTTTCATAGGCTGTAATCATTTCTGAAGGAGCAGCCTGAAACTGATCATCTCCGATAGGATTATATTCTATGATATTAACCTTACACGGGACCTTTTTAGCGTAGCTAACAAGGGCCTTAATATCCTCAGGAGTGTCATTAACATCTTTCCAAATAAGATATTCAAGTGTAATTCTACTCTTAGTCTTTGCATACCAGTACTGTAAGCTATCCATCAGCTCATCAAGCGGAAATCGATTACTAAAAGGCATAATTTGATTACGCACTTCTTCTCTAGCTGAATGAAGACTAAGCGCTAGTTGAAATCTAGGGTTTTCATCCGCTAATTTTCGAATCATCTTTGGAATGCCTGAGGTTGAAACTGTGATTCGCTTGGGCGACATACCTAGCCCATTACATATCTTATCTACAGCCTTAACCACGTTATTGTAATTCATAAGTGGTTCACCCATCCCCATAAACACAATATTCGAAAGTCCTCTGTTGTAATACTTTTTACTTTCTCTATCGAGCGCTACTACTTGATCATAGATCTCATCAGGCTCCAAATTTCGCATTCGTTTAAGCTTAGCCGTTGCGCAAAATTGGCAATCAAGACTACAACCTACTTGACTAGAAACGCAAGCCGTGCTACGAGTTGCAGTAGGGATTAGGACTGATTCTACAGCTAAACCATCGTATAGACGTATCGCGTTTTTAATGGTACCATCAGCACTTTTCTGCGATCGATCAACACTGACATTATTGATAACGAAGTACTCTGAAAGGAGTTGACGAGTTTCTTTAGAAAGGTTGGTCATCGACTCGAAGTCGTGAACTCCCTTTTCCCATAACCAACTGTAAACTTGATCAGCTCTAAATGCTGCTTGATTCTTTGACTTAAAGAATTCGCGGAGCTCCTCCTTGTCCAAGGCACGGATATCTCTTTTCTCCCTTAAGTCTTCGGATACCATAATTATAAGATTAGCATCGCATCACCATAAGAGTAGAAACGATACTTCTCTTTAACTGCTAGTAAGTAAGCTTCGGTAATTAAATCGTGATCTGCGAATGCAGAGATCATCATAAGTAGGGTGCTTTTTGGTAAGTGAAAATTAGTCACCATCGCATCCGCTATTGAAAAGTCGTACGGAGGAAAAATAAATTTATTGGTCCAACCTTCGTAGGGATTCAGTAAACCTTCAGAGGATACGGAACTTTCAAGTGCACGCATTACGGTAGTACCTACAGAACATACTTTACGCTTTTGCATTTTCGCACTATTCACAAGATCTACCGCCTCTTGGCTGATTACTGCTTCTTCACTATCCATCTTGTGCTTAGAAAGGTCTTCTACCTCTACTGGATTGAAGGTTCCTAGTCCTATGTGCAATGTTAACTCGGCAAAATCAATACCCTTGATCTCCAGCCTCTTTATTAAATGCTTTGAAAAGTGTAAACCAGCTGTTGGGGCAGCTACTGCTCCCTCATGCTTTGCATAAATCGTTTGGTAACGCTCCTCGTCTTCTGGTTCTACTGCACGACGAATGTATTTCGGAAGCGGAGTCTCTCCTAGTTCGCGAAGTTTCTTTCTAAACTCTGTATACGAACCATCGTATAAGAATCTCAGCGTTCTTCCTCTAGAAGTAGTATTATCAATTACCTCAGCCACCAATGAATCGTCATCGCCGAAATAGAGTTTATTTCCGATTCGAATTTTACGAGCAGGGTCAACTAAAACATCCCAAAGACGCTGTTCTTGATTCAATTCTCTCAACAAAAACACTTCGATTCTTGCACCTGTCTTTTCCTTATTTCCGAATAAACGCGCAGGAAACACCTTGGTATTGTTAAGTACCATCACGTCACCCTCATCGAAATAATCAATCAGGTCTTTAAACATTTTATGTTCAATCTTACCTGAATCACGATGTACTACCATAAGGCGTGATTCATCGCGGTGTTCTGCCGGATACTCGGCTAATAAGTCTTTAGGAAGATCAAAATCGAAGTTGGATAATTTCATTGCTTGTAACTTAAGGGCCGCTAAGATACAATCCTGAGGAGGGCAAAGTCAAGGAAAAGCCGAATTATCTGGACTTATGAAATCTGGTATCCGATCGATGAAAGGTGTTTCCAAAAGTCAGGATAAGACTTTTCGACCACAAAAGACTCCTCGATGGTCAAAGGAATTAAAATCGCTAGAGGAGCGAACGCCATTGCCATTCGATGATCATTATAGGTTGCGATGGAAGCTGATTGAAGTTTTGCATTATGACCGAAAACACGAAGTGATTCTGCATCAATCTCCACATCAGCACCTACCTTTTCTAATTCACATTTCATAGCAGCGAGACGATCTGTTTCCTTAATCGGTAATGTATGTAAACCGGTTAAGTAACAATCGACCTGAAGACCGGCAGCAGTTACAGCAATCGTTTGTGCAATATCTGGAGCATCTTTTAGATCATAAGAAAGTGTTTGACTTAGGGGTTCTGAAACTTTCTCAAGAATGACCTTTCCATCGTCAAATCGGGTGCTCACCCCAAAGTCCTTATAAATCGTTGACAAAACTCGATCTCCCTGCAATGAATCTTCTCTCAACGTTGATAACGTAGCCTTTGTTCCTAGTTTAGAGAGTGCTACGATGGAATAATAATAGCTTGCTGCACTCCAATCAGATTCAACGGCCAAGGAGATAGGTTCGATCTCTGATTTGGGAGAAATACGAATTCGCCTTTCGTCTAATCTCGCTGAAATACCGATTCTTTCAAGTAATTGCAAAGTCATATTTAGATAAGGAAGCGAAGTTATTGAACCGACAAGTTCAATCTCGAGTCCTTGAGGAAGTTTAGCTCCCACAAGGCAAAGTGCCGATAAATACTGACTACTGACATTTGCAGCGATACTTACTGAAGAACGAGGCAAAACGGTTCCCTTTATGTGCAAGGGAGGATAACCCTCTTCTCCTTGATATTCAATGGTTGCACCTAACGCCCGCAAAGCATCTACTAAAAGTGCAATCGGTCTTTGCTTCATTCGATCACTACCCGTTAGTAAAACCTCTGCATTCTCTGAGACCGAAAAATAAGCCGTAAGGAAACGCATCGCTGTACCAGCGTGATGAATATCAACCGTGCCAGAACTTAATTGTAGTGCCTTTTTCATCACACTTACATCGTGAGCATTCGAATCATTGAGTAACGTAAGATTCGGATAAAGTGCCGCGAGCAGTAACAACCGATTCGTCTCGCTTTTTGAACCTGTGAGTTCAATTGAAAAGTTTGCACTCAGTGATGAGCCACTAATCTGTATAGTACTCATTATTTTAATTTAGGATTATTCTTGTGGCGCTGCTCATCACGCCTAGTCTTTAAATCTAACTTGCGATCAAAAGCTTCTTGCAAGTCAATTCCTGTTTGATTCGCTAGGCATAGCACCACAAATACAACATCGGCTAATTCCTCGCCGAGATCTTTTTGTTTGTCTGATTCCTTCTCACTTTGTTCTCCATACCTACGCGCAATAATACGCGCAACTTCTCCTACTTCTTCAGTAAGTTGCGCCATATTGGTAAGTTCATTAAAGTAACGAACACCGTGGTTTTTTATCCACTGATCAACCGCTAATTGAGAATCCTTTAAATCCATTATTCTTTATTTTTTGTATCAATGATTAAGGTAACTGGGCCATCATTACAAAGATCTACTTTCATGTCTGCACCAAAAACACCCTTCTGAATAGGTTTTTCGATTAGTCCTTGTAACTCTTCAACAAACTTCAAATAATCTTTCTCTCCCTTATCTGGTTTTGCAGCGCGCAAGAAAGAAGGTCGGTTACCTTTCTTGGTAGCACCAAAAAGAGTGAACTGCGATACTACGAGTACCTCCCCATCGATATCTCTAACGCTCAAATTCATTTTATCATCATGATCACTGAATATTCGCAGTCCCGCAATCTTTTGAACTAACCAAAGTAAATCATCTTCAGAATCCGTAATATCTACCCCTAGTAAGATCAATATCCCCTTATCAATTCGGGAAACTTGTTTTTGATCAACCGATACCGAGGCGTTTAATACACGTTGAATTACTGCTCTCATTCTGCAAATTGATCTTGACGGTAAGGTCCCTCCTCTTCTAAAACCATAGAGAGATAACTTTGATAACGACTCTCGGCAATGGTTCCATCTTCTAATTCACTTTTCACGGCACAACCGGGTTCAGAAAGATGCTGACAATTATTGAACTTGCAGTTCTCAGAAGCTTTAAAGAACTCTTTGAAATATCGAGCAATTTCTTCTTTATCGATATCTGCAATTCCAAAGCCTCTGATCCCAGGGCTATCAATGATTCTTCCTCCAAATGAAAGATCAAACATCTCAGCAAAAGTCGTGGTGTGCTGTCCTTGGCCATGCTGTTCAGAAATCTCACCGATTTTTAATCGTAATTCGGGAGCAACCGTATTGATTAGAGTTGACTTACCTACTCCTGAATGGCCTGAAAAAATACTCGTATTGTCCTTCATCAGATTTCGTAGCTCACTCATACCTTGACCCGATTTGGTACTACAGAAAACACTTTGATAACCTATAGATGTGTATAACTCTTTGAGCTCATTCACCATCTCGAGTTCCTCTTCAGTGTATTGATCCATTTTATTGAAAAGCAATACTGTTTCAATGCCAAACGCAGCAGCACTAACTAAAAAACGATCAATAAAAGTGGTGAAGGTCTCAGGATTCCTTAGGGTAATTACCAGAAATACGAGATCGATGTTAGCTCCAATAATATGAAGCTGCTTTGATAGATTTACTGACTTTCTAACGAGGTAATTCTCACGCTGGTCGATGGTATGAATGACTCCTATGGCTTCATCGTCTAGATCAAAACCAACCCGATCACCAACAGCAACCGGGCTAGTAGATCGTATCCCGCTTAGACGAAGTTTACCTTTAATTCTACACTGGTAAAAATTACCTTCATCAGATTTTACCTGATACCAGCTTCCTGTAGATTTGTAAACTAAGCCTTTCACTTATCGATTAGGAGTTAATAACCTGCTCTTGGTGACGAATTGATTCTGTGTGAATACTTTTGAAAAGTTTCAATACGAATTCTTCGCTAAGGCCACGCTGCTCTCCTTCTAGGATCATTTTTCCTAAAATTTCATTCCAACGATTCGACTGAAGTACGGCAACATTCTTCTCTTTCTTCAAAGTACCTATTGCCTCAGCAACTTTCATACGCTCACCAAGGGTATCAAGAACGGTACCGTCAAGAACATCAATTTGTGCTCTTAATTGTACTAATGCATTGTGAAACTCCGCTTCGTCATCACCCGTTTTACGAACTCTTAAATCTTTAAAAATTTCTAAAAGACGCTCAGGCGTTACTTGCTGTGCTGCATCTGACCATGCATTATCTGGATCACAGTGCGTTTCAATCATCAAACCATCAAAGTTCAAATCAAGGGCGTTTTGTGAAACATCAAAAATTAAATCTCTGCGACCCGCAATATGACTGGGGTCATTAATGATAGGAACATCAGGAAACTTGGTCTGAAAATCAATAGCAATCTGCCATTCAGGAAGGTTACGATATTTGGTCTTCTTGTAGGTTGAGAATCCACGGTGGATTACTCCAAGATTTTTGATATCTGCAGTATATAAACGCTCCATCGCACCAATCCAAAGGGCTAAATCAGGATTAACTGGGTTTTTAACAAGAACTATTTTATCTGTTCCTTTAAGTGCTTCTGCAATTTCTTGAACGATAAATGGGCTAACTGTAGAACGCGCTCCGATCCATAAAAGATCTACGTCATATTCTAGTGCCAATTCTACGTGTGCGCGATTAGCTACTTCGGTCGCTGTCTTAAGACCAGTTTCTTCTTTAACGCGTTGAAGCCATTTTAGACCTATGGCACCAACACCCTCAAAGCTTCCGGGACGTGTACGAGGTTTCCAAATACCTGCGCGATAATAATTTACATCTGTGTTTTTAAGTTGATGAGCAATGTCAAGAACTTGTGTTTCAGTTTCTGCGCTGCAAGGACCCGCAATTACGAGCGGATGATCTAACTGCATGTCGTCTAGCCAAGTACGTAGGGCTTTCGAATTTTCCATGATTGTGATTTAAGGGATTAAAGGTAATGGGTTTAATATTTTTTCTATAGTATTTATTCGTTTCATTTCAGAGGTTAGTGCTTCAAGGTCTTCATTATCAATGAGTGTTTTGAATTTTTGAAGATTCGAGATGTAAGCCTCTAGAGTATGACTGAGGTGTTCCTTATTCTGTAAGAAGATCGGACCCCACATTTCTGGTGAGCTTTTTGCCAAGCGAACCGTTGACGCAAACCCACTTCCGGCCAAATCAAAAATGTTTCGATCATCTGCTTCTTTGTCCATCACGGTCTTTCCTAACATAAATGAACTAACATGAGATAGATGCGATACATAGGCCACGTGCTTATCATGAGATTCTGGATCCATGTAACGTAAACGCATACCTATCTTTTGAAAGGCGGTTAATATATTTTCTTGAAGTCGGATCGCTGTCTTTTCTATCTCGCAGAGAATCATCAGCTTACCATCAAACAAATCAGCTTTTGCAGCGGCAGGTCCTGAAAACTCGGTACCTGCAATCGGATGAGCAGCTAGAAAATGTGATCGATTCTGATGATCACTGATTGATTGACAAAGGGCTGACTTGGTCGAACCCGCATCCATGATCAAAGTATTTTCGCCAACCTTATCGAGTAAAGAATATATAACCTCTGAGGCTGATCCAACAGGAATGCTGACAAAAACTAAATCTGATTGCGCAGCCGTATCTATATCAACGGCTTTATCAATTAAACCTAAACGAAGTGCCTCCTCTAAGTGAACTTGATTATTATCTACACCCAAAATAGTGATACCTGAGAAGTGCTTTTTTAGAGCAAGCGCCCATGATCCTCCAATTAATCCAACTCCTATAATCGCTACTGACTTCATGACGCTTTACTTATTCGCTTAATTACTTGTTCAATTCGATCGATCTCAATACAGAGAGAGAAACGAACATATCCACTGCCTTCAGAGCCAAAAATGGTTCCGGGTGCAATAAAAAAGTGATATTCACTGAGATATTTCTCTACCAGTTCTTCTGCCTTGGTGTTTTCTGGGATCCGACACCACACAAACATCCCTACCTGATTCGGATCAGGCACCAATCCTAACAACTGGCACAATTCTTCCATTTTTGCTCTTCGCTGATCGTATACCTTATTCAACTGATCAAACCACTTTTTAGGCTGAGCAAGTGCAGCAACCGCAGCACGTTGAATACCCATGAACATTCCCGAGTCCATATTTGATTTGACCTTCAATACCGACTGAATCAGACCAGCATCTCCTTGAATTGAGCCTACTCTCCATCCGGCCATATTAACCACCTTTGAGAGCGAATTCAGTTCAAGTAATGGGCCGTATTTTCCCTTTTGTGACAAGAGTGAACTCGGATGATCATTACCAATAAAACTATATGGATTATCGTTAATTAAAAGCAAATCAAATTCCTGAGCTTTTTGAGCGAGGACAGCCCACTTATCCTCAGTAATCGATTTACCTGTTGGCATGTGCGGATAATTCACCCACATCATCACTGCTTCATTAAGATCTTTTTCATCGATATGATCAAAATCAGGCAAACCTTCTGGGGTTAATCGATAATATACAGCCTTACCTCCAACTAATTCTGTAACTGAAGAATAGGTTGGATAACCAGGGTTAGGTATCAGCACCTTATCTCCTGGATTAACAAAGGCCATGCTGACATGCATGATACCCTCCTTAGAGCCCATGAGCGGCAGAATTTCTGTACCTGCATTAAGACTTACTCCGTAATGGGTCTTGTAAAAATCTGCAAAACCTACTCTTAGTTCTTCTCTACCCATATAACTCTGATAGCCATGAACACCCGGCTCAGAAAGGGTACTAATTAAAGCATCTGTCACCTCGGTAGGAGGATCGAGATCTGGACTTCCAATACCCATGTTGATGATTGGCTTTCCTTCGGCAATGAGGCTTTTAACCTCTTTTAGTTTTTTAGAGAAATAGTACTCTGAAACACTATTTAATCGATTCGCTTCTCTCATTACTGAACGCTCTTTAAAAGTTGATTTTCATAGGTTCCTAACACTTTGAATTCCTCTGCCATAATCGCTAAAGCTGCTGCTGCTTTCTCGAAATCGGTAATTTTTTCGAAAGTCACATCGACAAAAAAGGCATACTTCCAGGGCGTTTCAACAATGGGTAGTGATTGAATTTTAGTCAAATTCATTTCACAGTCACTAAGTACATTCAGTATGGTTGCAAGACTCCCTCTCTTGTGACCTGTGACAAAACGAACAGATGCCTTATTTACGGTCTCTGAGCTTGTAACGCTATTTGCTCTATTTAGCACAACAAAACGCGTAGCATTATTGGTTAAGGTTTGAATATCTGAATGAATCACCTTAAGCCCATAGAGTTCAGCCGCAACCTTTGGTGCAATAGCAGCCACACCTTTCAGATGAGAAGATTGAATTCTCGCGGCAACCGATGCCGTATCATCGTCTTCAACTAAGCGAATAGATTTGTGATTTTGAAAAAACTCTGCACATTGAAGAAGTGCCATCGGATGCGACCGTACCTCTTGAATATCTTCTAAGCTACTCTCTGGCAAAGCCATCAAATTATGAGAAATGCTTAAATAAAATTCTGCTGAAATCTGAAAGTCATTTTGATAGATTAGCGTATAATTCGGTAACAGTGCTCCAGCGATTGAATTCTCAATAGCCATAATTGCATGATCAACCGCTCCACTCGCCAATTGCTCAGCTAACATAGGAAAAGAGTGGCAGTGGATTAAGCTCACTCCCTCTGGATATAACGCTTGGGCTACGATGTAATGGTTCGATCCGTCGACCCCTTGTATAGCTACTTTTTTCATAAAACGAAAAAAGTCCCGAAAAACGGGACTTTATTATATTATTACGTTAAATAACGACAAGCCCCTACCTCTCTAACTGATAATAGTTAAAGTAAGCAAAGTCGTTATAAAAGCGTGTCTTGTTCATAATAACGGCGCTAATTACAGAAAAGGTTTCATAAAAAACAAGCCTTGTCTGAAAATAATTCAAAAGAAGGGTTAAATGATTCAATTTTTAACTAACCCAAAAATGCTTTCCTCAAAGAATCTACATAATCAAGCTTCTCCCAAGTAAACAACTCAACCTCACGCGCAACCTTACCGTTGTAGGGTGATTCAAAAATCTTAACCACTTTCTTCGGTTTTCTTCCCATGTGCCCATAAGATGCTGTTTCACTGTAAATTGGGTTACGAAGCTTTAATCGTGTCTCAATTCCATAAGGGGTAAGATCAAAGAGTTCGGCAACTTTCTGAGCGATTTCTGCATCAGCAAATGATGTAGCGTTCGATCCATAAGTATCAATAAAAACAGAGGTAGGCTCTGCAACACCGATTGCATAGCTAAGTTGAACTAATACTTCAGAAGCTATACCTGCAGCTACTAGATTCTTCGCAATATGCCGTGCTGCATAGGCAGCAGATCGATCTACTTTTGAAGGGTCTTTTCCTGAAAAAGCTCCACCTCCGTGGGCACCTTTTCCACCATAGGTGTCTACAATAATCTTGCGGCCCGTTAATCCCGTGTCACCGTGGGGACCTCCAATCACAAATTTACCGGTTGGATTCACGTGATAGTTGATTTCATCGGTAAACAAGGATTGAACCGAATCACTCATTCGCTTTTTAACCTCAGGTATTACGTATTTGATGATATCCATACGTATCTGATCAAGCATGTTTTGTTCGTTATCAAAGGGATCGTGCTGGGTAGACACAACAATAGTGTCAATTCGCTCCGGCTGATTGTTGTCGTCATACTGCAAAGTAACTTGAGCTTTTGCATCGGGACGTAAATAGTTCATCGGCTTCGAAGAGTCATCTTTAGCAGCTCGACGATATTCTGCCAAAACCTTCAAAATCTCGTGAGAAATAACCAAGGCAAGGGGCATGTACTCTTCAGTTTCTGAGGTTGCATACCCGAACATCATTCCCTGATCTCCAGCACCTTGAGATTCCGGTGCACTACGATCAACACCGCGATTGATATCTTGACTCTGTTCGTGGATCAAGGAAATTACCCCGCAAGAATCACCGCTGAACATGTATTCTCCTTTGGTGTATCCGATAGAATTAACTACTCCGCGAGCTATTGATTGCACGTCTAGGTAGGTTGAGCTTTTAACCTCTCCTGCCAAGACTACCTGACCCGTAGTTACCAGTGTTTCACACGCCACTTTACTTTGTGGATCAAATGCTAAAAAATGATCCAGTAGCGCATCGCTAATTTGATCGGCAATCTTATCAGGATGCCCTTCACTAACCGACTCTGATGTAAATAAATATGACATAATTCTTGTCTCTTTAATTCAGGAGATTACAAAACTCTAAAAGAGACTAAAGCACTACGGGCTATTATGACGCGAATACTGCTTTAGCATTTTTTATGAGGTTGCAATCAGTTCAAATCTTTCCTCAAACAAGCTACAAAAGTACGCTTATTTTATAACACTAAACAGGAAAGATATTCTTATCTTGAGGCTCATTTTCAAAAACCAAGAAAACAGGATGCACATTGCTATCGCCGGCAATATTGGAGCCGGTAAAACCACACTTACGAATCTACTCGCTAAGCATTTTAAATGGGAACCGCAGTTTGAGGAGGTAATCACCAACCCTTATCTAGACGACTTTTACACCCAAATGGAGCGCTGGAGTTTTAATCTACAGATTTACTTTTTAAACACTCGATTTAGACAAATTCTGTCGATTCGAGAAAGCGGAAAAAGTGTCATTCAAGATCGTACTATTTATGAAGATGCATTCATATTTGCTCCCAACTTACACGATATGGGTCTTATGACTGGGCGAGACTTTGAGAATTATAAGAGTCTATTTGAACTTATGGAATCCCTAGTGGCTCCTCCTGATCTAATGATTTACCTAAGAAGTTCTATTCCAAATCTAGTGAAGCAGATTCACAAGCGTGGTCGTTCCTATGAGAACGGAATATCCATTGATTATCTGAATCGTCTTAATGAGAGAT
The DNA here is from genome assembly GCA_964217345.1 of Euzebya sp. Taxonomy (GTDB): domain Bacteria; phylum Bacteroidota; class Bacteroidia; order Flavobacteriales; family Flavobacteriaceae; genus UBA3478. The sequence continues at coordinate 70,746 of CAXPJI010000013.1, forward strand.
ACGAAGATTGGATCAAGGGATACGACAAAGGTAAACTCCTTATTTTCGACGTAGACAACCTAGATTTTGTAGACAATCCCGAAGATCTTGGGAGTATCGTAAATAGAATAGACGCAGAATTAAACGGACTGTTCTAAGACATCGTTAGAGACTAGATAACAAATAAAAAAGCCTGCTATTTCTAGCAGGCTTTTTTGTAAGCTATATTGAAACCCTTATTCTTGGGTCTCCTTTTTAATAGTAACTTCTGGATGGTTAGCTCTTACCTCTTCCATAACCTCATCCAGGTCAGCACCTGCATAAGCTACTTCAGTAGTTGTAGTTTCTCCATTAGTTGTTTCAGTGGTAACAACAGAAACCTCAACGCCTCCTTCTTCAGAGGTAGCCTGAACATTCACAGAAATCTCTTTGCGAACTTCTTGTGTAGTTGCAGCTTCAGCATAAGCAGCCTCTGATGGGCTAACTAAACTAGGTGCAATAACAAGTGCTACAACAGACATTAATTTTAAAAGGATGTTTAGTGATGGTCCTGAAGTATCCTTGAATGGATCTCCAACGGTATCACCAACTACTGCAGCTTTGTGAGCATCGCTACCTTTGCGACCTTCACTTTCGATCGTTTTCTTAGCGTTATCCCATGCACCACCAGCATTCGACTGGAAGATTGCCATAAGTACACCAGAAGCAGTAACTCCAGCAAGAAGACCTCCAAGCATTTCAGCACCACCTAAGAATCCAACAAGAACTGGAACAATGATCGCTAAAAGACCTGGCATTACCATTTCTTTAATAGATGCTTGTGTCGAAATTGCTACACACTTATCGTATTCAGCAACACCATCGGCCGCATCAAAAATTGCGCGATCTTCAGCAGAGGCCTTAGAAAGGTCTGAATCGTATTTACGCATTACCTCTAATGCTGCTTTTAGAGCAGGAATATCTTTGAACTGACGACGAACTTCTTCGATCATTGCCATAGCCGCACGACCTACTGCGTTCATTGAAAGTGCTGAGAATACAAACGGAAGCATAGCCCCAACTAAAAGACCTGCCATAATAGTAGGCTCAGAAACGTCGATCGCTTTAACCTTAGCCGTTTTCATGAAGGCAGCAAATAATGCTAGTGCAGTAAGTGCAGCAGAAGCAATCGCAAAACCTTTACCGATAGCAGCAGTAGTGTTACCTACCGCATCAAGGGTGTCTGTACGCTCACGAACTTCAGAAGGAAGTTCAGCCATCTCTGCAATACCACCTGCGTTATCTGAAATCGGACCATAAGCATCAACCGCTAATTGGATACCTGTATTTGCAAGCATTCCTACCGCAGCGATTGCGATTCCGTAAAGACCAGCAAAGTGGTTTGATACTAAAATAGCAGCTGCAATTAAAATGATTGGAATTGCTGTAGACATCATACCAACACCTAAACCAGCAATAATATTTGTCGCTGAACCTGTTTCAGATTGACGAACAATAGAGTTTACAGGTTTAGTACCTGTACCTGTATAATATTCGGTTACTTTACCCACTAGAAGACCAGCAACAAGACCTGCGATAGTCGCCCAAAATACTCCCATTGAAGTATATGCTTTCGAACCTTCTACCCAAGACTCAGGTAACATTTCATTAATTAAGAAATAAGAAACTACTAGCATTAAACCTGCTGAACCAAATTCACCAAGGTTAAGAGCAGTCTGAGGATTTCCTCCTTCTTTCACTCTAACAAAGAAAGTACCGATGATAGACATGATAATACCTGCAGCAGCAAGAACTAATGGAAGATACACTGCACCAAGTCCATTGAAAGAACTAGCAAATTCAGGTAAAGTAGCAAAAGCAGCACCTAGAACCATTGTACCAATGATTGAACCCACATAAGACTCAAAAAGGTCAGCTCCCATACCCGCAACATCTCCTACGTTATCACCAACGTTATCCGCAATTGTAGCAGGGTTAAGTGGGTGATCTTCAGGAATACCTGCTTCAACTTTACCTACGAGGTCAGCTCCAACGTCAGCAGCTTTCGTATATATACCACCACCCACACGAGCGAATAATGCGATAGAAGAAGCTCCTAAAGAGAAGCCTGAAAGTACGTTAAGTACCTCATCGATTCCCCATCCTTGCGCACTGTATACTGTGAATAGAATTCCTAAACCAGCCACACCTAAACCAACAACACCAAGTCCCATTACAGAACCTCCGGCAAATGCAACTTCAAGTGCTTTAGGAAGTGATGTACGAGCAGCGTTAGTGGTTCTAACGTTAGCTTTAGTCGCAACACGCATCCCAATGAATCCAGCTAATGCAGAACAAATTGCACCAACAATGAATGATACTGCAACTAGGCCGTTTGAACCTGCTTCATTCTGTCCTTTGAAAAAGAGAAGAACTGCGACAGCAGCAACAAAAACAGATAAAATTTTGTACTCAGCTTTTAGGAATGACATTGCACCGTCGGCAATATTTTTGGCAATTCGTGCCATTTTCTCATCTCCTACTTCTTGTTTCGAAACCCAGGCGTTTTTAACAAACACATAGATAAGGCCCACGATTCCGAAAGCCCATAAATAAGGTATTAATGCCTCCATATTAATTATGATTAATTAAGTAGTATTGGTTAATGCGGGCAAAAGTAGTAAAAACTCACTATATGATTCGAACGAAATGTGAATGAATCGACAATTCTGGGCATTAAAAAACCCGCTACCTAGTCACACAAGACAAGAAGCGGGTTAATTTATTTGAAGGTTCGATTACTTTCGGTAAAGAACCTTTTTTACAGCCTTAACTACATCGTCTTCATTCGGCAACCATTCTTTTAATAGAACAGGAGAATAAGGAGCTGGTGTATCAGCAGTGTTTAGTTTCACAACCGGTGCATCAAGATAATCGAAAGCTTGATCCTGAACCTGGTAGATAATTTCAGTTGCAATATTTCCAAAAGGCCAAGCCTCTTCTAGGATCACTAGACGATTCGTCTTTTTAACCGAGTTGATGATCGTCGCATGATCCATCGGACGGATGGTTCTAAGATCGATAATTTCAACCGAAATCCCTTCTTCAGCAAGGCGGTCTGCAGCTTTATATGCCTCTTTGATAATTTTACCAAAAGAAACCACAGTCACGTCAGTCCCTTCTCTCTTCACATCAGCTACACCTAATGGAATCAGGTACTCTCCTTCTGGCACCTCGCCTTTATCACCGTACATCTGTTCAGACTCCATGAAAATCACAGGATCTTCATCGCGGATAGCAGACTTAAGCAGTCCTTTTGCATCGGCAGGGTTTGAAGGAACCACTACCTTAAGACCTGGACAGTTGGCATACCAGCTCTCAAAGGCTTGAGAGTGAGTCGCAGCTAACTGACCGGCAGAAGCGGTAGGCCCTCTAAAAACGATAGGAATGTTAAACTGCCCACCAGACATCTGACGCATCTTGGCGGCATTGTTGATGATCTGATCAATACCTACAAGTGAGAAGTTAAAAGTCATAAACTCAATGATCGGACGGTTACCGTTCATCGCAGAACCTACTCCAATACCCGCAAACCCCATTTCAGAGATTGGCGTATCGATCACTCGCTTTGGCCCAAATTCATCTAGCATTCCTTTAGAGGCTTTGTAGGCACCATTGTACTCGGCTACCTCTTCACCCATCAAATAGATACTCTCATCACGACGCATCTCTTCTGACATCGCTTCGGCAATCGCCTCTCTAAATTGAATCGTTTTCATAGACTACGTTTGTTCTTGAAGCGCAAATTTAAAACTTTTCACGCTTAATAAAGCTTAGAAATGTGTAATAAATTTATTATGCATGCATAGTATTTTTTAAGTTTTAAGTATCTTTGAAGAAAGTCACGTTTTTATGAAAATTCTCGTTTGCATTAGTGCTGTTCCCGACACTACCTCGAAAATTAACTTTACCGCAGATCATAAGTCATTAGATACTGGCGGGATTCAATTTGTAATTAACCCTAACGACGAGTTTGGACTGACTCGCGCTGTTTGGTTCAAAGAACAACAAGGTGCAGAAGTACATATCGCCACCGTGGGTGAAACTAGCGTCGAGCCGATCATGAGGAAAGCCTTAGCTATCGGTGCAGACAAGGCATTTCGGATAGACACCCATCCGACTGACGGTTTTTTAGTGGCTCAGGCTCTAAGTGAATCGATTAAAAAAGAAAATTACGATCTAGTGATTTGCGGAAGAGAGTCGATCGACTACAACGGCAACATGGTGCCCGGCCTAATTGCCAGCCATTGTGGTTACTCATTTATTAATACTTGTACAGGACTAACCATTGACGGGGAAAAAGCCACTGCCACTAGAGAAATCGATGGCGGATCTGAAACCTTAGAAACGAGTCTACCACTAGTTATCGGTGCTCAGAAAGGTCTCGTGGAAGAAAGTGACCTGAAAATACCTAACATGAGAGGGATTATGTCTGCTAGAACCAAGCCTCTTGAGGTAATTACACCATCCAATCTCGAAGCGTTAACCGAAGATTTGTCCTTCGAAAAACCCGCTTCAAAAAGTGAAGTCACTCTCATAGACGAAGCGAATATTGATCAATTAATCGAATTACTCCACAAAGAAGCAAAAGTTTTATAAGCCATGTCAGTACTTGTCTATTTAGAATCAGAAAATAAAGCCTACAAAAAATCAGCATACGAGCTGGCATCCTATGCTATTGCGTTAGCTAGTCAGCTCAGTACAGAGGCTATTGGACTAGTGATTAATAATGATACCCCAGAAAACATTGGAGGACTCAGCCAAATCATTAGTATCTCTAACGAATCTCTGAATACTTTTACAGCCGAAAGATATGCTTCACTCCTATCCGCAGCATTTGAGAAAAGTGGATCCCAGTATTTAGTTATCAGCTCAAGTGCAGATTCAAAATATATCGGAGGTATGATCGCGGCTCAAAGCGGCTCTAGCTTTATACCTAATGTGATTGCGCTTCCAGAGAATATTGAGGGCAAGACCGCCTTTAAGAGAACCGTATTTACAAACAAAGGCTTTGCTTACACCTCTTCTAAGTCAGAACGATGCATTATCGGATTGAGTAAAAATAGCTTTGGCGTGCATCATAGCAACGCTGTACCAAAGGTGGAAGCCATGACTTTAGAACTTACTGATGATCGGGTAACGGTAACCAACAAGGCAACGGTCAACGGAAAAGTAACCATCGCCGATGCTGATATCGTCGTTTCTGCCGGGCGCGGATTAAAAGGGCCTGAAAATTGGCACCTCGTTGAAGACCTAGCTGAAGTTTTAGGAGCAGCTACCGCTTGCTCCAAGCCCGTTTCAGATTTAGGTTGGAGACCTCACAGTGAACATGTCGGACAAACAGGAAAACCCGTAGCCACTAATCTCTACATTGCTATTGGAATCTCTGGAGCGATTCAGCATTTGGCTGGAATCAACGCTTCAAAAGTTAAAGTGGTCATTAATAACGATCCTGAGGCACCGTTCTTCAAGGCAGCCGACTATGGAATTGTTGGTGATGCATTTACCGTAATACCACAACTTATTGAAAAATTGAAGGTTTTTAAGGCACAAAACGCATAAAAATCCCTTATTTTGCCCTCTTATGAACCTCGTGAGTCTAACAGTCAAGGGCATTTCTTATAGTCAAACCCAGCAAGGGGCCTATGCCCTTATTTTAAGTGAGGAGAACGGGAGTCGAAAACTCCCTATTGTTATTGGTGCGGCAGAGGCGCAATCCATTGCCATTGCCATCGAAGAGGATCTTAAACCACCGAGACCCTTGACTCATGATTTACTCAAATCGTGTCTTGATCGATTTGAAATTAAGATCAAGGAAGTGATCATACATAAATTAGAAGAAGGAGTATTTTATGCTAGTCTTGTTTGCAATAAAGACCAGCAAGAAGAACTTATCGATGCCCGAACCAGCGATGCTGTAGCGATTGCAGTGAGAATGGGTGCACCGATTTATACCTACCCCGATATTCTAGATAAGGCCGGCATTGAATTAAACGTCGATGCCGAGTCGAAAGACCTTAGCTCGAATACGCGTGATCTTGCTCACATAGAGACGGAATCAACGAGCGAAAAAGAAGAAAAAACGCAAGAGTCAAATCCTAGCTCAAGACGTTTTATAAGTTACAGTGAAAAACAACTTAAAGCAGCTCTTAAAAAAGCTGTAGAAGATGAAGATTACGAGAAGGCAGCAGCCCTTAGAGACGAACTTGAACAACGAAACCATTAAGTTATGGCTATTATAAAAGGTGTTATCGGAATCCTATTCCTTTTAGGCATCGCTTATCTCCTAAGCACTCATAAAAAGGCAATCCGATGGAAAACCATATTCATCGGACTTTCACTTCAATTTATTCTAGCCTTTGGAGTTTTACGAGTAGAATGGGTAAAATCTTTTTTCAATGTTTTGGGAGGTTTTTTCACCGCGGTCCTAGAATTTACCGAAAGCGGAAGCGCCTTTCTTTTTGGGAACTTAATCAATGTAACTGAACCGGCGATTGGTTATGTGTTTGCATTTCAAATCCTACCCACGATTGTATTCTTTTCGGCCCTTACCTCTATACTTTATTACTTAGGGGTCGTTCAGAAAATAGTAAGTGGCCTCGCCTGGTTATTAACCAAAACGCTTAAAATATCAGGAGCTGAAAGTCTTTCTGTAGCGGGCAACATCTTCTTAGGACAAACTGAGGCACCACTATTAATTAAAGCCTATCTCGCCAAAATGAACCGTTCTGAAGTAATGCTCGTAATGACTGGGGGTATGGCAACAGTAGCTGGTGGTGTTCTAGCTTCTTATGTAGGCTTTTTAGGAGGTACAGACCCCGAACTTCGACTGTCATTTGCTCGCCACCTCATAGCAGCTTCGGTAATGGCAGCTCCAGGTGCAATCATCATTGCTAAATTGATGGTTCCTCAAACAGAACCCATCGATGAAAAAATCGAAGTAAGTGATACAGAAGTAGGCTCTAACGCCCTTGATGCCCTTTCAAACGGGACTACTGAAGGTTTGAAGCTCGCTTTAAACGTCGGTGCAATGCTACTAGTATTCATTGCATTTATTGCGATGATAAATGGTATTTTAACCGGATTTGGAGACCTGACTGGAATTAATGATTGGATCGCGTCTAACTCCTCCTATACCGAATTATCCCTAGAATCTATCTTGGGAACAATTTTCGCTCCACTAATGTACATCATTGGTGTAGCGAGTGAAGATCTTAACCTAATGGGGCAACTTTTAGGAATCAAACTGGTGGCCTCAGAATTCGTAGCCTACACGCAACTAGCCGAATTAAAGAATATGGCTGCGGCAGTTCACCTTACCTATGATAAATCAGTACTTATGGCAACCTACATGCTTTGTGGATTTGCCAACTTTGCTTCTATCGGTATTCAAATAGGAGGAATAGGAACCATTGCTCCAAGTCAAAAGAAGACATTATCAGAGCTCGGTTTCAAAGCACTCATCGCAGGCTCACTCGCATCCCTATTGTCAGCAACGATTGCAGGAATGATTCTAGGTTAAAAATTTAAAAAATCGGTAAATTCAAAGCATGAAAGCTTATCACGATCTACTCAAACATATCTTAGAAAACGGAACTGAAAAAACAGACCGAACAGGCACTGGAACAAAAAGTGTTTTCGGATATCAGATGCGATTCGATCTTAGTGAAGGGTTTCCGATGGTAACTACCAAAAAGGTACATTTGAAATCGATTATCTACGAATTACTTTGGTTCTTGAAGGGAGATACAAACATCAACTATCTCAGTGAAAATGGGGTTCGTATTTGGAATGAATGGGCCGATGAAAATGGAGATTTAGGTCCTGTTTATGGTCATCAATGGCGTAATTGGAATTCAGAAGGTATCGATCAAATAAAAGAGGTAATCCATACCCTTAAAACCAATCCAGACAGCAGAAGAATGTTAGTAAGTGCTTGGAATCCCAGCGTGATGCCAGACACCTCAAAGCCATTTGCTGAAAATGTGGCTAACGGCAAGGCAGCCTTACCTCCCTGCCATGCTTTCTTTCAATTTTATGTGGCTGATAATAAATTGTCCTGCCAGCTGTATCAACGCAGCGCAGACGTATTTCTTGGAGTGCCTTTTAATATTGCTTCTTACGCACTTCTAACGCTAATGGTCGCTCAAGTTTGTGGTTTAGAAGCTGGAGATTTTGTACACACCTTTGGTGATGTTCACATCTACAGTAACCATAGAGAGCAGGTTGATCTTCAACTCTCAAGAGATTGTCGTCCGTTACCTACTATGAAATTAAATCCGGCTATCAAAAACATGGACGATTTTACCTTTGAGGATTTCGAGTTGATCGGATACGATCCACATCCAACCATTAAAGCACCGGTTGCTGTATAATGAAAGAGGTAATCATTGTTGTTGCTGCTGCCGAAGATGGCGCAATGGGTTTTGCAGGAGACTTGCCATGGCATCTACCCGATGATTTCAAACACTTCAAACAAACCACTTCGGGTTACCCGATCATAATGGGAAGAAAAACATTAGAAAGCTTCCCTAAAGCACTGCCGAATAGAGATCATATTGTGGTTACCCGAAATACTGACTACGCTCCTCCATTTGAGATCTATGGCATTAGTCATTCTATTGAGTCTGCCCTAGAATTACATCCATCAAACATTCAATTCATCGTTGGCGGGGGAGAAATTTACAAACAAGCTATTCCTATAGCGACAAAAATGATTATCACTAGAGTTCATGCAACTCCTAAAGCTGACACCTATTTTCCTGAAATCAACCTACAGGAATGGAAAAAAGTTGAAGAACAGTATCATCCGGTAGACGATAGACATGCCTACTCATTTACGATAGAAACCTTCGTAAGGGTTTAAATTTGTACTTGTAGTACCTGATCAACTTGAAGGTTTTCTGCAGCGATTAACTTCTTTAAAGACAATAGCTTTTCAGAGGTGCTATAAACATAAATAGACCTGACTGACCCTAATTGGCTATCTAAAGTTCCAAGAACCGATTGAACACGTCTAGCTACCGCCTCGTTAGGGGTGACCAAAGAAGTCCTCTGATCTAGATACTTTTCAAATAGCAGAGAAACGAAAGAATAGTGGGTACAGCCTAATACCAATACATCTATTTCATTTGAATTAAAATAAGCCACATGATCACGAACTAACTCGTTCAATTCTACCGATGCTAATTCTCCAGTTTCAATCGCTTCAACAAGGCCTTCACCAATCCGAGTGAAAGTTTCACAATCCGAAGCATAGGTCTCTAAGGTTTGCTTAAATAGACCACTTTTGAGAGTGTTAGCCGTAGCAATTACACCGATTCGTTTAAACACACTTAACTGAGCAGCAGGCTTAACAGCAGGTTCAATACCGACAAAGGGGATATTAAACTCCGCTCTAAGTGATGAAATAACCTGAGTAGTTGCCGTATTACAGGCAACCACAATAAGATCTGACCCCTTACTAATTAAAAATTCAGTAATTCTTCTACTCCGTTCTAATAGGGCTTCGATTGATTTTGAGCCATAGGGAGCGTAAAGGCTATCAGCCACATAGTGGTATTCAACAGAATCTGACACCTCATTTACTATAGAAGAGAGAATCGTTAATCCGCCAACACCAGAGTCAAATATGCCGATCGTTTTTGCCATAAAAAAACCGCCCAGTTGGGCGGTTAAAAGTTACTACTTCTAATTGGTAATCAAATTAGAATCCTAACTCCTTCTTAACAGAAGGTAATAGGTCTGTACCATTAGCAACCAGAAGGCTAAGCCCTGGGCTTGAATCGATTACATAATCGAATCCTTGGTCTTTAGCTACCTTATCAATAGCAGCCTTTGCTTTCTCAGAAATAGGAGCAAATAACTCTTGTTGCTTACGCTGTAATTCTTGCATCGCTGCTTGCTCTGCTGCTGCGATGTTACGCTCTGCATTCTGTAACTCATCAGCTCTAGCCTTGTTTTCTTCAGCAGTTTTACTCGCTGCCTCATTTTGATAAGCAACTAGTTTCTTTTGAAGTTCAGCTACAGAAGACTCAATGTCAGCACGGTAAGTATTTTCTAGTTTTTTAAGCTCATCTTGAGCTGCCTTCATATCTGGCATATCGCTAAGTAGTTGCTGAACATTGATATGAGCAACTTTAGATTGAGCAAAAGTAGAGGTTGTAACAGCAAAGAATGCCATTACAATAAGAATGAATTGTTTCATGGAATAGTTGATTTTCAATTAATTGTGTCTTTACGTTTTTCTTCTATTTGTTTTTGACGCTCTGCACGAGTTTTGAGCACAGCTTCGCGTTTGCTAATATAGGCCTTTCTTCGCTCCTCACGTTCTTTTTCTAATCGTGATAGTGCAGCTTTTTTCTCTTCTTCTTTAGACTGCTGTGCCTTGTTAAGGTCTTCGGTAATCGTTTGACGCTTTTCTTCGATCTCACTAACCATTTCTTGAACTTCAGATTCTTCAGGCATACCAATCACTCGAACCTTAGAATCAGCCTCTAATTTTCGAATAACCAAATCACTTATATCAAATTGATTATCAAAATAGAGCATAACCAGATCTGTGGACTTATCGAAGATCATATCAAAATTTCTCGCTTCCGCAATCTCCTGAACCGCAGCATAAATCAAATCCTGAATAGGTCTTACTATGGTCACTTCGGTGGCTATCAGATCTCCATCAGGACCAAATCGATCTAACTCATACTGAAGTAGGGCTTTACTCAATTGGCTTATTTCTATTTCTCGCTGTTCGATAATAGATAAGGGTAAAAAATCCCTCTGAGCACTCAACTCATCTTGTTTAGCTTTAAGCGCTATTCTTCGTCGCTCTATCTCTGTATTCCAAGCTTCAATTTTCCCAGACAACTCTGCTCGCATTTCTGCATAAGAAGCTACTTTGGACAAAATATAATCGGTATCGATAAATCCAACACGAGTAGCACGTTGACCCCAACTGACTTGAGTCAAGAGGCCCATCAATACTACCGTTAGAATTTGTCGTGCTTTCATTAGAATTGCTGACCGATAATAAAGTGTGTTTGCCATCCGCTAGGACCAAAAGCTCCAGGCGTGTTGTCGCTATCGAATCCGTATCCGAAGTCAATACCCAATAAACCAAATGCAGGCATGAAGATTCTCACTCCAAATCCTGCAGAACGCTTCATATTGAAGGGATCGTAAGTGTTGAAGCCGTTGAAAGCATTACCCGCCTCTAAAAAGGCTAACGTAAATACCGAAGCCGTAGGTTTAAGGGTTAACGGATAACGAAGCTCTAACGAAAATTTATTGTAGATCGCACCACCATCTTGTTCTTGTCGACCTGTAATCGGATTTAGAGTGTAAGGCGTGATCGAGCTGTTTTCATACCCTCTTAACTGTATATTTTCACGACCGTCAAGGGTAAAGTTTCCTAAACCGTCACCACCCACATAAAATCGCTCAAAAGGAACGATGCCAATATCATTATTGTAAGCACCTAAGAATCCGAACTCTGCGTTGGTTCGAAGTACTAACTTATCAACGATTCTGGTATACCAATCTCCTTTAAATTTAACCTTATAGAACTCTAATAACTTAAATCGCTCTTCTTCTAAAGCCTCTAAATCTCTACTTAGTTCAGCCGAATTCACTCCATTGACACCTTCAGCCAATAACTCTTCGGTTACTGAATTAATCTCAGCTCGAAGGCCTGCATAATCCTTCTTAGAAATAGCGGAGAATGGTGGAGTTACTCGAATTGACATTTCGAAATTAGACCCAGTTAGGGGAAAAATTCGACTAGGCCCTTGTGAGCTTCTAGAAAGACCAAAACTGTAAGAGAATGAGTTAGAGGATCCATTTCCAAAGTTGAAAAGTCCGTTGTTATAATTCTGAAAGTTATAATTCTGAAAGCTTAGCGCATGCGAAAGCACGAAGAAATCGTCAGGCCATTGAACCCGTTTAGACAAACCTGCAGAAATACCGGCAATACCAAACCCTCTTGATTTATCTACATCGAAACGCCCATTTCTAAATTGAGCAGCAAATTGTTGCGTTTTTTGAAGCGACATGTTAAAGCGAACTGGCTTCTTACCGCCTAACCAAGGTTCAGCAAAGTTTAAGCTGTACACTCTAAAGGTTCGGCTCGCCTGCAATCTAAGTGCAAAGGTCTGACCATCTCCCATTGGTACAGGTGTATAAGCCTCTTTATTAAAGAGATTACGCATTGAGAAGTTGTTGAACGAAAGCCCAAGTGTTCCAATGAATCCCCCTCCACCAACACCACCTTGCAGTTCAATTTGAGAAGAACCTGCCTCAACAAGATCATATTTTAAATCAACCGTACCAGAATTGGGATCAGGGTTTACCACATCTGGAGAGATTTGTTCGGGATCAAAGAACCCTAACTGACCTAATTCTCGAATGGTTCTTATGATATTGTCCTTGCTATACTGTTGCCCCGGTTTTGTTCTAATTTCACGATAGATCACATGGTCGTTAGTCTTGTCATTTCCAAAAACGTCTACGTGATTGATAAAAGTTTCCTTTCCTTCAATAATTCGAATTTCAAAATCAATCGTATCACGTTGAGCCGATACTTCGACCGGATTAATACTTGAAAATAGATATCCGTTGTTTTGATAAAGATTGGTTAAATCTTCTGCATCCGGTTTTGAATTATCGGCAATACGCTTTTTGAGCTGAACACCGTTGTAGGTGTCCCCCTTTTTTATCCCTAGAACAGAAGCAAGGCTCTTGTCGTCATAAACCGTATTTCCTACGAAGTCAATATCTCCGAAATAGTATTTATTTCCCTCGACAAGCTCTATTTGTAGCCCAATAGTTTCATCATCGATAGTGTAGGTAGAGTCACTAACAATTCTAGCATCTCGATAACCTCTTTCAGCATAAGCATCACGTAGATTCACTAAATCTTCTTCGAAGTCATCCTCAATGTATTTCGACTTCTTCCAAAAACGATAAATCTTCTTTTTCTTAGTGCTTTTGAGTGCCTTCTCGAGCACTGAGGTGTTCAGTTTTTCGGCACCTTTAAAAGAGATTTCACCAATCTTTACCTTCTTACCCTTCTTGAGATTAACAATTAAATCTTGAGTATTTACACCTGAGGTATCCGCAGCGGTAGCAATAAAGGTCTTCGCATTGAGATACCCCTTTTCTTTGTATTTATTTTCAAGAAAGTTAATCGTATTAGCAATTAGACTTTCTGTAATTTTCTTTCCCTTTTTAAGATCAGTATCCTCTATAATACTTTCTGTTTTCCCCTTTTTAATTCCATAAAAAGTAACCTCATCAAGAGTAGGTCGCTCTTTGATACTTAGTTCTAAAAAAATAGAATCGTTTCGAACATCAGTATAATACAGCGCTACGTCACTAAATAATTCGAGATTCCAAAGTTTTTTGATACTGGCAGATACTTCTTCACTAGGGAGAGTGATGAATTGTCCTTCTCTAAAACCAGCAAACGTTTTAACGGTTTGCTCGTTGTAACTCTGAAGGCCAGTGACCTCAACCTTACCAATAATATATGTTTTTTTTGCTGGGGTAGAATTTGCTTCTTGGGCGTTTACCCAACCTCCCATTGCCAATAACAAGACAATAACCAGTAGTAACCGATTATTTTGTAGCTTTTTCAAGCTGCTCACTAGTCTTTCCAAATCTTCGTTCTCTTTGTTTATAATCAACTAAGGCCTTCTCCAAATGGGCTTCGGTGAAATCTGGCCAATGGGTTTCGGTAAAATACAATTCAGCATAAGCCATTTGCCACAAGAGGAAATTGCTTATGCGTTTTTCTCCACTAGTTCTGATCAATAAGTCGACCGGTGGACAATCTGCGGTGTAAAGATGCTCATTTAACATTGACTCATCGACATCTTCAGGTCGAATTAAGCCATTTTTAACTTTTTCAGCGATCTCGCGGGTAGCAGCAGTGATCTCTTCACGGCCACCATAACTTAATGCCAGCGTTAAAGTCATCCCTGTATTTGATGCCGTCTGCGCAACTACACTCAAAAGTGCCTCAGCGATTGAAGCGGGTAATCGATCTAGATTACCAATAGTTCGTAAGCGAATATTATTCTCCTGCATCGTGGCCAGTTCAGACTTCAATGCTTTAAGAAGAATACGCATGAGGATATCAACCTCCTGTTTTGGTCTTAACCAATTCTCTGTTGAGAAAGCGTATAAGGTTAAAAAATCAATTCCTCGCTTAGCACAGGCTTCTCCGATAACTCGAACAGATTTAAAACCAGATTCATGCCCAAACGCCCGCGGCATTCCTTTCGCTTTTGCCCAACGACCGTTACCATCCATGATGATAGCAAGGTGTTTCGGGCCTAAGTGCTCGGTTTTATTCTCAATCATTTTAATTGGGTAGGCTAAAATTTGGGGCCAAAGGTATAGGTTATTGTTAAATTAGGAAACAGATACCAATCGTTCCCAGGGCGATCATAATATGTAGCTATGCTAGTTGCTGGTTCTGGAAGTCGATCGTAGTCATCCGAGAATAGGTATCCGGCAGCAATTTCAGCTGAAACAACTAGCATTGGGAAGGCTCTAAATTTAGCGCCAAATCCTCCCATTGCACCTAATCTTGCCTTCGAAATAAGATCCCAGTTTCGTGTAGGTTTAAAATCTCCAAACTGATAAGTTCCTCCTAACATAGCGTAGGTAGTAAATTGTCTCCGCCCGTCGTAAACATTAAAGTCGCTAAAATGATATTCAAGTCCAAGAGCGGCACGTGTTGATTTATAAACCTCCCAAACCGGAGTATCAGAAACTTGATCGGTGTAGTAATAAGTGGGTGCGAAGCTTGCCCGAATCGCCAATCGATAGGGTAAATTATACCTAGCTACTAAAGCTACAGATGTTTTCGGGTTATAATTATCTATAGGTGTATCACCCACAGCGATCACTCCATGCAGAGCAGTTCCAATTTCAAGGGCTCCTAAATCTTGGGCTTTTAGGCTCGTTACAACTAAACTAAGAACAGCGGTTAGGGCAATCTTAAGTCTCCAATTCATAATCAATTTCTTTTATCCTCTCCCCAAAGGAGCTTTTCTCTTAGGGTTTGAAAAAAATGGTCCTCTTCAAAAACGACCAACTTTAATACAAATGGCGCTTTTCGAATACATAACTCTTGTCCATTATCCACAGTACTAATTCTAGAATCTAGAGAAACTAAGTGTTGTGGTTCCCGAGAATCTACCTTCAATCGAATTTCAGTACGATCTTCAATAATTAGAGGCCTTGCATTTAAATGATGTGGTGCTACCGGAGTAACCACTAACGATGATGAATGTGGCGAAA
>CAXPJI010000014.1:0-5849 GCA_964217345.1 Euzebya sp.
TTAAAACCAGATTTAATGCGCTGCGCCAGGGGGTGCTATCTGATGCTTCGATTACTGCGAAAATTGAATCTTATCGTGAATTGCTAGATAACTCAAATAATGCCGGATACAACTTTACCCGATGGCCCATTTTAGGTGAATGGGTGTGGCCTAATTTCTTTGTCGGACAAACCTACAGTGAAGAGGTAGATTATCTTAAAGAATGGACCCTAAATCGCGCTGCTTGGCTAGACGAGCAGATTTCACAGTTTTAGAAACCTTCGTCTTCTCTCAATTTTTGAATCACGCCTTTACCGCAACTCAGTTTTTTGGCTAGATCACTTTTAGGGTCAACCAGTCTCCAGAAAGGGGTCATCGCCTTATAGTTGTCACCATGTAGTTCGAGATTTTTCTCGGCCATGATCCGAGTAAAAATACCGGTAGTCATGGGGCAAGTAAAATCTGCTCCCAATTCTGCGGCTAAATCGATGCGCATTTGAACGGGATCAATACTCATTCCCTTTTCACTTTGATTGACATAATCCTCGATGAGTTTAGGAGTGGGAATTAACATGCGATCACCTGCCTTTTGACTCCAAAAATCTTTCTCGATGACCTTGATGTCGTGAGTAGACTTTGATTCGAATTTTTCGTTCCAGCTTTTAGGCATAGGTTTAATTATTTACCCGCAGGCCCCTGATAGGTTGCCGAGCCTAGTCCAAGTATCGGATAAAAAATCATCGGTAAAAAGATAAGCCCTAAGGTGTAGGCAAGGTCTTTTCCGAAACTTTTGGCGAGAAGATTCGTCGTCCAAATAGCGAAAACGGCATTTACTCCGGGTATGAAAAACAGCAATAGCCACCATCCGGGTTTACCTACAATTTTGAGTAAGACCCATACATTATAGATGGGTATGATGCACGCCCAGCCGGGTTGTCCTGCTTTTTTGTAGAGGTTCCAGACTCCGACCAGATAGATGAGAATGAGTCCGATATAAAAGAAAGCGAAGAGAAGGCCGGCGCCGAATAGTAGTTCTTCCATAGTGTTAAAATTGGTTGGTTCTCTAAATTAATCAATAGCTTAATACCTACCTAATCTCTTAACCATGAATAAATTTTGGCTGCTTTTATCGGTATTGTTTGTCACTACATTACAGGCTCAGACGGCAAGTGACACCCTAGAAATTTTGAATCTATTAGAGAAAGAATCGCGAACCTGGCGTTCAGGCGATGTGGCCGGTCATGCCGAATGTTGGCAAGAACGCCCCTACAACAAAATATGGGTGAACCGAGGGGGAGGAGAGCTATTAGACATTCCTGCGAGTATGATTATACATCCGTCTGATGAAATGATTGGCCAAGGGGGTCAGGCCTATCTTTCGAACATACATATGAATATTTTTGGTGACAGAGCCTGGGTGAATCATGATGAGGTATCTGTAAATATTGAGGGCAAAGAAGCGTACACCCACGAACTTCGATTTTTGGAGAAAGTAGATGGTACTTGGAAGCTGGTAGGTCAATCGCTATATCCTTATCAGTTAACAGAGAAGAAAACAGATACCACTAGTTATGTCAATCTAGTCGACATCACCACCAAGCAAATCGAAACCGTACATATTGCTAACCGGCACATGGAGGCTCCCAATTGGCATAAAGACAATTATCTGTTATTGAACTCTTATGGCCTTTTAGAAAAAATTGATCTCGAGACCCGTGAACTTTCGATCGTTCCTACGGGTTCGTTAACCGCCCTGAATAACGATCATGGCTTATCTCCGAATCAAGATCAATTGGTGTTGAGCAATTTTGAGAAATTGGGGAGTACGATGGAAGAGCTGGAGTCTTCACTTTACATTGTTGATTTGGCAGGTGGAGAGCCTCTGAAGGTATCGACCGATAAGATTTGCTTTTGGCACGGTTGGAGCCCTGATGGTAATACCCTCGCTTATACCGGATACAAAAAGGGTAATCTCGACGTTTACACCATACCCGTAACTGGAGGTAGGGCAAAACGCCTGACAAAAACAGAAGGTTTGGATGACGGCCCTGAATACTCTCCAGATGGTAAATACCTCTATTTTAATTCGTACCGAAGCGGTCACATGCAGATTTGGAGAATGGCGCCTGACGGGTCTAAACCCGAGCAACTCACCTTTGATAAATACTCGAATTGGTTTCCGCACATTTCTCCCGACAATAAGTGGATGGTATGCATCTCTTACATAGAAGATCAAAAACAACAGCACCTATTTGGTAAGAAGGTTAAGCTTAGACTCATGAATCTAGAGACCAAAGAAATCACTGATCTTACCTCGGTATTCTATGGCGGACAAGGCACCATTAATGTCCCCTCCTGGAGCCCCGACAGTAAACGCGTCGCCTTTGTGAGTTATTCGATTGGGAATTAGAATCGACAAGGTTATTTATAGATTAAAAAAGCCCCTTGATGAATCAAGAGGCTTTCAAGTTTGGTTGAGTAGGTTCTATTTAATCATTATTTACCTGTCTCATAATTTGACTTTCTAAACTAGACACATCCATCCAGTCGGTTCCTCTGTAAACCTTTCCGTCCTCATTAAACCACATCACTGCATGCCATTTCAGCGTTGTTGGTACACCAGACGCTGTATGTGTGTTAGTCCATGTACCAACTACCCTAATATAATTGGGATCATCGAATGGTTCCATCGGATTTGCATAAACAGATCCTCCGAAATACAATTGGTTATTTAATTTAATATTATCGAAGTTTTCAATGTAGTTAGTAATTACTTCTGAAAGATCAGATTTGTTAAATGTTACCCCACCTTCATTGGGGCCGTCCCAAGAAAGGGAGTCTGCATACATCGAAAGCATTAATTCTAGATTTTCCTCTTCAAAACCTTTTAAAAAGTGATTTTTAAAAGTTTCGACATGAGTATTAAAGATCTGATTGTTTTCAGCGTATGCAGTATCGTTTTGATTAGTCTCATTGCATGAAACGATCATCATTGCAATAAAAAGAAAGATTAGTTTTTTCATAATTGATTAGATTTTAAATTGTGAAATACAAGTTAATAATAAATTTTATAGACTACTTATCAGTATTCTTATTAATTTTAAAGGCTTACTCTAAAAATTTCTTATGCATTTCAGATCTACTTGTCCAGTATCTAATATTTTAGATATCGTTGGAGATAAATGGTCTCTACTTATTATTCGTGACTTATTCATTGGACGAAATACTTATTCCGATTTCCTTGAATCGCCAGAGCAAATCTCAACGAATATATTAGTTGATCGGTTAAAAAAATTGGTCCAGTTTGGCTTGATTGAGTTTACTCGAAATGAACAAGACAATAAAATCAAACACTATAATTTAACATCAAAGGGAGTTGATTTGTATCCAATATTAGCTGAGATGGCTGTATGGTCTCGAAAAAATCTTGATGTTGAATTTCATCCCCTTTCAGTCGAAATGTTTAATGATGTGGACGCAATTGGTCTAGAAAAGCATATCTCAAATACAATGGAGGGTTATAAAAAGCAATTGAATAAATAGTAAATTGAATCAAAAAGTCTATTCGTCGTAGGACTAATTGATTTTGTTATTTTACCATTTACCAAGCATTATTCTAGTATTTGATCGAAGGATCGTTACTATTCCATCTACTTCTTCGATAAATTCACTCCATGCTTTCTCTGCAGCTTTATTCCCTTTTCTGTACGCGCCGGCATTAAATGCTGTTTTGAAATCGTTAAAACCCATAAGTGCATAATGAGTTTCACCCATAGAACTTCGACCGAGTCTAAACTGACCTAGTGTCATTCTTCTGTCTTTAGGATTGAATTTACGGTGATACTTTTCCCATGCGCTAGCAAACTTTCCTGCATCTTCGACATCAAACCAGAGTATATTTTGAATAGGATGTGTACCCGGTTCCCCTATCGTAATTAGACTATTACCAGCCGCGGCTGAATGACCTTTGGTATATTGTCCTAATTTAGTTAGAAATAATTCCCAACTATCGTTTTGTCCTCTTGAATATTGACTTCCCATTGCATCAAGAGTTCCAGTAAAAGCGAATTGGTGGCTCCAGTCATTTTCTTTATCATAAAAGTGATTTTCAAATAAATAGACGGTGACGCCTTCAGCTTTACTATCTTCTTTACTGAAATATTCGTTAGCTAAATGTTCAACGGCTTCTACTTGAGATGCTTCTACATTGAAACTGTACGTTGTCCAATAATACTCCTGAGCGTGAAGGGCGAAACTGCAACACGCTACAACGCATGTGAAAAGTAATTTTTTCATAATTAATTAGGTTTTTAAATTGTAAAATACAAGTTAATATACAAATTAATTGATTGCCAATAATTTAAATCGATTAATTAGCTAGAATTGGTTAATGTTCAATACTCATTGATTTTGTTATTCGAGGAGGTTTAGATTACTTTCATTCTATGGATTTCAATCTTTTTATTCTCGGGTTAAGTTATTTAGGCACCTTTTCGTTCGCGATAAGTGGTTTTATCACCGCCTCGAAGAAGCAGTTAGATTTATTCGGTGCTTTTGTGATTGCCTTTGTAACTGGATTGGGAGGTGGAACTCTCAGAGATCTGCTCCTGAACACCAAGGTCGGATGGCTATCCGAACCCACCAACGTTTACATCGTAATTGCCGCTGTCATTTTGGCCTACCTCTTTAAAAAGCAGTTCGTTCGACTGCGTAAAACGATGTTTTTATTTGATACCATCGGAATCGCCCTTTTCACCATTAGCGGATTGCAGGTAGCCCAACAATATGAGTTAAACAATCTATATCTAGTTCTCTTTGGCGTCATTACAGCCACCTTTGGGGGAGCCATCAGAGACATTCTTTGCGATGAAATTCCACTAATCTTCAGAAGAGAAATTTATGCTACCGCTTGTATCCTCGGTGCCGTCTCTTATCTCGGATTCGAGGCACTCGGTTTTGGATTAATTCTCAAGACGGTACTTTCTTGTTCCATCATTATTCTAGTTAGAACCTTCGCCGTACTCAAAAATTGGAGTATCCCAGTCGTTGCTGACGATTCTGAGTAGGGGGTTGATTGGGAGAGAGGATTGCTCGAAAGCAATAGTCGTTTATTCTCAATACAGGATTCATTTTCTCGCCAGGCTCGAAAATGGGCCTTATAGGGGAGCTTTACAACGAAAGCCTAATCGCTTTGCGATTAATGGCTTTTTATTTACTAGAATCCTCAAGCGAGCTTGAATTCTCTCAAATAAAAAAGCCTCTTGATTCATCAAGAGGCTTTCGTTGTAGACAACTCTATTCAAATATCGAACTTTGATTTTACACCTCGAGATTTTGAAATTACCCTTCAAACTACATACCTAATTCAAAATGATTAACATCATTTTAAGTGTGTTCATTAAACCTAATAGATATTTTGCCATCTAAAATTAAAAGTGCCTTCATGAGAATTCTATTTAAATTATTTACAATAATCCTATTGTTTTCGTGTAACAAAAATGAAGAACCTAAAGAAAAAAATGATTTAAACTGTTCTGGGGATTACTCAACTGCTGGAATTTTGGTAGATATCAATGAGGAAATTTATAATGATGATGAATCTGTGAATAATTACAGTAGATACTCATGGTCTTCAGACGGTTTAGACAGAATTCTAATTGGTAATGGAATACCAAATCATGAAGTAGGAACCTTTCCAAACCCCAATAACCCTAACACAATAAGAGAACAAAATGTAAACAAGAGATTTACCCTTTGTCCTGAAATAATTACAGAAAGTGGATTGGAGGTTGTAGGGCCCGCCTTAGCGATCGCCTACGCACTTAACAGTGTCAAGTTTGATCCTGCGACAGCGGGGAGATGTAATGATG
>CAXPJI010000015.1:0-4880 GCA_964217345.1 Euzebya sp.
ATCACTATTGGTTGATCCTTTATGAATAAGGCAGTAAACGGATCTTCTTCATAAAGCCTCTCTTCATCGGTAAGCAAGCAGTTATCCTTTAGATCTGATCTTAGTTGATGACCGTCATGTATTGCGGCGGCTATTCGATCGGTATAGCTTTCAACCTTGATATAAAAGCCATACTGATCATCCACAGCCTTAAAAAACCTTTGATTCTCTATAGAATCAATGATTTCTTCGATCGTCAGCCGTTCAAGTACCATTGCTTAACGATCAGAGGACTGTTGAACCTGATTTCTAAGACGAGATCTTCTATCAATCTTATAGACCATCTCGTTGACCTTGTCTTCAATAAAATCAACCACCAACTTCTGAATTTTGGTCTTATTCATTTTATTTACTGGCACAACTCCTCCCGGTGACATTACATTTACCTCGATGAGTTTACCTCCGATAACGTCTATTCCGACAAAATATAATCCGTCCTTAACCAATTTCGGGCCTATTCTTTTACAAATTAATTTTTCTTGTCTAGTAAGTGAGTGCTTTTCATAAGTACCTCCGGCTGACAAATTCGAACGGTGATCCTTCTCAGCGGGTCTTCTTCGTACCGCCCCTACTGGTTCTCCATTGAGCATGATTATTCTCACATCCCCGTTTTCAGCACCTTCAACATATTCTTGAAGAATAACATAATTACTAGATCCATCAGAGTTAGATAGATAGAAATCAAGCAAAGAGTTGATATTACTCATCGCCGATTTTTCAATGAGAATTACACCTGATCCACCGTACCCATTGAGGGGTTTTAAGATCATTCGATCGGCCTTACTTTCCTCAATTTGCTTGACTAAGTATTCTTTATTTTTAGAAACCTGCGTGTTGGGAATGATGTCATCATGAATATGACCAAAGGCCGCTGTATAAAGCTTATTATTAGCCTCTCTTAATCCTTCAATCGAATTCAAAATAAAGACATCGTCCTTAACCGAATCTAAAAAATTGAGCATTAAAGGATCCATAGGCGGATTCGCTCTCATGAAAATAGCGTCGAACCCTGCTAGAGGTAACATCTGGCTTTTAAAAGAACAATTCTTATAAAAGACTTTGGTATTATTACTAATCTTTTCTTTAGGTTGAATCACATTGCAAAAGGCAGAGGTGATACTATCTCTAATCGTAAGATTACCTGGGGTACAAAGAGCAACTTTGTGACCACGAGATACACATTCGTGAATCATCGTCATTGTAGTATCCTTGTCGGGGACAATATTTTCCCATGGATACATTAAAAAACATATGTGCATAAAACCTAATTAGTTCACTTCATCCAAGTGGTCATCCCAATTTTTAACCTTGGGATTACCTAGTTTACCTAATGCCTTTGCAACCAGAACAGAAACGGTGGCATCACCCGTAACATTCACAACAGTTCTGCACATATCTAATGGACGATCCACTGCAAAAATAAGTGCCAAACCTATTGCTAGTTTGTCGGCTGGAAAGCCCACAGATTCTAGCACGATCACTAACATTACCATTCCTGCTCCTGGTACGGCAGCAGCTCCAATCGATGCTAAAAGTGCTGTAAAAATAATTGTTAATTGATCACCTAATGTTAAATCAAAGCTTAATGCTTGTGCGATGAAAACTGCAGCGATTGCTTGATACAGACTACTTCCGTCCATATTAATCGTAGCTCCAACGGGTAAAACAAAACTCGCCACTTCCTTATCGACCCCAATATGCTCTTCTACACACTCCATGGTTACTGGAAGCGTGGCGGCACTAGATGAGGTAGAGAAGGCGAGTAATTGAGCAGGGCTTATATTTTTAATGAACCAAAGCGGACTCTTCTTAGCAACTGTTGCTATTACGATGAGATAGAAAACGATCATTAAGACCAAACCTAAGACTACTACCCCCGCGTATTTTAATAAAGCAAGAAGTAATTCGGGATCAGAAGAAGAAACAACAACACTCGCTAATAAAGCAAAAACTGCATAAGGAGCAAAAAGCATAATAAGATCTACCATTTTCAAAACCACCTCATTGAGGGAGTCAAAGAAGGATTTAATGGGTTGAGCCGCTTTTTCGCCGATGAGCAACAATGAAATAGCAAATAAGATCGAAAAAAAGATTACTTGAAGCATTAATCCATTGTTAGACATCGCGTAGAAAATGTTATCAGGAACCATATCTACAATAAACTGCAAAGGACTTGCATCCTTTTGAGCCGAAGCTGTGGCAATCTTCGAAGTCACTCCAGAGTCATTTGCGTAGGTTGTTGTCAGTTTGGCAACAGTCTCTTCGGAAATTCCAATTCCAGGTTGAATAATGTTAACTAAACTTAGACCAATCAGTATCGCTACCACTGTAGTAATCATGTAGGTTACAAAGGTCCTGATTCCCATGTTCTTAAACTTTGAAATGTCTTTCAGATCGGCAATTCCTTTAACCAATGAGGCAAGAATCAGGGGAATAGCGATAAGCTTTAGAAGACGAACAAATATGGTTCCGAATGGCTGAACCCAATCAGAAACGAAGGCAGGTCCAAAATCAAAAAAAGTCATTCCAAACCCAAATAGAAGACCTAATACTAGCCCAAGAACAATTTTCCAGTGTAACGCCATGTTTTAAATTTTTGATAGTTTGTTAAGTAGAAGAAAATCAGCCATAACTAGAGCAGCCATAGCTTCTACAATAGGTACAGCTCTCGGCACCACACATGGGTCGTGTCTTCCCTTTCCATGGGTGTCGGTTAACGATCCGTCTCGTGTTAGTGTTTCATAGGGCTGTAAAAGGGTGGCAACGGGTTTGAAAGCGACCTCAAAATAAATATCCATACCGTTTGAAATTCCGCCTTGAATTCCTCCGCTATAATTCGTCTTAGTAGTGCTATCCTCATTGAAATAGTCATTGTGTTCGCTACCTAGCATGCTTGGAGCATCAAATCCGCTTCCATAGGCAAATCCTTTGACCGCGTTAATCGAAAGCATTGCAGAACCTAAGGCTGCATGAAGTTTCTGAAAGACGGGCTCTCCCAGACCAACAGGAACATTTTGAATGACACATTTTACCACCCCACCGATCGTATCTCCCTTTTTCTTGATACTAGAGATTAATTCAATCATTTGATCAGCAGTTTGTGTATCAGGACATCGAACAATATTACTTTCGATAGCCTCAAAATCTAAGTTACTGTGATCTTTATTTAATTTAATATGGCCTACCTGGCTAACGTAGGCAGTTATTTTCATCGGTGAAATAAGCTGTTTAGCTATAGCTCCAGCCACAACTCGCGAAACAGTTTCTCTAGCCGAAGATCTTCCTCCGCCTGTATAGTCCCTAAAACCGTACTTCTGATCGTACACCCAATCGGCATGTGAAGGACGATAAGTTTCTTTGATGTGGGAATAATCCTTTGACTTTTGGTTGGTGTTTTTAATTACAAAACCTATTGGTGTGCCGGTCGTTTTACCTTCAAATATTCCTGATAAGTACTCAACAGTATCAGGTTCTTTGCGTTGAGTAGTAATTTTAGACTGCCCCGGCTTTCTTCGATCAAGCTCTTTTTGGATGAGCTCAAGATTTAATTCAATGCCAGCCGGACAACCATCGATTACTCCTCCTAAGGCCGGGCCATGAGATTCTCCAAAAGTACTTACTCGAAAATGGTTTCCAAAAGTGTTCGCTGCCATAATTAAACGCTCAAAGATTTAATGCTGCAATAATACTCTGCTTAGACTTGCCGCTAAAATATATCTACTGAAATCGTGTTAAAAGTTAACAATTTCATATCACACTCTTAGTAATTAAGAAAGGTTGCCCTTCAAAACTGCATTTTACTTTGCATGGTAAATACCTATTCCTTGAAAAAACGTAAAATTGAAATTTCTGTCATATCGGACACACATCTTGGAACTTACGGTTGTCATGCTGATGAATTATTGACCTACCTCAATAGTATTTCACCGAAAAAACTAATTCTTAATGGTGATATTATTGACATTTGGCAATTTCGAAAACGCTATTTTCCGGCCTCTCACATGAAAGTTTTGAAAAAGATTATCGGTATGGCTTCAAAAGGTACCGATGTCTACTACATTACCGGAAACCATGACGAGATGCTGAGAAAATTTTCTGGAAATGCCATGGGGCGATTGAGAATTTTAGACAAACTAGTTCTTGAACTCGATGGGAAAAAGACATGGATTTTTCATGGTGACGTTTTTGATATTTCCATCCAAAATGCAAAATGGCTTGCCAAGTTGGGAGGATGGGGTTATGACCTACTGATACTTCTTAACAAATTGATTAATTGGTTTTTATTAAAACTAGGTAAGGAAAAATATTCGCTATCTAAAAAAATCAAAAACAGTGTTAAAGGTGCAGTTAAGTATGTTCAAAGTTTTGAAAAAGTAGCTGCCGAATTAGCTATTGATAATGAATATGACTATGTAATCTGCGGACACATTCATCAACCTAAGAAAGAAATTTACACGAACAAAAAAGGTAAAACAACCTACTTAAACTCTGGAGATTGGATAGAAAATCTGACCGCACTTGAGTACAATTTCAAGCGTTGGAGAATTTATCACTATAACCACGATAAACTGTCCCCCTTCTTCGCGGATGAAGACCTAAAAGAAATGGACCTTGAAGAGCTAATTACTTCAATAACTATGAGAGAAGTAGGGTTGAGGGATATCGATGTCGTTGATGACAACAATGGCAGGCAGCCTAAATCAAAGCGCGTTCAATAACTTGAATCGGATGGATCGCATCGCGAGAGGCTCCATCCTTAATTTGATGTCGACAGCTTGTACCATTGGCAACAATAATAGTTTCCTCGTCACTCTTTTGAATGGATTTAAAAAGGCGTAAAC
>CAXPJI010000016.1:0-25129 GCA_964217345.1 Euzebya sp.
AGATCTACACAGTCTGTGACACTCTTTCCCTACACGACGCTCTTCCGATCTGGGAATCCTATAAAAAAGAGTTTAACCAGCTTTTAAAAGATTACGTAGGAAGACCCACGCCGCTCTACAAGGCAGAACGATTAAGTGAAGAGTACAACACTCAAATCTACTTGAAAAGAGAAGATCTATGCCATACGGGTGCTCATAAAGTCAATAACACCATTGGCCAAATATTACTTGCCAAAGCTTTGGGGAAAAATCGAATTATCGCTGAGACTGGAGCGGGACAACACGGTGTGGCAACGGCAACTGTTTGCGCACTTATGGGAATTGAATGTGTGGTTTACATGGGAGAAATTGACATAGCGCGCCAAGCCCCGAATGTCGCCCGTATGAAAATGCTAGGTGCAACTGTTAAAGCGGCAACATCAGGAAGTAAGACGCTAAAAGATGCAACTAACGAAGCCATACGCGATTGGATCAACAACCCTGTTGACACCCATTACATTATTGGTTCAGTAGTGGGCCCTCACCCCTATCCCGATATGGTTGCTCGTTTTCAATCCGTAATTTCAGAAGAGGTAAAATGGCAATTAAACGAGCTTCACGGTAGAGACTATCCGGATCATGTAGTTGCTTGTGTAGGAGGCGGAAGCAATGCTGCCGGCATTTACTATCACTATCTAGACGATCCAAGAGTCAATATCATCGCGGTTGAAGCAGCAGGAAAAGGAGTTTCTTCAGGACATAGTGCGGCAACTTCAGCGCTAGGAAAAGTAGGAATCATTCACGGTAGTAAAACCTTACTGATGCAAACGGATGATGGCCAAATCACCGAACCTTATTCAATTTCTGCTGGCCTTGACTATCCTGGGGTTGGACCTATGCACGCACACCTTTTCAAATCGAGAAGAGGACAGTTTATTTCTATTACCGATGATCATGCCATGAGTGCAGGACGCAAGCTTTCAGAATTAGAAGGTATTATTCCTGCGATAGAAACAGCACATGCCTTTGCCATTTTTGATGAACTTAATTTCAAAAAGGATGAAATCGTCGTTGTTAATCTATCGGGTCGAGGCGACAAAGATCTACAAACTTATATTGACTATTTCAACCTATGAATCGATTAACCGAAAGACTATCTGCAGAAGGAAAGATTCTATCTATTTATGCAACGGCCGGATTTCCGCAGTTAAAAGATACCCTCCAAGTTTTAAAAGAACTTGAAAATGTAGGGGTAGATCTCATTGAAATTGGAATGCCATTCAGCGATCCATTAGCTGACGGACCAACCATACAAGAAAGTTCAACAAAAGCTCTCATCAATGGGATGACCACAGAACTACTTTTTGAGCAACTAAAAGAAGTACGAAATCACCTATCTATTCCGCTAATTCTGATGGGATATTTCAATCCTGTTTTACAATTCGGAGTTGAAAAATTTCTAAAGAAGGCCGCTGAAATAGGGATTGATGGTGTGATTTTGCCCGATTTACCTCTTGAGGTGTATGAAAGAGAGTATAAAGATTTGTTCGAAGCTTACGGCTTATCGATGATTTTTCTGATTACACCACAGACTCCCGAGAGACGCATTCGTCAAATTGAACAAGCAAGTACTAGCTTTATCTACATGGTAAGCACCTCTAGTACCACAGGCGCCCAAGAAGGCTTCAACCAAGAGAGCATGGAATACTTCAGGAGTATAGAAGCGATGAACCTTCAAGTCCCAACGGTAGTTGGCTTCGGTATTTCGAACGCTTCGAGTTACCACCAAGCCACTTCTCACTCTAAAGGTGCCATTATTGGTTCTGCATTTATCAAAGCCCTTTCAAAAGAAGGTATTGAAGGTATTCCTGCGTTTATTCGAAGTATTCGTTCTTAATCATGAAAAAACAACTTTTAAACGCACTACTATTTTGCATTATACCTGGCCTTTTACCATTCAGTGGTGAGCCGCATATCGTTGGTAAAGTAAAATGGATCTTAGGCGGAGCCCTAGGCATGCAGCCCATGGATTATTTCGATACCCTACTCCATGGTTCACCTTTTGTCTACCTCATCATTGTACTAGTAAAATGGGGTAAAGTAGGTTTTAAACCAAACGCTTAAAATTAGCGGGTATAAACAGGCTGTAAAGGGTCAGTAGTTTGTGAGGCATCGAAGCGATATCCATCACTTTCAAAATGCTCAAATACCGAAAGATCGTTATCTGGGGTCTCAAGGAGAAAACGCGCCATCACTCCTCTCATACGCTTTGCATAGAAAGAGATAATCTTCAACTTTCCGTCCTTATAATCTTTAAATTCAGGGCTAATCACTCGACCCGAAAAGGCTTTTAAATCAACGGCTTTACTGTACTCCTTACTCGCCAGATTGACAATCATTTCCCCATCTGAAAGTTCATTTTCAAGAAATGAGGTTAGATTCTTGCGCCAATGCTCATAAAGAGACTTGGCACCTGTTACCTCCATTTTGGTTCCCATCTCTAAACGGTAAGGCTGAATCGAATCAAAAGGTCTAAGCATACCGTAGAGACCAGATAAAA
Source organism: Euzebya sp. (assembly GCA_964217345.1). Taxonomy (GTDB): domain Bacteria; phylum Bacteroidota; class Bacteroidia; order Flavobacteriales; family Flavobacteriaceae; genus UBA3478. The sequence goes on from CAXPJI010000016.1 coordinate 2,540, forward strand.
TTCGAATACGATCTTTGGCTGATTCGAGTTGACCCTCATTTAAAGTTAGCGCATCTAGACCTTTATAAACATCGCCATCGAAGGCAAAAAGAGCAGGTCTTGTCTCTTCAACAGTAGGCTTACTCTTGAAGTGCTGGTTACGTTCAAAATTCAGAGTAGCCAGTGCGTTGGACAAACTCATCAATTGCTCCAAATCGCGTACACTTTTCTTTTTGAGGGCCTTCTGAACTTTCTCCGTCTCTTTAGAGAAAATAGGTTCAGTTCTGTAGTTGGTTGCCAGCGGAGTTTCAAAATCAAGAGATTTCGCTGGTGAGAGTAAAATTTTCATAGCTAATTATTTTATTCTATTGCACCTACATAGGCTCGCCATTTCTCCAAGCAAGCCGTAAAATCTTCAGGTAAATCAGTGTTAAAAGTTAAGACTTTTTTGGTGATCGGGTGTTCAAATCCCAAGGTCTTAGCGTGAAGCGCCTGACGAGGAAGTAACTTAAAACAATTATCGACAAACTGTTTGTATTTAGTGAACGTGGTCCCTTTTAAAATTTTATCTCCTCCGTACCGTTCATCATTAAAAAGTGGGTGGCCAATATGCTTCATATGGGCGCGAATTTGGTGTGTTCGACCCGTTTCTAATTGACACTGTATGAGACTAACGTAACGTAAGTCTTCTAAAACCTTATAATGCGTAATCGCGGGTTTCCCGAAACTTTCATCCTCAAAAACATCCATTTGAAGTCGATTCTTTAAGCTTCGTCCGATATGACCTTCAATAGTGCCTGATGCTTCAGAAAATACCCCCCAAGCAAGGGCGATATATTCTCTGGTGGAGGTTTTGTCAAAAAACTGTCTACTCAAATGAGTCATCGCCTCTGCCGTTTTAGCTACAACCAATAATCCAGAGGTGTCTTTATCAATGCGATGCACCAGTCCAGGCCTCGAATCGCTATTGAGCGGTAAGTCTTTGAAATGATAGAGTAAGGCGTTTACAAGGGTTCCTGAATAATTACCGTGACCGGGGTGCACCACCATGCCGGCCGGTTTATTCACTACGAGTAATACCTCATCTTCATAAATAATATCAAGTGGGATATCTTCGGGTACTAGCAGATTTTCATAAGGCGGATGCTCAAACATCACCTGAACCTTGTCCCCCCCTTTCACCTTATAATTAGACTTTACAGGCTTATGATTTACCCAGATGTTTCCTTCTTTAGCCGCGGCTTGAATCTTATTTCTAGTAGCGTTCTCTATGAAGTTTATGAGGAACTTATCGACGCGTAAAGGCTCCTGTCCTTTAGAGGCTTCAAAACTGTAATGCTCGTGAAGCGAATCAGTATCGAGAGAATCTAGACTCATTGTATACTGTCCTTTCCATTACCCAAGACCAGTTTTAGGGTATCCTTTATTGAAATTTGACTACCAACATTAACCGTCGAATCGCCGACTTTAATGCCATATACCATATCTAATCCAATGGCATCAATATACTCTACCGAATCACTAACCGTAAAACCTAAAGATCTCAATTGACTAATGGCATTACGTCTTGTCATTTGAATCGCATCAGGAAGTGCTCTTCTCGCAAATTCAGCATCGTTAAGACTGAGGTAGACCTTTCTTCCAGACTTCACATTTTTACCGGCAAATGGTAACTGTTTGATCACACCATAAGGAATGATTTCAGGATTATAAGACAGGGTGTCGTTCGCTACCCCAATAAGCTGAACATTGGTTAACGCCTCTGAGGCCTCTTCAAAGCTAAGACCGCTCAAATCAGGAACTACATAGGTATCTCCATACTGAGTGTACGACTTTAGACCCCAACTTACACCTTGAATTAATATTACAAGAGCCACTCCGAGAATAATCAGCTGCTTTAAAAAGGAAATGGAAACCCAAAAGGATAAAAACTTTTTCATAAAGAAGAATCGAATGCAAAGATAGAAAAAGGGCTGATTTTCGTTACTTTGAGACCTGTAAGTAATAATCGATGGAAAAGCGAATGAATCTAGGGGTCATCATGGGCGGATATAGCCAGGAGAGAGAAATCTCTCTAAAGAGCGGAGCACAAGTCTTACGCCATATAGACTCCAATCGTTTTAAGGTGTATGCCATCGACATCAGCGCGAAAGAATGGTACTGCGAAGTTGACTCAAAAAGAGTCGCCATAGACCGAGCTGATTTTAGCGCTAATCTAAATGGAGAAAAGATTTCATTTGATCTCATTTTTAACGCTATTCATGGAACTCCCGGTGAAGATGGGGTTCTACAAGCGTATTTTGATCTTCTAGGGATTAAATATACTGGTTCAAACAGCTATATTTCTGCTCTTAGTTTTAATAAGAGAGATCTACTTAGCGTAACTAGCGATTTAGGTATTCCAAGAGCCAAACATCTCTCGTTGAACAAAGGTCAAACCTTATCTTCAGAAGAAATAAAAAAAGTAGGATTTCCATGCTTTGTTAAGGCGAATCGCTCAGGAAGTAGCTTTGGAGTATACAAGGTCAAATCAGAAAAAGAGTTGCATCAGGCAATTTTAGATGTTTTCGAGATGAACGATGAGCTTATTATCGAAGAACACCTCGAAGGTATCGAGATTACTGTAGGGGTTATACCGGGAGAAAACGGTCCTCAAGTCTTACCAATGACCCTCATCAAAACTGAACATGAATTCTTTGATTATAAGGCAAAGTATTTGGGAGAGAGTGAAGAAATCACCCCCGCCCCAATTGACCCATCTATCGAGGAACACCTAACTCAATACGCTTTGAAAATCTACAAAGACTTAGGCTTCAAAGGAGCTACTCGAAGCGAGTTTATTATAAGGGAGGGAACCCCCTACCTTCTAGAGGTTAATACTACTCCAGGTCTTACCGAGCAAAGTATCTTACCTCAACAGGCAAGGTGTGCCGGTATTTCGGAGGCTCACCTTTTTGATCGTTTGATTAACGACGCTTTGTAAAGTTGTATCTTTGATCTTATGAAAAAAGCGGTATTTCCAGGCTCTTTCGACCCGATCACTATCGGTCACGAGGATATCATTCGTCGAGGACTCGATCTATTTGATGAAATCGTCGTAGCCGTAGGAGTCAATGCCATTAAGCGTTATCAATTTAGTCTAGAAGAGCGACTTGCCTTTATTCAAGCTACCTTCAAGGATGACCCAAAAATCAAGGTAACTACCTACCAAGGTTTAACGGTAAATTTCTGCAAACAAATTAACGCCGATTTCATCTTGAGAGGTCTTCGAAACCCCGCAGACTTCGAGTTTGAAAAAGCGATTGCTCATACCAATAGAACACTCACTGAAATTGAAACGGTATTTCTTCTAACCGCGTCAAATAAGGATTTTATCAGTTCTTCTATAGTCCGCGATGTGCTTCGAAATCAAGGAGATATTAAAGCCTTTGTCCCCAAAGGAGCCTACGCCTTAATCTGTAACAAATAACTGTCTAATGTTTCGGTATGAATTACGAAGTGCAACTTCTTGTTGCTCTTGATTGAGCCATACCACGTCGGTAATTCCCTCTTCTATCTGAGGGGAGAATGGTCCTAAATCATCAGAAGTCATTTCGTACCAGTGGGTAGTTTTCAATCTCATTTCACCCTTTCTTTTGAAGATGTGGTAGGTCTTCCCGAGCTTGTACTGAATTTCTAAAGAACCTATCCCCGTTTCTTCCTTGACTTCACGTATAGCAGCCTCTTCCAAACTCTCAGAAGATTCCCTCTTGCCCTTTGGTAAATCCCATTTATCGTTTCGATAAATAAATAGTACTTGACCTTTGCTATTTCTAACAAGTCCACCTGCAGCAACTACTTCTTTAATAGCACTAGTCAAAAACTTAAGTGGGTTAGCGTCAGCTACTTCTGCGAAACAGGTCACTGATTTTTTCTTCGACCCTAACTCTTCAAACAGTTTTTTAAGCTCCTTCTTGGTACTTACCGGTACTCGATTTTTACGAGGCAATGAGCGGTTAGACTCAAGAATTAGCAGGCTATTATTGACGAAAACTTCGTACATTCGCGCTATGATTTTGGACAAAGAAACTGCTTATAAAACAGCCGAATTGTTGCTACAAATAAAGGCAATTCAATTGAATCCCGAAACTCCTTTTACATGGGCTTCAGGAATACAATCTCCGATTTATTGTGACAATCGACTCGCATTGTCTTTTCCAGCGGTTCGAAATTTCCTTCGTCAAGAGTTTGTTCGAAAAATCGAAGAGCGTTACGGTAAACCTGAAGTAATCGCCGGAGTTGCTACCGGAGCCATAGGAATAGGCATTCTAGTAGCTGAAGCAATGGGTCTTCCTTTCATTTATATTCGACCTGAAGCCAAAGGCCATGGAAGAAAAAATCAAATTGAAGGCAAGATCGATAAAGGACAAAATGTCGTGGTTATCGAAGACCTGATCTCAACAGGAAAGAGTAGTCTTAAAGCAATAGATGCCCTCGAAGACGCAGAGGTTAACATCAAAGGGATGGCTGCGATTTTTACCTATAATTTTGAAACAGCCACCTCTCAATTTCAAGAGCGCGATTTAGATGTGTTTACATTAAGTGATTACAAGCATTTAGTTGCTTACGCAAAAACTACAGATAAATTTTCTGCTGAACAATTAGAACTTCTAGACCAGTGGAGTGAAAACCCACAAGCCTGGGGAAATCATTAAAAATAGTATGGAATTAAATTCACCAGTTCACACCATTAACAAATCGGCTCAAGAGGTTTTTAGTTTTCTCTCTAATGTTTCGAACTTCGAGTCGATTATGCCAGAAAACAACAAAGTGTTCAAGATAATCGATGAAAATCGTTTCGCATTCGCTCTTAAAGGAATGCCTGAAATTGTCTTAGAAATCACTGAGCGTATTGAATCAGAACGAGTTACACTGGGTTCAACAAACCCTCAGTTCCCATTTTCATTACAGGCGAATCTACAGGCTATCGAGACAGGATGTACACTACAATTAAATTTTCAGGGAGAATTTAACGCGATGATCTCTATGATGATTAAGGCGCCTCTTACTCATTTCATAGAATCTCTAGCTGAGAAGGCAGCTGATCGCTTCAATGCCTAATCGCGTAGCATCCGTATCTCTTCAGAGGTAAAACTTAGGATTTTACCCTCGCTCGAAGATAAAAGAGCCAATCCATCTTCTGTTACCCCCAATAAGGTAGCTTCAATAACCTTATCTCCTAATTGCCATCGATGCATCAGGTTCATCCCATACAGTTTACTATGAAACTGATCGATAGTAATTTCTTGACCTTGAAGTAAAAGATTAGCTATCGAATCAGAGAGCCTATAAGCTAATAGATCAATATCGAAGACCCTTTGGGTTAATTCACACATCGAAGTAGCTTTAAATTCATCATTAAAATTGACTTGATTCACGTTTAACCCAATCCCAACAATAACAAAAGAGGATTTCCCTTGCCGTAAACTTCTTTCGATTAAAATTCCCGCAATCTTACGGTCACCTGCCATAATGTCGTTTGGCCACTTGACCGATAAATCAGGAATTCCTGAAGCTTCTAAGATCTCCAGTACAGACCAGGTAATCTGCCTCATTGCTCGAAATACTGATTTAGGTGATGAACCAAAATCAGGCAAGACATAGCTTATAGTCAGGTTTTTACCGGGTTCAGAGTTCCAGGGACGCTCTAATCTACCTCGGCCACCCGTTTGATCGTTGGTATATAATGCTGAAGGAATTTCGATAGCTCCCGATCGAAAAAGCGATGCAATTAAAGTGCTTGTAGAATTCGTGGCATCGACTTTGATAATGTTCATTTAGAGTTATCTTTAATATTCTGAGGAGAGCTGAAAAACTAAGGCATGACAAGTTAAAATAAATTAACTTTGTGCACGAAAATTAAACCGATTGAATGCAAAAAACACAAGCGAGTACTGACGAACTTATAGCGCTAATCATCGATGGAATTGAAGATGTAAAGGGCGTTGAAATAAACCTGTTAGATTTAAGAGAAATCGAAAATACAGTTTGTGACTATTTTGTGATTTGCAACGGAACTTCGAATACGCACGTAAATGCAATCGTCTCTTCTATTCAGAAGAAGGTAAGTAAATCGATTAAATCGAAACCATGGAAAGTGGAAGGTACCGAAAACAGCGAGTGGGTACTTCTCGATTATGTCGATGTGGTCGTTCATGTTTTTCAAAGACCCATTAGAGAACGCTATGATATCGAAGGACTTTGGGGGGATGCTAAACTAACCGCCATCGAACGTTCCTTTTCTTAATTTTTCCCTTTTGCTATGAGTAATAATCCTATGAATAACAATACCAAAAAAAAGCCTTCTAAGTACGGCTGGATTTTTTATGCCGCGATTCTAGTATTCGTGGCCTTTAATCTATTTGGTGGTTTAGCCCTAGATAATCAAGAAAAAACAACCACTTCTCAATTAGAAGAATACCTTAAAGAGGGCGATGTAGACAAAATCGTAATCATTACTAATACCCGTCAAGCTAAGGTTTATCTAAACGATACTGCCCTTCAAAAAGAGGTGCACAAAAAAGTTGCTGAGCCTAGCCTACTACCTTCTGCAGCTCCAACCGCACAGTATGTTTTAGACTTTGGTGATTTACAAAATTTTGAAAACACCATAAAGACGATTAAGTCAGAGAACAACCTGGCAACGGTTATTGACTATGACAAAGAGAATAACTATCTATTAGAACTCCTTATTTCAATTCTGCCTTTTGTACTTATTATCGGTGTATGGATATTCCTTATGCGACGAATGTCAGGTGGGTCAGGAGCTCCAGGTGGCGGTCAAATTTTCAGTATCGGAAAATCGAAGGCTAAGCTTTTTGATGAAAAGACAGATACCAGAACCTCATTCAAAGATGTTGCTGGTTTAGAGGGCGCAAAAGAAGAAGTTCAAGAAATTGTCGAGTTCTTAAAAAATCCCGAAAAGTACACCTCTTTAGGAGGTAAAATACCAAAAGGAGCGCTACTAGTAGGCCCTCCAGGTACAGGTAAAACATTACTCGCTAAAGCCGTTGCTGGTGAAGCAAAAGTACCCTTCTTCTCCCTTTCAGGATCTGACTTTGTAGAAATGTTTGTGGGAGTTGGAGCCTCTCGAGTTCGTGACTTATTCAACCAAGCTAAGGATAAATCTCCTGCGATCATTTTTATCGATGAAATTGATGCTATTGGTCGAGCCAGAGGAAAAAACAACATTACAGGTTCTAATGATGAGCGTGAAAATACCCTTAACCAACTATTAACAGAAATGGATGGTTTTGGCACGAACACCAATGTTATTGTTCTTGCAGCTACGAACCGTGCAGATGTTTTAGATAAGGCTCTAATGAGAGCGGGACGCTTTGATCGACAGATCTATGTAGACCTGCCCGATCTTAATGAACGAAAAGAAATCTTTGAAGTACATCTGAAACCAATTAAGACATCAGAAACCCTAGACCTAGAGTTTCTTGCTCGTCAAACTCCAGGTTTCTCAGGAGCTGATATCGCTAATGTGTGTAATGAGGCGGCTCTAATTGCTGCACGTAAAGAACAGAAATCAGTTACTAAGCAGGACTTTTTAGATGCGGTTGATCGAATCGTAGGAGGATTAGAGAAACGAAGTAAAATCATAACCCCTGATGAAAAACGAGCTATTGCTTTTCATGAGGCAGGACATGCAACCGTTAGCTGGATGCTACAATACGCTGCTCCCCTTGTCAAGGTTACCATTGTACCTAGAGGTCAATCCTTAGGAGCCGCCTGGTATTTACCTGAAGAACGTCAGATTGTTAGACCTGAACAATTAATGGATGAAATGTGTGCAACTATGGGAGGTCGTGCTGCGGAGAAAATTATCTTCGACACCATTTCTACAGGAGCACTGAGTGATTTAGAAAAAGTAACCAAACAGGCTCGTGCTATGATTACGGTTTATGGACTAAACGATAAGATTGGAAACGTTACTTATTACGATTCAAGCGGTCAAAGTGAATACGGCTTTACAAAGCCTTATAGTGAAGTGACCGCACAAACCATTGATAAGGAAATTTCGGATCTAATCGAAGGTCAATATCAACGCGCAATTACTATTCTCAAGGAGAATAAGGATAAACTCACCAAACTTGCCGAGCGATTGTTAGAAAAAGAGGTTATTTTTAAGGATGACTTAGAGGAGATTTTTGGAAAACGTCCGTTCGAAAAAGAAACGCAATCCGAAGTATCTCAAGAAGGAACTGAAGTAACACCTGAAAATAAAGAAGAAGGCTTAGACGCATAATGGGATTTTTTGATCGCATCTTTGGAAAAAAAATCGAATCTGACGAGAATACGTCGGCTCCCAAAGAGAGTGAATCAGAATCATTACCGGTAGATGAGCTCTTCCTCAGAGAGTTTACAAAAAGCGGCGGAAAGTTTTTATACTGTGAAAATCAAGAAGAAGTAGATCGCTCTTTCGGGAATATCATCGAAGAAAATAGTTGGCAAGAGAACGACATTTTATGTCTCGACTCAGAACTTATCGATCGATACGCTTCGGTTGCCCATTTCACTGACAGGTACAGCAAGCCAACGATCTTCACCACAAAATGTGAACACCTTATCGCAAATCAAGGATCTGTACTCGTTTGTTCAAAGCAATTAAGAGGAATAAAAAATGAGGAACTACCAGAAAACCTAATTGTTTTTGCTCGCACTTCTCAAATGGTAGGGTCTATTTCAGAAGCGCTTCGATCTATCAAACAACGTCATTTAGGAGGGCCTTTACCTACCAAGATCACCTCCTTCAAGAATAATGAAGTTAATCAAGAGAATAAAGATGACTTCATGCATTACGGAACCAAAACCAAAAACCTATATCTTCTGCTCCTAGAAGACTTCTAAATGAACACCCTCGTACTTCGATCTATTAGTGGATTAGTATATATCTTATTGTTCTTAGGTGCCATATATGTTCCTAGAGAAGAAGTCTTTTTTATGTGGTGCGCCTTACTAGGTATCGGTGCAGCCTTAGAAATAAGAGGTATGTTTAGACTTCCGAGGCAAGTGGTCTTTGTCGGGTCATCGGTAATTCTTTTACTTGCTTACACCAGTGAGTCTAAAACCATTTTTGTTTATGCCGGGGTAATTGCTACGCTTCTAATGAGCATCATGCTTCTTAAAAAGTGTAAGAACAATTACTTTCATCGGTACTTCTCTCCACTCTATGCTGTGCTTGGGATATTCAATCTTTTCTTAATCTACCAGCTAAATACCATGTGGTGTTTAGGCATCCTTTTATTAGTATGGACTAACGATTCTATGGCTTATTTGGTCGGGTCGAAAATTGGAAAAACAAAGGTGAGTTCTATTTCACCAAACAAAAGTTTGGAGGGTTATATAGGAGGCACATTAGCAACCATTCTTGTCGGATTTTTTTTGAATCAATACCTTCCACTTCCTAACTGGTTTATTCTGAGTATTACCACCAGTCTTCTAGCGAATTTTGGAGACTTAGTAGCTTCTAAAATGAAACGACTGACTCACGTTAAAGACAGTGGAAGAGTCATTCCTGGACATGGTGGAATTTTAGACCGTATCGATAGTCTGATTTATCTATCTCCTGTCATTTATCTACTTTTGACCCTTTAAACAAGCATCTATGTTTCACAAAGAAGGTTACCCTAGTATTTCGCTAGCTACGCTAGTTTTGGTTTTATGTATTTGGCTAGGTATGAGTATCGAGTCAAAGATTTTGGGTAGTTTACCAATTATAGCTGGTGCATTCCTATGGATCATCATTTTGCAATTTTTTCGGAACCCTAAGCGAAACACACCGAAATCTGAAAATGGTATTCTCGCACCTTCTGATGGCACAGTAGTCAAAATCGAGCCTTTTACCGATCATGAATACTTCGGAGAACCACGAACACTGATTTCCATTTTCATGTCACCACTCAATGTTCATGTGACGAGATATCCATTTGATGGAAAGGTTCTCTATAGTCAATACCATCACGGAAAATATCTAGTAGCTTGGCACCCAAAATCGAGTACACACAATGAAAGAACAACGGTGGTGATCGAACATCCGAGCGGTGAGCCCATACTCTATCGACAAATTGCAGGTGCGCTTGCACGAAGAATCGTTAATTACGCTAAGGTCGGAGATGTCGTCAAAGCTGGTGAAGACGCTGGCTTCATTAAGTTTGGTTCACGAATAGACGTGATCGTACCCAACGACGCCAAAATAAATGTGTCCCTCGACCAAAAAGTCAAGGGAGGTGAAACGATTATCGCTGAATTACTGAAGTAATCCTAGACTCTTCTCTAGTCCTTCAATTTTTTCTCGTGCGTCAGCGGCCTTTTTGCGCTCTAATTCAATCACCTTTTCAGGAGCATTTGATACAAATCGCTCATTGCTCAACTTCTTGTCTACTGAAGCCAAGAATCCTTTGAGGTAATCAATTTCCTTTTGAATCTTTTCGCGTTCTGCCTCAAGGTCTACCCCTTCGCTAAGCGGAATAAAAAATTCTGTTTTACTCACCCTAAAACTAGCACAGGCCCCCGGAGCTTCTTCAACTCTTTGAGGCAAACTCGTATTAGCCAACTTGGCAGCTACCTCAGGATATAATCCAAAGTCAATAGCATCGGTCACTAAGAGTTCTAACGACTCCTTAAAGGTAATACTCTTCTCTTTTCTTATTGATCGAATAGCACTAACCACCTCTTTTGACGTTTCAAAGGCCGTAAGGGTTTCTTGATTATACGCTTTTGCCTTAGGCATACTTGTAACGCAAATCGAATCCTTTGAGTCTCTTAATTTTAGAGATTGCCACAGTTCCTCAGTAAGGAACGGCATAAATGGATGTAAAGTAACTAGCAGCCTATCTAGAATATCAACGACTTGATTTAGGGTCGTTTGATCAATAGGGCTGCCATATGCTGGCTTAATAATTTCAAGCAACCAAGAACAGAAATCATCCCATATCAAACGATAAATACTCATCAGAACATCAGAAATACGATACTTCTCATAGTGATCTTCAATCTGTTCTAATGCCGAAGCAAAAGAGGCTTCAAACCATTCAATCCCCTGTTTAGCATATAAAGGCTGCTCTATGTCAGCTACCTCAAAGCTCTTAATTAATCGAAATGCGTTCCAGATTTTATTGGCGAAACTACGACCTTGATCGCATAGAGATTCGTCGAAAAGTAAGTCGTTACCTGCAGCGGAGCTGAGTAATAATCCGACACGAACCGCGTCTGCACCATAGGTATCAATCAGACCCAAAGCATCTGGGGAATTACCTAGGGATTTACTCATCTTTCGACCTTGTTTATCCCTTACCAATCCTGTTAAATAAACGCTAGTAAAAGGTGGTGCGTCTCTGTACTCATAACCCGCAATAATCATACGGGCCACCCAGAAAAAGAGAATATCTGGACCAGTTACTAGATCTTGGGTAGGATAATAATAGTTGATTTCTTCATTCTCAGGATCAAGAATACCGTTAAACACACTGATCGGCCAAAGCCAAGAAGAGAACCAGGTGTCTAAAACATCTGCGTCTTGAGTCAAATCTTCTGCTGTATAAATAGTCGCCTCACCCTTCTGTTGTGCGAGTTGATTCGCTTTTTCAACGGCTTCTTCTATAGAGGTAGCAACTACCATTTGACCATCGCCATAGTAATAGGCCGGGATTTGTTGACCCCACCATAGCTGTCGAGAAATATTCCAATCTCTAATATTCTCTAGCCAGTGGCGATAAGTGTTTTCGAATTTTTTCGGATAAAGTTGAATCGAATGATCTTCAAGTACAGAAGTTAACGCTGGCTTGACCAACTCTTCCATCTTTAAGAACCATTGATCTGATAATCTTGGTTCAATAACAGCTCCAGTACGCTCAGAAGTACCAACGTTATTTAGATGCGACTCTTTATTAATTAACAATCCGAGTTCTTTTAACTCTTCAGCGATTGAATCACGAACTTCAAAACGATCTCTACCCTGGTAATGCATGGCATGAGCATTAAGCGTTCCGTCGGCATTAAACACATCATAGATGGCTAGGTCGTACTTATCTCCGATATTCTTATCATTGATATCATGTGCAGGAGTAATTTTAAGGCAACCTGTTCCGAACTCAGGATCAACATAGGAGTCTGCGATAATAGGAATTTCACGATTACAAATGGGTACTCGAACCTTTTTACCAATTAATGATTGATATCGTTCATCCTCAGGGTTTACACAAATAGCAACGTCACCAAATATCGTTTCAGGTCGGGTGGTAGCAACGGTTATTTCCCCTTCACCCTCTACAAAGCGATAACTTAAGTAATACAATGAGCCCTGCATTTCTTTGTAGATCACTTCTTCATCAGAAAGAGTGGTTTGAGCTTCTGGATCCCAATTAACCATTCGGTACCCTCTGTAGATCAATCCTTTATCATATAAATCTACAAAGACCTTAATCACAGAATCATAAAGATCTGGGTCCATAGTAAATTTAGTTCTAGACCAATCACATGAAGCACCTAATCGTCGTAACTGCTTGAGAATAACCCCACCATACTCGTCAGTCCAATCCCAGGCGTGCTTCAAAAACTCATCTCTGGAAAGTGAAGATTTCTCAATACCCTGCTCCTTTAATCGCGAAACTACTTTGGCTTCGGTTGCGATTGAAGCGTGATCGGTACCCGGTACCCAACAAGCATTTTTTCCTTGCAGTCGAGCCCTGCGAATTAGTACATCCTGAATCGTATTATTCAGCATATGTCCCATATGGAGTACCCCAGTGACATTCGGTGGAGGTATGACAATTGTGTAAGGCTCACGCTGATCAACTTTCGATTCAAAAAGCTGATTAGCAATCCAATGTTCATACCATTTTTGCTCGATGTTCTCTGGGCTATATTGGGCAGCTATTTCCATAGGGAAAAGATAAGGATAAGGTGATTCTTCAAATACCGACAAAAATAGGAAAGATCATATCATTTATAAAAGTTATTTCCCCAATGGACAAAGACCATGTTGAAATCCGCATCTCTACGAATCATTGAAAGGGATCTACTCAGAAAAGTTCATACGCTAATTACCTCTACTATCTTCAGTATTAGCCCTATCAAATTCAAAGGAAATATCATCGACTAATTTGGTACCTTTACTACCAAAACAGTATGCCGAAGATATCTGCTAAGGGAAGTGCCATGCCGCAATCCCCTATTCGCAAACTCGTTCCTTTCGCTCAATCAGCTAAGAATAGAGGTATTCATGTACTTCATCTAAATATCGGACAACCCGATATAAAGACACCAGATAGCGCTATTAATGCCATCAAGAATTTAAATTTAGATACCCTTGCATACAGTCGAACTGAAGGGAGTGATGAGCACAGATCGAAAGTTGCAGCCTACTATAATAGTTTTGATGGAAACGTTACAAAAGACGATTTAATTATTACTACCGGCGGCTCAGAGGCACTATCTTTTGTTATGGCAAGTCTGTTAGACGCCGAAGATGAAATTATTATCCCTGAACCGTTTTATGCGAACTATAACGGCTTTGCGGCTGCAAATAACTTGGTCGTAAAATCAGTTACTGCATCTATCGACAATAACTTTGCCCTACCCAATCGTGAGGCATTTGAATCTCAAATCAGTAAGCGTACGAAGGCAATCTTAATATGTAACCCCTCAAATCCAACTGGTTATGTGTATACGCTAGAGGAACTTGAATTTCTAGCTGACCTGTGCAAAAAACACGACCTGTTTTTGATTGTCGACGAAGTTTATAGAGAATTTGTTTACGGTGAAAATCAATTTTATTCGGCGCTTCTTCTCAAAGGCATGCAAGAGCATGTTGTCGTTGTAGATTCTGTTTCTAAACGCTACAGTATGTGTGGAGCGCGAATTGGCTACGTGGTTACAAAAAACAAAGAAGTTCGGTCTTGTATTATGAAATTTGCGCAAGCTCGACTTTCTCCTCCGACACTAGCCCAAATCGCGAGTGAAGCAGCTTTAGAAACTCCTCCATCTTATTTAAAAGAGGTAAATACTGAATACAACAAAAGAAGACTTGTACTGAAAGAAGGGTTATCAGCAATCGACGGGGTTCGAGTGTCTGATCCTCAAGGGGCATTCTATTTAATCGCAGAGTTGCCGGTGTCAGATGCAGAACATTTCTCACAATGGCTTTTAGAGCATTTTGAATTTGAAGGTGAAACAGTCATGCTCGCTCCCGCGGCGGGTTTTTATGCAACAAAAGGACAAGGGGTTAATCAAGTGCGTATCGCCTATGTATTAGAAATAGAATCACTCAAAAGAGCCATTCGATTACTAGAAATTGCCTTAACCACCTACAAAAAAACCTACGCTTAAATAAAAAGTGATCGACCTAAAACCGTACAATACTTTTGGAGTATCTGCAAAAACTCCTCACCTAATCACTGTTGAAAGTAAAAAGGCATTGATAGAAGCGCTACAGCTTCACCCAAACGCCTTGGTTCTTGGAAAGGGTAGTAATATCCTATTTACTAAGGATCTCCAGCAACCTGTTATATTAATCGCAAATAAAGGGATTAACACCGAAAATTGGGAAAATGACCTCGTAAAAGTAACGGCCGCCGCTGGTGAATCTTGGGATGATCTTGTTCAGTATACACTTTCACTAGATCTGTGTGGCTTAGAAAATCTCTCATTGATCCCAAGTAGTGTAGGAGCCGCCCCAATCCAAAATATAGGTGCATATGGCGTGGAGCAAAACCAATTTTTCGAATCCTGCCTTGCATTAGACTGTTCGAATCTAACTTGGGTTCAATTTTCTAGGGAGGAATGCCAGTTTGGTTATAGAAATAGCTTTTTCAAGAATGAAGGTAAAGGTCGCTTTATTATTTGGGAGGTATCCTACGTACTCCCATCGAAAGCCGCAGAATTAAACATCACCTATGCTCCACTTAAAAACTATTTTGAGGAGCATCCAGAAATTCAACCCACACCCAAAAAGATTGCGGAATTAGTCATTGAAATCAGAAAATCGAAACTGCCCGACCCCAATCAGCAAGGAAACGCTGGTAGCTTTTTCAAAAATCCTGTGATCGAGGAAGAACTGGCCATTCAACTCAAGAGGGAATTCAGCGAATTACCCATCTACCCTGCATCTGATGGGGTTAAGGTAGCAGCCGGATGGCTTATCGAAAAAGCTGGATTCAAAGGCTATTTCAAGGGAGATGCAGGAGTTCATGACAAACAAGCATTGGTTCTAGTCAATAAAGGGGGTGCCTCGGGTAAAGAAATCGCCAACCTCTCAGTTCAGATTCAGAAAAAAGTATTTGATCAATTTAGAATTAGACTAGAACCCGAAGTAACTATTCTCTAGTTTGTTCGTAAATTTGCGCTATGAAATTAGTTCTATTAACCGCCGGCATTTTACTCCTAGCAGTAGCTGGTATCGCGATTAAACTATGGGCTAAAAAAGATGGTGAGTTCGCGGGAACATGTGCGAGTCAGAGCCCATTCCTTAATAAGGATGGTGAAAACTGCAGTTATTGCGGGAAAGCTCCTTCTGAGCAATGTAAAAAAGAAGCCCTTAATTAATCTAATTTGGGTAAGGATCAAATACAACAACTGATTCTAGAAGCTAAACAGGGGAATCAACTTGCTTTCAATCAACTCCTTAATGAATATTGGGATCAGGTTTATCATTTTCATCTTAGCCGAAAGGTAGACCCCTTTGATGCTGAAGATTTATGTATCCAAACCTTCGCAAAGGCTTTTGATAAATTGGATCGTTACGATTCCAATTTTCAATTCAATACTTGGCTCATCACCATCTCAAAAAACTTACACATTGACCTTCTGCGATCTAGAAAGAAAGGTGAAATTTTCGATGCATTTATAGAAGAGAATTCTGAAGTTATTGATGACTCGACTACCCTTGAAGAAAGAGAAGCGGATGAAATTCAGGATCGCCAGCTCAAAGCTGGAATTGAGAAACTTAACCCTAAACACCAAATTGTTCTTCAGCTGAGGTACTTTGACGAACTACCTATTGCTGAAATTGCCAATCGACTAGATCAATCTGAAGGAAACATTAAGGTATTATTACTAAGAGCAAGAAGGTCTCTTGCCGATAATTTGAAGAATAACTCCTAATTTTGTCAAAAAGAAAATAATGGAAGTTGCCCCTGAAAAAACTACTAAGAAAGGAAAACCAAAATGGTTGAGAGTAACTCTTCCTACAGGAGAGAAATACAAGCAACTTAGAGGTTTAGTAGACACATACAACCTACATACCATATGCACCTCAGGTAGTTGCCCAAATATGGGTGAATGTTGGGGAGAGGGTACTGCCACCTTTATGATTTTAGGTAATATCTGCACAAGAAGCTGTGGATTTTGTGGGGTGAAAACTGGACGTCCTGAATCAGTAGATTGGGCTGAACCTGAAAAGGTTGCACGATCTATTAAAATTATGAAAATTAAACATGCGGTGCTCACCTCGGTTGATCGAGATGATTTAAAAGATATGGGGTCTATTCTGTGGGCCGAGACCATCGGGGCAGTAAGAAGAATGAGTCCATCTACCACCTTAGAGACACTTATTCCTGATTTTCAAGGAATCACCGAACATCTTGATCGAATTATCGCAGCTGGTCCAGAAGTGATTTCACACAATATTGAAACGGTGAAACGCCTAACCCGTGAGGTGCGAATTCAAGCCAAATACGAAAGAAGTATGGAAGTATTGAATTACCTCAAAAACGCAGGAGCAAGAAGAACTAAATCGGGAATCATGCTAGGCTTAGGTGAAACTGAAGAAGAAGTCTATGAAACCCTTCGTGACCTGAGAGCTAATCAAGTGGATGTGGTCACCATAGGCCAATATTTACAACCTTCTAAAAAGCACTTGCCTGTCAAAGACTTCATTAGCCCAGAACAATTCAAGAAATACGAAGAATATGGTCTTGAATTAGGGTTTAGACATGTAGAGAGTGGCCCACTAGTTCGTTCTTCGTACAAAGCGCATAAGCACGTTAACTGATGACCAGAGTAGCCATTAATGGCTTAGGCCGAATTGGTCGACGATTCCTAAGACTTTCCTTAGATTGTGAAGACATAGAAATAGTCGCTATAAACGAGCTGGGCAGTATAGATTCAGCAGCTCACCTCTTAAAATACGACAGTATTTTCGGGATTCTTGAAAAGAATATTCAGATTGAAGATCAAAAGCTAGTAGTAAATAATAGGCCTATTGCTTTCTTCAGTGAGAGAAATATCGAAGACATTGATTGGGGTGCTAACAACATTGATGTAGTCATAGAATCTACCGGGCAGTTTAAGGATCGTATCAACCTAGAAAAACATCTAAACGCAGGGGCAAAAAGGGTAATCCTCGCAGCCGTTCCTGAAGACAATACCATACCAATGGTAGTATTAGGAGTCAATGATCAAACCATAGACTTATCTAATAAAATACTTTCAGGGGCGTCCTGTACTACGAATAATGCAGCACCGATGATTCAACTCATTGAGGATTTATGCGGCATCGATCAAGCTTATGTAACAACTGTTCACTCCTTTACCTCAGATCAGTCGTTACACGATAAGTATCACAAAGATTTAAGAAGAGCGCGTTCTGCTCCTGCTTCGATTATTCCAACTACTACTGGTGCAGCAAAGGCGCTAACTAGAATATTTCCTAATCTATCTGACGCTATGGGAGGTTGCGGTATACGCGTACCTGTATCAAACGGTTCCTTAACCGATATCACCTTTAATGTGAAGGAATCGGTTAGTGTAGAAAGAATCAATCAGCACTTTTTAAACGCAAGTAAAGAATCTAGATGGAAGGGAATTTTATCCTACACTACCGATCCTATCGTTTCTGTAGACATTCTTAGAAATAGACATTCTTGTGTTTTCGACTCAGAAATGACCTCTGTCATCGGTAAAATGGTAAAAGTTATCGGCTGGTACGATAATGAATCGGGATACAGTAGCCGATTAATTGATCTCATCAAACGTCTTGCGTAGAATCAGTTTTACAAGGGCTTCTTTTTGGTCAAAACAAATCGAATGCTCCACCTCGATCACTTCAATGAATTGATTAGGAATTACAGTCTCTAGCTTTACCTTATCCTTAGTAGTCGTAAGAATTCTATCATAACTATTCAGATTCGAAAAATCAGATGCTTGGTAGGCATGATGATCCTTAAATCGCAAATGATCAAAAGAAATATCCAGGTCTAACAGATAAGACTCCAAAGGGGTAGCATCTGCTATTCCGGTAATCAACAGATTTCTTGTAGACTTAAGTGAATTGAGGGCTTCAACGTTTAATGTGGGGTACTGTAAAGTAGCAAAAAAGACTGAGGCTGAAGACCACTTACTTATACGATTTTTAATCACTTTGGCTTCTTCTTTGGTAAGGTCTATCGGACATTTGGTAACCACTATGATATCAGCGCGGTTTGCTTGAGTCTTATGATCTCTTAGCTTACCCTTAGGAAAATAACAATCGTTAAAAAACGGATTCAAATAAGTAGTAAGTAATATGTTTGCCTTCGCACTGACTTTGCGGTGTTGAAAAGCATCATCAAGCAAAATTATTTCAGGAGAGAGATCACTTACAATTCGTTGAATTCCGAGTCTTCTATCCTCGCAAACGGCTACAGGAAGCTGGCTTGTAGAATTAAAAATTTGCAACGGCTCATCGCCTACTTCTTCGGGCATGGATTCACTCTTCACCCATTTAAAACCTACCGATTTTCTGCCGTAGCCCCTACTTAAAACAACTACCTTTTTAGCGTTAAAAACCTCCTTTATCAACCAAAGAATCATTGGTGTTTTACCGGTTCCTCCAAAACTCAGATTACCAACAACTAAGGTTGAAACAGAAAATCTCTTAGAACTAAACCACCCTAAATCAAAAGCCTTATTCCGCAGATAGACCACTATCGAATAGAGCCATGAAAATGGGGACAGGGCGAGTTTCAACATATGCATATGCGAATTTATAATAAATTAGTGGCTCATTTCTTTTCTATGCTACGCACCGATATTTCAAATGCACTCGAAATGTGGGCTCCTCTAACAGGTGCCGAAGATTTCGATAACGTTGGTTGGCTATATCAATCCACAGCCTTAGACATCAGTGGAGTACTTGTCTGTCATGACGCACTAGAAGAAGTCATCGAGGAAGCTCATCAAAAGAAGTGTGAAATGGTAGTTTGTTACCACCCAATCTTATTTAATGGGTTAAAACGTTTCGATCAAACCGACTATGTGTCAAGAGCCATTCAAAAAGCAATCACCTATAATATTAGCATCTACGCGATGCATACAGCACTAGATAAAGTAATCGGAGGTGTTAGTGATTTAATGGCAAATAACTTAGGACTAACTGAAGTCTCCTTTCTCTTGCCTGATAGCGATAAAAGCGGAATGGGACGAATCGGAATTTTAAGAGAAGCCATAGATTCTGAGACATTTTTGAAAAAAGTCAGGGAAACCTTTAAAACGCCGGTGATTAGACATAGTAATTACAAGAACGACACGATTAGGAAAGTAGCTGTTTTAGGAGGAAGTGGCGCATTTGCCATCGAAGAAGTACTTCGACAAAATGCAGATGCATACGTTACAGGAGATTTGAAATATCACGATTTTTTCAAACCCCAGGGAGAGCTCCTGCTCGCCGATGTAGGACACTTTGAATCTGAGCGATTTACAAAAAACGCAATTGCTAAATACCTTCAAGAAAAATTTAGTAATTTTGCCGTCAATTTATCTGAAATAAATACTAACCCTGTAGGGTACTATCCGTATGGCGAAGAATAAAGAAATGAGCGTAGAAGACAAGCTAAGAGCTCTTTACGATTTGCAACTTATCGACTCAAGAATTGATGAAATTAGAAATCTAAGAGGTGAACTTCCGATGGAAGTTGAAGACCTTGAAGATGAAGTTGCTGGTTTAAGCACTCGACTTGCTAAACTTCAAGAAGACATTAGCACACTGAATTCTGAAATCGCAGCAAAGAAAAATGCGATCGAAGAGGCTAAAGCTCTTATGAAGAAATATGCTGAACAACAGAAAAACGTTCGAAACAGCAGAGAGTTCAATTCGTTAACGAAAGAAATTGAATTTCAAGAGTTAGAAATTCAACTTGCTGAGAAACACATTCGTGAGTTCAAAGTAAAAATTGAGCACAAGAATGAAAGCATCGAGCAAACTACTGAAAAGCTAAATGGAAGAAAAGAACACCTAGAGCACAAGAAAGGTGAACTTCAAAATATCCTCGCTGAGACCGAGAAAGAAGAAAAGGAGTTAATCAAACTTTCAGAAAAATACGGTATAGATATCGAAGAGCGACTATTTACGGCTTACAAGCGTATTAGAAGTTCTGTGAAAAATGGTCTTGCTGTAGTTCCTATTCAAAGAGGCGCTTCTGGAGGTTCTTTCTTTACACTTCCTCCTCAGGTTCAAGTAGAAATCGCTTCACGTAAGCGTATTACCACCGACGAACACAGTGGAAGAATTCTAGTGGATCCTGTTTTAGCTGAAGAAGAGACTGAAAAAATGCAATCTCTATTCGATAAATTGAGCTAACAACAAGTTCATCTACTCTAATCAGATTAGAATATAACTAAGGCGGTCTTATGACCGCCTTTTTTAGTTATTTTTGTTTAACGTCAATTGATATAATGTTAAACAAAATGATTGAATTTGATTCGACCCAAATAGAATCGATTCCTAAACGAGAACGAGCCCATCTAATTAATAACCTTTGCGGATTACGATCTGCCAATCTTATTGGAACTTCTGATGGTTCTAAAGACAATCTGGCCGTTTTCAATTCAGTAATCCATTTAGGAAGCAACCCTCCTCTTCTAGGTATGGTATTTCGCCCGCTAACTGTTGATCGCCATACCTACAAGAACATTAAAGAGATTAAGTACTTCAGCATCAATCAGATTACTGAAACGATGACGGCTAATGCGCATCATACCTCAGCAAAATTCGAAGACCATCAATCTGAGTTTGAATTTTGCGACATTAATTCTCTTCATCGAGAAGGATGCGTTGTACCCTTTGTTAAGGAGAGTAATATTCAACTACTTTGTGCTTACAGCAGAGAGCATCTACTTGAAAATGATTGTATACTACTCACTGCAACCATTGAACGTTTCTGGGCAAACAGTGATAGTATTAATAAGTCGCACTGGTTAAATCACGAGAAAGCCTCATCTGCTGCGATTGGTGGTCTTGATGCCTATTACAAAGTATCTCTTATTGATCGATACCATTACGCTCAACCTAACACAGAGCCCAAATCTATTCTTGAATAAGTGGCGCACAAGAAAGTAAATCTTCCTCAGAAAATTTGCGTGGTCTGTGAAAGACCCTTTACCTGGCGTAAAAAATGGGAGAAGAATTGGGAACAAGTAAAATACTGTAGTAAAAAATGTGCATCGCAAAAGAAATAGTTCTATGAATAGTATACTTATAGTCAATCAATTATTAAGGGTTAAGGATAATGCTTTGCTTATCAAGGCAATGAAAAACAAAGGCCTATTTGCTTACTATTTTTTAGATCATCATTCGATTGAAATAGGCTCAAAGAAATTTCCTAATAAATCCTTCTTTGCAAGAAAATTTGAACTTGAATCACTCCATAATCTCAAGGCTGATCTTGAACGTTTAAATATTCCTTTAATTATCGATCAGGTAGGATCTGATCATCTTGCCACACTTATAGACCGCTATTCGATCGAATCCTTATACAGTATCGATTTCGCTACCTCTAACGAACGGCGATTCATCGATAAGGCTATCAAAAAGGCAAAAATCGATGTAACGTGGATCAAAAACCACTCAGACCTATTATACCCTTTGCAAAAACTACCATTTGATGTGATGGAGTTACCTGAGGTCTTTACGGTGTTCAGAAAAAAGGTAGAGCGATATCATACCCCTGAGACACCATTTGAAGCGCCAGAAAATCCTTTATCGAACGGGTTGTCGATTGAATCAAGTAAAATTCCTTCCTTAACTGAATTAGGCTATTCAAATAACACTATTGATGATCGATCTGCGCATCCCTTCAAAGGTGGAGAAGACGCCGGGTGGGAGCGACTCGATCATTATTTCTGGCAGACAGAGGCGCTCGCTGAGTACAAGCAGACAAGAAACGGATTAATTGGCCTAGACTTTAGTTCGAAACTTTCAGCGTATCTAGCTTTTGGATGTCTTTCTCCCCGATCTATTTATGCCGAGATAAAAGAATTTGAATCGTCGGTGGTCGCCAATCAGGACACCTATTGGCTGTTCTTCGAACTGCTATGGAGAGAATATTTTAAGCTGATTAGCTTCAAACACAAGGATCGCATCTTTAAGATTGAAGGTATTCTTAATCGCTCCTATGAGTGGGGAGAGAACAACGCACTTTTTGAAAAGTGGATTGGTGGTAAAACCAAAGATGATTTCGTAAATGCGGCGATGATCGAATTAAAATCTACGGGTTGGATCAGTAACCGAGCGAGACAAAATGTGGCCAGTTATTGGGCAAAGAACTTAAAGCAAAATTGGATTTGGGGGGCAAGGTACTTCGAAGCTCAACT